>NZ_JBVJKK010000003.1:0-916861 GCF_055585285.1 Streptomyces sp. NPDC053665
GAAGCTAAGCCTTACAGCGCCGATGGTACTGCAGGGGGGACCCTGTGGGAGAGTAGGACGCCGCCGAACAATTGTTGGGAAAACCCCCGCATCGAAAGATGCGGGGGTTTTCTGCGTTTAGGGTCTATTCATGCGCTATGACCTCGTGATCTTCGACAACGACGGTGTGCTCGTCGACAGTGAGCCGATCTCCAACCGGCACCTGGCCGCCTACCTCACCGAGCTGGGGCACGCCACGACCTATGAGGAGTCCCTGCGCGACTACATGGGGTCCGCGATGCACCGCGTGCACGACCTGGTGGAGGAGCGGACCGGGCGGCGGCTGCCCGAGGACTTCGACGACGTCTTCCACGCTCGGGTGTTCGCGGCCTTCGAGCGGGACCTGAAGCCGGTCGAGGGCGTCGAGGAAGTACTGCAGAAGCTCACCGCCGACGCGGTGCCGTACTGCGTGGCGTCGTCCGGGAGCCATGAGCGGATTCGAGTGGGACACCGGACGACCGGGCTGGACCGGTGGTTCGACGAAGGACGGGTGTTCAGCTCGCAGGACGTGGGGCGGGGGAAGCCGGCTCCCGACCTCTTCCTGTACGCGGCGCAGCGGATGGGTGTGCCGCCCGAGCGGTGTGTCGTCGTGGAGGACAGTCCGCTGGGCGTGCAGGCGGCCGTCGCGGCGGCAATGGACGTGTACGGGTTCACCGCCATGACGCCGGCGGACCGGCTGGCCGGGTGCCGTGGGTTCTTCTCCGACATGGGGGAGCTGATCGACCTGCTGGCCTGAGCTCCCCGCGCCGGTGAAGTTGAGGGGAATTCATCTTTGGCCGGATCTACCCACGGGTAGTCCGGAGCCCTACGCTCGCCGCCATGACTGATGTGCTGCGGCGCGGCCGGGCCTCGTTGGCGTTCAGCTTCTTCGTGCAGGGCGTCGCGTTCGCTCTGCTGGTGACGCGGATCCCCGCCATCCAGGACCGGTACGGGGTGTCCGACGCGCTGCTGCCGGCCTTCCTCGCGGCGGTGCCGGTCCTGGCCGGGATCGGCAGTGTGACGACCGAGCGGCTGGTGAAGCGGATACCGCCCAGCCGGCTGCTGCGGTGGTCCCAGCCCGTGGTGCTGCTGGCGCTGCTCGGCGTGGGCGCCGGGGAGCGGATGGCCGCACTCGCCGTCGCGCTCGCCGCGTTCGGGCTGGCCGTCGGTGTGCTGGACGCGTCGATGAACATGCTCGGGGTGAGCCTTCAGCGGTCGTACGGGCGCAGCATCATGCTGAGCTTCCACGCGGCCTACAGCCTGGGCGGGATCGTCGGGGCCTCGCTGGCGTGGGCGGGGGCGCACTGGGATCTGGCGCTGTGGGTGTCGTACCTGCCGGTCGTGGCGGTGCTGCTGCCCGCGGTGCTGGCGGGGAGCCGGTGGTACGCCGACGACGGGCGGGGCGCGGTGGCGGTCGCCGAGGAGCAGGCCGGTGAGGGGCAGGTGCTGGTCTTCCGGCTGCTGCTGCCGTTGTGCCTGGTGATGACGGTGGCGTACATCGGGGACTCGACCGTCTCCAACTGGAGTGCGAAGTACCTCCAGGACGTGCTGGGGAGTTCCGAGCAGATGGCGACCGTGCCGTACAACGTGTACATGGTCACCACGCTGCTGGGGCGGGCGATCGGGGACTTCGGGGTGCGGCGGTTCGGGGCCGTCGCGGTGGTGCGGGGCGGGGCGGTGGTGGCGGCCGGCGGGTTCGCCGTGGTGGCGGTGGCGCCCGGGGCGTGGGTCGGGATGCTGGGATTCACGCTGCTGGGGCTGGGGTTGTGCGTGCTGGTGCCGCAGACGTTCGCGGCGGCCGGGAGACTGTTCCCGGGGGCGTCGGACGCGGCCGTGGCGCGGCTGAACGTCTTCAACTACGTGGGGTTCCTGATCGGTTCGCCGCTGGTGGGGGCGCTCGGGGATGCGTGGAGCTACCGCGGGGCCATGCTGGTGCCGATGGTGTTGGTGCTGGTGACGCTCGTGTACGCCCGGTCGTTCGCGCCTCAACCGGACCGATACGGTGGCGGGCATGAGCGGCCGCGCACAGCTGATGTGGGACGAGGCAGTAACGGGCTATGACTTCGGCCCGGGCCATCCGATGGACCCGGTCCGGCTCGCCCTGACCCGGAGGCTGGTCGATGCCTTCGGGCTGGACCGGGAGGTGGACGTGGTCGCCGCCAAGGCGGCCGGGGAGTCGACGCTGCGGCTCGTCCACCGGGAGGACTACATCGACGCCGTGAAGGCGGCCTCGGCGGACCCGGGGGCCGCGGACCAGTCGTACGGGCTGGGGACCATGGACGATCCGGCGTTCGCCGGGATGCACGAGGTGTCCTCGCTGATCGCCGGGCAGTCGGTGGGGGCGGCGGAGGCCGTGTGGCGGGGCGAGGCGCTGCACGCGGTGAACTTCGCGGGCGGGCTGCACCACGCGATGCCGGGCGGTGCCTCCGGCTTCTGCATCTACAACGACGCCTCCCTCGCCATCGCCCGGCTGCTGGAGCTGGGCGCCGAGCGGGTCGCGTACGTCGACGTCGACGTGCACCACGGGGACGGGGTGCAGGCGGCGTTCTGGGAGGACCCGCGGGTGCTGACGATCTCCCTGCACGAGCATCCGCGGACGCTGTTCCCGCAGACCGGGTGGCCGGAGGAGACCGGCGCGGAGTCGGCCGAGGGCTCGGCGGTGAACGTGGCCCTGCCGGCCGGCACCGGCGACGCGGGCTGGCTGCGGGCGTTCCACGCGGTCGTGCCGGAGCTGATCGCCGACTTCCGGCCGCAGGTGCTGGTGACGCAGCACGGGGCCGACACGCACTTCGAGGACCCGCTGGCGCACCTGGCGGTGTCGCTGGACGCGCAGCGGGCGGTGCAGGTGGCCTGTCACGACCTGGCGCACGAGCACGCCGACGGGCGGTGGGTGGCCCTGGGCGGGGGCGGTTACGCGGTGGTGGACGTCGTGCCGCGGTCCTGGACGCACCTGGTCGCGATCGCCGCGGGACGGGCCGTGGAGCCCGAGGCGATGATCCCCGAGGCGTGGCGGCAGGAAGTGTTCGCCAGGACGCGGCAGTTGGCGCCGGCCCGTATGACGGACGGTCGGTGGCCCGTCGGCTGGTCCGCCTGGGAGGAGGGCTACGACCCGGCCGACCGGCTCGACCAGGCGGTCCTGGCGGCCCGGCGGGCGGTGTTCCCGCTGCGGGGGCTGCTGGCCTGAGCGGTGCCGGGCGGGCCGGGCGTGCCATGCGTGCCGTGCGGCGCCGTGGCGCGGGGCCGGGGAGCACCGGGACCGGGGGCGCCGGGACCGGCGTAGGCCGTCCGTGCGGTGTTCGGGCGTTCCGGGGACAGGTCCGGGCGCGGTCGCGCACGATCGGTTCGTGCTGACCCCGCAAGTCCTCCGTGCGCACCTCGTGGGCGCACGGCTGGCCGGGACCGTGGCGACCTCCCGGGAGGGTAGCCTGCGGCGCTACCGGCTCTTCGCGGCCCGGGACCCCCGGGTGCTGCTCGGCATCGACCCGGAAGGTGCCTGGCAGCAGCGGGAGTTGCTGGAGCTGATGGCGGACCGGTGCGGTGTCTCGGCCGATCACCGGCGTACGTCCGGCCAGGACGTGATCGACCCGGCCCGGACCGTGGCGGCCCTGGACGCCTTCGCGGACCGGCTCGGCGACGCCGCGCGGCGGGGTGCCCCGGTGCTGCTCGGCACCGGCCACCCGCACCGGCTGCTCGGCTTCTACGCCGCTCTGGCAGACGCCCTGTCGGCGGCGGGATGTGTTGTCCTCACACCGGCGCAGGGTCGCTGTGTCGACATAACGACCCGGTTCGGCCTACGTACGTTCACTCTGGACTACGTACGGAAAGTCGCGCTCGTGCGGACCCCCGCCCCCGAACGCCCCGGTTGTGAGCCCGGCGCACATACGCACTCACCTCTCCCGGTACGCACCGCGCTGGCCGCGGCCGCGGAGGCCGGCGGGCCCCTGCCCGAGCTGGTGATCGGCGACCACGGATGGGTCTGCGGGGCAGGTCAGCTGGGGTTCGAGGCCATCGGGCCGGCCGACTCGGACGACCCGGCGCCGTTCGTGGGGGAGGCCGAGGGGTCCGTGTCCGTCGCGATCCCGCTCGATGACGGCGTGCGATCCGATTACTACCTGCCGCTGACCCGCTACGTACTCAATCGGGCGTGTCTGTCACAGTAGGCCGCCGATGGGTGCACCTCTTCCCCACTCGCATCACCCGCCCCTACATTGGGGAGTGAGCACGCAGCGACGAAGAGTCACCGGAAGGGGAAGCCGGTGGCCGTCGAGTGCGGAAGGTTCAGGTGTGTCATGGCTGCAGCTGGCGAGAGGCCTCTGAACGAGGTTCAGTTCCTTACCGTGGCGGAAGTCGCCTCGGTGATGCGAGTGTCGAAGATGACCGTGTACCGGTTGGTGCACAGCGGTCATCTGCCCGCGATCCGGGTGGGGCGGTCCTTCCGCGTCCCCGAGCAAGCGGTTCACGAGTACCTCCGCGAGAGTTACGTGGGGGTGGAAACCGCCTGACGGCTGGGGCGGGGAGGCCCCGCAGGGCACTTGGGGATCTCCCCGGCCCCCTCGATTACGACCTCAGCGCTCGGGCGGGTAGGCTGGCCCCTCGTAGGTCGTATGGGCCCATGGCGCCCAAACACCGAGTGATGAGAAGTGAGCGAGGGTAGTCGTGGGCTCTGTTATCAAGAAGCGGCGCAAGCGGATGGCTAAGAAGAAGCACCGCAAGCTGCTCAAGCGCACGCGCGTCCAGCGTCGCAACAAGAAGTAGGTTCGCGACGCGGACGACGCGAGAGCGTTGCTGTGGCCCCCCACCGTCCGGTGGGGGGCCACACGCGTGTCCGGCTCCTGCGTCCGGCTGCATCTGTCACTTCGCGCATCCGGCGGTCATCACAGTGCGACGCCGACCCGCTAAGTTGGCCCCACGGGGGAACGCGGCGGGACAGGACGTTTCTGAAGGAAGGCGCTGATCTTGGGCAAGGTCGTGCTCGTCACCGGAGTGGCCCGCCAGCTGGGGGGCCGGTTCGTCCGGCGGATCCAGCGTGACCCCGACGTCGACCGGGTCGTCGCCGTGGACGCGGTCCCGCCCGAGCACCACCTGGGCGGCGCGGACTTCGTCCAGGCCGACATCCGCCAGCCCGGCATCGCGCGGGTCCTCGCCGAGACGGGCGCCGACACCGTCGTCCACCTCGACGTGACGGGCACCCCGCTGGGCAGCGGCAACCGGGCCTCCCTGAAGGAGACCAACGTCATCGGCACCATGCAGCTGCTCGGTGCCTGCCAGAAGTCCCCGGCGGTCCAGCGGCTGGTCGTGAAGTCCAGCACCAACGTCTACGGCTCCGCGCCCCGCGACCCCGCCGTCTTCACCGAGACGACCCCGCCCAAGTCCCTGCCCAGCGGCGGCTTCGCCAAGGACACCTGCGAGGTCGAGGGCTACGTCCGGGGCTTCGCCCGCCGCCGGCCGGACGTGGCGGTGTGCGTGCTGCGGTTCGCCAACATCCTCGGCCCGACCGCGGACACCCCGCTCGCCTCGTACTTCGCGCTGCCCGTGCTGCCCACCGTGTTCGGCTACGACCCGCGGTTGCAGTTCGTGCACGAGGACGACGTGATCGAGGTGCTGCGCATCGCCTCGCACGAGCCGAGGCGCGGCACCCTCAACAGCGGCACCTTCAACATCGCCGGGGACGGCGTGCTGCTGCTCTCCCAGTGCTCCCGGCGCCTGGGGCGCCCGACCGTGCCCCTGCTGCTCCCCGCGGTCACCTGGGCGGGCTCGCTGGTGCGTACGCTGGGGATGTCGGACTTCTCGCCCGAGCAGATCCGGCTGCTGACCCACGGCAGGGTGGTGTCCACGGGCCAGATGCGCGAGACGCTGGGTTTCCGGCCCAAGTACACGACCGCGGAGACGTTCGCGGACTTCGCCCGCAACCAGAGTCCCGGACTCCTCCCACCGGAGGCTGTCGCGGGGGCCGTCGACCGGATCGCCGCGCTGCCCCTCGCGGGCGGCGACCACCTTCCGACGCAGAGCGCCAACTGAGGAGCGCATCAACGATGGCGGACGCCAAGGTCATTCCGTTCGACGACGACCGGTCCCGGGGCGGTGCGGCGCAGCGCCCCCAGCGCCGCCGCAGCGCGGGCAGCCGCCGCCCGGGCACGGATCCGGCACCGGTCCGTGAGGTGCAGCCCCTGCCCACCGGCGCCGCCGAGCCGGAGGAAGCCCCCGGCCCCGCCGGGGAGCAGCCGCGGCGGGAGCCGGACGGCGAGAGCGCCCTGGAGCGGCGGATCGCCGGCGGCCTGGCCTTCCTGCGGCGCCGCCTCACCGGCGACTACGAGGTCGACGACTTCGGCTACGACGAGGAACTGACCGACCAGGTCCTGATGTCGCTGCTGCGCCCGCTGTACGAGAAGTACTTCCGGGTCGAGGTGAAGGGCGTCGAGAACATCCCGTCGGAGGGCGGCGCCCTGATCGTCGCCAACCACTCCGGGACCCTGCCGATGGACGGCCTGATGATGCAGGTCGCCGTGCACGACAACCACCCGGCGGGCCGGCACCTGCGCCTCCTCGCCGCGGACCTGGTGTTCATGCTGCCGGTCGTCAACGAGCTGGCCCGCAAGCTCGGTCACACCCTGGCCTGCGCGGAGGACGCGGCGCGGCTGCTGGAGCAGGGCGAGCTGGTCGGGGTGATGCCGGAGGGCTTCAAGGGGCTCGGCAAGCCCTTCGCCGACCGCTACAAGCTGCAGCGCTTCGGCCGCGGCGGCTTCGTCTCCACGGCCCTGCGCGCGGGGACGCCGATCATCCCGTGCTCGATCGTCGGGGCGGAGGAGATCTACCCGATGATCGGCAACGCCAAGACCCTCGCCCGGCTGCTGGGCTTCCCGTATTTCCCGCTCACGCCCACGTTCCCCTGGCTCGGGCCGCTCGGGGCGGTTCCGCTGCCGACGAAGTGGACGATCCAGTTCGGTGAGCCGATCCCGACCGACGCCTATCCGCCCGAGGCGGCCGAGGACCCGATGCTGATGTTCAACCTGACCGACCAGGTCAGGGAGCAGATCCAGCACACCCTGTACAAGCTGCTGGTGCAGCGGCGGTCGGTCTTCTTCTGATCTGCGGGATCCTCGGGTACGACGATGGGGGCGCCCCTTGCCGAAGGGGCGCCCCCACTGTTCTGCCGCCGGTCAGTCGGCGTCCTCGCTGTCGATGCCCAGGCCGGGCAGCAGGCCCGGCAGGAGCGGCGGGAGCGTCACATCCGGCTCGGGGGCGGGAGTGGCGCCGTCCGCAGACGGGGAGGTGCTGGCCTCGCTGTCCTTCGGCGGGTCGAGGAGGCCGCCGGTGTTGCCGCCGAGCAGGCCGTCGTCGTCCTTGCCGGAACCGGCCGAGCGGCTGGGGCTGCCGCTGCCGGTGCTGCCCTTGTCGCTGTGCCGGCCGCCGCTGTCGCCGGGGCGCGTCGAGCGGTCGTCCGTGCCGGAGGGGCCGGCGGGCGCGGACTCGGAGGCGCCCTGCCGCTCGCGGGCTCCGCCACCGCCCCTGGCCGGGGGCTCGGGGAGCAGGGAGCGCAGCGGGGCCACGTCCTCGTCTATGGCGTCGAACACCGACGTCACCTGCTCGCCGACGTCCCCGAGCTGGACGGGGAGTCTCTCGCGCAGTTCGCCCCAGGCCTTGCGGTGGGAGCTGGAGAACGCGGACAGGGCCTGGATGGGCCCGAGGGAGTCCGGGTCGCGCTGGTAGGCCTCGCTCAGCAGCCGGTGGCCCTCGGACGCGTCGTGCCGCATGCCGGACAGGGCGCGGCGGATCTCGCCCAGGGACTCGTGGTCCAGGGGGCCGCTGCGGCCCCGCTCCAGCAGGCGGCGGGCCTCGCTGAGGCGCGTGGAGGCGTGGTCCAGGTAGACCCGGCCGCGCTCGTCCGCCCCGTCGGCGAGACCGAGCTTGACGTCCTCGATGCCGCGCTTGAGGCCGTAGAGCGAGTCACCGGGCAGGGCGTCGGAGCTGGCGGCGGAGACCCCGCCGAGGGCGCTCGCGGCCACGCCGACGCTCAGTCCGCCGGCGGTGAGGCCCTTGGCGAGGCGGGAGCGCGGCCGGAACTTCTTCAGCGAACTCGCGCGATGGGCGCCGCGGGCCCGGGTGGAGCGCTGTCCGGGGACCGCGCGGTCCGTCGCCCCGGCGCCCGCGGTGCCCTCCTGGAGCATGGCCTCGAACGCGGCCACCAGCTGGGCCCGCTGAACGACCTTGACCTCCGGGTCGAGCTCCGGCCTGGGCAGCGCGCCGAGACCGGAGGCCAGCGCCAGCAGGCGTGACCCCTCGGCCGGTTCCCCGGCCGCCGGTGCCGGTGCCGGGCCTTCGGACTGCTCGGCCGCCGTGCCCGGCTCGGACTGCTCCTCCAGGGCCTGGGCGAAGGCGTTCGCCCGCCGGTGCGCCGATACGTTCGCGATCACTGGCGGCACCTCCTCTCGTCATCACGGTCGACTCCCCAGGGGGTCCTGAGGGTTGCACACCCCGGGCACGACCACACGAACGGGTGATCGGTGTCGGCCAGGGGGTGACCACAGGGAGCCTGCATCCCGCACAACGAGCGGCGCGGCACTTGGGTTACGGATCCCGGATGATCGGATGCAGAAGTCAACGCGCTGTCACGAAAAGTGAGTTGAACGTCGCCCAGCGTGCCCGGCCGTCAGCGGGCGTCTTCCGGGAGCAGCCGGGCCAGGGTGCGCACGGCCCGGTACTGGAGCGTCTTGATGGCGCCCTCGTTCTTGCCCATGACGCGGGCCGTCTCGGCGACGGACAGGCCCTGGAGGAAGCGCAGCGTCACACACTCCTGCTGCTGGGGGTTGAGTCGCCGCACGGCGTCGAGCAGCGCGGCGTTCGACAGGGACTCCAGGACGGAGTCCTCGGGGGAGCGCTCGACCTCGTTGGCGTCGAGCATCTCGCCGGTGGTGACCTCGAGGCGGAAGCGGCTGGACTTGAAGTGGTCCGCGACCAGGTTGCGGGCGATCGTCACGAGCCAGGCGCCGAAGTCGCGGCCCTGCCAGGTGAAGGTGCCGATGCGGCGCAGCGCGCGCAGGAAGGTCTCGCTGGTGAGGTCCTCGGCGGTCGCCTTCCCGCCGACCCGGTAGTAGATGTACCGGTAGACGGTGTCGCTGTACTGGTCGTAGAGGCGGCCGAAGGCGTCGGCCTCGCCGGCCTGGGCGCGCTCCACGAGGTCCATCATCCGGGCGCTGTCGCTGTCCGCCGCCGGGCGGCGGGCGGTGGCCGCCCCGGACGGGCGGCCTCGTCTGCCGACCGCGGCGCTGCCCTCGGCCAGTGCGTAGCACGGGCCGAGCGGCGCGGCGGTGGCGAATGCGGGGACGGCGTACGCGGTGGGGACGAAGCCGCGCAACAGGTCGAGGACCGTTGCGCGCAGCGTAGCCAGGCCCGAGGCGTCAACCCCGACGTGTGGGTACACGGGACTCCCAGAGGCAGAGCTTCCATCACGTGCAGTGCGGGACCTTTCACCCGTCGTAGCGACGGAGGGGTACCGGATTGCGTCTGAGGAGAATAACGCTTCGTGCAGGCACTGCTACACCGAGTTGCTCAAATCATCGATTACGTCGCTTCCGTAACCGATTGACGCCGCATCAAGTGTCAGATTGTGAACGAGTGTTGATCGCAATGCTTCGGATCACGACTGGGTCCAGGGCGTGTTGTGGCCGTGTGCAGCCAAGAGGACTGGACACGAGGTTGTGGGGGTACGCCAGTTGGATTTACGCGGATTGTCAGGCCGCAAACATCGGTGCCCCGGTTTGATCACGCTGGGTCGTCAACGGCGACGGCGGTGCAGGGCGATCGCGGCCGCCGTGCCGCCGGCCACCGCGCCGACGCCCGCCGCGGCCGGGATGCCGACCTTGGCGGCCTTGCGGCCGGTGCGGTAGTCACGCAGGCGCCAGTCCAGCTCGCGGGCGTGCCTGCGCAGCTTGGCGTCCGGGTTGATGGCGTAGGGGTGGCCGACCAGCGAGAGCATCGGGATGTCGTTGTGCGAGTCGCTGTAGGCGGCGCAGCGGCCGAGGTCCAGGCCCTCCGCGGCGGCCAGGGCGCGGACCGCCTCGGCCTTGGCGGGTCCGTGCAGCGGTTCGCCGACGAGCTTGCCGGTGTAGACGCCGTCGACGGACTCGGCGACCGTGCCGAGGGCGCCGGTCAGGCCGAGGCGGCGGGCGATCACCTGGGCGATCTCCACGGGGGCGGCCGTCACCAGCCACACCTTCTGGCCCGCGTCCAGGTGGGCCTGGGCGAGGGCGCGGGTGCCGGGCCAGATGCGCTCGGCCATGTACTCGTCGTAGATCTCCTCGCCGATCGACTGGAGTTCGGCGACGCGGTGGCCCTTGACGATGGACAGCGCCGACTCGCGGGCCTCCTGCATGTGCTCGGGGTCCTCGACCCCGGCCAGCCGGAACCAGGCCTGCTGCCAGGCGAACCGGGCGAGTTCGCGCGTCTCGAAGAACTTGCGCTTGTACAGGCCCCGTCCGAAGTGGAAGAGGGCGGCACCCTGCATGACGGTGTTGTCCAGGTCGAAGAAGGCGGCGGCCCGGTCGTCGCCGTGCACGGGGAACTGCGGTTCCGCGGTGGTGGCGGCGGCTTCCTGCGTGGACTTGCGCGCTGCCTCCGCCGAGGCCTCGCCTGCCAACACGCTCCGCGCCGTGGCGGAGCGCCTACGGGGGGTGAGCCATCCGAGAGCGGCCATGGCGTGAGCATAGCCATTCCGTGCGCAGGTTCCGGAGCCGAGAGGTTGGGAGCACGTGAACTCTGGGCGAGGGCGGCGTCGGTCGCGGCCGGACCGCGTCGGGCCGCCCGGCGTGTCCCCGGCGTTCCGGCCGGCTTCCTCCCGGGCGCGGGCGCGCGACAATGGCCGGCATGAGCCCACTGTTGCGTCGCAGAACCCCCGGGGACCGGCTCGTCACGCTCATCCGCAAGCCCGGCTGTCATCTGTGTGATGACGCACAGGTCGTGGTGGAAAAGGTGTGCGGCGATCTGGGCGTCCCCTGGGAGCAGAAGGACATCACCGAGGACCGCGAACTGCACGACCGGTACTGGGAGCAGATCCCGGTGGTGCTGGTGGACGGCCGTCAGCACACGTTCTGGCGCGTGAACGAGGAGCGCCTGCGCAAGGCGCTGACCGGCTGAGACCGCCGCGAGGTGACTGACTGATCAGTACAAAGAGGTCCGTGAGTCGCTTAGGATCGATGGTGGCTTGGTCTCGGGGGCGGGATTCACAGAGGAGAGTGTGCGGTTTTGCCCCCAGAAGCGAAGGAACGGTGGTGGCTGTGCGCCGGTTCCCCGGGCGTGCGCCGGGGGCGCGTGAGCCCGGTCACGTTGGGCGGGCAAATCGGACACCATCTTTGTGCACGCGTTCACAAAGACATAGCCTGCTTTCGACGGGGCGGTCATGTAGGGACGTATGACCGCCTACAGCCCCGCTCTACCCGCAGGAGCACCGTGGCAACTGGCCGAACTCACCGACCGGCGACCCGCAGCCGAGGGATTCCCGAGGCCACCGTCGCCCGGCTTCCGCTGTACCTCCGCGCGCTGACCGCACTGTCGGAGCGCTCGGTGCCCACGGTCTCCTCCGAGGAGCTCGCGGCCGCCGCGGGGGTCAACTCCGCGAAGCTGCGCAAGGACTTCTCCTACCTCGGCTCCTACGGGACCCGGGGCGTCGGCTACGACGTCGAGTATCTCGTGTACCAGATCTCCCGCGAACTGGGGCTCACCCAGGACTGGCCGGTCGTGATCGTCGGTATCGGCAACCTCGGCGCCGCCCTCGCCAACTACGGCGGCTTCGCCTCCCGCGGGTTCCGCGTCGCCGCGCTGATAGACGCCGACCCGGCCATGGCGGGCAAGCCCGTCGCCGGCATCCCCGTGCAGCACTCCGACGACCTGGAGAAGATCATCCAGGACAACGGCGTGTCCATCGGTGTCATCGCCACCCCCGCCGGCGCCGCCCAGGCCGTCTGCGACCGGCTCGTGGCCGCCGGCGTCACCTCCATCCTGAACTTCGCACCGACCGTGCTGTCCGTGCCCGAGGGCGTCGACGTGCGCAAGGTCGACCTCTCCATCGAGCTGCAGATCCTCGCCTTCCACGAGCAGCGCAAGGCCGGCGAGGAGGCCGCGAACACCGACGGCGCCCTGCCGCCCGCCGCCGCCCGCAGCGACTCCGCCGACCAGGGGCCCGACGGGGACATGCCCGCCGTGATGCCGGCATGAGCCTCCTCGTCGTCGGACTCAGCCACCGCAGCGCCCCGGTCAGCGTCCTGGAACGGGCCTCGCTGCACGCGGACGCGCAGGTCAAGCTGTTGCAGGACACGGTCGCCGCCGAACCGGCCTCCGAGGCCGCGGTGCTCGCCACCTGCAACCGCATCGAGCTCTACGCCGACGTGGACAAGTTCCACGCCGGTGTCGCCGAGCTGTCCACGCTGCTCGCCCAGCACAGCGGGGTCGGCCTGGAGGAGCTCACTCCTTATCTCTATGTGCACTACGAGGACCGGGCCGTCCACCACCTCTTCTCGGTGGCCTGCGGGCTGGACTCGATGGTCGTCGGCGAGGGGCAGATCCTCGGCCAGATCAAGGACTCCCTGGCCCGGGCGCAGGACGTGCACTCCGCGGGCCGCCTGCTGAACGACCTGTTCCAGCAGGCCCTGCGGGTGGGCAAGCGCGCCCACTCCGAGACCGGCATCGACCGCGCCGGCCAGTCCCTGGTCACCTTCGGCCTGGAGCAGCTGGCCGCCGGCGGCGACGTGCAGACCTGGGCCCGGGGCAAGAAGGCGCTGGTCATCGGCGCCGGGTCGATGTCCTCGCTGGCCGCGGCCACGCTGGCGCGGGCCGGGGTCACCGAGATCGTGGTCGCCAACCGCACCCTCGACCGCGCCGAGCGCCTCGCACAGATCCTCGGCGAGGGCGACGACACGGACGTGCTGGCCCGCGCGGTACCGATGGAGTCGGTGCCGGCCGAGCTGACACGTGCCGACGTCGCCGTCTCCTGCACCGGCGCGACCGGCCTGGTCCTGACCGCCGAGTCGATCGCCTCCGCCGTCGAGGGCCGGACGGGCCGGCCCGCCGCCGAGATCGCGGACACGACGCAGCCCCGGCCGGCGCCCGCCGCCGCCCCGGCCGCCGGCAACGACGACAACTGCCCGCTCGACCTGGCCGCCGTGCAGCCCGGCTTCTCCGTCATGGGCGAGGCCGCGGTGGCCGGCATGGACGCCGCCACGCTGGAGCAGCACGCGGCGTGGGTCGCCGGCGGCACCGTCGACCGCCGGGACGCGGCCCGCCGCAGCCCGGAGGCCGACGCCGAGCTGATCGGCGCGCTCGCCGCGACCGCCGCCACCGTCGGCCGGATCCCCGAGCGGCGCCGGCCCGAGCCGGTCGAGCAGACCCCGCGGCCCGAGCCCGTGCTGTTCCTGCTGGACCTCGCCATGCCGCGGGACATCGACGCCGCCGTGCACCGGCTGGCCGGGGTGCGCCTGGTGGACATCGAGTCGCTCGCGGAGGCCTCCGCGGACGCCCCGATGGCTGCCGATGTGGACCAGGTCAGGCGTATCGTCTCCGACGAGGTCGCGGCCTTCGGGGCGGCCCTGCGGGCCGCGCACATCACGCCGACCGTGGTCGCCCTGCGCACCATGGCCGCGGACGTCGTGGCCAGCGAGATCGCCCGGCTGGACGGGCGGCTGCCCGGCCTCGACGACAAGCACCGGGCGGAGATCACCCAGACCGTGCGGCGCGTGGTGGACAAGCTGCTGCACGCGCCGACCGTGCGGGTCAAGCAGCTCGCGGCCGAACCCGGCGGCGCCGGGTACGCGGACGCGCTGCGCACCCTGTTCGACCTCGACCCCGAGACGGTGGCCGCCGTCTCCCGGGCCGGGGAAAGCACCACCCAGAGAGACCGAGGCCCGGCATGAATCACAAGGCGCTGAGGCTCGGCACTCGGCGGAGCAGACTCGCCATGGCCCAGTCCGGGCAGGTGGCCGAGGCCGTGAGCCGGGTGACCGGGCGGCCCGTGGAGCTCGTCGAGATCACCACGTACGGCGACATCTCCCGGGAGGCGCTCGCGCAGATCGGCGGCACCGGCGTGTTCGTCAACGCGCTGCGCGACGCGCTGCTCGCGGGCGAGGTCGACTTCGCGGTGCACTCGCTGAAGGACCTGCCGACCACGCAGCCCGACGACCTCGTCGTGGCTGCCGTGCCCGAGCGCGAGGACCCGCGGGACGTGATCGTCGCCCGGGACGCGCTCAAGCTCACCGACCTGCCCGCCGGGGCGCGCATCGGCACGGGTTCGCCGCGCCGCATGGCGCAGCTCAACGCGTACGCGCGCAGCCACGGGCTGGACATAGCGACGGTGGCGATCCGCGGCAACGTCGACACCCGCATCGGGTTCGTGCGCAGCGGCGAGCTCGACGCCGTCGTCCTGGCCGCCGCCGGACTGAACCGGATCGGCCGCGGTGACGAGGTGACCGACTTCCTGTCGGTCGACACGGTTTTGCCCGCCCCCGGCCAGGGGGCCCTGGCGATCGAGTGCGCCGCGGCCGACGCGGACCTCGTCGCCGCGCTCGCCGAGCTCGACGACCCCTTCACCCGGGTCGCCGTGACGGCCGAGCGGTCACTGCTCAACGCCCTGGAGGCCGGATGCAGCGCGCCCGTGGGCGCGTTGGCCGACCTGCCCCCGCTCTCCGCTCCGCTGGAGCGCGGGGACTCCCAGGCCGACCGGCAGATTTTCAAGGAAATGCGCCTGCGCGGCGTCGTCGGCACCACCGACGGCACGCGCATGGTGCAGTTGTCCACCACCGGTCCCGTGCCCGACACGCACGAGGGTGCCACGGCGCTCGGACGCGCACTCGCGTCCGAGATGCTCGCCCAGGGCGCGGCCGGTCTGATGGGGGAGCGAGCACATTGAGCCCCACCACCCTTTCCGCCGGTCCTGAACACGGGCACGTCACCTTCCTGGGTGCCGGACCCGGAGATCCGGGACTGCTGACTCTGCGCGCCGTGGAGGCGCTGGCGCACGCGGACGTCCTCGTCGCCGAGCACGAGGTGCTCGACGTCGTACGTCAGCACGCCAGGCAGGGGGTCTCCGAGGTGCACACGGACGCCGATCCCTCACAGGATCCGGCGCCGGGCACAGGAGCGCCCCAGCTGACGGTGGTTGACGGCACGTCAACCGCTGTCGCCGCCCCCGCGGTGCGGGATGCCGCACATCTTGTCATGGAGGCCGCGCGCGGCGGCAGGCGGGTCGTGCGTGCGGTGTCCGGCGATCCCGGCCTGGACACCTATGCCGCCGAGGAGATGCTGGCGTGCGCCGCCGCCGGCGTGCCGTTCGAGGTGGTGCCCGGCATCGCGAGCGCCGTCGGTGTGCCCGCCTACGCCGGTGTGCCGCTGCGGGACGCGCAGGGCGCCGACGTGCGGTTCGTCGACGCGCGCACGGCCTCGGACCGGTGCTGGACGGAGGTCGGGGCGTCGGACGGCACGGTCGTCGTCTCCACGACGCTGGACTCCGTCGCCGCCGCGGCCGGGGAGCTGGTCTCCGCCGGGCGCAAGCCGGACACCCCGATGACGGTCACCGTCGCCGGTACCACCACCCGGCAGCGCACCTGGACCGCCACGCTCGGCACGATCGCCCAGACGCTGAAGCAGCTCAAGGTGCTGCCCTCGCCCGAGGGCGGCCGGCCGGTGATAGCCGTGGTCGGGGAGCGTTCCTCCGCCGCCCAGCGCGACCAGCTCGCGTGGTTCGAGTCCAAGCCGCTCTTCGGCTGGAAGGTGCTCGTGCCGCGTACCAAGGAGCAGGCGGCGTCGCTCTCCGACCAGCTGCGGTCGTACGGGGCCGTGCCGCACGAGGTGCCGACGATCGCCGTCGAGCCGCCGCGCACGCCCCAGCAGATGGAGCGCGCGGTCAAGGGCCTGGTGACGGGCCGCTACGAGTGGATCGCCTTCACCTCGGTGAACGCGGTCAAGGCCGTGCGGGAGAAGTTCGAGGAGTACGGGCTCGACGCGCGTGCCTTCGCGGGCATCAAGGTCGCGGCCGTGGGCGAGCAGACCGCCAAGGCGCTGATCGCCTTCGGCGTGAAGCCCGACCTGGTGCCGAGCGGGGAGCAGTCGGCCGCCGGCCTGCTGGAGGACTGGCCGCCCTACGACCCCGTCTTCGATCCGATCGACCGGGTGTTCCTGCCGCGGGCGGACATCGCCACGGAGACGCTGGTCGCCGGGCTGATCGAGCTGGGCTGGGAGGTCGACGACGTCACGGCCTACCGGACCGTGCGTGCCTCGCCGCCGCCGGCGGAGACCCGCGAGGCGATCAAGGGCGGCGGTTTCGACGCCGTGCTGTTCACCTCGTCGTCGACCGTGCGGAACCTGGTCGGGATCGCGGGCAAGCCGCACAACGTCACCGTGATCGCCTGCATCGGCCCGGCCACGGCCAAGACCGCCGAGGAGCACGGCCTGCGGGTGGACGTGATGGCTCCCGAGCCGTCCGTGCACAAGCTGGCCGAGGCGCTGGCCGACTTCGGCGCGAAGCGCCGCGCGGCGGCTCTGGAGGCCGGGGATCCGGTCACCCGGCCGAGCGAGCGGCGGCCGGGGGCGCGGCGGAGGCGGTCCACGACCTGACGCCGGGCGGTCCACGACCGGAGGCCGGGCGGTCCGCGACCCGAGGCCGGGCGCGGACGCGGTGCCGGGTCGACGGACCGGAGGCCGGGCGGGTTCCCGAGAGGCCGGGTGGGCAATCAGCCCCGCCCGGCCTCTCGTGCGTCCGGGCCGGCGGCTCGGTGCGTGCGCGGCGGTCCGGGGCCCGGCCGGTCGTGAGGTGGCCGCGGCTACGCGGGCGTCACCGCGTGACCGTAGCGGAGCAGGTTGTCGGGGTCGTAGGTGGCCTTGTCGTGGCGCAGGCGGTCGTAGACCTCCGGGGTCCAGGCGCGGGCGACGTCCTCCGCGTCGCCGGGGGTGCCGTGGATGTTGACCATGGTGCGGCCGGTGCCGTAGGGGGCCATGGCGGTGTGCAGGCGGCGTGTGGCCTGTTCGACGGCCTCGGCCACGGGCGGGGCGGGCATGATCCCGACCGCCTCCAGGAAGTACCGGGCGTCGCGGGCGCACACGGCGTCCTCGACGGGGGCCGGGCGGGACAGGGCGCCGCCCATGTGCCGCAGCGAGGCCACCAGCAGGGGGTACTCGGCGCCGGCCGCGGGGCCCACCTGCTCCAGGAACGTGTCGAGCGCCTCCGGGGTGAGGTCCCGCAGCAGCAGGCACGACTCGCGGGCCGGGAGCGGGTCCTGCGGCTCCATGTGGATGCGGTCCATGTCCGCGCAGGCCGTCTCGCCGACCATGTCCACCACCACCGGCGCGGCCTGCCGCAGCGGGGCGACCAGCGCCTCGCCCTCGGTCGCGTCGCCCGGCCAGGCGATCGCGACCCGGGCCCAGAAGCCGCCGCGCAGCTCCGGCGGGAGCTGGGGGATCGGCGGCAGCCGCAGCACCGAGAACATGCTGCACATCTCGTCCGGGACAGTGCGGGTCCACTCCGACCAGGCGCGCAGCAGGGCCTCGGTGTGCTCCGCCCGGCAGTACAGGCCGCCGCCGTACACGCGGGACAGCGGCAGCAGCTCGGTCACCAGCGAGGTGACGACGCCGACGTTCCCCTTGCCGCCGCGCAGGGCCCAGAACAGCTCCGGCTCCTGCCGGGCGTCGGCCTCGCGCAGCCGGCCGTCCGGGGTGACGACCTCGAAGGAGCGGACGAGGTCGGCGCCGTAGCCGTAGGCGCGGCCGAGGACCGGCAGGCCCCCGCCGAGGGTGTAGCCGACGACACCCGCGTCCGTGGAGGTGCCGCACAGGCCCGCCAGTCCGTGCGGGGCGGCGGCCGTCATCACGTGGCTCCACTTCGCCCCGGCGTCGATCCGGGCGGTACGGGTGGCGGGGTCCACCCGCACGCCCGTCATCCGGGACGTGGTGATCAACAGGCCGCGCTCGATGGGGAAGTTGGCGCCGTGTCCGGTGGCCTGGACGGCCACCGGGGTGCCGGTGGCGTGCGCCCAGCGCATGGCCGCGACGACGTCGTCCGCCCCGGTGGCCCCGACGACCACGTCGGGGGTGTGCAGCGCGGACACGTTGAAGCCGATGACCTCGTCGGCGTAGGCCGGGTCGCCGGGGCGCAGCACCGGGCCGGCGACGTCCGAGAGGGCGAAGAGATCGGGGGTGGGGTGGGTGGCGGTCATCGCGTCCTCCGCGGGGGGCGGGTACGGAGGGACGGCGGCGGTGGGTTCGGCCGCCGTCGGGGGCCTTGCCCTGTGGTTCCAGGATGGACCCGGGGGTGTGGCGGCGCATGCGGGGGCCGGGGGCCGGGGACCGTGGACTGCGGGGGTGCCCGGGGGTGCCGCTCGGGGCCGACAAGGCGTCGGCATCGGGGCGTTCGGGGCGGGCGTAGCGTAGAGGACATGACGACGTACGGATCATTCCCCGGTACGCGGCCGCGGCGTTTGCGGATCAACCCCGTGATGCGTCGGATGGTCGCCGAGACCCGGCTGCACCCCGCCGATCTCATCCTCCCGGCCTTCGTGCGCGAGGGCGTCACGGAGCCCGTGCCGATCGGGGCCATGCCGGGCGTCGTGCAGCACACCCGGGACAGCCTGAAGAAGGCGGCCGCCGAGGCCGCCGCGGCGGGGGTCTCCGGGATCATGCTGTTCGGCGTGCCGGAGGAGTCGAAGAAGGACCCGCTCGGCACGCCCGGCACCGACCCGGACGGCATCCTCCAGGTCGCCCTGCGGGACGTGCGGGCCGAGGTCGGGGACGACCTGCTCGTCATGTCCGACCTCTGCCTCGACGAGACCACCGACCACGGCCACTGCGGCGTCCTCGACGAGCAGGGCCGGGTCGACAACGACGCGACCCTGGAGCGCTACGCCGAGATGGCGCAGGTGCAGGCCGACGCCGGTGCCCACGTCGTCGCGCCCAGCGGGATGATGGACGGGCAGGTCGGCGTCGTCCGCGACGCCCTGGACCAGATCGGCCGGGACGACGTCGCGATCCTCGCCTACACCGCCAAGTACGCCTCCGCGTTCTACGGGCCGTTCCGCGAGGCCGTGGGCTCGTCGCTGCGGGGGGACCGCAAGACCTACCAGCAGGACCCGGCCAACCTGCGGGAGTCGCTGCGCGAGCTCGCCCTCGACCTGGAGGAGGGCGCCGACATGGTGATGGTCAAGCCGGCCGGCCCCTACCTGGACGTCCTCGCCCGGGTCGCCGACGCCGTGGACGTGCCTGTCGCCGCGTACCAGATCTCCGGGGAGTACTCGATGATCGAGGCCGCCGCCGAGAAGGGCTGGATCGACCGCGACCGGGCGATCATGGAGACTCTCACCGGCATCCGCCGGGCCGGGGCGCGCACCATCCTCACCTACTGGGCCACCGAGGTGGCCCAGAAGCTGAAGGATCAGTAGGACAGCGCGTCGTCCATGTCGCGCAGCCAGTAGGTGACCGTCAGGGTGCTGTCGTAGTACACGCCCCGGGCCGGCAGGGCCGGGATCGCCGTGGGGCCGCCGTCGCTGTTGGGCGTGCGGCCCTGGAAGCCGACCGTCAGCTTGCGGCCGGTCGTGCCGGCTTCGCCGCTGCCGTCGGCCGCCGACAGCGAGACGCCCGCGTAGCCCTTCTCGCCCGGCGCCAGGGTCGTCACGGCCTGCGGCTTGGAGTCCGCGACCGGGCGCGGGGCCCACTGCATCGCGTCGAAGCGCAGCACCGGGTGGTAGGTGAGGTCGCAGGGCTTCGAGCCGATGTTCTCGACCGTGATGAGCAGGTGGTTGAGGGGGCGCGGGACCGGCCGGGCGGTGACGGTGGTGTTGCCGCCGTGGCAGAAGACGCGGGCGGGGGTGCCCGTGCCGCCGGCGGTCTTCCCGGTGGTCGTTCCGGTGGCGCTCCCCGTGGTCGTTCCGGTGGTCGATCCGGTGGTCTTCCCGCGGGAGGCCTCGCTCTCGCTGCGGTTGCTCCCGGCGGAGGTTTCGCCGGTGTTCGAGGTGCCCGCGGTAGAGGTGGCCGAGGATGTCGCCGCCGGGCCGGGGCGGGCCGCGCCCTCGTCCTGGGTGCCCGTTCCGTTGTCGCATGCCGTGAGGGCGAGGGCGGCCAGGAGGGCGGCGGGCAGAGCGTGGTGGGTGCGCATGAGTGGGGTCCCTTTCGGACAAAGGCGGTGCGGAGGAAGGCCCGAGCGGCTCGCTCGACCGGCGGGCCGGGAGCGGCGTGCTTGGATGACCAGAGCTTGTGCCGTACTCCGTCCCGCCCGCCACACCCGGCGGACGATCAGGGACGCTGGAACGCGCACGGGAACCTGACCAGGGGAAACGACCGTCCCCTGGAACGGGGGCACGGGACACGGGGTGGGAGGAACGGTGTCGCAGGACACGGGAGCGGCCGCATTCGCTGAGCTGCTGGGGGAGTTGAAGGAGCGCTCGGGACTGAGCTACGGGGTGCTCGCCAAGCGTCTGCACATGAGTACGTCGACGCTCCACCGCTACTGCAACGGCGACGCCGTGCCCACGGATTACGCGCCCGTGGAGCGGCTCGCGCGGCTGTGCAAGGCGTCACCGGAGGAACTCGTCGCACTGCACCGGCGGTGGGTGCTCGCGGACGCGGGCCGGGGGCGGAGGACGGGTACCGCAGCCGCCCGGGCGGGAACGCCCGGGCCCGCCCCGTCGGCCGGGTCTGCCCCGTCGGCCGGGCCTGCCGGGTCCGCCGGGTCGGCTGGGCCTGCCGGGCCTGCCGGGCCTGATGGGTCGGCTGGGAGCGCCGCGACCGCGACGTCCGCCGGGTCGGCCGCCGAGGACGCCGGGCCTGCCGGACCTGCCGGGCCCCTCGGGTCGGCTGGGAGCGCTGGGCTGGCGAAGTCCGCCGGGCCGGACGCGTCGGCCGGGTCGGCCGTGCATGCCGAGGCCGCTGGACCTGCCGGGTCTACCGGGCCCGTCGGGCCGGTTGGGAGCGGCGCGACGGCGAGTTCCGCCGAGTCGGCCGCGCCCGCACCTGTCGGGCATGCCGGGTCCGCCGGGTCGGCTGGGAGCGCCGCGATCGCGAGGTCCGCCGAGTCGGCCGAGCCCGCCGAGGACGCCGGGTCTGCCGGACCTGCCGGGTCCTCCGGGCCTGCCGGGCCCGTCGGGTCGGCTGAGAGCACCGCGACCGCGAAATCCCCGGGGCCGGACACGCCGCCCGGGTCGGCCGCGTCCCCCGGGGACGCCGGGCCTGCCACGCACGCCGGGCCTGCCACGCACGCCGGACCTGCCCCGCACGCCGGACCTGTCGAGGGCGCCGGACCTGCCCAGCACGCCGGACCTGTCGAGGGCGCCGGACCAGCCCAGGGCGCCGGACCCGGTCCGGGGGACGGTGGACCTGCGCTGGGGGGCGGTGGCGCGGGCGCGCTGCCCTCGCGGCACGTGCCGGGCAGGCGGACGCGGTGGCGGCCTCGTCGTGTCGTTCTCGCCGGTGTCGCCGCGGCCGTCGCGCTGAGCGGTGTCGGACTGGCCGTGGCCATGCCGGACGGCGGGCCGGAGCGGGACGGCCACCGCGAACCGGCGGCCGCCTCACGGGACTCCGGTGGTTCCGGCCCGCGCCCGGACGGCGGTGGCGCCGCGACGGCGTCCCCGTCCGGCAGCCCTTCCCCGGGCGGCACGAGGCGCGACAAGAGTGACCGGCACGAGGAGTCCGCCCCGGCGCAGCCCTCGGCGTCCTCCCCGGCCCGGACCGGCAAGCCCGGCCGCGCCGGGGCCGGACCCGCCTCCGGTCCGGCTCCGCTCACCGTGAACACCCAGCCGCACGCCTGGGAAAGCCCCTGCTCCCAGCGGTACCTGGTCGACCTGCCCCCCGAGCGGGTGGTGCCGCCGCCGCTGGAACAGGACGCGCCCGGCTGGGTGGCCGCGATGGGCGCGGTGCCCTCGGGGGAGCAGTTCCTGAAGATCACCGTGCAGGGGACCGGCAAGGAGACCGTCGTCATCGAGGACCTGACGGTCCGTATGGCCGGCAGGCGCGCGCCCCTCGCCTGGAACGACTACGCGATGGGCTACCCGGGCGTCGGCTGCGGCGGCGGCATGCCCAAGCGGTTCTTCACGGTCGCCCTGGACGCCGCACGGCCCGCCCTCGTGCCCGAGGCCGGTCACGCCGACTTCCCGTTCACGGTGAGCCAGTCGGACCCGGAGGCGTACTACATCCAGGCCGACGCCTCCGCCTACGACGTCCGCTGGTACCTGGAGCTCACCTGGTCCAGCGGCGGCCGCAGCGGCACCCTCAGGGTGGACGACAAGGGCCGGCCGTTCCGCACGAGCGGTCACCACGGGCGCCCCGCCTACGAGTTCCCGCTCGGTGGCGAGAAATGGGTGAAGGCCGGGACGACCGATGCGTCATGACGCCGTACGGGCACGCCCCGTCCGGCCGATCCGTTAGGTTGCTGAGCACCGAAACGGTCGCTGTACGGACCGCCCGTCGTCAGGGAGACGTCCATGTCCGGTGAGGCGCTCAGCCAGGATCCCGCCGCGCTGCGCAGGAGGATCGACAGCAGCAAGGCGCACCCCGCGCGGGTCTATGACGTGTTCCTCGGCGGCAAGGACCACTACCCGGCCGACCGGGAAGCGGCCGCCGCGGCGCTCGCGGCGAATCCGCGCGGCTACCTCGACGTGCGGCACAACCGCGACTTCCTGCGCCGCGCGGTGACCGCGCTCGTGGAGCAGGACGGCATCCGGCAGTTCCTCGACATCGGCACCGGGCTGCCGACCGCACAGAACGTGCACCAGATCGCGCAGCGCGTCGCGCCCGAGTCGCGGGTCGTGTACGTCGACAACGACCCGGTCGTGCTGGCGCACGCGCGGGCGCTGCTCACCAGCGGGCCCGAGGGGCGCACGGACTACATCGACGCCGACCTGCGCGAGCCGGGCCGGATCCTCGAACAGGCCGCCCGGACACTGGACTTCGACCGGCCCGTCGCCCTGTGCCTGGTCGCGGTGCTGCACTTCGTGGCCGACGAGGAGGCGTACCCGCTGGTGCGGGAGCTGCTGGACGCGCTGCCCCCGGGCAGCCGGCTGGTGCTCAGCCATCTGACCGAGGACCTCAACCCGGAGAACATCCGCGCGGTGCAACGGACCTACACCGAGCGGGGGTTCACGTTCGTGCTGCGGACCAGGGCCGACGTCGAGCGGTTCTTCACGGACAACGGGCTGGCGATCGCGGAGCCGGGTACCGTCCCCGCCCACCGCTGGCGGCCCGACGGCGCCGCCCCCGTCCCGGAGCAGCCCGGGGAGTCCTTCCTCGCCGGACTCGACGCGATCGAGAAGGTCCGCTACCGCGCCATCGACGACGCCACGGACGCGGACATCAACGTGTACGCGGCGCTCGGCGCGAAGGGCTGAGCCGACGCCCGCCCGGGGCTCGCGGCACGCCCCCCGTGGGCGCGTGGAGGGCTCGCGGCACGACCGGGGCGCCCCCGCCGTCCGCATCGCGGAAAACTTCTTGTAGGCGGCACGCACTTGCCTAGGCTGCGCGACAGCAGGCGTCGCCGCAGCCGAAGGAGCCGTGTCATGACCATCGCCGAGCCGGGGCCCACCACCCGCTCCGCCGTCCCGCCGCTCGCCGCGCGCGCCCGCGCCGTCGGCGGATCGCCGGTGCGGGACATCCTCGCGGTCACCGCCCGGCCCGAGGTCATCAACTTCGCCGGAGGGCTGCCGGCGCCGGAGCTGTTCGACGCCGACGGCATCGCCGCCGCGTTCCGCGCGGTGCTCGCCCGCACGCCCGCACGGGCCCTCCAGTACTCCACGACCGAGGGCGAGCCCGCGCTGCGCGACGCGCTCGCCGCCCGCACGGCCGCTCGCGGCCTGCCGACCGGCCCCGACGACCTGCTCGTCACCACCGGCTCCCAGCAGGCCCTGTCCTTGCTGGCCACGGCGCTGGTCGAACCGGGCGACACCGTCCTGGTGGAGAACCCCTGCTACCTCGCCGCGCTCCAGGCCTTCGGCTTCGCCGGAGCACGCGTCGTGGCCGTGCCCGGCGACGAGCACGGCCTCGACCCGGCGGCACTGGACGAACTCGTCGCCCGCGAGCGGCCGAAGCTGCTCTACACCGTGCCCACCTTCCAGAACCCCACCGGCCGCACCCTGCCCGCCGAGCGGCGGGCCGCCGTCGCCGCCGTCGCCGCCCGGCGCGGACTGTGGATCGTGGAGGACGACCCCTACGGCGAACTGCGCTACGAGGGTGCCCGCGTGCCGTGGATCGCCGCGCACCCCGGGGCCGAGGACCGGACCGTGCTGCTCGGCAGCTTCTCCAAGGTCATGGCACCCGGGCTGCGGCTGGGCTGGCTGCGCGCGCCGGGGGAGCTGCGGCGGGCCTGCGCCGTCGCCAAGCAGGCCGCCGACCTGCACACCCCGACCGTCAACCAGCTCGCCGCGGCCCGCTACCTCGCCGACCAGGACCTCGACGCCCACGTCGCCCGCGTCGCCGGGGTCTACCGCGAGCGCCGGGACGCCATGCTCGCCGGGCTGCCCGACGCGCTGCCCGAGGGCTCGCGGTGGAACCGGCCCGAGGGCGGCATGTTCCTGTGGGCGCGGCTGCCGGAGCCCCACGACACGACGGCCCTGCTGCCGCAGGTGGTGCGCCACGACGTGGCGTACGTCCCCGGCGCCCCCTTCTACGCCGGCCGGCCCGACCGGACGACCCTGCGGCTGTGCTTCGTGACGCAGACACCGGAGGAGATCGAGGAGGGCCTGCGCAGGCTCGCGCAGGGGTTCAGCCCCACCGGGACGGCCGGCTCCGCCGGTTGAGGACGCCCGTCACACCCGGGCGGCTTCAGAGCCGCTCGGGCGTGCGGATGCCCAGCAGGGCCATGCCGCGGTGCAGCGTGCGGGCCGTGAGGTCGCACAGGAACAGGCGGTTCTCGATCTGCTCGCCCGTCTCGGCCTTGAGGACCGGGCACTTGTCGTAGAACGTCGTGTAGAGCGACGCCAGTTGGTACAGGTAGGCCGCCAGCTTGTGCGGGGCGTACTCCGCCGCGGCCTCGAAGACCGTGTCGCCGAACGTGTCCAGATGCAGACCGAGCGCCCGCTCCGCCTGGGCGAGTTCGAGCTCCGGGTGCGCGACCGGCGTCGTCTCGCCCGCCTTGCGCAGGATCGACTGGATCCGGGCGTACGCGTACTGGAGGTAGACGGACGTGTCGCCGTTCAGCGACACCATCTGGTCCAGGTCGAACTTGTAGTCCCGGTTCGGCGACGTCGACAGGTCGGCGTACTTCACCGCACCGATGCCGACCTGCGCGGCCCGCTCCTGGATCTCGTCCTCGGTGAGGTCCTGCGCCTTCTCCCGCACGACCTCGGCGGCCCGCTGCACCGCCTCGTCCAGCAGATCCTCCAGCCGTACGGTCTCGCCCTCACGCGTCTTGAACGGCTTCCCGTCCGCGCCGAGCACCGTGCCGTAGCCCATGTTGTGCGCGGTGACGTGCTCGCCCAGCCAGCCGGCCCGGCGGGCCGTCTCGAAGACCATCCTGAAGTGCAGCGACTGGCGTACGTCCACGACGTACAGCAGCGTCGTCGCGTCCAGGTCGAAGACGCGGTTGCGGATCGCCGTCAGGTCGGAGGCCGCGTAGCCGAAGCCGCCGTCCGCCTTCTGCACGATCAGCGGGACCGGCTGGTCGTCCTTGCCGCGGATCTCGTCGAAGAACACCACGAGCGCGCCCTCGGAGCGCACCGCGACACCCATCTCCTCCAGGAGGCGGGCGGTCTCGGGCATGCCCTCGTTGTAGGCGGACTCGCCGACGATCTCCTCGTCGCGGATCTCCATGTCGAGCTTCTCGAAGACGGAGTAGAAGTAGACCTTCGACTCGTCCACGAACTGCTGCCACAGCTCGAGCGTCTCCTTGTCACCGGACTGGAGGGCGACGACCCGCTTGCGGGCCCGCTCCTTGAACTCCTCGTCCGCGTCGAAGAGCGCACGCGACGCCTTGTACACCCGGTTCAGGTTGCTCATCGCCTGCTCGCCGTCGACGTCGGCCGCGGGGGCCAGCTCGCCGGGGTGCTCGAACAGGTACTGGATGAGCATGCCGAACTGGGTGCCCCAGTCGCCGATGTGGTGCCGGCCGATCGTCTTCTCGCCGGTGAAGTCGAGCATGCCGCGCAGGGCGTCCCCGATGACCGCCGACCGCAGGTGACCGACGTGCATCTCCTTGGCCACGTTCGGCTGGGCGTAGTCGATGACCGTGATGCCCGCGTTCTCCTTCAGCGGCACGCCGAGCCGCTCGCCGTCCGCGTAGCGCGCGGCGAGGTTCTCGGTGATCGCCCGGTCGGTGAGCGTGACGTTCAGGAAGCCGGGCCCGGAGACCTCGACATCGGCGATCAGCTCACCCGACTCGACCCGGGAGACGACCTGCGTGGCCAGCTCGCGCGGGTTGGCCTTCTCCTTCTTGGCCAGGGCCAGGATCCCGTTGGCCTGGAAGTCGGCCCGGTCGCTTCGTCGCAGCAGCGGGTCCGCGGAGCCGGCCTGCGGCAGGGCCGCCGACAGGGCCGCCGCGAGGCGCTGGTGGACGGAGTCGCTGAGGGACGTGACCGAGGCCATGGGCGCGGGTGCCGTTCTCCTAGGGGAAATCGATGGACCCGGCCAGTATCCCATGGGGGTAAAGCCGTTTTTCCTGGCGCGAGGTGGTCTGGGAGAATGGGGCGGTCAGCCGTGCGACCGTACCGGCTGCCCGATGCAGAAAGAAGGACGTGCCGATCGTGGCTCAGAGCACCGAGACCACCGACTGGGTCTCCCGTTTCGCGGATGAGGTCATCGAGGAGTCGGAGCGCCGGGCCCCGGGCAAACCCGTCGTCGTCGCGTCCGGGCTGTCGCCGTCCGGCCCCATCCACCTGGGGAACCTGCGCGAGGTCATGACCCCGCACCTCGTCGCCGACGAGATCCGCCGCCGCGGCCACCAGGTGCGCCACCTGATCTCCTGGGACGACTACGACCGCTACCGCAAGGTGCCCGAGGGCATCCCCGGTGTCGACCGGCAGGAGTGGGCCGAGCACATCGGCAAGCCGCTGACGTCCGTGCCCGCGCCCAAGGGGTCGCCGTACCCGAACTGGGCCGAGCACTTCAAGGCCGCGATGGTCGAATCGCTGGGCGAGCTGGGCGTGGAGTTCGACGGCATCAGCCAGACCGAGCAGTACACCTCCGGCGTGTACCGCGAGCAGATCCTGCACGCGATCAGGCACCGCGGCGACATCGACGCCATCCTCGACCAGTACCGGACGAAGAAGGCCCCGGCCAAGAAGCAGCAGGGGCAGAAGCCGGTCGACGAGGCCGAGCTGGAGGCCGCCGAGGGCTCCGGCGCCGCCGCGGAGGACGACGGCAGCTCCGGCTCCGCCGGCTACTTCCCGTACAAGCCGTACTGCGGCAACTGCGAGAAGGACCTCACCACCGTCACGTCCTACGACGACGACTCCACCGAGCTGACCTACGCCTGCACCGCGTGCGGCTTCTCGGAGACGGTCCGGCTCAGCGAGTTCAACCGCGGCAAGCTGGTCTGGAAGGTCGACTGGCCGATGCGGTGGGCCTACGAGGGGGTCGTCTTCGAGCCCTCCGGTGTCGACCACTCCTCTCCCGGGTCGTCGTTCCAGGTCGGCGGGCAGATCGTCGGGATCTTCGGCGGCAAGCAGCCGATCGGCCCGATGTACGCCTTCGTCGGCATCTCCGGCATGGCGAAGATGTCGTCGTCCAAGGGCGGGGTGCCCACCCCGGCGGACGCCTTGCAGATCATGGAGCCGCAGCTGCTGCGCTGGCTGTACGCCCGCCGCCGGCCCAACCAGTCCTTCAAGGTCGCCTTCGACCAGGAGATCCAGCGGCTCTACGACGAGTGGGACCGGCTGGACGCCAAGGTCGCCGACGGCAGCGCCCTGCCGGCCGACGCCGCCGCGCACTCCCGTGCGGTGCGCACGGCCGCCGGTGAGCTGCCGCGCACGCCCCGGCCGCTGCCCTACCGGACGCTGGCGTCCGTCGCGGACATCACCGCCGGGCACGAGGACCAGGCGCTGCGCATCCTCAGCGAGCTCGACCCCGAGCAGCCGCTGGCCTCGCTGGACGAGGCCCGCCCGCGCTACGACAAGGCCGAGGCCTGGATCAACACGCACGTCCCGGCCGACCAGCGGACCATCGTGCGCGAGGAGCCCGACGCGGAGCTGCTGACGTCGCTCGACGAGGCGTCCCGGCAGTCGCTGCGGCTGCTGCTCGACGGACTGGCCGAGCACTGGTCGCTCGACGGGCTGACGCACCTCGTCTACGGCGTGCCCAAGGTCCAGGCCGGGTTCTCCGCCGACGCCACGCCCAAGGAGCTGCCGCCGGAGATCAAGACCGCCCAGCGGTCCTTCTTCGCGCTGCTGTACCACCTGCTGGTCGGCCGCGACACCGGCCCGCGGCTGCCCACGCTGCTGCTGGCGGTGGGGCAGGACCGGGTGCGGCACCTGCTCGGCGCGTAGCCGGCACGCACGGCAGGGGCCCTCGGCGCAGTCGCCGAGGGCCCCTCGCCGTACGCGCCCGACGGCCGTCAGGCGATGTGGTCCTCCTCCAGCTCCGTGTTGTAGCGGTGCTGGAAACGGTCCGACAGGGCCTTGAGCGTGCTGGTGGTCAGGGTGACGCCGTAGGTCGTCTGGATGTTCTCGCCGAGGACCGCCGGGGTGGGGAAGCTGCCGTCGATGGACTGGCGGAACACCTTGTAGTACGCCTCCTCGTCCGGCTCGCCGGCCGGCCGGGGCGCGGTGCCGCCGCCCTCACCCAGCTCGCGGGTGCGGTTCGGGCCGACGGGGATGGGGAAACCGCCCGTCTCCTCCGGGCCCGGCTCCCGCTCGTACCCGTCCTGCTCGAACGGCTCCCGCTCGTACTGCTCCTGGTACTGCTCGGCCTCCCGCTGCTCCGCGTACCACTGGGCGTACTGCTCGGCCGGGTCGTAGGCGGGGTTGTAGCCGCCCTGGTACTCGACCTCGCGCGGGGCCTGGAACCAGGGGCTCTGGTCGGGCTCGGGCTCGGGCTCGGGCTCGGGGCCGGGGCCGGGATCCGGAGGGCCGTCCACCGGCCCGGGGCGCCGCCCGCCCCGCGCCGCGCCCTGCTCGACGGCGGCCGGCGCCTGCGGGAGGGGACCGGCGCCCTGCGACGCGGGGGCCGGGCCGACCGCGCGGCGGGCGGCCGCCGGGTCGGGCGCGTCCAGCGCCTGCTGCGGTGGCGGGGGTATCAGCGCGGGCTCGATCCCCGCCGCCGCGAGACCCGCCGGAGCCGTCTCCACCAGGGGCACCCCGTACTTCGCCAGCCGCAGCGGCATCAGCGACTCCACCGGGGCCTTGCGCCGCCACGCGCGGCCGAACCGCGAGCGCAACCGCGCCTGGTAGACCAGCCGTTCCTGTTCCAGCTTGATGACCTGGTCGTAGGAGCGCAGCTCCCACAGCTTCATGCGGCGCCACAGCAGGAACGTGGGGACGGGCGACAGCAGCCAGCGCGTCAGGCGCACGCCCTCCATGTGCTTGTCGGCCGTGATGTCGGCGATCCGGCCGATCGCGTGGCGGGCCGCCTCGACGGCGACCACGAAGAGCACCGGGATGACCGCGTGCATGCCCACGCCGAGCGGATCGGGCCACGCGGCGGCGCCGTTGAACGCGATCGTCGCCGCCGTCAGCAGCCACGCCGTCTGCCGCAGCAGCGGGAACGGGATCCTGATCCAGGTGAGCAGCAGATCCAGGGCCAGCAGCACGCAGATGCCCGCGTCGATGCCGATGGGGAAGACGTAGGAGAAGTCCCCGAAGCCCTTCTTGATGGCCAACTCGCGGACGGCCGCGTACGAACCGGCGAAGCCGATGCCGGCGATGATCACGGCGCCTGCCACGACCACACCGATGAGAACGCGGTGCATCCGAGTCAGCTGCAGTGGCGCGGCCACCCGTACCCCTCCCCTTGCGTGTTGTTGCGCGCAACAGGGTGGCACACATGTGCGGGGAACGGGTGGCCGGTTCCTGAGGGGTCTGCGGTCAGCTCTTCGCGACGGGCTTCTTGGACGCGTCCTTCGACGGGGACTTCGACGGTGACTTCGACGGAGACTTCGAAGAGGACTTCGAGGGGGACTTGGAAGGGGCGCCGCTCGCCTTGCCGCCACCACCGTTGGCCTCGGACACCGCCGCCACCGCCTCCTCGGCGGCCTTCTTCGCGTCCTTCAGCAGGTCCTTGCCGCTCGGCGTCTTGTCACCGGCGAGGCCCGCCCCGTTGTAGTCCACGGTGACGACGACGTTCTCCACGCGCGCCACGACCGTCTGCTGCTTGAAGGTGCCTTCCTTCTTCTTCAGGTCGTAGTGCACCGCCGTCGCCTGGTCACCCGTCCCGGTCACCGGCTCGGACGCGGTGGCCTTCGCGCCCTCGACCGCCTGCGCGTCCTGCACCTGCTTCGCGTAGTACTCCTGCGCCAGCTTGTCGGCCGAGCCGCGGGCGGCGTCCGACTCGAAGCGCAGCATCGACACGTTCAGCCAGCGGAACTGCGAGCCCTTCACGCCGTTGTTGTCCAGGCTGTCCCAGGAGCAGGAGGCACGCGTCGAGATGTCGTCCGAGTTGCCCTCCTTGCCCGACTTCGCCTTCGGGGCGAGGTCCTCCAGCGTCTTCTTGGAGAGCACCTTGCACGCCTCCGGAAGCTTGCTGTACGCCGCCGCCTGCACGGTCGGCGACGGGCTCGCCGACGCCGACGCCGAAGCCCCCGCCCCGGCGGCCTTGTCCGCGCTGTCGCCGGAGCCGGAGTCCGAGGAGCAGCCGGCGGCGACCAGCATCACGGGGACGGCGGCCGCGCCGGCAAGGACGCGGTTCAGACGCTTCGCTCGCTGGTCTCGCTGTACTCGTCGCTGCATGGTTCCTTCACTCATGACGCTCGTGGTTCCCTGCGGTCGGAACGGGTCCGAGTGGTCACGGTACGCGGTGAGGCGAGCGTGTGTTCTTCCTTCGGACACGTGCGGACCCCGCGGGACGGCACCGCGCAACGGCCTCAGTCACCCAGGGAATCGGCCAGCTTCAGGGCCAGTTTCTGCGCCCTGTCCTGCATTTCCTCGCTGTCCGGCACGACGCCGGCCGTCGCGGGCTGCTCCGCGTACTCGATGGTCACGATGACGTTGGACGTGCGGAACGCCACAGTCACCGTCCGCTGCTCGGCCGTCGAACCGGAGCCGCCCAGCTCGTCGTCGAGGAACGCCTCGTCGCCCAGATCCTCCAGCACGCGCGGGCGCAGCTCGGCCGGCGGCGCCGAACCGGCCGCCGACGGCGAGGAGGAGCCGGACGGCGACGGCGAACCGCTCGGGGTGCCGGACGCGCTCCCGGCCGGGGAGCCGGACGCGGACGCGGACTCGGTGGCGACCGGCTCGGGCAGATGCGCCGACGCCACCTTCTCCCCGAACAGCCGCTCCGCCTGGCTGTCGTCGCTGACGCCGGTGTCGTAGGACACGACCCGCTCGAAGTCGATCAGCAGGTGGTTCGTGGCGTCCGGGGCGTCCACCTTCCAGCGGCAGCCCACCCGGCGGTCCGTGTCGAACGTGCTCGTCGCGGAGCCCTCGTACGCGCGCTCGCGCTGCTCCTCGTCGCCGATCTGCCGGATGCCGGGCAGGAGTTCGTCCAGCGAGGCCCGGCCGGGCGCGTCACAGGGCTCGGGCAGGGTGCGGTAGCGGCCGGGCTCCGCCGCGGCCGACGCGGTGCCGGTGTCCCCCGGGTTGGAGTCGTCGGTGGTGCCGCCGTCGCCGGAGCCACCGGTGCAGCCCGCCAGCAGCGCCGCGAGGAGCGCGGCGACACCGGACGCGCAGGCCTTCCGTTGCACGTGGTGGCTCCTCTCGAGACGGATATTGCCTTGCCGCCGTGGGGCGGGCGATGGACACAATGTGTATCGCACGCACTGCCGTGAACGCCGGTCCGATTTCCCTTTCGTCGACCTTGGCTCCGGTATTTGCGCTTGAGGACTTCTGTTGGTCTACGGGGGATTGAGGACGTTATGTCGTATGTAGAGATGCCGGGCGCGAAGGTGCCGATCCGGATGTGGACCGACCCGGCGTCGGTCGAGGAGTCGGCGCTCCAGCAGCTGCGCAACGTCGCGACGCTGCCGTGGATCAAGGGCCTGGCCGTCATGCCGGACGTGCACTACGGCAAGGGGGCGACGGTCGGCTCGGTCATCGCCATGCAGGGCGCGGTGTGCCCGGCGGCGGTCGGTGTGGACATCGGCTGCGGCATGTCGGCGGTGCGGACGTCCCTGACGGTGAACGACCTCCCGGGCGACCTGTCCCGGCTGCGCTCGAAGATCGAGCAGGCCATCCCGGTGGGCCGGGGGATGCACGACGACCCGGTCGACCCGGGCCGCTTCCACGGCATGGCGACCGCCGGCTGGGACGACTTCTGGGGGCGGTTCGACGGGGTGGCGGAAGCGGTCAAGTTCCGTCAGGAGCGGGCCGGGAAGCAGATGGGGACGCTCGGCAGCGGAAACCACTTCGTCGAAGTGTGCACGGATACGACCGGTTCCGTCTGGTTGATGCTGCACTCCGGGTCCCGGAACATCGGCAAGGAACTGGCCGAGCATCACATCGGAGTGGCCCGGGGCCTCCCGCACAACCAGGGGCTGGTCGACCGCGACCTGGCCGTGTTCGTGGCGGACACCCCGCAGATGGCGGCGTACCGCAACGACCTGTTCTGGGCGCAGGAGTACGCGAAGCACAACCGCTCGATCATGATGGCGCTCCTGAAGGACGTGGTCCGCAAGGAGTTCAAGAAGGCGAAGCCCGTCTTCGAGCCGGAAATCAGCGCGCACCACAACTACGTGGCCGAGGAGCGCTACGACGGGATGGACCTGCTCGTGACCCGCAAGGGCGCGATCCGGGCCGGCTCCGGCGAGTACGGGATCATCCCGGGCTCCATGGGCACGGGGTCGTACATCGTGAAGGGCCTCGGCAACGCGAAGTCCTTCAACTCGGCCTCGCACGGCGCGGGCCGGCGGATGAGCCGCACCGCGGCCAAGCGCCGGTTCACGACGAAGGACCTGGAGCAGCAGACCCAGGGCGTGGAGTGCCGCAAGGACTCCGGCGTCGTCGACGAGATCCCCGGCGCCTACAAGCCGATCGAGCAGGTCATCGACCAGCAGCGGGACCTGGTCGAGGTGGTGGCCAAGCTCAAGCAGGTCGTCTGCGTGAAGGGCTGAGCCGCCCGGGGTCACGCCTGGCGGTGCACCTTGGTGTTGGAGGCCTGGGCGCGGGGGCGCAGGACCAGGAGGTCGACGTTGACGTGGGCGGGGCGGGTGACCGCCCAGGTGATCGTCTCGGCCACGTCGTCGGCGGTGAGGGGTTCGGCGACGCCCTGGTAGACCTTCTCCGCCCTCTCCCGGTCGCCGCCGAAGCGGGTCAGGGCGAACTCCTCCGTCCTGACCATGCCGGGGGCGACCTCGATGACGCGGACCGGCTGCCCGACGATCTCCAGGCGCAGGGTCTCGGCCAGGACGTGCGCACCGTGCTTGGCGGCGACGTAGCCACCGCCGCCCTCGTAGGTGCCGTGGCCGGCCGTCGAGGAGACGACCACGACCGTGCCGTCGCCGCTCTCGACCAGCTTGGGCAGCAGGGCCTGGGTGAGGTTGAGGGTGCCGATGACGTTGGTCTCGTACATCCGGCGCCAGTCGGCCGGGTCGCCGGTGGCGACCGGGTCGGCGCCGAGCGCTCCGCCCGCGTTGTTGACCAGTACGCCGATGGTCGTGAAGGCGGTGGCGAACTCGTCGACGGCGGCGCGGTCGGTGACGTCGAGCGGGTAGGCCGTGGCCTGGTGGCCGGCCTGGGTGATCTCCTCGGCCAGGGCCTCGATGCGGTCCTTGCGGCGGGCGGTCAGGACGACGCGGTAGCCCGCGGCGGCGAGCTGCCGGGCCGTGGCGGCGCCGATGCCGCTGCTCGCACCCGTGACGACGGCGATGCGGGAGGCGGCGGACGGGGCGGCGGTGGCCATGGGTGCTCCTCGGGCGGGGTGCGGGCGTGTCTCGCGTGGGGGCGGGCCGGCGGACGGACCTGGGGGCCAGGATAGGCGGGGCCCTGCGGGGGGCTGCACGGGTGCCCGGGGCAGGGGCGGGCCGGCCTCCTCTCGCGCAGGCGCGTGCGCGGCCGGGGTCAGTCGCCCCGGGGGGCGTACATGATGACGGCCATGCCGGCCAGGCAGATCAGCGCGCCCGCGAGGTCCCAGCGGTCCGGGCGGTAGCCGTCGGCGACGACGCCCCACAGGATCGAGCCGGCGACGAAGATGCCGCCGTACGCGGCGAGGACGCGGCCGAAGTGGGCGTCGGGCTGGAACGTCGCGACGAAGCCGTAGGCGCCGAGGGCGAGGACGCCGCCGGCCGCCCAGAGCCAGCCCCTGTGCGCGCGCACGCCCTGCCAGACGAGCCAGGCGCCGCCGATCTCCAGGAGGGCGGCCAGCAGGAACAGGGCGACGGAGCGCGGCACGGACATGGCGGCCAGCTTCGCACGCGGGCGCGGCGGGGCCCGGGCGCCCCTGCCCGGCCGCGGTGCCCGGGCGGTCGCCGGTGGGTCGGGAACAGGCTCCTGCCGGTGGCTGTTCCCCAGGTATAGTTGAACCGTAAACAACCTGGAGGGTGAGCGACCATGCAGTTCGGGATCTTCAGCGTCGGCGACGTCACGCCCGACCCGACCACCGGCCGGACGCCGACCGAGCGCGAGCGCATCAAGGCCATGGTCGCCATCGCGCTGAAGGCCGAGGAGGCCGGGCTCGACGTCTTCGCGACCGGCGAGCACCACAACCCGCCGTTCGTGCCGTCCTCGCCCACCACGATGCTCGGCTACATCGCCGCCCGCACCGAGCGGCTGATCCTCTCCACGGCCACCACCCTGATCACCACCAACGACCCGGTGAAGATCGCCGAGGACTTCGCGATGCTCCAGCACCTGGCCGACGGCCGGGTCGACCTGATGCTGGGCCGCGGCAACACCGCCCCGGTCTACCCCTGGTTCGGCCAGGACATCCGCCAGGGCATCCCTCTCGCCCTGGAGAACTACGCCCTGCTGCGCCGGCTGTGGCGCGAGGAGCACGTCGACTGGGAGGGCAGGTTCCGCACCCCCCTGCACGGCTTCACCGCGACCCCGCGTCCGCTGGACGGCGTGCCGCCGTTCGTCTGGCACGGCTCGATCCGCTCGCCCGAGATCGCCGAGCAGGCCGCGTACTACGGCGACGGCTTCTTCCACAACAACATCTTCTGGCCGGCCGACCACACCCGGCGCATGGTCGAGCTCTACCGGGAGCGCTACGCGCACCACGGGCACGGCACCCCCGAGCAGGCGGTCGTCGGCCTCGGCGGGCACGTGTTCATGCGGAGGAACTCCCAGGACGCGGTGCGCGAGTTCCGCCCCTACTTCGACGTCGCGCCGGTGTACGGGCACGGGCCGTCGCTGGAGGACTTCCAGGACCAGACCCCGCTGACGGTGGGCTCCCCGCAGCAGGTGATCGAGAAGACCCTGGCCTTCCGCGAGTACGCCGGCGACTACCAGCGCCAGCTGTTCCTGATCGACCACGCCGGACTGCCGCTGAAGACCGTCCTGGAGCAGATCGACCTGCTCGGCGAGGAGGTCGTGCCCGTGCTGCGCAAGGAGTTCGCCGTCGACCGCCCGTCGGACGTGCCGGACGCCCCGACGCACGCCTCGCGGCTGGCCGGACCGGTGAGAGGGCAGTAAGAAGGACGCCCCGGCGCAGTCCGCGCCGTCCCCGGGACCGCGCGGCTTGGCACACTGGACGCGTGCCCCACACCGTGCTGCTCGCCGAAGACGACCGCGCCATCCGCAACGCCCTGGAGCGCGCCCTGACCCTGGAGGGATACCAGGTCGTGGCGGTCGCCGACGGTGTCGAGGCACTGGCGCAGGCCCACCGCAACCGCCCCGACGTCCTCGTCCTGGACGTGATGATGCCCGGCATCGACGGGCTCCAGGTGTGCCGGGTGCTGCGCGCCGAGGGCGACCGGACGCCGGTGCTGATGCTGACCGCCCTCGTGGAGACGGCGGACCGCATCGCCGGTCTCGACGCGGGCGCGGACGACTACGTGGTCAAGCCCTTCGACGTCGAGGAGGTCTTCGCCCGGCTGCGCGCCCTGCTGCGCCGCACCGGCGCGGTGGAGTCCGGGGGCCCGGCCGTCCCCGCCGAGGCCCCCCGGCCCGAGCCCGACCGGTTCGTCGAGGCGGCCGGCATCCGCATGGACCCGCAGGCGCGCCGCGCCTGGCGCGGCAGCCGCGAGCTGGAGCTGACCCGAACCGAGTTCGAGCTGCTGGAACTGCTCGTGCGCAACGCGGACATCGTCCTCGACCACTCCACGATCTACGACCGCATCTGGGGCTACGACTTCGGCCCGGGCTCCAAGAACCTCGCCGTCTACGTCGGCTACCTGCGCCGCAAGCTCGACCAGCCGGACGCGCCGCAGCTGATCCACACGGTGCGCGGCGTGGGTTACGTGCTGCGGGAGGACTGAGTGGGCCGCCTCGGCCGGCTGATCGCCGGACGCCGGCCGAAGCTGGTCTCGCTGCGCACCACCCTCGCCGTGTCGTTCGCGGTGGTGACGGCGGCCGTGACCATCCTGATCGGCATCCTGTCCTACAGCGCGGCCGCCCGGCTGGTGCGGGTGGACCAGCAGACGGTCTTCGACGAGGTCGTGCAGGACCTGCGCGACGAGGTGCGCCAGAACCGCATGGCGCCCGGCGACTTCTCCTCCGCCGCGCCGGGGCACGACCTGGTGCGCCCGGCCCGCACGGACGTGCAGGTGCTCGGGCCGGACGGGCATGTCGTGGACCGGGGCAACCCGGGCCTGCCGGTCACCGGCACCGACGTGGCCGTCGCGGGGGCGAGGGCGTCCGGACAGGTCGCCCAGCACCGGGACGTCGACGTCGGCGACGACGTCTACCGCGTCGCGACGGTCTCCCTGGGCGGCGGGCGGGGCGCGGTGCAGATCGCGCAGGAGTTCAGCGACGTCGAGGATCTGCTGCGGGTGCTCCAGCAGCGGACGCTGCTGCTGGTGGCCGCCGTCGTGGTCGGCGCCGGACTGTTCGGCTGGTGGCTGGCCCGGCGCATCACCCGCCGCCTCGTCGTGCTCACCGACGCCGCCGAGGACGTCGCCCGCACCCGCCGCCTGGGCGTCCAGGTGCCCGTGGCCGGCAACGACGAGGTGGGCCGGCTGGGCCGGGCCTTCGACCGCATGCTGGGCCGGCTGGCCCAGTCCGAGGAGGACCAGCGCCGGCTGGTGCAGGACGCGGGCCACGAACTGCGCACGCCGCTCACCTCGCTGCGCACGAACATCTCCCTGCTGCGCCGGATCGACGAACTGCCGCCGCAGGCCCGTGAGGAACTCGTCGCCGATCTGGGCCAGGAGGCCCGCGAGCTGACCGACCTGGTCAACGAACTGGTCGACCTGGCCGCCGGGCAGTCCGACACGGAACCGCCGCAGCGCGTGGACGTCGCCGGTGTCGCCGAGGAGGTGGCCGGGCTCGCCCGGCGCCGCAGCGGCCGGGAGATCGCGCTGCGCGCGAGCGGCGACACCACGACCGACGGGCGCCCCGCGATGCTGACCCGGGCGCTGTCCAACCTGGTCGAGAACGCCCTGAAGTTCGACCAGGGCGGCCGGCACCCGGTGGAGATCGTGGTCTCCGGGCCGGCGCGGCCCGGCACGATCCGCGTCGAGGTCCTCGACCGCGGGCCCGGCATCGCCGACCAGGACCTCGACCGCGTCTTCGACCGCTTCTACCGTGCCGCCGACGCCCGCTCCCTGCCGGGCTCGGGCCTCGGCCTGTCCATCGTGCGCGAGGTGGCCCTCGCCCATGGCGGCGCGCCGTTCGCGTACCGGCGCAAGGGCGGCGGGACGGCGATCGGCTTCACGGTGGGCGGCGGCACCTGACGGCCCGCCGTGTCGCGGCCCGGCCCGTCCCGGACGGAACCGGTCGCGACGGTGGGTACGCTGCCCCGGTGCCCCTCGTAGAGATCACCTGCGCCCCGCACGTCCCCGAGGAGACGCTGCGCGAACTCGCCGCCGTGCTCCCGCACCTGGTGTCCCTGGCGGTGGAGTGCCCCGAGGAGCCCTACGACGGGGACCTGCAACCCGGTGACGTGGAGCTGCGCTTCCGGCGGCTCGGCCCGCTGGACCGCAGCGGCCTGGACGTGGTCGTCGAGGTGTGGTCGAAGTGGTTCGAGAGCAGGGCGGCCGACCGCCAGGACCGGGTGGACGGCCTGCACGACGCCATCACGGCGGCGACGGGCCTGCGCGACGTCGGCGTCTACCTGTCCCTGCCGGTGGCCGCGTGGTCCCAGGGGGACTGAGCCCGGCCCGCCCGTCCCGGTGCACTGTCGTGGGCGGCTTGTACCCTGCACTCTCCGGCGACCGGACGATCACGTGCACGGGCAGGCGCGCACGGGGCGGGCGTCCAGGGGCGGCAGCGCGGGGGGTTCCGATGAGTGACGCACATCCGATACGCAACCGCAGGCCGGGCCTGTCGGCCGGTGCGCTGATCCTCGCCGGGGTCCTCCTCGCCGCGATCGGGGCCGTCGGCGCCTGGCTCCAGCGCGACGCCCCCGGCCGCAGTGCCGAGCCGCGCACGGAGTTCACCGCGGACAACCCGCCCGCCGGTCTGCCCGCCGCGCTCACCACCGGCCAGCGCCTGCACTGGTCCCGCTGCACCTCGCCGCCCGCCGCGCGCACCGGCTACGACTGCGCCGTCATGAAGACCCCTCTGGACTACCGGAAACCGGACGGCAGGACGATCGACGTCGCCCTGATCCGCCGCAAGGCCACCGGCCCGAACGCCCGGCGCATCGGCTCGCTCGTCCTCAACTTCGGTGGCCCCGGGGTGTCCGGCGTGCGCGGACTGCCCGAGCGGATCAACCAGTACGAGCCGCTCCTCGACCGCTACGACCTGGTCTCCTTCGATCCGCGAGGTGTCGGCGCGACCATCCCCCTGCGCTGCGGGAAGGCCGCGGACGGCCAGGGAGGGGCGGGCGCCTGCGCCGAGCGCTCCCGGGCGCTGCTCCCGTACATCAGCACCTCGCACACCGCGCGCGACCTCGACCTGATGCGCTACCTCCTCGGCGACGAGCGGCTGCACTACTTCGGGGTCTCGTACGGAACGGCGCTCGGCGCGGTCTACGCCCACCTGCACCCGTCGCACGTCGGGCGGCTCGTCCTCGAAGCGCCCGTCGACCCGACCGAGGACCTCAGCGAGGAGCAGGTGTCGCAGGTCGAGGCGGTCCAGGCGGCGTTCGACCGGTTCGCCGCGCACTGCGCGGCCCGTGTCCGCCGCTGCCCGACCGGTGACGGGCCCGAGGAGGCCGCGCGGCGCATGGCGCGGCTGGCCGACCGCCTGGAGAAGAAGCCCGCCCCGGCCGGCGGCGGGAGGGAACTGGACGCCGACGACCTCGCGCACCGTGTCGGTGACCACCTCACCCGCGGCACCGACGGCTGGCCGACGCTCGCCAAGGCCCTCACCGCGCTGATCGACCACAACGACGGCGCCCCGCTGGACGAAGGCGCGGCCGCCACGGGCAGCGCCGACCGCGGGGCGGCCCCGCCGGACGGCAGCCGCGTCGCGCTGACCGCGATCACCTGCGCGGACTCCAGCCTGCGCCGGGACTTCGACGGGCTGGAACGGGACGCGCGCCGTGTCGAGGCCGCCTCGCCCGTCTTCGGCGCGGCCTGGTCCGCCGGCGTCTACCTCTGCTACGACTGGCCGTTCGACGGAGAGCGCGTCACGCCCCGGGTGGACGCCGACGGCGCGGCCCCCGTCCTCGTGGTCGGCGGCACCGGCGACCCGACCACCCCGTACCCCGGCGCCCGCCGCATGGCCCGCGCCCTGGGCGACGGTGTCGGCGTGCTCCTGACGGCCGAGGAGGAGGGCCACGGCACCTACCCGCAGAACCGCTGCGTCATGGAGGCCGTCAACACCTACCTCCGCACGGGCCGCACCCCGGCCACCGGAACGGTGTGCCGGGGCACCATGTCCTGAGCCCGTACACCGCCCGGCGAGGGCCGGGCACCTCAGTGGCTCAGGGCCACACCAGGCAGTACGGCTGGTGCCCCGCCTCGTGCAGGCGGTGGCTGAAGTCCTGCCACTCGTGCAGCAGCTGGTACACGTTGAACGCGTCGCGGGGGCCGCCGCGGTCCGGGACCGTGGACCAGATGAAGGCCGCCGCGCCCACGGCCTCCTCGCCGATCCCGCGCAGCGGGTCGACGACCGTCATGGGCAGCTTGACCACCGCGTAGTCGGGGTGCAGGACGACCAGCTCCAGGGGAGGGACCTTGTGCAGGGGGACGCCCTCGATGCCGGTGAGCACCATCGCGGCCATGGTCTCCGGCTTGATCTTCGTGAACATGCCGTTCATGCCGAGTTCGTCGCCGCCGAGTTCCTCGGGGCGCATCGAGATCGGGACGCGGGCCGCGGTCGCGCCGTCGGGCGCGCCGAAGTACTTGTACGTCACCCCCACCCGACCACCATTCCTGCTCCCCGCCCGAAGATCGTCCGCCTGGCCCTCAGTACGTCCGTCGAGGCGCTCCGGTTCATCGGGCCGGCCCTGCGTCCGACGTGGTTCCTGCGTGTCCTCCGCCTCGCGCCGGTGCCTGCCCCGACGGGCACGTCGAGGACCCAGGTCATCAGTCCCCTCGCCCAGTCCGCCACCGCGATGCATATCTCCACCCGACTGCTTTTCTAGGACGCGTCGCCCCCGCCGCGCAACCCGATCATCGTGTCAGTGACCTCCCCCACGGCCGCACGCCGAAACGTGCGCTGAAACATCCGTCCGCGGGACCGTCGCAGCCTCTGACCACGCCGGGCCGTTCGAGCTGTGTGTATCAGGGACCAGTCTCGCAGACGCCGGGGCCCCCGGGACCGGGTTGTCCCACGCCCCGGCCCGCGGCCCCCCTGGCCTACCCTGAACAGGTCACTGGCACCCGGAGCCCGACAACGTCGGAGAAGGTCGGAGAAGTCGCAGGTCATGAGCGAACTCGCATATCCGTATGAAGCACCGGCCTCGCAGGCTCTGTTCGACCGCGCGGCGGCCGTCACGCCCGGCGGCGTGAACTCCCCGGTGCGGGCCTTCCGAGCCGTCGGCGGCACGCCGCGGTTCATGGTGTCCGGCACCGGCCCCTATCTGACCGACGCGGACGGGCGGGAGTACGTCGACCTCGTCTGCTCCTGGGGGCCCATGATCCTCGGGCACTCCCACCCCGAGGTGATCGCCGCCGTGCAGGACGCGGTCTCCCGCGGCACGTCCTTCGGCACGCCCGGCGAGGGCGAGGTCGCGCTCGCCGAGGAGATGGTCGCCCGGGTCGCGCCGCTGGAGCAGGTGCGGCTGGTCTCCAGCGGCACCGAGGCGACCATGTCGGCGATCCGCCTCGCGCGCGGGTTCACCCGGCGCACCAAGGTGATCAAGTTCGCCGGGTGCTACCACGGCCACGTCGACTCGCTGCTCGCCGCGGCCGGCAGCGGCGTCGCCACCTTCGCGCTGCCCGACACCCCCGGTGTCACGGGCGCCCAGGCCGGCGACACGATCGTGCTGCCGTACAACGACCTCGACGCCGTGCGGGAGGCCTTCCGGGCCCACCCCGGCGAGATCGCCTGCGTGATCACCGAGGCGTCTCCGGGCAACATGGGCGTCGTCCCGCCCGCCGACGGCTTCAACCAGGGCCTGAAGGACGTCTGCGCCGAGAACGGCGCCCTGTACGTCTCCGACGAGGTCATGACCGGTTTCCGGACCAGCCGCGCCGGGTGGTTCGGGGTCGACGGCGTCGTCCCGGACCTGATGACCTTCGGCAAGGTCATGGGCGGCGGCTTCCCCGCCGCGGCCTTCGGCGGTCGCGCGGACGTGATGGCCCACCTCGCCCCGGCCGGGCCCGTCTACCAGGCGGGCACGCTCTCCGGGAACCCGGTCGCGACCGCGGCCGGTCTCGCCCAGCTCCGCCTCCTGGACGACGCGGCGTACGCGAAGATCGACGCCGTCTCCCGGGAGATCCAGGGCCTGGTCACCGACGCGCTCACCAAGGAGGGCGTCGCCCACCGGCTCCAGAGCGCCTCCAACATGTTCTCGGTGTTCTTCACCGACCGGCCGGTGCGCGACTACGACGACGCCCGGGCCCAGGAGTCCTTCCGCTACACCGCCTTCTTCCACTCGCTGCTGGCCGCCGGCGTCTACCTGCCGCCGTCCTCCTTCGAGTCCTGGTTCGTGTCCACCGCGCACGACGAACGGGCCGTGCAGCGCATCGCCGACGCCCTTCCCGCGGCGGCCCGCGCGGCGGCGGAGGCGACGGCATGAGCGAGCGGACGGACAACGGAATGACCACCGAGACCGACGACGACCTCACCGTCGTGCACCTCATGCGGCACGGCGAGGTCGCCAACCCGGACGGCATCCTCTACGGGCGGCTTCCCGGCTACCACCTCTCCGACCTCGGCCGGCGCATGGCCGACCGGGTCGCCGAGCACCTGTCGGGCCGCGACGTGACCTACGTCGTCGCCTCGCCGCTGGAGCGGGCGCAGGAGACGGCCGAGCCGATCGCCAAGGCGCACGGGCTGGACCTGGCGACCGACGAGCGGCTGATCGAGGCCGAGAACATCTTCCAGGGCAAGACGTTCGGCGTCGGCGACGGTGCGCTGCGCAAGCCGAACAACTGGAAGCACCTGGTCAACCCGTTCCGGCCGTCCTGGGGCGAGCCGTACGTCGACCAGGTGGTGCGCATGATGAGCGCGCTGGGCGCCGCAAAGGACCGGGCCCGCGGGCACGAGGCGGTCGTGGTGAGCCATCAGCTGCCCATCTGGATCGTCCGGTCCTACGTCGAGCGGCGGCGGCTGTGGCACGACCCGCGCCGGCGCCAGTGCACCCTCGCCTCCCTGACGACGTTCACGTACCGCGGCGACCGCATCGTCTCGGTCGGCTACTCGGAACCGGCCCGCGATCTGGTCCCGCCGCACCTGCGTGCCGGTGCCCGGCCGGTGAAGGGCCAGAGCAAGGGCGTCGGAGCGTAGGCACCGGACCACGGTCCGATCTTTTCGGATCGATTCCTGATCGTTTACGACTGTTTCGTTACGGAATCTGCGCATCTTGGCGGAACCTCCCTGTTCGTCACGGCCTCTGAGTGGGTGACCACCAGAGAACGTGACGATCGGGGATGCCATGCGCCCACTCACCCGCAGGGGAATGCTCGGACTCGGCGCGGGTGCCGCGGCCGCCGTCTCGATGGCCGGCTGCGGCGGCCTCACGGGGTCGGACGACGACGGCCGCACCGGCGGTTCCGGGGGCGGTGACCGTGCCCAGGGCCGCGCGAAGCCCAAGCCCGCCGCCCGGCCGATCGGCGACGGCTCCACCGCCTTCACCGGCCCCCAGCCCCACCAGCCGGGCAAGCCGCGGCCGCTGGAGCCGGGTCAGACCCCGCCGCAGTTCGTGGTGTTCTCCTGGGACGGCGCCGGCGAGGTCGGCAACGGTCTCTTCCCGCGCTTCCTGGACCTCGCCAAGGAGCACGGGGCGAGCATGACCTTCTTCCTGTCCGGGCTGTACCTGCTGCCCGAGTCGAAGAAGCGCCTGTACAACCCGCCGAACAACCCGCGCGGCGCCTCCGACATCGGCTACCTCACCGACGCCCACATCAAGGACACCCTGAAGAACGTCCGGCGCGCCTGGCTGGAGGGCCACGAGATCGGCACGCACTTCAACGGGCACTTCTGCGGCGAGTCCCACGGCTCGGTGAAGAGCTGGACGCCGGCGCAGTGGCGCAGCGAGATCGACCAGGCGAAGTCCTTCGTCAAGGAGTGGCGCACCAACTCCGGCTGGACCGACCTGCCGTCGCTGCCGTTCGACTACGACAGGGAACTCGTCGGCGGCCGCACCCCCTGCCTGCTCGGCCAGGACAACCTGCTGCCCACCGCCCGCGAGCTGGGCTGGCGCTACGACGCCTCCTCGCCCGGCGGCCTCCAGGTCTGGCCCGCCAAGCGCCGGGGTGTCTGGGACCTGCCCCTTCAGCAGATACCGTTCCCCGGCCGCGGCTTCGAGGTCCTGTCGATGGACTACAACATGCTGGCCAACCAGTCCCTCAACTCCACCAAGGCCCCCGCGCACAACTACCCGGGCTGGCGGAAGCAGTCGGCCCAGGCGTACATCCAGGGATTCAAGCGGGCATTCGAGACAAACCGGGCGCCGCTGTTCATCGGCAACCACTTCGAGGAGTGGAACGGCGGCATCTACATGGACGCCGTCGAGGCGGCGCTCAAGCACATCGCACGGGAGAAGGAGAAGGGCGCGGATGTGCGTCTCGTCTCCTTCCGGCAGCTCGCCGACTGGCTCGACGTGCAAAAGCCCGAGGTGCTCGACCGGCTCCGCACGCTCGGCGTCGGGCAGCAGCCGGCCGGTGGCTGGCGGGAGTTCACCTCCCCGGCGTCCCCGCCGAGCGGCAAGGCCTCGCAGAACGCCGCCTGAAATGCGGTTTTCCGCCCGCAAGGGGGGTGGGCGAGAGCCTCTGAACGGGCATGCGAAACTTTTCACATGAGTGCCGCCAGCCGTGCCCCCCTGGGCTCGAACCGCGCCCGCCGTGTCCGCCGTAACGCCGCGCTGACCGCCGGTCTCGCCGCGACCGCGCTGCTCGTGACCGCGTGCGGCTCCGGCGGCACCTCCGGCGGGGGCGGCAACACCAACTTCGTCACCGGCACCGACGGCATCGCCACGGTCGCCCGGGGCGAGCGCGCACAGGCGCCCGACCTGTCCGGCAGGACCATCGCCGGCAAGACGCTCGACGTCGCCGACTACCAGGGCAAGGTCGTCGTCCTCAACGTGTGGGGCTCCTGGTGCAACCCCTGCCGGGCCGAGGCCAAGAACTTCGCGAAGGTCTCCAAGGCCTACTCCGGCAAGGGCGTGCAGTTCGTCGGCATCAACACGCGGGACACCTCCACCGGTGCAGCCCTCGCCTTCGAGAAGGACTGGGACATCACCTACCCCAGCCTCTACGACCCCACCGGCAGGCTGCTGCTGCGCTTCAAGAAGGGCACGCTCAACCCGCAGGCCATCCCCTCCACGCTCGTCCTGGACCGGGACGGCAGGATCGCGGCCCGCTCGCTGTCCGCGCTCAGCGAGGAACGCCTGCGGAAGATGCTCGAGCCGGTCGTCGCGGAGAAGTGACGTGAGCGCCGTCACCACGCTCGCCGCGGTCGCCGACCCCAACAGCACCGTCCTTCAGGGCGCCCTGCTGGTGGCTCTGCCGATCGCCCTGCTCGGTGGGCTCGTCTCCTTCTTCTCGCCGTGCGTCCTGCCGCTGGTGCCGGGATACCTCTCCTACGTCACCGGGGTCGCCGGGACCGACCTCGCCGACGCCCGGCGCGGCCGGATGGCCGCGGGTGCCTCGCTGTTCGTGCTCGGCTTCACCGTCGTCTTCGTCTCGTCCGGGGCGCTGTTCGGCTACTTCGGTGCGGAGCTCCAGGAGTACCGGAGCGTCCTGTCGAAGGTGCTGGGCGTTCTCATGATCGTCCTCGGTGTCTTCTTCATGGGCCTGATGCCCTGGTTCACCCAGCGCGAGTTCCGCTTCCACCGCAGGCCGGTGGCCGGACTGGCCGGCGCGCCGCTGCTCGGCGCCCTGTTCGGCATCGGCTGGACCCCCTGCATCGGGCCCACGCTCGCCTCGGTGCTCGCGCTCTCCTCGGACCAGGGCAGCGCCGGTCGCGGGGCCGTGCTGACCGTCGCGTACTGTCTGGGCCTGGGCGTGCCCTTCGTGCTCGCCGCGGTCGCCTTCCGCAAGGCCCTCGGCGCCTTCGGCTGGATCAAGCGCCACTACGTCTGGGTGATGCGGGTCGGCGGCATCATGATGATCGTGACCGGTCTGCTGCTGCTGACCGGCGCGTGGGACCGCATCGTGCAGGAGATGCAGGTCTGGTCCGACGGCTTCACTGTGGGGATCTGATCGATGAGCAAGACCACCGCCTCCGACCCGGCCCCCTCCGCCGCCGAGGACCAGGACCTGGGGGCCGCCGGCTCCCAGCTGTCCACCGCCCCCAAGGAGGAGGCGCCGAACCTCCCCGCCCTGGGCGTCATCGGCTGGGCCCGCTGGTTCTGGCGGCAGCTCACCTCGATGCGGGTCGCGCTGCTGCTGCTCCTGCTGCTCTCCCTCGGCGCGATCCCCGGCTCGCTGATCCCGCAGACCGGCCAGGACGAGACGAAGGTCGCCGACTTCCGCGAGGCGCACCCCACCCTGTCGGACGTGTACGACAAGCTCGGCATGTTCCACGTGTACAGCTCGGTGTGGTTCTCCGCGATCTACATCCTGCTGTTCGTCTCCCTCATCGGCTGCATCGTGCCCCGCACCTGGCAGTTCGTGGGCCAGCTGCGCGGCCGCCCGCCGGGCGCCCCCAGGCGGCTGACCCGGCTGCCCGCGCACACCACCTGGCGCACCACGGCCGAACCCGAGCAGGTCCGCGAGGCGGCCCTCGCGCTGCTGAAGAAGCGCCGCTTCCGCGCCCACCTCGCCGGTGACGCCGTCGCCGCCGAGAAGGGCTACCTGCGCGAGGTGGGCAACCTCGCCTTCCACATCGCCCTGATCGTCATGCTGGTCGCCTTCGCCTGGGGCCAGCTGTACAAGTCGGAGGGCAACAAGCTGATCGTCGAGGGGCAGGGCTTCTCCAACACCCTCACCCAGTACGACGACTTCAAGTCGGGCAGCCTCTTCAGCTCCGACGACCTGGTGCCCTTCAGCTTCCACCTGAAGAAGTTCACCGGCACCTACGAGCGCACCGGCCCCAACAAGGGCACCCCGCGCGTCTACCAGGCCGACCTGACCTACAGCTCGGGCGCCTACGGCGAGGAGCGGAAGACCACCGTCGAGGTGAACCACCCGCTGGAGATCGGCGACTCCAAGGTCTACCTCGTCAGCCACGGCTACGCCCCCGTCATCACGGTCCGCGACGGCAAGGGCAAGGTGGTCTTCGACGACGCCGTGCCGCTGCTGCCGCTGGACGCGAACGTCACCTCCTCCGGTGTCGTCAAGGTCCTCGACGGCTACCGCAACCCGCAGGGCGAGAAGGAGCAGCTCGGCTTCAACGCGTTCTTCGTTCCGACGTTCGGCGGGGCCGCCAGCGGCACGATGCTGTCGCAGTTCCCCGCGCTGGACCACCCGGTGCTCGCGCTGTCCGCCTACCACGGCGACCTGGGAACCGACTCGGGCATCCCGCAGAGCGTGTACCAGATGGACAAGAAGAACATGAAGGAGTTCAAGGACTCCAAGGGCAAGCTGTTCAAGAAGCTGCTGCGGCCCGGCGAGACCATGAAGCTCCCGAACGGCGCCGGCTCGGTCACCGTCGGCAAGGACGTCAAGGAGTGGGCCGGCTTCCAGGTCGTGCAGCAGCCCGGCAGCGGCTGGGCCCTCGCCGGTGCCCTCGCCGCGATCGGCGGCCTGGCGGCCTCCCTGTTCATCCAGCGCCGCCGCGTCTGGGTGCGCGCGGTCCGCGGCGCCGACGGCGTCACGGTCGTCGAGATGGCCGGCCTCGGCCGCAGCGAGTCCGCCAAGGTCCCCGAGGAACTGGGCGACCTCGCCGGCGAGCTCTACGAGCAGGCCCCGGGCGCGCCCGACCCCGCAGATTCCCCCGGCCCCGGTCAGGAGCCGGGCACCGAAAACCCCGTACCCGCCGAAGGGGCTGAGCAGCAGTGACTCTCGCCGCCGCCACCAACGAAAACCTCGCGGAGATCAGCAACGTGCTGATCTACTCCTCGATGGCCGTCTACACCCTGGCCTTCTTCGCGTACATCGCGGAGTGGCTCTTCGGCAGCCGCAGCAAGGTCGCCCGCACGGCCGCCGCGCTGACGGCGGACCCGGCGGCGGGGAAGGCGCCGGCCGTCACGGTCAAGAAGGCCGGCGGCACCACTGTGCTGGAGCGGCCGAAGGTCACCGTGCGGGCCGCCGCCGGGCAGCGGGACGTGCCGGACGGGCCCGGGGCGCACGGCGGCGACGAGCAGGGCGACCTGTACGGCCGCATCGCCATCTCCCTGACGGTGCTGGCGTTCCTGATCGAGCTGGGCGGCGTCGTCACCCGCGCGGCCTCGGTGGAGCGGGCGCCGTGGGGCAACATGTACGAGTTCAACATCACGTTCTCCACGGTCGCGGTCGGGGTCTACCTCGGTCTGCTGGCGCTGAAGCAGAACGTGCGCTGGCTCGGCCTGTTCCTGATCACGGCGGTCCTGCTGGACCTGGGCCTGGCCGTCACGGTCCTCTACACCGCCAGCGACCAGCTCGTCCCGGCGCTGCACTCCTACTGGCTGTACATCCACGTCTCCACGGCGATCTTCTGCGGCGCGGTCTTCTACGTGGGCGCGATGGCCACGATCCTGTACCTGTTCAAGGACTCCTACGAGACCAAGCTGGCGGGCGGCGGCAGGCCGGGCACCTTCGCGACCTCTGTCCTGGAGCGGCTGCCCTCCGCCGCCTCCCTCGACAAGTTCTCCTACCGGGTGAACGCGGCCGTCTTCCCGCTGTGGACGTTCACGATCATCGCGGGGGCCATCTGGGCCGGCGACGCCTGGGGCCGCTACTGGGGCTGGGACCCCAAGGAGACCTGGTCGTTCATCACCTGGGTCGCCTACGCCGGCTACCTGCACGCCCGCGCCACGGCCGGCTGGAAGGGCCGCAAGGCCGCCTACCTGGCCCTGATCGCCTTCGGCTGCTGGCTCTTCAACTACTACGGCGTCAACATCTTCGTCTCCGGCAAGCACTCCTACGCGGGCGTCTGAGCCTCGCACCGGCGAAGGCCGGTTCCCGTGCCACAGGCTGCGGGAACCGGCCTTCGCCGTACGCGCGGCGCCGGGCGGACCCTCACCGCCCGGGGCGCGGGGCGTGGTCCGCGACGGAGACGACGATGTCGCGCAGCCGGTCGGTGTACAGCCGCAGGTTCTTGTGGGCCACGTCCGTGTCGGGGTAGCGGGCCGCGAACCACAGGCCCTCGTGGAGGCGGGTGAGCCAGGCGCAGACCTGGTCGCCGTAGGAGACCCGGATCAGGCCGTAGGCGTTGCGCTCGGCCCAGAGCGTGGAGTCGGGGGTGTCGCGGGCGTCGGCGAAGGACACGATGGAGTACATGTCCGGGGACGTGGGCCGGAAGTCCGCGCCGAGCAGCCGCAGCACCCGGGCGAGCGGCATGCGGGCGAGCGGCCGGGTGGCGTGCAGGGCGGCCCGGACGGTCTTCAGCACGTCGGGGAAGTCGGGCGTCCCGGCGACCGGCACCTCGATGGGCGCGCCGCCGACGTACCAGCCCACGGAGTCCGAGTAGGCGGACTTCGCCCGGGTGTGGAAGGGCACCACCGTGCGGTAGACGGGCTCGCCGCCGATCTCGTGGACGATCAGGGCCGTCGCCGCGAGGATGCCGACGAGGGAGCCGCCGTAGGGACGGCAGTACGCCTCGAACGCGGCGGCCGTCTCCGCGTCCACGAGCATCTCGCGCATCAGCTTCTGGGCCGGCAGCCCGCCCCCGGGCTCCAGCCCGAGGTCGACCGGGAAGCTCGGCAGCCGCCCGTCGCAACGCCGGATGAACTCCCGCCAGCGGGCGACGATCTCGTGGTCCGCGTCGATGCTGTCGGCGTTCGCCCGCTCGGCCTCGCAGAAGTCGACGTAGCTGCTGACGGGCGGCTGCGGCGGGGCGTGACCGGCCAGGTGGGCGGCGTACAGCTCGTGGACCTCGGCGGGGATGCGGTAGATGGAGAAGGCGTCGACGTTGCTGTGGTCGAAGGCCATGTAGACGCTCGTGGAGTCGTCCCGGACGACGGCCGTGTAGATGAGGTTGGGCCAGCGCAGCGCGTCCGCCGTGGTGTCGAAGCGGTCCTGGAGGTGCTGTGCGAGGTCCGCCGGGTCGGTGAACTCCCCGGCGTCCTCGCGGTGCAGGGCCACGGCGTCGGCGTCGAGGGTGAAGCGGCGCAGCGAGTCCCCGGGGCCGCCCGCCCAACGGAAGCCGCTGCGCAGCGTCTCGTGCCGCAGCGTCCAGTCGCGCAGCGCCTCGCCGAGCGCGTCCAGGTCGGCCCGGCCGGGCAGGTCGAAGGCCGCGCCGATCCAGGTCGGCACGAACAGGCCGTCCTCGCGCACGGTCCGTGCCGTGCGCAGGTGGGACTCCTGGATGTAGGCGGGCGGCCTGGAGTCCTCCGGCAGGGCCTTGGCCGTCGCGACGGTCGCCGGACTGAGCGTCCATTCGACGAGCCGTCCGGGCCGGACGTCGCAACGCTGGATGTCACTCATTCGCACGGGGCGTCTCCGTTCGCAGTTGGGACAGACCCGACCAAGGGAATGCCGACGAAGCCACCGCTCACACCGGGTGTCGCCCCTTTTCAATGGAACGGATGGCACCTCGAACGGCGATACGGGCCCCGAGCGGGGTGCGACGTTGACGGATCGGCCCATTCCTCCGATCAGCGGCCCGGTGCGCGCCGCTCGCTTGGCGATCGCAACGGCGCGCCCGGAGGCCGAACGTTCCCGGGCCCCGCCGCGTCCTCGTTGCGTCGGCCGCAACGGAGGAGCGCAGGCTCCAGGAGGAGACGCACCCATGAAGACACCGCTGCTGTCGTGGGCCGTGGCCGCGGTCGCCGCCCTGTCCGCGGCCTGCGCGCCGTCCCCGGAGGGCGGCGCGCAGGCCGAGGCGTCCTGCGCGTACGTCGTCGACTACGACGGTCGCCGGTACGTCGACCGCGTGGCGACCGACGTGCCGGTGGGGCAGCGGCTCGGCACCGCGACCCGCCCGGCGTGCGACGACACCCCGGGTGACGGCGACGACGGGGAGGGCCCGGCCCCGGTGACGGCCTTCGCCGTGCGGGGCGTGGACCCCGCCGTCGCCGTCGCGGTGGCCGAGGAGCCCGGCGCGTACCGCCTCGTCGTCGCCGACTCCGGCGGGCGACTCCCGCCTCGGCTGAGCAGGTTGCTCGAAGGACCCTGACGGGCCGCGGCCCCCGCGCGTCAGCGCTGCCGCTCCAGCACCGCGTAGTCGGCGAAGCAGCGGCGGTACCGCAGGTGGCGGGTCTCCTGGGTGTGCCTGCGCTGCCACTCCTCGACCTCGGCCGGTGCCGAGCGGACCCCGGAGCCCGCCCCGCAGTCCGCCTCCTCGCCCGAGACGCAGCGCGCCTCGTACTCGGGCAGGGCGGACGGGTCCTGCACGATCGTGTACGGCACGTACCGGAAGACCCGCCGGCCGGCCGACGCCTCCCCGCCGTGCTCCTCGCGCTGGTGCTGGCGCAGCAGCACGTTGGCATCCGTCACCGCGCTGCCGTCGAAGGCGGCCCGCGCCCGGTCGCGCCGCAGGGCGAGTTCCTCGCACACCGCGCACCCCCGCACCGGCAGCGGAGGCCGCGCCGGGTCGGCCGACAGCCCGTCCCTGGACCGGTCGTTGACGGCCCGCACTCCCGCACTCAGCCGCTCGTCCGGCGTCGCCGGCCTGATGCTCCCCGGATCCGCCTGCCACTCACGGCCGCCGCCGACCGGGCGCAGCATCACATACGGGCCGGTCCTGTCCTGGTACTCGCCGACCCTGTTCGTCCGCGGGTCGTAGACGAGCGTTCCCGGTTCCATTCCGTGCACCTCCGTCACTCTGGGTGTATCGAGCGTCGCGCAGGGGAACGGTCCGCTTCAATGCTTGGCGTGTGACACCGGAGCACTGTCACGAAGGGGGAGCGGTGAGCCGACAGAACGGCGGGGCGAGCACGGCGGCGGTGTTCGGGGAGGTGCTGCGGCATTTCCGCGAGGCGGCGCTGCTCACCCAGGAGGGGTTGGCACGGCAGATCCCTTGCGACCGTTCCCATGTGGCGCGGGTCGAGGGCGGTACGAGGGTTCCGCAGGACACGTTCGCCAAGGCGTGTGACGAACTGCTGGGCACGGGTGGGGTGTTGCAGCGCCTGTGGGCGAAGATCGACTGGTATCCGCAGGTGGAGCACCCCGACTGGTTCCGCCGCCGCGCCGAGATGGATGAGGAGGCGGTGACCCTTCGGGAGTACCAGGAGCGGGTCATGCCGGGGTTGTTGCAGACCGCGTCCTACACCCGGGCGCTGTCCTCGCGCTATGTCAGCGGCTTGGAGCTGGAGGAACGCGTGCGGGCCCGACTGAGCCGACAGCAGCGCTTCCTCGCCGATGGCGGTCCGCTGTACGTCGTCGTTCTCGACGAGAGCTGTCTGCGCAACGTGGTCGGCGGTCCGGCTGTCATGCGAGAGCAGTGCGCCCACCTGCTCCACGTCGCGCGGCGTCCCAACATCCGCATCCAGGTCGCCCCCGCCGGGCCCGCAGAGATCGTCCGCCCCAGCGGCTCCATGTCCCTGATCACGCTGCCCGAAGGACGCCACTGGCTGTATTCGGAGTCGCTCAACCGTGGCCACTTCACGAACGATCCAGCCCTCTACGAGCGCTATAACCAGTTCTATGATGTGCTCAGGGCGGACGCCCTGTCAGCTCCCGAGTCCGCCGCTCTGATCCACCAGACGATGGAAAGGTACGAGCATCATGGACCGGAACGAGCTCACCTGGGTCAAGAGCAGCTACAGCGACGGCAACGGCGGCAACTGCATCGAAATAGCCCCCGGTTTCCCCGAAACCGTCCCCGTGCGCGACAGCAAGAACCCTGACGGACCGGTCCTGGTCGTAGGCCGGTCCGCCTGGTCCGCGTTCCTCGGTTCCGTGCGCTGACCTACTGCCCGCCCAGCATCTGGAGGATCCGGTTCGCGGCCTCCGCCACCGGCTGCCCCACCGCCCCGACGGCCGCGGCGATCGCGGCGACGGCCAGCAGCGCGCGGTGCCGCTCCTGCGGGGGTGCGGCGTCGGCGGCGAGGACCGGCAGGGACTCGTCTATGAGCTGCACGCTGGGCTGCGGCAGCTGCTCGCGCAACTCGCGTACCCCTTGCAGGAGTTCCGCGAGGGCCAGCCGCAGCGCGGGGTCCGTGTCGCCCGCGCCGCCGTTCTTCATGATGCCCGTGTTGCCGCTGCCGCCGTGCATCGAGACGTTGTCGCCGTAGTAGTAGTTGTTGCCGCTCATGCCGCGATCCCCGTGTTCCCGCTGCCGCCGTACATGTTGACGTTGTCGCCGAAGTGGTAGTTCGTGGGCGAGCTGATCGTCAGGCGCTCCACGGTCACCCGGAACTCGGTGTCGGGGTTCTCGAGGGCGCCGGCCACGTAGCCCACGAGCTGGTCGAGGTGCTGCGGGTTGTGGCTGGTGACCATCGCCGTGGACGGACCGGCCGTCTCCACCGCGAGGACGTAGTGCGACTGGGCCGTGAGCACCGACAGCATGTCGACGAAGAAGTAGACGAGGGCCGCGCCGGCGACGAGCCACACGAAGGTCAGGAGCCCGCTCGCCGTGGACTCGTCGGCGAGGACGGTCAGACCGGCGACGATCGACAGACCGACCGCCGCGGCCAGGGTGACGCCCGTGCGGGCGAGGAAGCGGACGACCGCCTCCTTGCGCTTGGGGTGGAGGGTGAACGTGTACACCCGGGCGATGTTGCGCAGTGGGTAGGCCGCGCCGCCGACCCATAACAGGCGGTTGTGGACGCGCAGTTCGACGTCGGTCACGCTGCGCGGCGGAGTGGAGGGCGGGGGCGGCACGTCCCACTGCCCTGGTGGCTGCTGGGTCTCCATGGCGTCCTTCTGAAGGCCGGTGGTCACGATGTGAGCACCATTGACGACCATGCGCGTGCCCGCGGGCAACCCCTTTCCCGAAAGCCCCCGGGGCCGCTCAGGACTCGTCCGGGCGCCTGGGGTCGTCGTCCTTCTTCTTGTCCTCGTCGAGGGACTTCAGGAAGTCGGGGTTGTCGTCGGGGGCGACCCACTGGCGCGAGCGGCCCGCGCGGGCGCCGGACCAGCCGTCGGCGGCGGGGCTGCGCCTCTTGCCGGCGATCAGCCAGGAGATCGAGCCGACGAGCGGGAACAGGAGCACCAGGATCGCCCACAGCGGCTTGGGCATGTGGCGGATGTCGTCGTCCTTGGTGCTGATGCAGTCGATGAACGCGTACACACTCAGCGCCAGCGGCACGAGGAACATCAGTACCCGGAGCATGCGCGGCCTCTCAGCAAAGCGGTGGGTGGTTCCAGGCCAGCGTAGCCGCTCGGGGATACTGGACCCCATGGCTTACGACGATCTTCGCTCCCTGCTCAGGGCGCTGGAGCGCGAGGGCGACCTCAAGCGCATCAAGGCCGAGGTGGACCCGTACCTGGAGGTCGGGGAGATCGTCGACCGGGTGCAGAAGTCCGGCGGCCCGGCGCTGCTCTTCGAGAACGTGCGCGGGTCGAGCATGCCGCTCGCGATGAACGTGTTCGGCACGGACCGCCGGCTGCTGAAGGCCCTGGGCCTGAAGTCGTACGCGGAGATCTCCGAGCGGATCGGCGGGCTGCTCAAGCCCGAGCTGCCGCACGGGTTCGTCGGCGTGCGCGAGGCCTTCGGCAAGCTCGGCGCGATGACACACGTGCCGCCGAAGAAGGTGAAGGACGGGCCCGTGCAGGAGGTCGTCCTGACCGGGGACGACGTGGACCTGGACCTCCTCCCGGCGCTGTTCACCTGGCCCAAGGACGGCGGCTCCTTCTTCAACCTGGGGCTCACCCACACCAAGGACCCGGAGAGCGGCGTCCGCAATCTCGGGCTGTACCGGCTCCAGCGGCACGACAAGCGCACCATCGGCATGCACTGGCAGATCCACAAGGACAGCCGCAACCACTACCAGGTGGCGGCGCGCCGGGGCGAGCGGCTGCCGGTCGCCATCGCCTTCGGCTGCCCGCCCGCCGTGACGTACGCCTCCACCGCGCCGCTGCCCGGGGACATCGACGAGTACCTGTTCGCCGGGTTCCTCGCGGGCAAGCGGATCGAGATGGTCGACTGCAAGACCGTCCCGCTCCAGGTGCCGGCCCAGGCGGAGGTCGTGATCGAGGGCTGGCTGGAGCCGGGCGAGATGCTGCCCGAGGGGCCCTTCGGCGACCACACGGGCTTCTACACGCCGCAGGAGCCGTTCCCGGCGCTGACGATCGACTGCATCACGATGCGCAAGCGGCCCCTGCTCCAGTCGATCGTCGTGGGCCGGCCGCCGACGGAGGACGGGCCGCTGGGACGGGCGACGGAACGCTTCTTCCTGCCGCTGCTGAAGATCATCGTGCCGGACATCGTGGACTACCACCTGCCCGAGGCGGGCGGCTTCCACAACTGCGCGATCGTCTCGATCGACAAGAAGTACCCCAAGCACGCCCAGAAGGTGATGCACGCCGTCTGGGGCGCGCACATGATGTCCCTGACCAAGCTGATCGTGGTCGTGGACTCCGACTGCGACGTGCACGACCTGCACGAGGTGGCCTGGCGGGCGCTCGGCAACACGGACTACGCCCGTGACCTGAGCATCGTCGAAGGCCCGGTCGACCATCTGGACCACGCCTCCTACCAGCAGTTCTGGGGCGGCAAGGCAGGCATCGACGCGACGAGGAAGTGGCCCGAGGAGGGCTACACGCGCGACGGCGGCTGGCCGGACATGGTCGAGTCGGACCCGGAGACGGCGGCGAAGGTGGACCGCCGCTGGAAGGAGTACGGACTGTGACCTCCGCTTCCGCCGCGATCCCGCAGCCGGGACGCACCAAGGCCTTCCTGCGGCTGGTGATGATCGAGCACTCGGTCTTCGCGCTGCCCTTCGCCTACATCGCCGCGCTCACGGCGATGTACGAGTGGGACGGGAACATCCACTGGGTCAGGCTGCTGCTCGTCACGGTCTGCATGGTCGGTCTGCGGACCTTCGCGATGGCCGTCAACCGGATCATCGACCGGGAGATCGACGCGCGGAACCCGCGCACCGCCCAGCGCGAGCTGGTGACCGGCGCCATGTCCGTCCGGCACGCCTGGACGGGCGCGCTGATCGCGCTGGCCGTGTTCCTGGGCGCGGCGGCCCTGCTGAACCCGCTCTGCCTGGCCCTGGCCCCCATCGCCGTGGTCCCGATGGTGGTCTACCCCTACGGCAAGCGGTTCACGAACTTCCCGCAGGCCATCCTGGGTCTGGCCCAGGCGATGGGCCCGATCGGCGGCTGGCTGGCCATCTCGGGCTCCTGGTCCTGGGACGCGGTGATCCTCGGTCTCGCCGTCGGCATCTGGATCGGCGGCTTCGACCTGATCTACGCCTGCCAGGACGTGGAGACCGACCGGGAGATCGGCGTCAGGTCCGTCCCGGCGCGCTTCGGCATCCCCGCGGCCATTTGGGGCGCGCGGGTCTGCCACGCCGTGACGACGGGCCTGTTCGTCTGGTACGGCCTGGCCACCGGCGCGGGCGCCTTCTTCTGGCTGGGCCTGCTGATCGTCGCCGGCGCGTTCGTCTACGAGCACTCCATCGTCCGGCCGCACGACCTGTCCCGGCTGAACCGGGCGTTCTTCAGCGTCAACGGCTTCATCGGGATCGCGCTGTTCGTGTGCGCGCTGCTCGACCTGCTGGTGCGCGGCCTCACCGTGTGAGCACGGGCGGCGCGGGGCGGCGGCGCAGTACGAACGCCGCCGCCACGCCCGCCAGCAGGCCCAGCAGATGGCCCTGCCAGCTGACGCCCGACTGCGTCGGGGCCAGGCCCGCCAGGATCGACCCGCCCCACACGGCGGCGATCAGGACGCCGGCCAGGATGCCCAGGGGGCGGCGCTCCACGAAGCCGCTGACCAGCAGGAAACCGAACAGACCGAAGATCAGGCCGGAGGCGCCCGCGGTGTTGGTGCCGTCCGGGGAGATCAGCCACACGCCCAGGCCGTCGGCGACGACGACCAGTGCGCAGACCAGCAGGAAGCGGCGGATCCCGGAGAGCGCGGCCAGGAAGCCCAGCACCAGCAGCGGCAGGGTGTTCGCCGCGAGATGCGCGAAGCCGAAATGGACGAACGCCGACGGGACGACGTCGACCAGCTCCGACGGCTCGCGGGGCGTGACGCCGAAGCGGTCCAGGACGTGGCCCGTGACCGCGTCCACCGCCTCCAGCAGCCACAACAGCGCGATCCAGGCCGCCATCAGCCTGCCCGCGGTCAGCGCGCGGTCGCCGTGGGACCACCCTGCTCCGGCATCCGACATGGCGACCCCCAGTGCTCGCTCGTCCCCTCCGGGCAACGGCCCACCCCCCTGGGCCGGTTCCCACCTGCCGACGCCGGATAGGCTCGGTGTCGTGAACCCAGTCAAGCCAGGCGAGATGCCGCGTACGCCTTGGATCGTAGGGGTGTCCGGTGCCTCGGGCACTCCGTATGCCGCCGCCGTGCTGCGGGCCCTGATCGCCGCGGGAGAGAGCGTCGACCTCGTGGTGTCCCGGGCCTCCCGGCTCACCCTGCTGGACGAGACCGGGATCTCCTTCCGGGACGCCCACTGGCAGTCCGACCTGCGCACATGGCTCTCCCGGGGCGCCGACGGCAAGCCGGGCACCTTCTCCGTCGACATCGACTCCGTACGGCACTGGAGCGCCGGCGACCTGGCCGCCGGTCCCTCCTCGGGGTCGTACCCGACCAAGGGCATGCTCATCGTGCCCGCCTCGACGGCGAGCGTGGCCGGGGTCGCGCTCGGGCTGTCGAAGGACCTGCTCCAGCGGGCGGCGAGCGTCACCCTGAAGGAGGGCCGCAAGCTGATCGTGGCCGTGCGGGAGACCCCGCTGAACGGCCAGACCCTGCGGCACCTCGTCACGCTGGACGACGCCGGCGCGATCGTCGTGCCGGCCTCACCCGCCTTCTACGCGGGGGCGACGCACATCCAGGACCTGGTGGACTTCGTCGCCGGGCGCGTACTCGACGCGGCGGGCGTGCCGCACGGGCTCTACCGCCGTTGGCAGGGTGAGCTCGGCGGCGCGGCGCAGCGCGCCGACTGAGCACGACCGAACCCCGAACCCCTCGGACTCAACGACAACTTCAGCGGAAGGCTTCGATCGCAATGGACGCGGTGGACAGGCAGCTCATCCAGGCCCTGAGGGAGAACGGCCGGGCCTCCTACGCGGAGCTGGGACGCCTCGTCGGGCTGTCGGGACCCAGCGTCACCGACCGCATCAACCGGCTGGAGGCGGCCGGGGTGATCACCGGCTACCGGGCCACCGTCGACGCCGCCTCGCTCGGTCTCGGCGTCACCGCCCTCATCGGCATCTCGCTCTCGGACGCCACCGACCACGAGGACGTGGCGCAGCGGCTGAAGGACCTGTCGGAGATCGAGGACTGCTGGTTCATCGCGGGCGACGACTCGTACATGCTCAAGGTGCGCGCGGCGGACGTGGACGGCCTGGAGCGGATGATCCGGCGGCTCAGCGGCATCGAGGGCGTCTCCCGGACGCGCACGACGATCGTGCTGTCCACGAAGTGGGAGAACCGGGTCGGGGAACTGCCGGAAGAGATGTAGCCGTACGGTTGGGTCGTCGTCGTAGAAAGGTGTGGGCAATGGATCTCGGGCTCAAGCGCGAGCTGGAGGAGAAGGTCAGGGCCGGTGAGCGCCTGACCCGTGAGGACGGCGTCGCGCTGTACGAGTCGGACGACCTGGCCTGGCTCGGCGGCCTCGCGCACGAGGTGCGCACCCGCAAGAACGGCGACGTCGTGCACTTCAACGTCAACCGTCACCTCAACATGACGAACGTCTGCACGGCCTCCTGCGCGTACTGCTCCTTCCAGCGCAAGCCGGGGGAGAAGGACGCGTACACGATGCGCATCGAGGAGGCCGTCAAGCTCGCGAAGGCGATGGAGGCGGAGAACCTCACCGAGCTGCACATCGTCAACGGGCTGCACCCGAACCTGCCGTGGCGGTACTACCCGCGCTCGCTGCGCGAGCTGAAGGCGGCGCTGCCGCACGTCTCCCTGAAGGCCTTCACGGCGACGGAGATCCACCACTTCGAGACCATCTCGGGGATGAGCGCCTCGGAGATCCTCGACGAGCTGATCGACGCCGGCCTGGAGTCGCTGACCGGCGGTGGCGCGGAGATCTTCGACTGGGAGGTCCGGCAGCACATCGTGGACCACCGCACCCACTGGGAGGACTGGTCCCGCATCCACCGGCTCGCGCACGAGAAGGGTCTCAAGACCCCCTGCACGATGCTGTACGGGCACATCGAGGAGCCCCGGCACCGCGTGGACCACGTGCTGCGGCTGCGTGAGCTCCAGGACGAGACCGGCGGTTTCCAGGTCTTCATCCCGCTGCGGTACCAGCACGACTTCGTCGACATGCAGGACGGCAAGGTGCGCAACCGCCTCCAGGCGCGGACGCAGATGGCGACCGGCGCGGAGGCGCTGAAGACCTTCGCGGTGTCGCGGCTGCTGTTCGACAACGTGCCGCACGTCAAGGTCTTCTGGGTCATGCACGGCGTGCAGACGGCGCAGCTCGCGCTCCAGCACGGCGCGGACGACATGGACGGGTCGGTCGTCGAGTACAAGATCACGCACGACGCGGACAACTACGGCACGCCGAACAAGCTGACGCGTGAGGACCTGCTCGATCTGATCCGGGACGCCGGGTTCCGGCCGGTGGAGCGCAACACGCGGTACGAGATCATCCGGGAGTACGAGGGGCCCGACCCTTCGCTTCGCGAGGCGCCGCAGGCCATGCGGGTGTGACCGTTTTAGGTGCAGGTGCGTGGGGGCTGGCGCGCAGTTCCCCGCGCCCCTGGGTGGGGTACCCGGAGGGCATGGCCGGGACCTCGGCGCCTGAGGACGCCTATACCGCTGAGCCCTTCGTTCCCCGGCGCGGCGGGCTTCCCGCCCTGCGGGAGGCCGCTGCCGGGTGCCGGGGGTGTCCGCTGCACCGGGATGCCACGCAGACCGTGTTCGGGGCGGGGAGCGCGGACGCCCGGGTGATGCTCGTGGGGGAGCAGCCCGGGGATCAGGAGGACCGGCAGGGCAAGCCGTTCGTCGGGCCGGCCGGGAGGCTGCTCGACCGGGCGCTGGCCGAGGCCGGCATCGACCCGGGCGAGGCGTACGTCACCAATGCCGTCAAGCACTTCAAGTTCACCCGGGCCGAGCCGCGCAAGCGGCGGATCCACAAGGCGCCGACCCTGCGGGAGGCGACCGCGTGCGGGCCGTGGCTGGCCGCCGAGCTGGCCGTCGTCGAGCCGGAGCTGATCGTCGTGCTGGGGGCCACCGCCGGGAAGGCGCTGCTCGGGTCCTCCTTCCGGGTCACGCAGGTGCGCGGGACCGTGCTGGAGGAGGAGATCCACGGGCGCCCCGAGCGGCTGGTGCCCACCGTCCACCCCTCGGCGGTGCTGCGGTCCGACGACCGGGAGGCGGCCTACGCGGGGCTGGTGTCCGACCTGGACGTGGCGGCCCGGGCGCTGTCGTAATAGCTAGAATCGGCGCATGCCCCTTACCTTCACGCTCGATCCCGCCGTCACCCCCGAGCTGCGGGACGGCATCCTCGTCCTGTGGACCGACGTCTCGAACGCCGGGGGCGCGGTCGGGTTCGTGCCGCCGGTGACGCCGGAGGAGATCCGGCCCGTGCTGGTCAGGCACTTCGCGTCGATGGCGGAAGGGCAGGTCAGGCTGCTCGTCGGGCACGACGGGGAGGGGCGGGTCGCCGCGACCGCGTTCCTGACGCTCAACACCCATCACCTGATGACCCACTGGCTGTGGCTGTACACGGTGATGGTGCACCCGCGCCACCAGGGCAAGGGGTACGGCCGCGACCTGCTCGCGGCCGCCGCGGACGCCGCCCGGGGGATCGACGGGATCGAGGCGATCCGGCTGACCTGCCGCGGCGGGCTGGGGCTGGAGCGCTTCTACGCCTCCTGCGGCTACAAGGAGGTCGGCCGCATCCCGGGGGCGATCCGGGTGGCGCCCGGAGACGACCGGGACGACGTCGTGATGCTGCTCCCCCTGGGCTGACCCCCGTGCCGGAACCGGCCGTCCGGCGTGCTTCACTGGACGGTGCCCGTTTGGGTGCGTTCTGGCCGTTCGAAACCGGAAGAGTGGATTGAGATGCTCCGCTACACGCTGATGCGCCTCGGTGTCTTCGTGGGCTGCCTGGTCGTCGTCTGGGGCGCCGTCTACTCGGGTATCGCCCCGCGCGGCCTGGGCGACAGCAACGGCCTGTGGGTCGTCCTGCTCGCCCTGCTGATCTCCGCGCCGATCAGCTTCGTCGTCCTGCGCAAGGAGCGCGACCGTGCATCCGTCCAGGTCGCGCAGCGGGTCGACCGCATGAAGGCGAACCTGGACGCCAACCGCAGCCAGGAGGACGTCGCCGACGACACCGCCCGGGCCCAGGGGCAGACCTCGTAGGAACCCTCCCTTTCCGGCGTACAGCGCCCCGTCTCCGTACCTGTGCGGACACGGGGCGCTTTGCCTTGTATGGGTGTGTGTGTCCCGTCACCTCTCAAAGCTAGGCTTTGGGGTCCTCAAAGCTCCGGTGTTAAGGTCGTTGTATGACGTCAGCAGTCGCGCCCTCGTTGCCCCCGAGCGTTCCGCTCGTGGCGCGGCTGCACGTGGATCTCTGTCGGTGCGCGTCCGCTTTCTGTCGTCCCTGACGTAACGCAACACCCCGTCGTCCCCACGTCAGCTCCCCCCTACGCGTCCCCCCAACGGAGTCGGTCCGTGTCCTCACACACGAAGTCCTTCAAGGTGCCCTTCTGGGCCCAGATACTCGCCGGTCTCGTCCTGGGTGTGCTGCTCGGCTGGCTCGCCCGCAGTCAGGACCTGTCCTGGCTGGTCACCACCCTGGAGAAGGTCGGCGACACCTTCATCGGCCTGCTGAAGCTGGCCGTCGCCCCCCTCGTCTTCTTCGCGATCCTGGTGTCGATCACCAACCTGCGGAAGGTCAACAACGCGGCCCGCCTGGCCTCGCGCACCCTTCTGTGGTTCATGATCACCTCGCTGATCGCGGTCAGCATCGGCCTGGTCATCGGCCTGGTCACCAACCCGGGCTCGGGCACCGGGCTCACGCCGAAGGACGGCGCGAAGCCCGAGCACACCGGCTCGTGGATCGACTTCCTGACCGGCATCATCCCGACCGACGTGATCACGCCGTTCACCGAGCTGAACGTGCTCCAGATCGTGTTCATGGCCGCCGTCGCCGGTATCGCCGCCCTCCAGCTCGGCGAGAAGGCCCAGCCGATCCTCACCCTGAGCGAGTCCGTCCTCAGCCTGCTCCAGAAGGCGCTGTGGTGGGTCATCCGGCTCGCCCCGCTCGGCACGATCGGCCTCATCGGCTTCGCCATCGCCACCTACGGCTGGGACCTGATCGGCAAGTACGCGACCTTCACCGCCGACATCTACATCGGCTGCCTCCTGGTGATGTTCGGCGTCTACCCGCTGCTGCTGGCCACGGTCGCCAAGACCAACCCGGTGCAGTTCTTCAAGGGCGCCTGGCCCGCCATCCAGCTGGCCTTCGTCTCCCGCTCCTCGGTCGGCACCATGCCGCTGACGCAGAAGGTCACCGAGCGCCTCGGCGTGCCGAAGGAGTACGCCTCCTTCGCCGTGCCGTTCGGCGCCACGACCAAGATGGACGGCTGCGCCGCGATCTACCCGGCGATCGCCGCGATCTTCGTCGCCCAGATCTTCGACATCCAGCTGGGCGTCGGCGACTACCTGCTGATCGCGTTCGTCTCGGTGGTCGGCTCGGCCGCCACGGCCGGTCTCACCGGTGCGACGGTCATGCTGACCCTGACCCTGTCCACCCTCGGCCTGCCGATGGAGGGCGTGGGCCTGCTGCTCGCGATCGACCCGATCCTCGACATGATGCGCACCGCCACCAACGTCGCCGGCCAGGCGCTGATCCCGGTGCTGGTCTCCGCCCGGGAGAACCTGCTCGACCGGGACGCCTACGCCACCGCCGACGGCTCCTCCCTGGACGAGCCGGCCGACGAGCAGGCCGACGAGCCGCGCGACAGCACGGAGCGTGTCCCCGCCGCCGTGTGACAGCACGGGTGACGTGACGCGTGGAGGGCCCCCCGGGCCGCCCCGGCCGGTTTCCGGCCGGTGGCGGACCGGGGGGCCCGTACGCTTGGGCGCTATGGGTGCCGTGAAGACCAAGCGGATGCCGCGTGCGGTCCGTGAGCAGCAGATGCTGGACGCCGCCGTGCAGATCTTCGGCCAGCGCGGCTACATGACCGCCTCGATGGACGAGATAGCCGAACTCGCGGGCGTCTCCAAGCCCTTGGTCTACCTGTACCTCAACTCCAAGGAAGACCTCTTCACCGCCTGCATCCGCCGGGAGGCCGCCGCCCTCGTCGAGGCGGTGCGGGCCGGGGTCCGCCCGGACCTGCCCGCCGACCGGCAACTGTGGGAGGGCCTCGGCGCGTTCTTCGCGCACACCGCCGAGCACCCGGACGCCTGGTCGGTGCTGCACCTCCAGGCCCGGACGCACGGCGAGCCCTTCGCCGCCGAGATCACCGCCATGCGCGCCGAGATCGTCGCGTTCGTGACCGAGCTGATCCTCGCCGCCGCCCGGGAGGCGCACCGCAATCCCGAGCTCCCCGAGCGCGAGGTCGCCGGGCTCGCCGAGGCCCTGGTGGGGGCGGCCGAGTCGCTCGCCGCCTGGGCCAACGCCACGCCGGGCGTCACGGCCCGCCAGGCCGCGGCCACCCTGATGAACTTCTCCTGGGCCGGGCTGGGCGACCTGATGGCGGGCCGGCCCTGGTCACCGCCGCAGGACCGGCCGGAACCTCACGCCGGGTAGACGTCCCCCGTGAGGTGCAGCCGCTCCCGCGCACCGCGCAATGCGAACCGGCCGCCCTTCGCCGCGTAGGTCACCGTGCCCGGCAGCAGCACCGGCGCCCGGAACCGTGCCCGTACCGAGCAGCGGTCGGGCGTGCCGTGGGCGGCCAGGCAGCGGGCCACCGTCCACATGCCGTGCGCGATCGCCCGGGGGAAGCCGAACAGCCGCGCGGTGAGCGGGTGCAGGTGGATGGGGTTGCGGTCGCCGGAGGCGGCCCCGTAGCGGCGCCCCACGTCCCCGGCGAGGCGCCACTCGGCCACGGCGGGCAGCGGTTCGGGCTCCTCCTCGCGCGCGGGTCCGGACACCCGCCGCACGGGGTGGCGGGCCAGGTAGGTGCTCCTGGACTCCCACACCGGCTCCCCGTCGTCGTCGCGCACCTCGGTGACCACGGTGGCCTCGGTGCCGCGCCGGTGCGGGGACAACGCCTCGACGTGCACCAGGAGTCCGTAGCGCCCGGTCGCCGGCATCGGCCCGTGCCGCGCGACCTCGATCGAGGTGTGCACCAGGCCCAGCAGCGGCAGCGGGAAGGCCCGTGCGCTCATCAGCCGCATGGCCAGCGGGAACCCCAGCACGTGCGGGTAGGTGACCGGCAGGGCGTCGTCCCCGGTCGGGAACCCGCAGACCCGCTCGTACGCCGCCAGCCGCGCGAGGTCCACCCGCAGCCCGGGCAGCACGAGCCGGGTGCGCGGGAACACGGCGTCCGGCGAGGGCCGCTTGGCGGGCGACAGCAGCGCGCCGCGCGCCAGGAGCGGGGCGAGGGACGGGGAGGTCCGCAGGACGAGGTCGGTGGGGCCGCTCATCACGCCCCCAGCAGGCTCTGGCCGCAGACGCGGACGACCTGGCCGTTGACCGCGCCCGACGCCGGATGCGCCAGCCAGGCCGTGGTCTCGGCGACGTCGGCCGGAAGCCCGCCCTGGGCCAGGGAGTTCATCCGCCGGCCCGCCTCCCGGATGAACAGCGGGATCGCGGCCGTCATCGCCGTCTCGACGAAACCGGGCGCGACCGCGTTGACGGTCACACCGTGCTCGGCGAGCGCCCGCGGCGCGAGTGAGCGCACCAGGCCGACCACACCCGCCTTGCTCGCCGCGTAGTTGGTCTGGCCCGCGTTGCCCGCCAGGCCCGCGATCGACGCCGTCGCCACGACCGATCCGCCGCGCCGCAGCGCCCCTGCCTTCAGCAGGGCGTCCGTGGTGCGCAGCACGCTCGCCAGATTCACCTCCAGCACGGAACCGAAGCGCTCGGCGGGCATGTTCACCAGCCGCCGGTCCCGGGTGATGCCCGCGTTGTGGATCAGCAGGTCCAGGCCGTCCGGGAGGGCGTCGGCGATCCGGGCGCCCGCGTCGGCGGCCGTGATGTCGAGGGGCAGCGCCGTGCCGCCGAGCCGGCCGGCCAGGAGCCGGGCGTCCTGCGCGGCCTGCGGCACGTCGAGCACGACGACCCGGGCCCCGTCCCGCGCGAGCGTCCCGGCGACGGCCGCACCGATGCCGCGGGCCGCACCGGTGACCAGGGCGGTACGCCCCGCCAGGGGGCGTTCCCAGTCCAGGGCGGCCGGCGGCTCCTGCCGCGCCCCGACCTCGATCACCTGACCGCTGACGTAGGCCGACTTCGGCGACAGCAGGAACCGCAGCGTGGACTCGGCGGCCGTGGTGTCGGTCAGCCGGACCAGGTTGACCGTCCTGCCCCGGCCGATCTCCTTGCCGAGCGAGCGGGTGAAGCCCTCCAGGGCCTGCTGGGCCGCGGCCTGGTGATGGTCGGCCGGGTCGGGCGGAGCGCCGAGCACCACCACGCGGCCGCTCGGGACGACCGAGCGCAGCACCGGGTGCAGCGCCGCGTGCACCTCGGCCAGTCCGTCGACGTCCCGCACCCCGGTCGCGTCCAGCACGACGGCGGCCGCCCGGTCCGGGCCGGCCGGGCCCAGCCCTGTACGGGCCAGGACGGGAGCCGCGTCCAGGGCGGACCGCCCGGCGGTGAGCAGGCGCAGGCCGCCCTCCAGGACCGGGTGTTCGGGGGACCAGCGGGCCAGCGGAGCCGGCTGCGGCAGCCCGAGCCGGCGCGTCAGGAAGCGGCCGGGCGCGGTACCGGTGAAACGCAGATAGCGGTCGGCCATGGGCAACTCCCGGGTCCCGGTGACGGCGCTGGACGCTCACACATGCTTACTTCGGAGTAAGGTTACCGGAGGTAAGGCTACGTCACGGACGAGGAGCAGGTCGAGATGAGCCCCCAGCAACTGGCACCGTCGGTACGGCGCGTGGCGATCCTCGGCGGCGCCCGCATCCCCTTCGCCCGCTCCGACGGTCCCTACGCCACCGCCTCCGACCAGCAGATGCTCACCGCCGCCCTGGACGGCCTCGTCGAGCGGCACGGCCTGCAAGGGCCGGGCGTGGTCGGCGAGTTCGTCGCCGGAGCGGTCCTCAAGCACAGCCGCGACTTCAACCTCGCCCGCGAGAGCGTCCTCGGCTCGGCGCTGGACCCCCGCACCCCCGCCTACGACATCCAGCAGGCCTGCGGCACCGGGCTCCAGGCCGTCATCGCCGCCGCCAACAAGATCGCCCTCGGGCAGACCGACTCGGCGATCGCGGGCGGCGCCGACACCGCGAGCGACGCCCCCCTCGGCGTCAACGACTCCCTGCGCCGCATCCTGCTGGCGGCCCGCCGGGCGAAGACCCCGGGCGGACGGCTGAAGGCGCTGGCGAAGGTGCGCCCCGGCCACCTCGTCCCCGAGATCCCGCGCAACGCCGAGCCGCGCACCGGGCTGTCCATGGGCGAGCACGCCGCCGTCACCGCCCGCGCCTGGGGCATCGGCCGCCGGGCCCAGGACGAACTCGCCGCGGCCAGCCACCAGCGGCTGGCGGCGGCGTACGAACGCGGCTTCTTCGAGGACCTGGTGGTCCCCTTCCGCGGCCTCGACCGCGACCAGAACCTGCGACCCGGCTCGACGGTGGAGCAACTCGCCGCGCTCAACCCGGTGTTCGGTCTCGACCAGCCCGAACCGACCATGACGGCCGGGAACTCCACCCCGCTGACCGACGGCGCGGCCACCGTGCTGCTGGCGAGCGAGGAATGGGCGCGCGAGCGCGGGCTGGCGCCGCTGGCGTATCTGACGGCGTACGAGACGGCGGCCGTCGACTTCGCCGGCGGGGACGTGGCCGGAGGGGAGGACGGGCTGCTCATGGCGCCCGCGTACGCGGTCCCGCGCATGCTGGAGCGGGCCGGGCTCGCCCTGGACGACTTCGACCTCGTCGAGATCCACGAGGCCTTCGCCTCCCAGGTGCTGGCCACCCTCGCGGCCTGGGAGAAGCGCGGCCTCGGCACACTCGACCGCGCCCGGCTCAACGTGGCCGGCTCCTCCCTCGCCACCGGGCACCCCTTCGCCGCCACCGGCGCCCGGATCGTGGCCACCCTCGCCAAGCTCCTCGCCGAACGGGACGCCCCCGCCCGGGGTCTGATCTCGGTGTGCGCGGCGGGCGGGCAGGGCGTGACGGCGGTGCTGGAGCGCGCCTGAGCGGGACGGCCCGGCACCGGAGGTGAACGACCCTCAGGTAACCCCCGAGCATGCACAGGCCCGGCGCCGGACCATCCCCGAACACGCACAGACCCGCCACGTGAACGCCGTACGATCCCCTTCCTACCGTCAGTAACCCCCCGTCCGGGTCACGCCGGTTGAGCGCCTCGGCGTGCGAGGCACGTACGTCATGCAGCAAGCAGTTCCCCGCTGCACGCCCCAGGAGCCGCCCGTGTCCACTGCCCCTTCCTCCTCTGCCCACGGCGACGTGTACGGCGGGCCGGTGCCGGTCGAGCCCGAGGTGCGGCGGCTGGACGGGGCGGTGCGGGAGGCGTCCGTGCCGCCCCTCGCCCCGCCGTGGACGCACGGCTCGCTCGCCGACCTGCCGTTCGACAACGCGAGCGCCGACCCGGGGGCCGTCGCCCTCAGCCGCAAGGACGCCGAGGGGCGGTGGAGCGACGTCACGGCCGGCGAGTTCGCCGCCCAGGTCCTGGCCGTGGCGAAGGGGCTGATCGCCGAGGGGCTCGCACCGGGCGACCGGATCGCCGTGCTGGCCCGCACGATCTACGAGTGGACCGTCCTGGACTTCGCCGCCTGGGCGGCCGGACTGGTCACCGTCCCCGTCTACCCCACGTCCTCGGCGTTCCAGACCCGCTGGATCCTCCAGGACTCGGGGGCGGTCGCCCTGGTCACCGAGACCGCCGCCCAGGCCGCCGCCCTCGGCCCCGAGCGCGAGCGCCTGCCCGACCTGAAGCACCTGTGGATCGTCGAGAAGGGCCATGTGGACCGGCTCGCCGAGGCCGGGGCACGGCTGGCCGACCCGGAGGTCGAGGTGCGGCGCGGCATGCTCGGCCCCGACACCCTGGCCACGCTCGTCTACACCTCCGGCACCACCGGCCGCCCGAAGGGCTGCGCGCTCACCCACGGCAACTTCTTCGCCGAGGTCGACAACGCCATCGAGCTGCTCTACCCGGTCTTCCGGGCGAGGACCAGCGAAGAGGCCTCCGTCCTGCTGTTCCTGCCCATGTCCCACGTCTTCGGCCGCATGGTGGCCATCGCCTGCATCCGGGCCCGCGTCCGGCTGGGCCACGCGCCCAGCATCAAGGCGCAGGACCTGCTCCCGGACCTGCAGAGCTTCCGGCCGACCTGCCTGCTGGCGATCCCCTACATGCTGGAGAAGGTCTTCAACTCCGCCCGCGCCAAGGCCGAGTCGGCCGGCCGGGCCGCGACCTTCGACCGCGCGGCGGCGGTGGCGCAGCGTTACGGGGAGGCCGTCGAGGCCCGCCAGACGGGCACCGGGCCCGGCCCCACCCGCGCCCTCAAGGCCGCCCGGGCCCTGTACGACCCGCTGGTCTACCGCCGGCTCCGCGGCGCCATGGGCGGCCGGGTCCGCTACGCGATCTGCGGCGGTTCCCCCCTCGGCCGCCGCCTCGCCGCCTTCTACGCCGGTGCCGGCATCGAGATCTTCGAGGGCTACGGCCTGACGGAGACCACGGGCGCCTCCACGGTCACCCCGCCCCTCAAACCCCGCCTGGGCACGGTGGGCTGGCCCCTGCCGGGCACCCGGGTGCGCATCGCCGCCGACGGCGAGATCCTCGTCGCCGGCGACCACGTCCTGCGCGGCTACTGGGACCCGAGGGCCGGCGGTGTCGTCCCCGCCGCCCCCGACGGCTGGCTCCCCACCGGCGACCTCGGCGCCCTGGACGACGAGGGCTACCTCACGATCACCGGCCGCAAGAAGGAGCTCCTGATCACCGCGGGCGGCAAGTCCGTGGCCCCGGCACCCCTGGAGAACTGGCTGCGCTCGCACCCGCTGATCTCCCAGTGCCTCGTCCTGGGCGACGGCCGCCCCTACGTCACCGCCCTCATCACCCTCGACCCCGACGGCATCACCCACTGGCGCCAGATGAACGGCAAGCACCCCGTGCCGCCCACCCTCCTCGCCGACGACCAGGAGCTGCGCGCGGTCCTTCAGCGGGCCGTCGACGAGGCCAACAAGATGGTCTCCCGCCCCGAGTCGATCCGCCGGTTCGCCGTCCTGCCCGTGGACTTCACCGAGCAGGCCGGCCATCTGACCCCCTCGATGAAGCTCCGCCGCGAGGCCGTCCTGCGCGACTTCGCCGCAGAAGTAGAGGGCCTCTACACCTAGATGCACCTTCGCGGAGTCTTCACACGGGGTTGTTGACGACGCACCGTGCCGCCCCGTTGGCTTTCTGCCACGTCGACGCGATGCTCCCCCCACGGAAGGCACCACCCAGTGATACCCCGCAACACCCGCCGGGCCGCCGCGCGCCCCCTCGCCCTGGCCCTGGCGGCCGCCCTGTCGGCCGTGTCCCTCACCGCGTGCAGCGGCGACGCGAGCGACGACGAGACCGCGGCGAAGGCCGACGACATCACGGTCGGCCTGCTGCTGCCGGACAAGGACACGGCCCGCTTCGAGAAGTTCGACCACCCCCTGATCAAGCAGGAGGTCGAGTCCCTCACCGACGGCCGTGGCACGGTCCGCTACGCCAACGCCGAGGCCAGCGTCTCCAGACAGAGCGAGCAGTTCCGGCAGATGGTCGCCGACAAGGTCGACGTCATCCTGGTCGACGCGCTCGACTCGAAGGCCGTCGCCGCGGACGTGCGCAAGGCCAAGGCGGCCGGCATCCCCGTCATCGCCTACGACCGCCTGGCCGAGGGCCCGATCGACGCCTACGTCTCCCACGACAACGAACTCGTCGGCCAGGTGCAGGGCCGCGCGATCGTCGGCGAACTGGGCGACCGGGCCGAGAAGAGCAAGGTCGTCATGATGAACGGCGACCCCGCCGACCCCAACACCGCCCGCTTCAAGACCGGTGCCCTCGGCGAACTCCAGGGCCAGGTGCAGATCGTGAGGCGCTACGACACCGCGGAGTGGAAGCCGGCCGTCGCCAAGGCGAACATGCGCAAGGCGATCAAGGCGGTCGGGCTGAACGACATCGCGGCGGTCTACTCCGCCAACGACGGCATGGCGGGCGCCGTCATCGAGGCGCTGAAGGAGGCCGGGGCCACGAAGATCCCGCCCGTGACCGGCCAGGACGCCAACCTCGACGCCGTCCAGCGGGTGGTCTCCGGCGAGCAGTACATGACCGTGTACAAGTCCTTCTCGCTGGAGGCGACGAACGCGGCGAAGATCGCCGTCGCCAAGGTGCAGGACCGCTCGATCGAGTTCGCGGCGCTGACCCGCGAGACGGTCGACAGCCCGACGCAGCGCAACATCCCGGCGATGCTCGTCCCGGTCGTCGCCCTGACCAGGGACACCATCGAGGAGACCGTGATCACGGACGGCGTGTACACGGTGAAGGACATCTGCACGGCCCCGTACAAGGCGGACTGCCGGGCCATCGGGCTGGAGTAGGGACCGCGCCCCCGGCGGGCGGACCGCCGGGCGGCGGGCGGCTCACCGCTCCCGCGGTCTGCGGGCGATGAGGGACGCCTGGGGGACCGGGTCGCCCCGGTCCTCGTCCGGTGCCCGCACCGTCGTGGAGCGGACGGCGAGACCGGCCTCGGCCAGCAGGGCGGCGACGCCCTCCGGCCTGCGCCGCAGGAAGGTCAGGGAGACCTCGTGGCCGAAGGCCCGCTCGTAGTGGCGGGGCTCGTCACCGCACGGGAAGCCCAGCAGCAGGTGCCCGCCGGGGCGCAGGACGCGGTGGAAGCCGGCGAACAGGGCGGGCAGGTGCTCGTCGGGCGTGTGGATGGTCGAGTACCAGGCCACGACCCCGTCGAGCGAGGCGTCGGGCAGGTCCAGCTCCAGCATCGAGCCCCGCTCGAAGCGCAGACCCGGGTGCTCGCGCCGGGCGATCGCCAGCATGGACTCCGACAGGTCCAGGCCGGACACCGACAGCCCCCGGGACGCCAGGTAGGCCGTGACCCGTCCGGGCCCGCACCCCAGGTCGGCGACCCGCCCGCCCTCGCCGACCAGCTCCGCGAAGGCGTCCAGCTGCACCCGGTCCAGCACCACGTCCGTGTGCGGCTTCCGGAACTGCGCGGCGTAGTCCTCGGCGACGGTGTAGTAGAAGGTGCGGGTCGCGCTCACGAAATCCGTGTCAGCCATGCCCCGGGACCCTACCGGGGCCGCTCCTCCGGAGGCGGGCGGTCCCCCTCTTCTCCGGACGCCCCGGACGCCTCGGGCGACGGCCGGTCGGGGTGCTCCGCGGACGGCGGCTCGCCACTGCCCTGGGGCCGCTTCCGGTCCGCCCCGATTCCGGCTCCCGCACCGATCGCCGTGCTGAAGCCGAGGCCGACCGCGAGTCCCAGGCCGACGTTGTCGAAGACGGTCAGGCCGAGGACGAGTCCCACGGCCGTGCCGAGGGAAATACCGGCCGCCAGACCGAGCGGCGCCCCCGTCGGACCCGGCCCCTCGGCGGGAGTCCCGCCGCCTTCCCGCTTGTTCTCCGGAACGTGTTCCATCCGTCGATCGTCCCACGGCGGGAATTCGCCGGGAATTCACCGGACGTCCGGGGAAGAAAAGGGCAGGAGCCCCGTCGCCTGACGGCGCGGGGCTCCTTGGGTACTGCTGATCAGACCGGGGTGACGTTCTCAGCCTGCGGGCCCTTCGGACCCTGCGTGACGTCGAAAGACACCTGCTGGTTCTCCTCCAGGGACCGGAATCCCTGCGCGTTGATCGCGGAGTAGTGGACGAAGACGTCGGGGCCGCCGCCCTCCTGGGCGATGAAACCAAAGCCCTTTTCGGCGTTGAACCACTTCACGGTTCCGGTAGCCATAAGCCCTCCTTGGGCTCAAAAGGGTTGCCCTGCTCCAGAACCAGCAAGTGTGAAGATGAATTCTGCACAAGTGCATATGTCTGAGAATGACGAGAGCCCGCGGTCACATGCTCCGCAGGCTCTGTACTGCAAGGGAAACCAAACTGCAACTTGCGACGAGCCTAGCACGCGGGACCCGGAATGCAATAGGGGTCAAGATCACGTCACCCGAATGTTTGAACATCCCGGGCCGACTGGCCGAGAACACATGATCGCCCGCCCCACCCCGACGGCGGAGCCGACCGGAGCCCGGCCGGCGCCTTCACCCGGGCCCGCGCGCCGGGTCGTGCGCCCCGAGGGCTAGCCTCACGATGTGGACAATCCTCGCACCCGGCCGCGCGTCGGCCACATCCAGTTCCTGAACTGCCTGCCCCTCTACTGGGGGCTCGCGAGAACGGGCACGCTCCTCGACTTCGAGCTCACCAAGGACACCCCGGAGAAGCTCAGCGAGAAGCTGGTGCAGGGCGATCTCGACATCGGTCCCGTCACCCTCGTCGAGTTCCTCAAGCACGCCGACGACCTGGTCGCCTTCCCCGACATCGCCGTCGGCTGCGACGGCCCGGTGATGTCGTGCGTGATCGTCTCGCAGGTCCCGCTCGACCGGCTGGACGGCGCCCGCGTCGCCCTCGGGTCGACCTCCCGCACCTCCGTCCGCCTCGCCCAGCTGCTCCTCGCCGAGCGCTACGGCGTCCAGCCGGACTACTACACCTGCCCGCCCGACCTGAGCCTGATGATGCAGGAGGCCGAGGCCGCCGTCCTCATCGGCGACGCGGCCTTGCGCGCCAACATGCTCGACGGCCCGCGCTACGGCCTGGACGTGCACGACCTGGGCGCCCTGTGGAAGGAGTGGACGGGCCTGCCGTTCGTCTTCGCGGTCTGGGCCGCGCGCCGCGACTACGCGGAGCGCGAGCCGGTGATCACGCGCAAGGTGCACGAGGCCTTCCTCGCCTCCCGCAACCTCTCCCTGGAGGAGGTCGGCAAGGTCGCCGAGCAGGCCGCCCGCTGGGAGGCCTTCGACGAGGAGACCCTGGCCCGCTACTTCACCACGCTCGACTTCCGCTTCGGCGGCCCGCAGCTGGAGGCGGTCGCGGAGTTCGCCCGCCGGGTCGGCCCGACCACCGGCTTCCCCGCGGACGTGAAGGTGGACCTCCTCCAGCCGTGAGCCGCGCGCCCCGCGGCACTACGCTGCCAGGAGCGCGGCGGCCGGGGCCCACGGGTGCGCCCCGGCCGCCCACGGGGGAGGGGTGACGGCATGCGGCCGCTCGACGTCGACGAACCCACGGTGGTCGGGCCCTACCGGCTGCTCGGCCGGCTGGGCTCCGGCGGCATGGGCCGGGTCTACCTCGGCCGCAGCGCCGGGGGCCGCACGGTCGCCGTGAAGATCGTCCACCCGCACTTCGCGCTGGACGAGGAGTTCCGCGCACGCTTCCGGCGCGAGGTGGACGCCGCGCGCCGGGTGGGCGGTGCCTGGACCGCGCCCGTCCTGGACGCGGACCCGGACGCGCGGGTGCCGTGGGTGGCGACGGCGTACGCGGCGGGCCCCGCGCTGTCCGCCGCGGTCGCCGACGGCGGTCCCCTGCCGGCCCACACGGTCCGCGCCCTGGGCGCCGGGCTGGCCGAGGCGCTGTCCGCCGTGCACGACCTGGGTCTGGTGCACCGCGACGTCAAGCCGTCGAACGTCCTGCTGACCCTCGACGGCCCGCTGCTGATCGACTTCGGCATCGCCCGCGCCACGGACGGCACGGCCTCCCTGACCTCCACGGGCGTCTCCATCGGCTCGCCCGGCTACATGTCGCCCGAGCAGATCCTGGGCAGGGGCGTCACCGCGGCGGCGGACGTCTTCTCGCTCGGCGCGGTCCTCGCGTTCGCGGCCACCGGCGAACCGCCCTTCCCCGGTGACTCCTCGGCCGCCCTGCTCTACAAGGTGGTCCACGAGGAGCCGGAACTCGGTCTGCTCGACGGTGAGTTGCGGACCCTGACGGCCGCCTGCCTGGCGAAGGACCCGGGTGAGCGCCCCTCCCCGGCGGATCTGGCCCGCCGGCTGGCCCCCGGGGGCGCGGCCCGGCTGGTGGCGGGCGGGTGGCTGCCCGGCCCCCTGGTGGAGCAGGTCAGCCGCAGCGCCGTGCGGCTGCTGAACCTGGAGGCCGCCGCGACGGAGACCCCGTCGGGACCGCTCGGATTCAGCAACCCTTCCGTGAGTCCGCCGGGCACGGGCGTGTTCGGCCCCCCGCCGGTCATGCCGGCGCCGCCCACCCCGGGGACCGCCCCGCCCGCTCCCGCGGATGTGCCCGGCCCGCGGGACGGGGACGGCGGGCGGGACCAGGAAGGCTCCGGGACCTCCGGCGGCCGACGGCCCGGCAAGGGCAAGGTGTCCGTCTCCGTCGCCGCCGCGTCCGGGCAGGAGGGCGGCGGGCGCGTGCGGAAGCTGAGCTGCACGGTCGCACTGGCGGTCGCGGGCGCGATGGCGGCCGTGACGATCGGTTCGGTGCTCGTCCTCGACCTGCTGCCGGGCCGCGGCTCCGACGACGACTCGGGCGACTCCGGCGCGGGCCCCGGCTCCCCGCCCGCGGCGACCGCGGCCCCCGCCCCGTCCGGCGCGGTGCCCGCCGCCTACCTCGGCACCTGGGAGGGCCGGGGCACGGCCCTGAACGGCGGCCTGCCCGTCGGGACGTTCCGCGTCACCGTCGAGCAGGCGGCGGTGGGAGGGCAGTTGGGAAAGGTGCGGCAGACGGACGCGCTCGGCGGTGTCTGTGTCGACGTACTGACCCTGAAGAAGGTGACGGGCAAGGAGCTGGTGGCCGCGTCGGCCGGGGAGAAGACCAACCACGCCGGCTGCGATCCGGCCCCCACGACGGTCCGGCTGACGCCCGTGGGCGACGACCTGCGCTACCGCTCGGAGAGCGAGGCCGCGGGCCGCCCGGAGGCGCGGCTGTCGAAGGTGCGGTAGGGCGCGGACCGGCGTACCGCGGTGGTGCACCCGGAACATCCGGGGGATCTGCACACCGTTCACCGGGAGGCCGCAGGAACACCCGGCGGGGGCGGGGGCGGGGTCGGTGGGGCCGCGCTTCCGGTGTGTTCCGCGACCGCCGGGTCACCGAGGTGTGAAGGGTGTGGGGCGGCCGGTGACCGAACGGCCACAGACGTGGACGCCGTCACCGGCGCCCGCCTCACCTGCGCCGCGGGCGGCTGGCCGCCTTCCACCCCGCGTGTTTTGATCGGTCGCGCTCCAGCACCCGTGCCTCATGCAACCGAAGGGACCCGCCCCTCATGGCCTTCACCCCGCAGATCGAGACCGCCCCGATGACCGACGCCGAGCTGGACGCCGTCGCCGGTGGACAGGCGGGCGCCGCGGCCGGTCTCCACCTGGAGACCACGGCCGCCGGTCTCACCGCCGGTGTGGGCGGCGGCCTCGGCCTCGCCGTCTCGCCGCAGGGCATCGCGGCGGACCTGCACCTCCACGTCGCCGTCGCCTCCTGACGAGACGCACGCGAGGGCCCCGGATCACGGATCCGGGGCCTTCCCGCATCCGGGGCGGCCCCACCGGGGCGCGTGCCGAGTGGGGTGCTGGAAACCGGAGTTCGGCATGGGCAAGGAGAGGCCGAGCGCATAGGGTTTGGCCGAGTCGACGCCGAGGGCACCGCAGGCGTCGCCGCAGGGCCGACACGACGCCGGGGGGACGTGCCATGCCGCGACCGCGCACCTTCGCTTCCGTCCACTCCGTCCGCTCCGTCCTCTCCGACCCGTCCGCCGTCGGGGCGGCGGCCGGATGAGCACCCCTCTCCTCGTCCTGGCCGCCCTGCTGTGGGGCGCGGCGTCGGGCATGCTGCTGCCGCGTGCGGCCCACCGGTTCTCCGTGCCGTCCGGCGAACCGTGGCGGGAGCGGTGCGCGCAGGGGCACGTCCTGCGGGGCTGGTGGGGTCCGGCCGCCTGCCGGGACTGCGCCGGTGCCGGGGACGGCCCGCGCGCGGCACCCCTGGCGATCTCCACCGCTCTCGTCTGCGCCCTGCTCGCCGCCGCCACCGGTACCCGGCCCGAGCTGGGCGTCTGGCTGCTGCTCGCGCCCGTCGGCGTCCTGCTCACGGTCGTCGACCTCCGCGTGCGGCGGCTGCCCGACCCCCTCACCCTGCCGCTCGCCGCCGCGGCCCTGGTCCTGCTGGGCGTCACCGCCCTGGTGCCCGAGCACGCGGGGGAGTGGACCACCGCGCTGCTCGGCGCGCTCGCCCTGGGCGGCGGCTACTTCGTCCTCTTCCTGATCAACCCCGCGGGCATGGGCTTCGGCGACGTCAAACTCGCCCTGGGCGCCGGTGCCGTCCTCGGCTGGTACGGCTGGCCGACTCTCATGCTCGGCACCCTCGCCGGGTTCGCCCTGGGCGCCCTGTACGGCGGCGCCCTCGTGCTCCTGCGCCGTGCCGACCGCAAGACGGCCATCCCCTTCGGCCCGTTCCTGATCACCGGCGCCCTCCTCGGCCTCCTCGTGGGCGCGTACACGGCGTGAGCCCCGGGCGCCGGACAGCCGCAACACGTTTGCGGGCAGCGGCAGATCACCCCTGGGCATGAATCCGGCCTCCTGCTCCGGGCGGACGTCCCGGAGCCGCCCCGTCGCCAGAATGGCGATCATGACGACCCCGACACCCGGTCTGCCCTACCACCGCCTGGACCACGCCACCGGCCGCCACCGCTGGTGGCGGCCCCCGACCGGTGCGCTGCTCTTCCTCGTCGGGTACGTCCTCGCCGTGCTCGTGGTGTTCGTCGGCTCCTACGCGCTCGGCCTGGCGGCCGGGCTGCCCGAGGCGGCCGACGGCGGTCCGGACCTCGGGCCCCTCGGGGACACCGCGGTGGAGCTCGTGTCCCTCGCCGTCGCCCTGCCCCTCGTACTGCTGGTCGTGCTGTGGCCCGGCCGGCGGCCCGCCGGGACCGTGTCGTCGGTCACCGGGCGGCTGCGCGTCGGCTGGCTGGGCCGGTGCCTGCCCGTCGCCCTGCTCCCCGTGGGGCTGCTGACGGCGGCCGCCTTCCTGCTGCCCGGGGCCGAGGGGTCCGACGCCTGGGTGGGGTGGCGCTCCTTCCTTCTCTCCTCGACCGTCCTGCTCCTCCTCGTCCCGTTCCAGGCCGCCGCCGAGGAGTACGTCTTCCGGGGCTGGCTCACCCAGGCGGTCGGGGCCTTCGCCCGGTCACCGTGGATCGCGGTGCTTCCGCAGGCCGTGCTGTTCGCCGCCGCCCACGGCTGGGGCACCCCGTGGGGCTTCACCGGTCTGCTGGTCAACGGTCTGGTGGCCGGGTGGCTGACCCTCCGCACGGGCGGACTGGAGGCCGCGATCGCGCTGCACGTGCTGAACAACCTGCTCGCCTTCGGCGCCTCCGCCGCGGTCGTCGGCGGGCTGTCGTCGGAGGAGACCGCGGCGGACATGCCGTGGCAGCTGACCCTCGTGTCGGTGGCGGCCGACCTGCTCTACGCCGGCCTCGTCCTGCGGCTCGCCCGGCGCCACCGGCCGCAGCGCCTCGCCCCGCCGCCCGCCCCGCCGTCCGCCCCGCCCGTCCCGCCGCCGTACCCCGCCCCCACGGCCTGGCGTCCGACGCCCTGATCCCCTGGCGTACGCTGGGCTGGTCCGTCCACAACCCTTACGAAAGGGACGCCCGGTGACCGAGAAGGCCGACCTTCAGCCCATCCTCGACCGTGCAGCCGCCGGTGGGCGGATCACCCCGGACGAGGCACTCGTGCTGTACCGGGACGCCCCGCTGCACGCCCTGGGCGCCGCCGCCGACGCCGTACGCCGCCGCCGGTACGCCGGGACCGAGCACATCGCGACGTACATCATCGAGCGCAACATCAACTACACGAACGTCTGCGTGACGGCCTGCCGCTTCTGCGCCTTCTACGCCGCGCCCAAGGACACCGCCAAGGGCTGGACGCGCGACCTCGACGACATCCTGCGCCGCTGCGCCGAGACGGTCGAGCTGGGCGGCACCCAGATCATGTTCCAGGGCGGCCACCACCCGGACTACGGCGTCGAGTACTACGAGAAGCACTTCAAGGCCATCAAGGACGCCTTCCCGCAGCTGGTGATCCACTCGCTGGGCGCGTCCGAGGTCGAGCACATGGCCCGGATCTCCAAGGTGAGCGTGGAGGAGGCCATCCAGCGCATCCACGCCGCGGGCCTCGACTCCTTCGCCGGCGCCGGTGCCGAGCTGCTGCCCGAGCGGCCCCGCAAGGCCATCGCCCCGCTGAAGGAGTCCGGCGAGCGCTGGCTGGAGATCATGGAGATCGCCCACAACCTGGGCGTCGAGTCCACCTCCACGATGCTCATGGGCACCGGCGAGACCAACGCGGAGCGCATCGAGCACCTGCGGATGATCCGGGACGTCCAGGACCGCACGGGCGGCTTCCGCGCGTTCATCCCGTACACCTACCAGCCCGAGAACAACCACCTGAAGGGCCGCACGCAGGCGACGCTCTTCGAGTACCTGCGGATGATCGCCATCGCCCGGCTGTTCATGGACAACATCGCCCACATCCAGGGCTCCTGGCTCACCACGGGCAAGGAGGTCGGCCAGCTCTCCCTGCACTACGGCGCCGACGACCTGGGCTCGATCATGCTGGAGGAGAACGTCGTCTCCTCCGCCGGTGCCAAGCACCGCTCCAACCGGATGGAGATCATCGACCTCATCCGGAAGGCCGGCCGCGTCCCCGCGCAGCGGTCGACGACGTACGAGCACCTGGTCGTCCACGACGACCCGGCGAACGACCCCGTCGACGACCGCGTCGTCTCGCACATCTCCTCCACGGCCATCGAGGGCGGCACGGCTCACCCCGAGCTGAAGCTGCTGGCTCCCAACTGACGCCACCGTGCTGACCCTCCACGTCTGCGAGGCCTCGCCCGGCACGGCCGTCCTGGTCGAGGGCGCCCAGCTCGCCGCCGTCGGCCCGTACGAGGAGCTGGCCGCCGGCCATCCGCGGGCCCGCGTGCGCCGGTGGCCCGGCATCCTGACGCCCGGCCTGCTCAACCCGTACGGTCCGGAACTGCTGGAGCAGGCCTACCACCCGGACCCGCGCGAAGCGGACCGGCTGGGCACCGAACCGCTCTTCGGGGAGCGTGCCCGGGCCCTCCTCGACGCCGGCCCGTCCGCGCGGGGTGCCAGTGCGCGCCGCGGGGTGCAGCGCATGCTGGCGCACGGCACGGTCGCCGTCGCCGGTGAACTGCGAAGCCGCGCGGCCCTGGACGCGGTGCGCGGCGCGGGGCTCGCCCTGGCGGGACGCCCGGCCACCCTGCCCGGGCCCGCGTCCCTCTCGCCGAAGCCGCTGGTGCTGCTCCCGGGGCTCGCCGCCGGCCGGCCCGCCCGGTTCGCGGTGTTCGACGTACCCGACCGGGCCGCGCTCGTGCGGGACGGCGCGGCCACCTGCGTGGCCACCGTCGTGGGCGGCCGTCTGGTGTACCGGGGGCGCTGAGCGCGCGGTCCCGCGGGAAGCGCCCGGCGCGCCTACACGCCGAACGCCGCCCCGAACGCCCCGTCCTCCTGCTCCACTCCGCTGCACGTGACCGGCGCGCCGGCGGCCGACGGCTCCTCGCCGCACCGCCGGTCGCGGAAGGCGGCCCACACCGACACCCAGGCGAGCCCCTTCTCCTCGGCGAAGGCCCGGACCTCGGCCGCGTCGGCGAGCGTGAAGGTCTCGCCGGGGACGTCGTTGACGCCGATCATCGAGGTGAGGGCCATGCCGTGCCAGGCGGCCGCCTCCGAGGTGCCGAAGACCTTCCGCAGCTGCGCGTGCGCGGCCCTCGCGGCCGTGCGGGCGTACCCGCCCATGTCACCGTGGTACTCACGGGCGTAGTTCATCGTCATCAGGTTGACGGTGCGGACCCGCACCCCGTGGTCGTTGGCGGAGCCGAGCAGGACCAGCGCGTGCTCGTCCAGGCCCGAGGGCATCACCGGGAGCGTGAACGTCACCTCCAGGCCGGGCCGTTCGTCCTGCAACCGGGCGATCGCCCGCGAACGCAGCTCCACGGACGCGGAGTCGGTCAGCGCGTCGCCCTCGATGTCGAAGTCGGCCAGCGAGGTGCCGGCCGCGTCCAGGGCCTTCCCGTACGCCGCCGCCAGCTCTCGGGCGCTGCCGCACGCGGCGCCGAGTTCCGTTCCGGAGGCGCCGCCGAAGGAGACCCGGACCTGCCGGCCGTCCCTGCCGAGCGCGGCGATCCGGGCCCCGACGGCCGCGTCATCGACCGCGTGCGAGCCGTCCCAGCGCGGGGTGCAGTCGCCGCCGTCGGCCGTGACGAAGGCCAGGTTGTACGCCGTGGGGGAGCCGGCCGTGTCGGTGGGGGCGGGGTCGGCGGCGCTGACGTACGGGGCGTACGACGTGCCGGGGGCGGCGCTCGCTGGCGCCGCCGCGGACGCCCCGCCCGGTCCTGAGCACCCCGCGGCGGCCAGGGCGAGCAGACAGCCCAGCCCCGCCGCCACCGGATCGCGGAAACCCCTCATGCCGCACGCTCCTTCTCCCGCCCGGACCACCCCGTCCCGCGGTCGGCGGCCCGGTACGGATCCCGGCCGCGTCCTCCCCACGGTGGTGAGGACGCCCGGGGGCACGCCGCGGCTCCCGCCCGGTGGGGCTGCTGCAAGAATGGGCCCGTGACCCGCGCATCCCTGGACAAGCAGCCGCACGAAGTCGCCTCGATGTTCGACGACGTGGCGGAACGGTACGACCTGACCAACGACGTGCTGTCCCTCGGCCAGGACCGGCGGTGGCGCAAGGAGGTCGCCAAGGCGGTCGACGCCCGCCCCGCGCAGAAGGTCCTCGACCTGGCGGCCGGCACGGGCACCTCCTCGCTGCCCTTCGCCCGCACCGGCGCCTACGTCGTGCCGTGCGACTTCTCGCAGGGCATGCTCCAGGTGGGCAAGCAGCGTCAGCCCTGGCTGCCCTACACCGCCGGGGACGCCACCCGGCTGCCCTTCAAGGACGACACCTTCGACGCCGTCACGATCTCCTTCGGGCTGCGCAACGTCCAGGACACGGACGCCGCGCTGCGGGAGATGCACCGGGTGACCCGGCCCGGCGGGCGCATCGTGATCTGCGAGTTCTCGCACCCGACGTGGGCGCCGTTCCGCACGGTCTACACCGAGTACCTGATGCGCGCCCTGCCGCCCGTCGCCCGGGCGGTGTCCTCCAACCCCGACGCCTACGTCTACCTCGCCGAGTCCATCCGTGCCTGGCCCGACCAGCCCGCCCTCGCCGAGCGGCTGGGCAGGGCCGGCTGGTCCCGGGTGGCCTGGCGCAACCTGAGCGGCGGGATCGTGGCGCTGCACCGGGGCTTCAAGAAGGACTGACCCCGGCGTAGGGGGCCGTCCTCAGCGGGGGCTGAGGACGGCGAACGGGTCGCCCGGCTCGTCCAGTTCGCGCTGGAGTCCGCCCCGCGGCGGAGGCGGGACGCGCGGCTCGTGCACGCCGCCGCCGCCCTCGCCCGGCCCGAAGTCGAACCACACGTAGACCATCGAGTCCCGCGGCACCTCCGCGCCGGGCTGCGGATACTGGCGGACGACGTAGTCGACGACGACGCCACCGAGATCGGGCCGGTCCGGCGCGTTGAGCGACAGACCCCGCGACCGGGCCGCCTCACGCGCGTCCACCGCCATCAGGCCGACCAGACGCGGCACGCGGACTTCGGGTGTATTGCGGGACATGTGCACAGATGTCACCCCCAGCGGTACAGGAAGGGTAACTCCGCCGCCGTCCCGGCCGGAAGCGTCCGGTGTCTTTCTGTGACAGTCGATCACGCAGAGTGAGGAGCGGGTCGCCCTCTCAGAGGGCGAGCCGGTAGCAGTGACCGGACCGCTCGGACACCGGCGTGGTGAACGTCTCGGCCAGGCGCATGCCGAGCCGCCGCGTCACCGCGATGGAGCGGCTGTTGGCGGCGTCGACCATCGCCACCACGTCCGGCACACCGGCCGCCCGCACCCGTCGCAGCGTCTGCCGCGCGGCGGCGGTGACGTAGCCCTGGCCCCAGTGCTCCCGGCCCAGCCGCCAGCCGATCTCGATCTCCCCGGTGGGACCCCAGTCCCGCTCCCAGGGCTGGGCTCCGGTGAAGCCGAGCACCCGGCCCTCCTCGTCGAGCACCGACCACAGGCAGAAGCCCCGTTCGGCGTCGTGCCGCCGCTGCCGGGCGGTGAGCTCCTCGTAGAGGGACAGCTCGGCGGGCCTGCCGCCGTGGAACTCCATGACCTCGGGGTCGGCGAAGATCCGGTGCCAGGCGACGGCGTCCTCGTCGGTGGGCACGCGCAGCCGTACTGCGGGGAGAGCTCGGTTCACAGGGCAGCCCTTCAGCCGGGTGATCGATCCTGCTGAATAGACTGCCCGTGTCCAGTGCCGGTCGGCACGCAGATTTCGAACCTTGGGGAGATCCCGCCGTGACCGAGCCCCTCTCCGAAAACACCGCCGATGTCATCGTCGTCGGCGCGGGGCCAGCCGGCTCCACCACCGCGTACCACCTCGCCAAGGCCGGACTCGACGTACTGCTCCTGGAGAAGACGGAGTTCCCGCGCGAGAAGGTCTGCGGCGACGGGCTCACGCCGCGCGCCGTCAAGCAGCTGGTGGCCATGGGCATCGACATCTCCGAGGAAGCCGGCTGGCTGCGCAACAAGGGCCTGCGCATCATCGGCGGCGGGGTGCGGCTCCAGCTCGACTGGCCGGATCTCGCCTCCTTCCCCGACTACGGCCTGGTGCGCAAGCGCGACGACTTCGACGAGCAGCTCGCCCGGCAGGCGCAGAAGGCCGGCGCCCGGCTGTTCGAGCGGTGCAACGTGGGCGCCCCGATCGTCGACGAGCGCACGGGCCGCATCACGGGTGTGCACGCCAAGCTCGGCGAGGACAAGCGCGAGGTCACCTTCCGTGCGCCGCTGGTCGTCGCCGCCGACGGCAACTCCACCCGGCTGTCCCTCGCCATGGGCCTGCACCGCCGCGAGGACCGCCCGATGGGCGTGGCGGTGCGCACGTACTTCACCAGCCCGCGCCACGAGGACGACTACCTGGAGTCCTGGCTGGAGCTGTGGGACCGCCGCGGCCCCGAGGACCGCCTGCTGCCCGGCTACGGCTGGATCTTCGGCATGGGCGACGGCACCTCGAACGTGGGCCTCGGCGTGCTCAACACCTCCGACTCCTTCAAGGAGCTGGACTGGCGCGAGGTCCTCAAGGCCTGGTGCGCGTCCATGCCGGAGGACTGGGGCTACACCCCCGACAACATGACCGGGCCCATCCGCGGTGCCGCCCTGCCCATGGCCTTCAACCGCCAGCCGCACTACACCAAGGGCCTGCTGCTCGTCGGCGACGCCGGTGGACTGGTGAACCCCTTCAACGGCGAGGGCATCGCCTACGCGATGGAGTCCGGGCAGCTCGCCGCCGACGTCATCGTGCAGGCCCACGCCCGCCCGACGCCGGCCGGCCGCGAGATGGCCCTCCAGCGCTACCCGCGTGTCCTCAAGGACACCTACGGCGGCTACTACACGCTCGGCCGCGCCTTCGTGAAGCTGATCGGCAACCCGAAGGTCATGCAGATCGCGACGCAGCGCGGGCTCACGCACCCGCTGCTGATGAAGTTCACGCTGAAGCTCCTGGCGAACCTCACCGACCCGACGGGCGGCGACGCGATGGACCGCATCATCAACGGGCTGAGCAAGGTGGCCCCGAAGGCCTGACCCGGCAGCACTCCCCGGCCCGTCCGGCGCCGCCGTCCCACGGCGGCTCCGGGCGGGCCGTCTTCGTGGACCGTCTTCGTGGACCGTCCGCGTGGGTCGTCCGCGAGGCCGTCCGCAGGGGCCGCCGACGTGCCGTCACAGACGTGCCGTAGGGGGAGAATTCGGGCCAAGCGCCCCGCCGGGACGGGCGGTGCTCCCGCCGTCGGGCGGTGCGCGGGGCGGCGGAGGGCCTCAGGGGGCCGTGGGTGCGCCGTGGGACCCGAGGGGCGCCCGCGGGCACCCCGGGGCCGCCCCGGGCCGCGAGAGGGCCGTCAGGGCGGCGGTGGAGGCATGCGCACAGTCGGAGGGCCGCCGCCGGCTGTGCGGCGGCGGCCCTCCGGCCGGTGATGCGTGCGGGGGCGCGGGGTCAGAGGACGCGCACGGCGCCCGACGCCGGGTAGCCCGACAGGTCCTGGATGACGACGCCCTTGGACGGGTTGGCCGCGTCCAGGTACTGGCCGTTCCCGATGTAGACACCCACGTGGTACGCGGAGCCCTTGCCGCCCCAGTACAGGATGTCGCCCACCTGGACGCTGGACAGCGGGACGTCCGTGCCGGCCATCGACTGGTCCTGGGAGACGCGCGGCAGGTCCACACCAACCTGCTTGTACGCGGCCTGCACCAGGGAGGAGCAGTCCCAGGCGTTGGGGCCCGTGGCGCCCATGACGTAGGCGTCGCCCACCTGGGCCTTGAGGAAGGCGATGACGGTGGCGACGCTGCCGCTGGCGGGCGCCGAGACCGAGGTGGAGGCGGACGCGGAGGTGGAGGCGGACGCCGAGAGGGTGGCGCGCTCGGTACTGCGGTCGGCACGCTCGGCCGCGGCCTTGCGGGCGGCCTCGGCGGCCTTCTTCTTGGCCTCGGCCTTCTTCGCCGCGGCGAGGTCCTTCTTCGCCTCGGCCGCGGCCTTGGCGGCGGCGGCGTCACGCTCGGCGCGCAGTTCGTAGTTCGCGGCCGCCTGCTGGGTGGCGGCGGCGGACTGGGCGACCTGAGCGGACATGTCGGCCGTCAGGGTGGGCAGTTCGATGGTCTGCGTCACCGGCTCGGCGGCGCTCGCCGAGGCCGACGCACCCGCGGCTGCCAGGCTGAGGACGCCACCGGCAACTCCGGCACGCACGGCGATCGAAGAGGTCGCGCTGCGGCGGGGCTTCCGGTGGCTGCGTATGTGAGCGGTGTGGGACATGGGAACAACCGGTACCAGGGGCTCCTTCATATCTTCAAGAAACGTGTGCTGCGCCACAGTTGTTCAATCAGGCCCCCAAAAACCCCGAACGGGACCCTGCATTGACGCCCTAACGGACATTGCGGGCACCCCGTGACCCGGCTGTGATCACGGTGTTTGATCAATACGCCCGAATTGCCCCGCGCCTACCACCGGTTGACTCGATTGGCCAAGCCCCGCATTCATGGATCTCTCATCCATGTGACGGGGATCACGGAACGGCCGCCCCGGCGGGCGCGTCCGGGTGCGGAGATCACGGCCGGATCACGACCCGGCGGAGATCGTGAACGAAAGCACGCGTCCACACCCCGTTCCGCGGGCCCCTCTCACGTGTGAACGCGCCTCTATCAAGAGATCGAGTCCATCGCCAATTTGCATGCACGCGAACCCTCTTGATATTGAGACGCACCCTCCGGCCTGCGCTGACGAGCCAAAATGTCACCTCTGGTGATCACTCGGACGCTTCGCGTGTGAAGATCACCGCTCATCCGACTTCATGATCGATCGTCAGGTGGTGGAGATCACAAAGCTTGTGCAATACCCCGTGTCGCAGATCACAGAGCGTCGGGCATAAGATGCACGCGGTTGGGCTTGTGACCTGCTTCACATGTTCCCGATCTTCGCCGGGGCGGGCGGGGTTCAGGGGACGGGTGGGGCGCAAGCGAGCCCGACGCCAACCGCCAGCAGTCAGTGCCGACTGAGAGGAGCGAGGAGCGGTGAACGCTTATGCGCCCATCCTCGTACTGGGAGCCCTCGGGGCAGGCTTTGCGATCTTTTCCGTGGTCATGGCCTCGTTGATCGGGCCCAAGCGGTACAACCGGGCCAAGCTCGAGGCCTACGAGTGCGGCATCGAGCCGACCCCCACGCCGGCCGGCGGCGGGCGCTTCCCGATCAAGTACTACCTGACGGCGATGCTCTTCATCATTTTCGATATCGAGATCGTCTTCCTCTACCCCTGGGCCGTCAGCTTCGACGCCCTGGGGATCTTCGGGCTCGTGGAGATGCTGCTCTTCGTGCTCACCGTCTTCGTCGCGTACGCGTACGTATGGCGGCGCGGCGGCCTGGAATGGGACTGAGGGGCCACACGTCATGGGACTCGAAGAAAAGCTGCCGAGCGGCTTCCTGCTGACCACCGTCGAACAGGCCGCGGGCTGGGTGCGCAAGGCGTCCGTCTTCCCGGCCACGTTCGGACTCGCGTGCTGCGCCATCGAGATGATGACCACCGGCGCCGGGCGGTACGACCTGGCGCGCTTCGGCATGGAGGTCTTCCGCGGTTCGCCCCGCCAGGCGGACCTGATGATCGTCGCCGGCCGGGTCAGCCAGAAGATGGCGCCGGTGCTCCGGCAGGTCTACGACCAGATGCCGAACCCCAAGTGGGTGATCTCCATGGGGGTCTGCGCCTCCTCGGGCGGCATGTTCAACAACTACGCCATCGTCCAGGGCGTCGACCACATCGTGCCGGTCGACATCTACCTCCCCGGCTGCCCGCCCCGGCCGGAGATGCTGATGGACGCCATCCTCAAGCTCCACCAGAAGATCCAGTCCTCCAAGCTCGGCGTGAACGCCGAGGAGGCGGCCCGTGAGGCGGAGGAAGCGGCGCTCAAGGCCCTGCCCACCATCGAGATGAAGGGGCTGCTGCGGTGAGCGACGCGCACAAGGACGCAGACGGCGTGAACCCCGACAAGGCGCTCTCCGCCGAGAACCTGCCGGGCCAGCGCGGCCAGGGCGGTGAGGAGATCCGCGTCCAGCGGGGGATGTTCGGCGCCGACAGGGGTGGTGACACCACCGGCTACGGCGGTCTGGTCCGCTCGGTCCGGCTCCCGGGACCGGCGAGCCGCCCCTACGGCGGATGGTTCGACGAGGTCGCCGACGAACTGGAGGGCGCGCTGGAGGAGCAGGGGCTGCTCCCGGACAACGCCATCGAGAAGACGGTGGTGGACCGCGACGAGCTGACCTTCCACATCGAGCGCGAGCACCTGGTGACCGTCGCCCGCACCCTGCGGGACGACCCGGCGCTGCGCTTCGAGCTGTGCACCGGCGTCAGCGGCGTGCACTACCCGAACGACAAGGGCCGCGAGCTGCACGCCGTCTACCACCTGCGCTCGATCACCCACAACCGGGTGATCCGCCTGGAGGTCAGCTGCCCCGACGGCGACCGGCACATCCCGTCGCTGTTCGCCGTGTACCCCACGAACGACTGGCACGAGCGCGAGACGTACGACTTCTTCGGCATCGTCTTCGACGGCCACCCCGCGCTGACCCGGATCATGATGCCGGACGACTGGCAGGGCCATCCGCAGCGCAAGGACTACCCCCTCGGCGGCATCCCCGTCGAGTACAAGGGCGCCCAGATCCCGGCTCCGGACCAGCGGAGGTCGTACTCATGAGCACTTCCCACGCCTCCCCCCGGGAGACCACCGAAGGCACCGTCTACACGGTCACCGGCGGCGACTGGGACGAGGTCGTCCAGTCCGCGGCCCGCGCCGACGACGAGCGCATCGTCGTCAACATGGGCCCGCAGCACCCTTCCACGCACGGAGTGCTCCGCCTGATCCTGGAGATCGAGGGCGAGACCGTCACCGAGGCCCGCTGCGGCATCGGCTACCTCCACACCGGCATCGAGAAGAACCTCGAGTACCGGACGTGGACGCAGGGCACCACGTTCGTGACGCGCATGGACTACCTGACGCCGTTCTTCAACGAGACGGCGTACTGCCTCGGCGTCGAGAAGCTCCTCGGCATCGAGGACCAGATCCCCGACCGCGCCTCGATCATCCGCGTGCTGCTGATGGAGCTGAACCGGCTCTCCTCGCACCTGGTGTGCATCGCCACCGGCGGCATGGAGCTCGGCGCCACGACGATCATGATCTACGGCTTCCGCGATCGTGAGCTCATCCTCGACATCTACGAGCTGATCACCGGCCTGCGGATGAACCACGCGTACATCCGCCCCGGCGGACTCGCCCAGGACCTGCCGCCCGGCGCGGTGGACCAGATCCGCGAGTTCGTGAAGAAGATGGACAAGAACCTCCCGGAGTACGACAAGCTCGCCACCGGCAACCCCATCTTCAAGGCCCGCATGCAGGACGTCGGCTACCTCGATCTGGCCGGCTGCATGGCCCTCGGCGCGACGGGCCCGATCCTGCGCTCCACCGGCCTGCCGCACGACCTGCGCAAGGCGCAGCCCTACTGCGGCTACGAGACGTACGACTTCGACGTCCCGACCTCCGACACCTGCGACTCCTACGGCCGCTTCCTGATCCGGCTGGAGGAGATGCGCCAGTCGCTGCGGATCATCGAGCAGTGCCTGGACCGGCTGGAGCCCGGACCGGTCATGGTCGCCGACAAGAAGATCGCCTGGCCCGCCCAGCTCGCGCTGGGCCCCGACGGGCTCGGCAACTCCCTCGACCACATCAAGAAGATCATGGGCACCTCCATGGAGGCCCTGATCCACCACTTCAAGCTGGTCACCGAGGGCTTCCGGGTCCCGCCCGGCCAGGCCTACGTGGCGGTCGAGTCCCCCAAGGGCGAACTCGGCGTGCACGTCGTGTCCGACGGCGGCACCCGCCCCTACCGGGTCCACTTCCGCGACCCGTCCTTCACCAACCTTCAGGCCATGGCGGCGATGTGCGAGGGCGGCCAGGTCGCCGACGTCATCGTCGCCGTCGCGTCCATCGACCCCGTGATGGGAGGCGTCGACCGGTGACCACATCGTCTTCCGAGCGGGGCGTCAGCCTGGGCATGCCCGAACTGCCCGCACCCGCCTACCCGGACGACGTCCGGGCCCGGCTGGAGACGGACGCGCGCGAGGTCATCGCCCGCTACCCGGACTCCCGCTCCGCCCTCCTGCCGCTGCTGCACCTCGTGCAGGCCGAGGAGGGCCACGTCACCCGCACCGGCATGCAGTTCTGCGCCGACGTGCTGGGCCTGACCACCGCCGAGGTCACCGCCGTCGCCACCTTCTACACGATGTACCGGCGCAGGCCGAGCGGCGACTACCAGGTGGGCGTCTGCACCAACACCCTGTGCGCGGTCATGGGCGGCGACGCGATCTTCGAGGAGCTCCAGGAGCACCTCGGGGTCGGCAACGGCGAGACCACGGGCGACGGCAAGGTCACCCTGGAGCACATCGAGTGCAACGCGGCCTGCGACTTCGCGCCGGTGGTGATGGTCAACTGGGAGTTCTTCGACAACCAGACCCCCGCCAGCGCCAAGAGCCTCGTCGACGACCTGCGCGCGGGCCGGCCGGTCACCCCCACGCGCGGAGCCCCGCTGTGCTCCTTCAAGGAGACCGCCCGGATCCTGGCCGGCTTCCCCGACGAGCGGGACGGGGCCGTCGAGGCCGGCGGCAGCGCCGGACCCGCCTCCCTGGTCGGCCTGAAGCTCGCCAAGGGCGAGGCGTCCCCCGCGCGCGTGGTGCACCCGCGCGGTGAGTCCGCCCGGACCGAGGCGCCCCACGACCCGTCACCGACGGAGCACCTGAGCTCGCACGACGCGCCGCAGGACACATCGGCCTCCGACCCGGCCCACCCGGCCGGGCCCACTGCCGAGGAGGGGGAGTGATGACCTTGGCACCCGAGTTGAAGGACATGAGCCCCGAGAAGCTGCTGGCACCGGTGCTGTCGGCCTTCTGGGACGAGGACGCGTCCTGGACGCTGGACGTCTACCGGCGCCACGACGGCTACGAAGGGCTGCGCAAGGCGCTCGCCATGACGCCGGACGACGTGATCGCCTACGTCAAGGACTCCGGACTGCGCGGTCGCGGCGGCGCCGGCTTCCCCACCGGCATGAAGTGGCAGTTCATCCCGCAGGGCGACGGCAAGCCCCACTACCTCGTGGTCAACGCCGACGAGTCGGAGCCGGGGACCTGCAAGGACATCCCGCTCCTCTTCGCCAACCCGCACAGCCTCGTCGAGGGCATGATCATCGCGTGCTACGCGATCCGGTCGTCGCACGCCTTCATCTATCTGCGCGGGGAGGTCGTCCCGGTCCTGCGGCGGTTGCACTCCGCCGTCCGCGAGGCCTACGAGGCGGGCTTCCTCGGCGAGAACATCCTGGGCAGCGGACTCGACCTCGACATCACCGTGCACGCGGGCGCGGGCGCCTACATCTGCGGTGAGGAGACCGCGCTGCTCGACTCCCTCGAGGGCCGCCGCGGCCAGCCCCGGCTGCGTCCTCCCTTCCCCGCCGTCGCGGGCCTGTACGCCTGCCCCACCGTGGTGAACAACGTCGAGTCCATCGCGTCGGTTCCCGCCATCATGCAGCGCGGCAAGGACTGGTTCCGGTCGATGGGCAGCGAGAAGTCGCCCGGCTTCACGCTCTACTCCCTCTCCGGCCACGTCGCGAGCCCCGGCCAGTACGAGGCGCCGCTCGGCATCACCCTGCGCCAGCTGCTGGAGATGAGCGGCGGCATGCGCCCCGGGCACCGCCTCAAGTTCTGGACGCCGGGCGGCTCCTCGACCCCGATGTTCACCGACGAGCACCTCGACGTCCCCCTCGACTACGAGGGAGTGGGGGCCGCCGGTTCCATGCTCGGCACCAAGGCACTCCAGTGCTTCGACGAGACGACCTGCGTGGTCCGCGCCGTCACCCGCTGGACCGAGTTCTACGCCCACGAGTCCTGCGGCAAGTGCACGCCCTGCCGCGAAGGGACCTACTGGCTCGTGCAGTTGCTGCGCGACATCGAGGCCGGCAAGGGACAGATGTCCGACCTCGACAAGCTGAACGACATCGCCGACAACATCAACGGCAAGTCCTTCTGCGCCCTCGGCGACGGCGCCGCCTCGCCGATCTTCTCCTCGCTCAAGTACTTCCGCGAGGAGTACGAGCAGCACATCACGGGCCGAGGATGCCCCTTCGACCCGGCCAGGTCGACGGCCTGGGCCGACCGCACGGAGGTGAACGCATGACCGTGACCACCAGCTCTCCCTCCGGCGGGGGAGAAGCGGCGGTCCCGCCGGAGGACCTCGTGTCGCTGACGATCGACGGCGCCGAGATCAGCGTGCCCAAGGGCACCCTGGTCATCCGGGCCGCCGAACAGCTCGGCATCGAGATCCCCCGGTTCTGCGACCACCCCCTCCTCGACCCGGCGGGCGCCTGCCGCCAGTGCATCGTCGAGGTGGAGGGCCAGCGCAAGCCGATGGCCTCCTGCACCATCACCTGCACCGACGGCATGGTCGTCAAGACCCACCTGACCTCGCCCGTCGCGGAGAAGGCCCAGAAGGGTGTGATGGAGCTCCTGCTCATCAACCACCCGCTGGACTGCCCCGTCTGCGACAAGGGCGGCGAGTGCCCGCTGCAGAACCAGGCCATGTCGCACGGCGACGCCGAGTCCCGCTTCGACGGCCGCAAGCGGACCTACGAGAAGCCCGTCCCCATCTCCACGCAGGTGCTGCTCGACCGTGAGCGGTGCGTGCTGTGCGCCCGCTGCACCCGGTTCTCCAACCAGGTCGCGGGCGACCCGATGATCGAGCTGATCGAGCGGGGCGCGCTCCAGCAGGTCGGCACCGGTGAGGGCGACCCGTTCGAGTCGTACTTCTCCGGCAACACCATCCAGATCTGCCCCGTCGGCGCGCTCACCTCGGCGGCGTACCGATTCCGCTCCCGGCCCTTCGACCTGGTCTCCTCGCCGTCGGTGTGCGAGCACTGCTCCGGTGGCTGCGCCACCCGCACCGACCACCGGCGCGGCAAGGTCATGCGCCGCCTCGCGGCCGAGGACCCCGAGGTCAACGAGGAGTGGATCTGCGACAAGGGGCGCTTCGCCTTCCGGTACGCGCAGCAGCGCGACCGGCTGGACACGCCCCTGGTGCGCAACGCCGAGGGCGACCTGGAGCCGGCCTCCTGGCCCGAGGCGCTGCAGATCGCCGCGCAGGGGCTGCTGGCCTCCCGGGGCCGCACGGGCGTCCTGACCGGCGGCCGCCTGACCGTCGAGGACGCCTACGCCTACAGCAAGTTCGCGCGGGTGGCGCTGGACACCAACGACATCGACTTCCGCGCGCGCGTGCACAGCGGCGAGGAGGCCGACTTCCTCGCCGCGCAGATCGCCGGCCGCGGCCGGGACCTCGACGGCACGGGTGTCACGTACACCGCGCTGGAGAAGGCCCCGGCGGTCCTGCTGGTCGGGTTCGAGGCGGAGGAGGAGGCGCCCGGCGTCTTCCTGCGGCTGCGCAAGGCCTGGCGCAAGCACGGGCAGCGGACCTTCTCGCTCGCCACCCACGCCACCCGCGGTCTGGAGAAGGCCGGCGGCACGCTGCTCCCGGCGGCTCCCGGCACCGAGACCGAGTGGCTGGACGCGCTCGCCAGCGGTGCCGGCCTGGAGGGCGACGGCGCCACCGCCGCCGAGGCGCTGCGCGCCGAGGGCGCGGTCATCGCGGTCGGCGAGCGGCTGGCCGCCGTGGCCGGCGGACTGACCGCCGCCGTGCGCACCGCCGCCGCGACCGGCGCCCGCCTGGTGTGGATCCCGCGCCGGGCCGGCGAGCGCGGTGCGATCGAGGCGGGCGCGCTGCCGTCGCTGCTGCCGGGCGGACGCCCGGCGACGGACCCGCGCGCCCGGGACGAGGTCGCCGCCGTCTGGGGCGTCGCCGGGCTCCCGCACCGCTTCGGCCGCGACACCGGCCAGATCGTGGAGGCCGCCGCCACCGGCGCACTCCAGGCGCTGCTGGTGGCGGGCGTCGAGATCGCCGACCTGCCCGACCCGGCACGCGCGCGTGCCGCGCTCGACGAGGTCGGCTTCCTCGTCTCGCTGGAGCTGCGGCCCAGCGAGATCTCCCGCAAGGCCGACGTGGTCCTGCCGGTCGCCGCGGTCGCCGAGAAGGCCGGCACCTTCCTCAACTGGGAAGGCCGGATCCGCTTCTTCGAGGCCGCGCTCAAGCCCGACCAGATGACCCGCACCCTCGCGCCCACCGACGCGCGCGTGCTCCAGATGCTCGCCGACGCCATGGACGTCCACCTGGGGCTGCCCGATCTGCGCACCGTGCGCGCGGAGATCGACCGGCTCGGCGCCTGGACCGGCCCGCGGGCCGGCGAACCGGTGGAGACCGCGGCGGCCCTGCCCCGCCCGGCCGCCGGGGAGGCCGTGCTCGCCGGGCACCGGCTGCTGCTCGACCAGGGCGTGCTGCAGCAGGGGGACGAGGCCCTCGCCGGGACCCGGCACGCCGCACGCGCGCGGGTGTCGGCCCCGACGGCCGCCGAGGCGGGCGTCAAGGACGGTGACCTCCTCGCGGTGAGCGGACCGCGGGGTGTCGTCGAACTCCCGTTGCAGATCACCGACATGCCCGACCGGGTGGTGTGGCTGCCGCTGAACTCCGCCGGTGGCGGCGTCGCCTCCGACACGGGGGCGCGGCCCGGCTCCCTCGTCCGAATCGGCCCGGCGACCCTCGCCGGCGAGGCCCTCAAGGAGGTGGAGGCATGAGCCCGTCCCTCGCCGCTGAAGACCTCTCGATGTTCGGCACCGACCCCTGGTGGCTGGTCGTCGTCAAGGCGGTGTTCTGCTTCGCCTTCCTGATGGTGACCGTGCTGATCTCCATCGTGATGGAGCGCAAGGTCGTCGCCTGGATGCAGCTGCGCATCGGCCCCAACCGGCACGGCCCCTGGGGCATGCTCCAGTCGCTCGCCGACGGCATCAAGCTGATGCTGAAGGAGGACGTGATCGTCAAGCGCGCGGACAAGGCGGTGTACGTCCTCGCGCCGGTCATCGCGGCCATCCCGGCCTTCATGGCGATCGCGGTGATCCCCTTCGGCCCGGCCGGCAACGAGATCTCGATCTTCGGCCAGCGCACCACCATGCAGCTCACCGACCTGCCGATCGCGATGCTGTACATCCTCGCGGTCGCCTCCGTCGGGATCTACGGCATCGTCCTGGCCGGCTGGAGCTCCGGCTCGACGTATCCGCTGCTGGGCGGACTGCGTTCCTGCGCGCAGATGATCTCCTACGAGATCGCGATGGGCGCCGCCTTCGCCTCGGTGTTCCTCTACTCCAGGTCGATGTCGACGTCGACGATCGTCGAGGGGCAGACCGACCGCTGGTACATCCTGCTGCTGCCGGTCTCGTTCATCCTCTACATCGTCACCATGGTCGGCGAGACCAACCGCGCCCCCTTCGACATGCCGGAGTCCGAGGGCGACCTGGTCGGCGGCTTCAACACCGAGTACTCGTCGATCAAGTTCGCGATGTTCATGCTCGCCGAGTACGTCAACATGGTGACCGTCTCGGCCGTCGCCACCACGCTGTTCCTCGGCGGCTGGCGGGCCCCCTGGCCCATCAGCACCTTCTGGGAGGGCGCCAACCACGGCTGGTGGCCGCTGCTGTGGTTCACCGTCAAGGTCCAGCTGCTGCTGTTCATGTTCATCTGGATCCGCGGCACCCTCCCGCGCGTGCGCTACGACCAGCTGATGAAGCTCGGCTGGAAGGTCCTCATCCCGGTCTCGCTGGTGTGGCTGATGCTCGTCGCGACCGTCCGGGCCCTGCGCAACGAGGGCTACGAGTTCGCCGACATCGCCCTCTACGTCGGCGGTGGCGTGCTCGCCCTGCTGCTGCTCTCCTTCGTCGCCGACATGTTCCGCGAGAAGGGCCGGAAGGCCGAGCAGCCCGCCGAGGCCCCGGCCGCCTTCGACCCGATGGCGGGCGGCTACCCCGTGCCGCCCCTGCCGGGACAGGAACTCCCGCCCGTTCCGCGCCGGCGCCCGCGCCGGGAGCGGGAGCTGATTGTCAGTGGCGGGCCCGATACTCAGAGTGACGAATCTCTGGGCGGATCCACGGATGGAAAGGAGGCGTCCGATGGCTGAGGAACTCGAGCGTTCGCAGGCCGAGGAACCGAAGGACACCAAGCCCGGCTTCATGAACCCCGTGGCCGGTTTCGGCGTGACCTTCAAGGCCATGTTCAAGAAGCGGCTGACCGAGCAGTACCCGGAGCAGCAGAAGACCACGGCTCCGCGCTTCCACGGACGGCACCAGCTCAACCGCCATCCGGACGGCCTGGAGAAATGCGTGGGCTGCGAGCTGTGCGCCTGGGCCTGCCCCGCCGACGCCATCTACGTGGAGGGCGCCGACAACACCGACGAGGAGCGCTACTCGCCGGGCGAGCGCTACGGCCGCGTCTACCAGATCAACTACGCCCGCTGCATCCTGTGCGGCTTGTGCATCGAGGCGTGCCCCACCCGCGCGCTGACGATGACCAACGAGTTCGAGCTGGCCGACTCCAGCCGGGCCAACCTCATCTACACCAAGGAGCAGCTGCTCGCCGGTCTGGAGGAGGGCATGGTCGACTCGCCCCACGCCCTCTACCCCGGCACGGACGAGCAGGACTACTACCGGGGCCTGGTGACGGAGGCCGCGCCCGGCACCGAGCGGCAGGTCGCGCACTCCAAGGGCGAGGTCGTCCAGGAGGCCGACTCGACCTTCGGCGGGACGGAACCCGCCTCGGAGGGAGTGATCGGCCGATGAGCGCCCAGCTCGCCGCCTACTCCACCTCCACCGGGGAAGCCGTCCAGTTCTGGATCCTCGGCACGGTCGCGGTGATCGGCGCCCTGTGCACCATCCTCATGAAGAGGGCCGTGCACAGCGCGCTCTGCCTCGCCGGGACCATGATCATCCTGGCGGTGTTCTACCTCGCCAACGGCGCCTACTTCCTGGGCGTCGTGCAGATCGTCGTCTACACCGGCGCGATCATGATGCTGTTCCTGTTCGTCGTGATGCTGGTCGGCGTCACCGCGGCGGACTCCCTGAAGGAGACCATCAAGGGCCAGCGCTGGCTCGCCCTGCTGTGCGGACTCGGCTTCGGCGTCCTGCTGATCGCCGGGATCGGCAACGCCTCCCTCAAGGAGTTCAACGGCATCGGCCAGGCCAACGCCGGGGGCAACGTCGAGGGCCTGGCCGCCCTCCTCTTCACCCGGTACGTCTTCGCGTTCGAGATCACCGGCGCCCTGCTGATCACGGCCGCCGTCGGCGCCATGGTGCTCACCCACCGCGAGCGCACCGAGCGCGCCAAGACGCAGCGGGAGATGGCCGAGGAGCGCGTCCGCACGGGCACGTACCTGCCGCCGCTGCCGGCCCCAGGTGTCTACGCCCGGCACAACGCGGTCGACATCGCGGGCCTGCTGCCCGACGGCACCCCGTCCGACCTCACCGTCAGCAAGACCCTGCGCGAGCGCGGCCAGATCCGCGACGTGTCGCAGGAGGCGCTCAACGACCTCAAGGCCCTGGAGCAGCGGGCCGAGGAGCGCCTGGAGCGCAGGGCGGTCGGGCCGGCGAAGTTCCAGCGGTCCGAGGAGGCGTCGAAGTGAACCCCGTCAACTACCTCTACCTCGCCGCCCTGTTGTTCACCATCGGCGCCACCGGCGTGCTGATCAGGCGCAACGCGATCGTGGTGTTCATGTGCATCGAGCTGATGCTCAACGCCTGCAACCTCGCGTTCGTCGCCTTCTCCCGCATGCACGGCAACCTCGACGGCCAGATCATCGCCTTCTTCACGATGGTCGTCGCCGCCGCGGAGGTCGTGGTCGGGCTGGCGATCATCGTGTCCCTGTTCCGTGCCCGCCACTCGGCCTCGGTCGACGACGCCAGCCTGATGAAGCTGTAAGGGGTCGGGAGAAAAGTGGAGAACCTCATCGCGCTGCTGGTGGCGGCGCCCCTGCTCGGAGCGGCGGTCCTGCTGTGCGGCGGACGCCGGCTCGACGCCGTCGGCCACTGGCTCGGCACCCTGCTCGCGGCCGTCTCCTTCGTGCTCGGCCTGGTGCTGTTCAGCGACATGCTCGCCCAGGACGCCGACCAGCGCGTCATGAGCCAGCACCTGTTCAGCTGGATCCCGGTCGAGGGCTTCCAGGCGGACGTCGCCTTCCAGCTCGACCAGCTGTCCATGACGTTCGTGCTGCTGATCACGGGCGTCGGATCGCTGATCCACCTGTACTCCATCGGGTACATGGAGCACGACGAGCGGCGCCGCCGCTTCTTCGGCTATCTGAACCTGTTCCTCGCGGCGATGCTGATCCTCGTCCTCGCCGACAACTACCTGCTGCTGTACGTGGGCTGGGAGGGCGTCGGTCTCGCCTCCTACCTGCTGATCGGCTTCTGGCAGCACAAGCCCAGCGCCGCGACGGCCGCCAAGAAGGCCTTCCTGGTCAACCGCGTCGGCGACATGGGCCTGTCCATCGCGATCATGCTGATGTTCCTGTGGTTCGGCACCTTCGCCTTCGGGCCGGTGCTCGGCGGCCACGAGGAGGCGGGGCTGGCCGGCGCGGCCGGTGAGGACAAGCTCACCGCCATCGCCCTGATGCTGCTGCTCGCCGCCTGCGGCAAGTCCGCCCAGGTGCCGCTGCAGTCCTGGCTCGGGGACGCGATGGAGGGCCCGACCCCGGTCTCGGCCCTCATTCACGCCGCGACGATGGTCACCGCGGGCGTCTACCTGATCGTCCGCTCCGCGGCCGTCTTCAACGGCGCCCCGGACGCGCAACTGGTCGTCACCATCGTCGGCGCGGTCACGCTGCTGTTCGGTGCGATCGTCGGTTGTGCGAAGGACGACATCAAGAAGGCCCTGGCCGGCTCGACCATGTCGCAGATCGGGTACATGATCCTCGCCGCCGGCCTCGGCCCCATCGGCTACGTCTTCGCGATCATGCACCTGGTGACGCACGGCTTCTTCAAGGCCGGCCTGTTCCTCGGCGCCGGTTCGGTCATGCACGGCATGAACGACGAGGTCGACATGCGCCGCTACGGCGGACTGCGCAAATACATGCCGGTCACCTTCATCACCTTCGGGCTCGGCTACCTCGCGATCATCGGCTTCCCGGGGCTGTCCGGCTTCTTCTCCAAGGACAAGATCATCGAGGCGGCGTTCGCCAAGGGCGGGACCGAGGGCTGGATCCTCGGCGCCTGCGCCCTGCTCGGCGCGGCCATCACCGCGTTCTACATGACGCGCGTGATGCTGATGACGTTCTTCGGCGAGGAGCGCTGGCGCGACGCCCCGACGCCGTCGCCGGCCAAGCCCGACGTGGAGCCCGCCGCCGAGACGCGCGGCGAGTACACCCCGCCGCACCCGCACGAGTCGCCCAAGATCATGACCATCCCGATGATCGTGCTGGCGATCGGATCGGTGGCCGGCGGCGCGTTCTTCAGCATCGGCGACCGCTTCCTGCACTGGCTGGAGCCCGTCACCGGGCACAGCCACGGCCATCCGCCGATCAGCGCGGGCGTGGTCACCGGCGCGACGGTGGCGTGCATGGTCATCGGCGTGGCCCTCGCCTGGGCGCAGTACGGCCGCCGCCCGGTCCCGGCCGTCGCCCCGCGCGGCTCGCTGCTCACCCGGGCCGCCCGGCGCGACCTGTACCAGGACGACTTCAACCACGTCGTCCTGGTCCGCGGCGGCGAGCACCTCACGCGATCCCTGGTCTACGTCGACCACACCCTGGTCGACGGCGTGGTCAACGGCACGGCGGCCTCGGTCGGCGGCCTCTCCGGGCGGATGCGCAGGCTGCAGAACGGCTTCGCCCGCTCCTACGCGGTCTCGATGTTCGGCGGCGCCGCGGTCATCGTCGCCGCGACCCTGCTGATGAGGGCGGTCTGATACCGATGTCCTTTCCTCTGCTGACAGCGACAGCGGCGCTCCCGGCCGTCGGGGCGATCGCCACGGCCGCCGTACCGGCCGCGAAGCGCACCGCCGCCAAGTGGCTGGCGCTGCTCTTCTCGCTCGCCACCCTCGCCCTGGCGATCACCGTCCTGGTCCGCTTCGACCCGGACGGCGACCGCTACCAGCTCACCGAGTCCCACGCCTGGATCGCCGACTTCGGCGTCCGCTACGAACTGGGCGTCGACGGCATCGGCGTGGCGCTCGTCGCGCTCACCGCACTGCTGATGCCCTTCATCATCCTGGCGGGCTGGCACGACGCCGACCCCCTGGAGACCGGCAGCAGCCGGTGGCGGCCGACGCAGGGCTTCTTCGCCCTGATCCTGGCCGTCGAGGCGATGGTGATCCTCTCCTTCGAGGCCACCGACGTCTTCCTCTTCTACATCTTCTTCGAAGCCATGCTGATCCCGATGTACTTCCTCATCGGCGGCTTCGGCGACCGTGCCCACGAGCACGGCGAGAAGACGGCGGCCACGCAACGCTCGTACGCGGCGGTGAAGTTCCTCCTCTACAACCTGGCCGGCGGTCTGATCATGCTGGCCGCGGTGATCGGCCTGTACGTGGTCGCCGGGAACTTCTCGCTCCAGGAGATCGCCGAGGCCCGCGCCAACGGCTCGCTGGACATGGCGACCGGCACCGAACGCTGGCTGTTCCTCGGCTTCTTCTTCGCGTTCGCGGTGAAGGCGCCGCTGTGGCCGCTGCACACCTGGCTGCCCAACGCGATGCAGGAGTCGACCGCCCCGGTCGCGGTCCTCATCACGGCGGTCGTCGACAAGGTCGGCACCTTCGCGATGCTCCGCTTCTGCCTCCAGCTCTTCCCGGAGGCCAGCAAGTGGGCCACGCCCGCGATCCTCGTCCTGGCACTGATCAGCATCGTCTACGGGGCGCTGCTCGCGGTCGGCCAGCGCGACATCAAGCGGCTGATCGCCTACGCGTCGATCTCCCACTTCGGCTTCATCATCATGGGCATCTTCGCGATGACGAGCCAGGGCCAGTCCGGGGCGACGCTCTACATGATCAACCACGGCATCTCGACGGCCGCGCTGATGCTGGTCGCGGGCTTCCTGATCTCCCGGCGCGGCTCGCGGCTCATCGCCGACTACGGCGGGGTGCAGAAGGTCGCCCCGGTGCTCGCCGGCACGTTCCTGATCGGCAGCCTCGCCACGCTGTCCCTGCCGGGACTGGCGCCGTTCGTGAGCGAGTTCCTGGTCCTGGTCGGGACCTTCACGCGCTACCCGGTGATCGGCATCATCGCCACCTCCGGCATCGTCCTCGCCGCGCTCTACACCCTCGTCCTCTACCAGCGGACGATGACGGGGCCGGTGAAGCCGGAGGTGTCCGCGATGCCGGACCTCAGGGTCCGTGAACTCGTGGTCGTCGCCCCGCTGGTCGTACTGCTGATCTTCCTGGGCGTCTACCCGAAGCCCGTCACGGACATCGTCAACCCGGCGGTCGAGCAGACCATGTCCGACGTACAGAAGAAGGACCCCCAGCCCGAGGTGGAGGCGGCCAAGTGAGCGCATCAGTCGTCCACAGCCTGTGGACAACCGCGGCCGACCCGATCACCAAGATCGACGCGCCGACGTTCGAGTACGGACAACTGGCACCCACCCTGATCGTCGTGGGAGCGGCGATCGTCGGGATCCTGGTCGAGGCGTTCGTACCGCGCACATCCCGCTACTACGTGCAGATGTTCGTGTCGGCCGTGGCCCTCGCGGCCGCGTTCGCCGCGGTGGTCGCCCTCGCGGCCGACGGGTACGGCACGACCAAGGCGCGCATCGCCGCGATGGGCGCGATCGCCGTCGACGGACCGGCCCTGTTCCTTCAGGGCACGATCCTGCTGACGGCCCTGGTCGGCCTGTTCACCTTCGCCGAGCGGCGCCTGGATCCCGCGGCGCACGGCAAGCGCGTGGACTCCTTCGCCGCGCAGGCCGCCTCCGTGCCGGGCAGCGAGAGCGAGAAGGCCGCGGTCAAGGCCGGGTTCACCACCACCGAGGTGTTCCCGCTGCTGATGTTCGCGGTGGCCGGCATGCTGATCTTCCCGGCGGCCAACGACCTGCTGACGCTGTTCGTCGCCCTGGAGGTCTTCTCCCTCCCGCTGTACCTGCTGTGCGCCCTGGCCCGCCGCAAGCGGCTCATGTCCCAGGAGGCGGCGGTCAAGTACTTCCTGCTCGGCGCGTTCGCCTCCGCGTTCACCCTGTTCGGCATCGCGCTGCTGTACGGCTACGCGGGCTCGATGTCGTACGCGACGATCGCGCAGGTCGTCGACGGCACCGTGCAGGACGTCGACCCGGCGCTCGCCGGCACCATGGGCAACGACGCACTGCTCCTGATCGGCGCCGCGCTGCTGGTGATGGGCCTGCTGTTCAAGGTGGGCGCGGTGCCGTTCCACATGTGGACCCCGGACGTGTACCAGGGCGCCCCGACCCCGGTGACCGGCTTCATGGCGGCGGCGACCAAGGTGGCGGCCTTCGGCGCGCTGCTGCGCGTGCTGTACGTCGTCCTGCCGGGGCTGCGCTGGGACTGGCGGCCGGTGATGTGGGCCGTGGCCATCGTCACCATGCTGGGCGGTGCGATCGTCGCGATCACGCAGACCGACATCAAGCGGCTGCTGGCGTACTCGTCGATCGCGCACGCCGGGTTCATCCTCGCCGGTGTCATCGCGACCACACCCGACGGAGTCTCGTCCGTCCTCTTCTACCTGGCCGCGTACTCGTTCGTGACGATCGGCGCCTTCGCGGTGGTCACGCTGGTGCGCGACGCGGGCGGCGAGGCGACGCACCTGTCCAAGTGGGCGGGGCTGGGCCGGCGTTCGCCGCTGGTGGCGGCCGTGTTCGCGGTGTTCCTGCTGGCCTTCGCGGGCATCCCGCTGACCTCCGGCTTCGCGGGGAAGTTCGCCGTGTTCAAGGCGGCCGCCGAGGGCGGGGCCGCTCCGCTGGTCGTCATCGGTGTGATCTCGTCGGCGATCGCGGCGTTCTTCTACATCCGTGTGATCGTGCTGATGTTCTTCAGCGAGCCGCGGCCCGAGGGCCCGACGGTGGCGGTGCCGTCACCGCTGACCATGGCGGCGATCGGCGTGGGTGTGGCGGTTACGCTGGTGCTCGGCGTGGCACCGCAGTACTTCCTGGACCTGGCGGGACAGGCGGGCGTCTTCGTCCGCTGACGCCTGGCCCACGGCGGGACGGCGGCCCGGCTCCTCTCGGGGGGAGCCGGGCCGCCGTCCTGTGCGATGCGGTCGCCGTTCTGCGCGATGCGGCCGCTGTTCTGCGCGATGCGGCCGCTGTTCTGCGCGATGTGGCCGGCGGTCGGCCGGGGGGAGGGAGAAAGCCGGTGCGGCTCGGGCGAGGTCGGACAGAAGCGGTGGCGAAGCGGCCGGTCGCCGATCGGTCACGGAGGGACACGGGCGCCGCCTGTGGACAACTCGGGTGCTGTCGGTGGGTGCGCCTATCGTGGACGCAGTGGTCGAGGGACGACGTACGGGGGACACGACGATGGGCGGGACGGGCGGTATCGCCGAGATGGCAGTGACCGAGAACGAGGCCCTGGCCACGCTGCACCGGGTCTTCGGGTACGAGGCCTTCCGGGGCGAGCAGGAGGCGGTCGTCGAGCACGTGGTGTCCGGCGGGGACGCCGTGGTGCTCATGCCGACCGGCGCCGGGAAGTCCCTGTGCTACCAGATCCCCGCCCTGGTCAGACCGGGCACCGGGGTGGTCGTCTCCCCGCTGATCGCGCTCATGCAGGACCAGGTGGACGCGCTGCGTGCCGCGGGTGTGCGCGCCGGGTTCATGAACTCCACGCAGGACTTCGACGAGCGGCGGATGGTCGAGGCCGAGTTCCTGGCCGGGGAGCTGGACCTGCTGTACCTGGCGCCGGAGCGACTGCGGCTGGAGAGCACGCTCGACCTGCTCTCCCGGGGCAAGATCTCGGTCTTCGCGATCGACGAGGCGCACTGCGTCGCCCAGTGGGGGCACGACTTCCGGCCCGACTACCTGGCGCTGTCCCTGCTCGGCGAGCGCTGGCCGGACGTGCCGCGGATCGCCCTGACGGCGACGGCCACCCGGGCCACGCACCAGGAGATCACCGAGCGGCTGGACATGCCGTCGGCGCGGCACTTCGTGGCGAGCTTCGACCGGCCCAACATCCAGTACCGCATCGTGCCCAAGGCCGACCCGAAGAAGCAGCTGCTGAGCTTCCTGCGCGAGGAGCACCCGGGCGACGCGGGCATCGTCTACTGCCTGTCGCGCAACTCCGTCGACAAGACCGCGGAGTTCCTCAGCCGCAACGGCATCGAGGCGGTGCCCTACCACGCGGGCCTGGACGCGGGGACCCGCGCCGCCCACCAGTCCCGCTTCCTGCGCGAGGACGGCCTGGTCGTGGTGGCGACCATCGCCTTCGGCATGGGCATCGACAAGCCGGACGTCCGCTTCGTCGCCCACCTCGACCTGCCCAAGTCGGTCGAGGGGTACTACCAGGAGACGGGCCGGGCCGGCCGGGACGGCCTGCCCTCGACGGCCTGGATGGCCTACGGGCTGAACGACGTCATCCAGCAGCGCAAGCTCATCCAGTCCGGTGAGGGCGACGAGGCGTTCCGGCGGCGGGCGCAGGCCCACCTGGACTCGATGCTGGCGCTGTGCGAGACGGCCCGGTGCCGCAGGGGCCAGCTCCTCGCCTACTTCGGCCAGGACCCGGATCCGTCCGGCTGCGGCAACTGCGACACGTGCCTGACCCCGCCGGAGACCTGGGACGGCACGGTCGCGGCCCAGAAGGTGCTCTCGACGGTGGTGCGGTTGCAGCGGGAGCGCGGGCAGAAGTTCGGCGCGGTGCAGATCGTCGACATCCTGCTCGGCAAGCGCACCGCCAAGGTCATCCAGTTCGACCACGACCAGTTGTCCGTGTTCGGCATCGGCGAGGACCTGAGCGAGCCGGAGTGGCGGGGCGTCATCCGCCAGCTGCTGGCCCAGGGCCTGCTCGCGGTGGAGGGCGACTACGGCACGCTGGTGCTCACCGAGGCCAGCGGGGCGGTGCTGCGGCGGGAGCGGGAGGTGCCGCTGCGCAAGGAACCGGAGCGGCCGGTGACCGGCCGGTCCGGCTCCTCCGCGGGTTCCGGACGGGGGGAGCGCAAGAGCAAGGCCGCCGCGGTCGAGCTGCCCGTGGAGCTCCAGCCGGCCTTCGAGGCGCTGCGGGCCTGGCGCGCCGAGCAGGCACGCGATCAGGGCGTCCCGGCGTACGTCATCTTCCACGACGCGACGCTCCGGGAGATCGTCCTGGCGTGGCCCGGGTCGGTGGCGGAGCTGGGCGGGATCAGCGGAGTCGGTGAGAAGAAGCGGGTGACGTACGGGGAGGGTGTGCTGGAGGTGCTCGCCTCGCTGGACGCACCGGCCGGTGGCACGGCCCCCGGTGGCGAGACGCCCTCGGCCCCGTCGTCCGCTCCGTCCGCGCCGCGGGCTGACGCGACCGGTCCGGCGCCGGCCCGCGCGTCTGGTGCCGCCGGTGGTCCGGCAGCCGCCTCCGGCCGGGGAGCGGATGAGGCGGACCTCTGGCCGGAGATGGACGAGGAGCCGGAGCCCGAGGACTGGGAGTGACCGGAACAGCCGGCTGAGGGCCCGGGCCGGTGCCCGGCCGGGTGGCCGAGGCTCGGCGGCCGGGGGCGGGGTGCTCTGGCGCACCTGCGGGGGACCGGCGAGGTGCGCACAGAGCTGGGCCTCGGTACGTTCGTCAGCGACTCGAAGTACTGAAACGCCGAAGCCCCGGAGGGGGAGACCCTTCGGGGCTTCGTGCGCAGAGAACGCCCAGGGCCGAAAGCACCGCCAGGCACAGCAGGAGACAACCTGCGAACGCGCCGCCGCCGTACAGGATGGCCTGACCGACAGAGGAGCCGGAGGAGTGGCTGAGGAATCCAGCCACCATGGCCACGATGACGGAGATCAAGGCGCAGATGACGATGATCAGCATCTTGACGCCGAGAGAGAGGTTCAACGGTCCGAGTACCTTCCCGGTGACCGGACCGGGGACAGACCTCAGCCCGACCACCACGTCTAACGTTTGGTCTTGCTGAGGCCCACCGCCGTCTGGGGCTCATTGGGGTTGGCCGGGCCAAGGCCGTCCCGTGGCCACCCTCCCTTTTCGGCTTGGTGCATAGCGCGATTCGGGATCGCACTGCGGACCACTCACCCAGGACGCTGGACCCGGGCTCGCAAAAGCCACGTGGTGGGGGAACTGCCCCCTGTGCGTCGACAACTTTTGCTAACGGCGCCGGTTTCATCAAACGGCACAGGGCTCGGGAGGGTACCTCCCGTGGGCTCTCGCGCGTTGGCCGGCACCCCGGCGCGCCCCGGGGCGGGCTCTCGTGACGTAGGAGACCCCACGGGAGCCCGGGACGGGCCTACGCGGCGGCGGGCGGCTGCTCTTCCTCCGCCCTCGGCGGCATCTCCACCACCGTTGCGGAGGTGGGTTGCTCGTCGGCCTTGTGCTTGAAGCGGTGCCAAGCGTCACGCGCGCGGCTGGCCGAATCGATTACGTCCGGAACCTGATCCAACACGCCCTTCAGCGCGAACAGGAAGATCGAGGCCACCCCTGCGACGGCGAGGATGGCGAGCGTCATAGCCCCGTCCAACTGCCTCGGTACCTTTCGGTTGGGCGACCGAGCAGCGGCTCATGCGCAGGGCATTCGTCAGCTCGGCCACAATGAATGTGGTCGAACTGAGAAGCCCTGCATCCGACGTCTCGCCGGGGATCTCAAAAACCAGGCGTGAACCTGGCTGTTAGTAAACTGTTCGTGGCGCAAGCAGAAAACAAGCCTAAGTCGAGTGCGATTCGACGTCGGATGGCCTCTGGGGTGTACGTGACTTTCCCGTACAAGCGCAGCAGCCAGACAGATCACACGTCCCCTGGAACGCCCCGCGTACACATGCGGATCACAGAGGTGACAAGACATGAGGTTCTGCCGACTGATTGCACACGGCAGCACGAAGCTGACCGCAGGCAACCCGTCCTGTGTCCACAGGAGTTCGCAGCTCCACCGTGGGCACGTCACGAGAATAGCGCACTAGCACGGAACTGAGCGTGAATACAGGGGAATTGCGTGCTGAGCTGGTGAAACACGTCCACCCCGCCTCGGTTCTGAAGGCGGGGTGGACGGGGGGAGCTAGGTGGCGGCGGGCGGCTCCTCGTCGTCTGCCGGGACGGTCACCGGGGGCGGCGGCTTCTCGGTGTCGTCGGGCTTGGCCGCCTTGTCCGGCTCCTCCGTGAGGCGCTTCCACGCCTCGCGAGCACGACGGAACGACTCGAAGAGGTCGGGGAGCTGGTCAGAGATGCCCTTGATCGCGAAGAGCAGCACAGAGGCCACGCCAGCGACGGCGAGAATGATGATGGTGATGGCGTTGCCGTCCACCGATCCTTACCTTCCCTGTCATGGGCCGGATCGGGCGTAGGCAGCCTCGATCCGAACCCTTCGGTTCGGACCGAGACACGAGCGCGGACGCACTGCACGCGAATGTTCTCGGGTGGGCTGATGATCAGCCCGGGGTCCTTGCGTGTACGTATCTCGCCGTTCCTCTGCGGCGCGCTCGTCCTCAGTGAGTCTCGTTTGCCTGCTTTGTGCGTCAGCCCATGTTGGCGGTCAGGACTCGAAAGCTCCCAATGAGACTCCAGTGGCCTACGGCTCAACCTGAACCCGATGACTGGCCTGAAGGGGCAACTTCACCCTCCGGCTCCGATGTTAGCGCAAGCGCGCTGACGCCGAGGCAAGTCAGTGCGTTCCTAGACTAGTTGGACTGGACGGTATCTCCCGCACCCCCGCGCTGGCGGGTACGGCCCGGACGCCCCGGGCGGGTACGAGAGGCCGCCGGAGACCCCACGAGAGGCCGGGACGACATGCGCCCGGTCCGCTGGCCGGACCGCATACATGCCGGAGGGGCACCCCATCACGGGGTGCCCCTCCGGTGAGAGACCGTTCACTCAGCTGCGGCCACGTGGGACCACCCAACCACGACGCTCACGGCTGACATAACAAACTCAATAACCTTCATGCCAACCTCCGCCATGCGATTTGAAATTATGTTGATGATGACGCTGCTCTTGCGGCAACTGCGAATGACCCTGGAAAACTCGTAGGTGTGCCAAAAAGCCAAACCAACCGCAAGCGTGGTAGCCGGGATTGAACCGGCCGCAGCGACAGCTCAATGAGCGCTCGCAAGTTCAAGTATACCTGAAATTCCGTCACCTGGCTAGGCGTCACGTTGGACTCAGCAGCTCGCCGGCCTTACCTCTCGTAATCGCTCGCAATACTTCTCGTGCCAGCCGCAGAGGGTCGCCGACAAGGTTGCCGGTCTTGCTCTAGACGCAAATAGACGCGGTGCCACGGCCCGTGTTCTCTTGGGAGTGGCCGGGCGGCACAGCCTTCGGTCAGGGCCCCGCTTCAGCGGTGCGGCCCCGAGTTTCCCGCCGTGTTCGGCAATCCCAGTCCACATCTCTGACGGAATTCGCGATGAACGCAGCGTCTGAGTTTGACCCTGACGCCCTGCGCCAGATGGGACGCCGTGGTGGTCACAGCGCCCGTGACGCGTACGCCCTGACGTCCGCGTCGGAGTCCGCCGTCGCCGTGGCCAGTGCCGCCCAGGCCTCCTCGGTCGTGCCGTGCCGGGTCAGCGCGAGGACGGCTGCCTTGCGGACGTCGGCGTTGGGGTCCGCCAGGGCCTTGGCGAGGGCCGGGACGGCCACATCGGCCTCGGCGACCGAGAGGGCGGTCGCCGCTCCGGCCCGCACCTGCCAGGCCGGTTCGGACAGCGCGGCCACCGCCCGGGTGGACAGTGGGCCGGGGCAGCCGGTGGTGCCGAGGGCGGCGTAGGCGGCGGCGCGCACCAGGGCGTCGGGGTCGCCGAGCAGCTCGGTGAGGGCCGCGGTCACGGGCCCGGTCTCCGCCCCGGCACCGACCGGCGCTCCATGCCCGGCTTCCGGTCCGACACCGACCCATGGGCCACCATCGGCCTCCGCTCCGACGCCGGCCCCCGCTCCGACGCCCGCCCGCGAGGGGGCGCTGGTCCCCGAGGGGGTGTCGGCACGCGAGGGGGTGTCGGCCGGGGTGCCTTCCGTGTGGTCGGCGGGGCCGGTGTTCGCCAGGCGTTCGGCGCCCACCGCGGCCAGGCCCTTGGCGACGGCGACCCGCACCTCGCGGGACGGGTCGGCACCGGCCGCGGCGGCCAGTTCCTCGACCGCGTCCACCGAGACGAGCGCCCGTACGGCCTCGGTCCGCACGGCGATGTCGGCGTCGGTCAAGGAGGCGGCGAACAGGGCCGCGTCCCCGAGACGCAGGGCCCGCAGGACGTCCAGGGCGGCGGCGCGCACCACCGGGTCCGGCTCGTCCAGGGCGGCGACGAGACCGTCCCGCAGGCCCGGCTCCGGCGGGAGCGTCTCGACGAGTTCCCGCAGGGAGGCGGCCGCGGCGGCCCGGACCTCGGCGGCCGGGTCGCGCAGGGCCGAGGCGAGGGCGGGGCCGGTCCCCGGGGGCAGCGTCTCGGTGAGGACGGCGACGGCCTCCCGGCGCACGGCGGGTACCGGGTCGGCGAGATAGGGCCGCAGGGCGTCGAGTTCGGGCTGCTCGTCGGCGAGGGCGACGAGTTCGAGGAGCCGGGCGGCGGACCGTTCACCGGCCGGGCCGGGGGAGGGCGGTGCCTGCGGCCCCGCGGCGGGCAGGCCCGGTGCGGCCGCTTCCGCGCCGGCGGCCACGGGCGCCACCTCGCGTGAACCGGCCGTCGCCACGTCCTCGGCGTGGACCTCGCCGATGTGCCGGGGAGCGCCGCCGACCGGGTCGAAGCCGTCGACCGGGACGAGATAGGGGGCCACGGGACGGGCCGTGAACTCCATGACGCCGGCAGGGGACTTGCGCAGATCGAGGTGGTGGAACCAGGACGTGTCGTCGCGGCCGGGGTGGTCGAGACGGTCGTGGTAGAGACCCCAGCGGGACTCCGTGCGGGCCAGGGAGGAGCGGGCGGCCATCTCCGCGCAGTCGCGGATGAAGGTGACCTCGGCGCAGCGCATCAGCTCGTGCGGGGTGCGGGCGCCCATCTCCGCGATGTCGGCGCGCATCCGCTCGAACGCCTCCAGGGCCAGCGACAGCCGGGCGCCGGACTTGGGCGGGGCCACGTAGTCGTTCACGAAGCGGCGCAGCTTGTACTCGACCTGGGGCTGCGGCGGGCCGTCGGGGTTGCGCAGCGGCCGGTAGACCAGCTCGTGCGCCTCGCGCAACTGGTCGGCAGGCAACGGCCCTTCGTACGCCGAGTACCGGGACGCGTCCGCGCCGGCCAGGTCGCCGAAGACGAACGCGCCGATCATGTAGTTGTGCGGGACGCAGGCCAGGTCGCCGGCCGCGTAGAGGCGGGGCACGGTCGTGCGGGCGTGGTCGTCGACGCGGACGCCGGAGGCGGAGTGGCCGCCGCACAGGCCGATCTCGGAGATGTGCATCTCGACGTCGTGGGTGCGGTAGTCGTGACCGCGGCCGGAGTGGAAGGTGCCGCGGGTGGGGCGTTCGGTGGAGTGGAGGATGGTCTCCAGGGCGGAGACCGACTCCTCGGGCAGGTGGCTCAGCTTCAGGTAGACGGGCCCCCGGTCGGAGGCCACCTCGGCGGCGAACTCGGCCATCATCTGGCCCGACCAGTAGTCGGAGTCGACGAAGCGCTCACCGTGCCGGTTGACCTGGTAGCCGCCGAAGGGGTTGGCGACGTAGGCGCAGGCCGGGCCGTTGTAGTCCTTGATCAGCGGATTGATCTGGAAGCACTCGATGCCGGTGAGCTCGGCGCCCGCGTGGTAGGCCATGGCGTAGCCGTCGCCCGCGTTGGTGGGGTTCTCGTAGGTGCCGTAGAGGTAGCCGGAGGCGGGCAGGCCGAGGCGGCCGCAGGCGCCGGTCGCGAGGATCACCGCACCCGCGCGGACCTGGACGAACCGCCCCGTACGGGTGTTGAAGCCGGCCGCCCCGACGGCCCGCCCCTCCGCCGTGAGGACCCGCACCGGCATCACCCGGTTCTCGATGCGGATCCGCTCGCGCATCTCGCGCCGCCGCAGCTGCCGGTAGAGCACCTTCTTGACGTCCTTGCCCTCCGGCATCGGCAGCACGTACGAGCCGGAGCGGTGCACCTGCCGGACGGCGTAGTCGCCGTGCTCGTCCTTCTCGAACTTCACGCCGTAGGACTCCAGCCGCTGCACCATGGCGAAGCCGCGGGTGGCGGTCTGGCGGACGGTGGACTGGTCGACGATGCCGTCGTTGGCGCGGGTGATCTCGGCGACGTAGTCGTCGGGTTCGGCGCGGCCGGGGATGACGGCGTTGTTGACGCCGTCCATGCCCATGGCGAGCGCGCCGGAGTGGCGGACGTGGGCCTTCTCCAGCAGCAGCACGTCCGCGCCGTGCTCGGCGGCGGTCAGGGCCGCCATGGTGCCGGCGGTGCCGCCGCCGATGACGAGGACGTCGCAGCTCAGCTCCTCGGCGTCGGCGAGGGACGGGACGGCCAGGGGGGTGTCCGCAGGGGGGTTCACGGAGGTGGTCACCGGGGTGCCTTTCACGTACCGAGTCACGTACCGAGTCACGTACCGAGCGAGGTGAGGACGTCGCGCCGCAGGGCCTTGCGGGCCGGGTCGTCGTGGGCGGAGCGGTCGCGCGGGCGGGGGATGTTCCGCACGGAGAGCAGGCCGCCCGCGCCGAGCAGGGCCACCCGGTCGCCGAGGAACAGCGCCTCGTCCACGTCGTGGGTGACGAAGACGACGGTGGCGCCGGTGCCCCGCAGCACCTCCACCAGCAGGTCCTGCATGCCGGCCCGGGTCTGTGCGTCCAGCGCGCCGAACGGCTCGTCCATCAGCACGGCGCGGGGCCGCCCGGCCAGGGCACGCGCCAGCTGCACGCGCTGGCGCTGCCCGCCGGAGACGCGGTGCGGCAACTGCCGCTCCTGGGCCCCGAGTCCGACCCGTTCCAGCCAGGACCGGGCCTGCTCCCGCCGCTCGGCACGGGGCACACCGCGGATGGCGAGCGGCAGTTCGACGTTGGCGCGCAGGGTGCGCCAAGGGAGCAGCGCGTCCTCCTGGAAGACCAGGGCGCGTTCGGCCGAGGGACCGGTCAGCGGCCGCCCGTCCTCGGTGAGGGTGCCCGTGAGGGGCGGCAGCAGCCCGGCCAGGGTGCGCAGCAGGGTCGACTTGCCGCAGCCGGACGGGCCGACCACGGTGAGGATCTGGCCGGGTGGGACGTCCAGGTCGACGCCGTCCAGGGCGGGCGCTCCGGGACGGCCCAGACCGGCTCCGGACAGCGTGAGGCGGGTGCCGCGCACCGGGGTGCCGGGCGGGCCGCCGTCCGGGCCGCCGGCCTGCTTCTCCGGGGATGCGGTGGCGGGGACGGTCTCAGACGAGGTGCTCATCGCGGGCCTCCTCGGTTCGGGCGCCGCCGGGCGCCTCGGACGGGGTGTCGCCCGCGGGAGCGGGTGCGGGCTTCCGCGGCCGGTCCGGCCGGTGGGCCCGGGCCGCCGTGCCGTGCGCGGTGCGCGGGAGCCAGCGGGTGAGGCGGCGGCCCAGGAGTTCCACCGCGGTGGAGGTGAGCCAGCCCAGGACGCCGATGGTGACCATGCCGACGAACACGCCGGGGTAGTCGACGACCGTGTAGTCCTGCCAGGTGCGGTAGCCGACGCCGTACTGGCCGGAGATCATCTCGGCGGAGATCACGCAGATCCACGACACGCCGATGCCGACGGACAGGCCGCCGAACACCCCGGGCAGCGCACCCGGCAGGACGACGGAGCCGAGGACCCGCCACCGGCCGCCGCCCATGGTGCGTACGGCCTCCTCCCATACGGGGGTCAGGGCCCGCACGGCGTGCCGGGTGGAGACCAGGACCGGGAAGAAGGCGGCGGCGCAGGTGATGAAGACGATGCCCTGCTCGTTGGAGGGGAACAGCAGGATCGCGACCGGGACCAGGGCGATGGCGGGGACCGGCCGGACCACCTCCAGGAGGGGGCCGAGCAGGTCCTCGGCCAGCCGCGAGCGCGCGACGAGCACGCCTGTGGCCACACCGAGGACGGCGGCCAGCAGGAAACCGGTGAGGATGCGGGTGAGGCTGTCGGTGAGGTCCGTCCAGTAGTCCGGCCCGGACATCCGGGCGCCGAAGGCCCGGGCCACGTCGGCGACCGTGGGGAACTGCGAGAAGCGCAGCCACAGGTCGACGTCCTTGCTGGTCAGCACCTGCCACAGAGCGAGGGCGGCGACCGGCGACAGCACCCGGAGCGCGTACCGCCTCACGACGCCCGCTCCAGGGCGTCGGCGTAGGGGACGACCCGTGCCCCGCGGTGCGCGGCGACGTAGGCCCGTGCCGTGTCGGGCGCCACGAACGGCAGCAGTTCCCGGCCGTCGGCCACCCACACGGCCTTGTCGGCGAACCACTGGGTGCCGGTGGTGGTGTCGGGGACGTAGGCGGCCCGGACGCCGTCGCGGTGCTCGGCGAGGTGGCGCAGCAGGTCGGAGGGCGAGTCGAACGTGACCGTCTTCGAGGCGCCCTCGGGCCAGGCCTCGCTCGCGGCCGGGGCGGGCTTCGTGGCGAGGTGCCGGGAGTACGCCGTCGTCCCGAGGGCCTTCTTCACGTACCGGTCGTCGACGAAGGAGTCCACGTCCACGTCGCCGGTGAGCTTCGCCGACTTGAGGATCGCGACGTCCTTCTTCAGCGCGGCCACGAGCTCGGGCCGGACGGCCGGGTCGAACGTGGCGATGCCGTGGGCGCCGTTGTAGAGGTAGACGACCTCGGCGGGCAGGCCGGTGGCCTTCGCCACCTTCTCCGCTGCGGCCACCGGGTGCCGGTGGAGGTAGTCCGTCGCCTCCGCCTGGGCCTTGAGGAAGGCCTCCAGGACGGCCGGGCGCCGCGTGGCGAACTCCTCGCGCGCGGTGACGCCGTGGAAGGTGGGCAGGTTCAGCCGGGCCCCGTCGTAGAGCGCCTCGGCCTTGCCCTGGAAGGCGAGCAGACCCGGCCAGGCGACGAACTGCGACAGTGCGTCGGCGCTTCCCGCGGTCAGCGCCGAGGCGCCCACGGAGGGCTGCTGGTTGAGCTTCTCGATCCCGTCCTCCGGGTCGATGCCGGCGCGCTGGAGGGCCCGTACGAGGGTGCCGTCGGCGGCCGACCCCACGCTCGTGGAGATCTTCGCGCCCTTCAGGTCCTTCAGCGAGTCCAGGCGCGAACCGGGCGCGGTGACGATGGTGTTGAGGCCGCCGCGCAGGTTGTAGCCGGTGACCGAGACCAGGCGGGTCGGGCTGTTCAGCTGCTTGCCGCGGGCCGCGTTGATGAGGAGCGGGAAGTCGCCCATCGAGCCGATGTCGATCTTCCTGGCGGTCATCTGCGCGGTGATGGGCGCGCCGGTGGCGTAGTCCTGCCAGTCCACCTCGTAGCGCACGCCGTCGTGCAGGGCGTTCAGCTGCTTCTCGAAGGCGCCCAGGGAGCGGAGCAGGGTGCCCGCCGTGACGGTGTTGATCGTCCGGGACTGGTAGCCGACGGTGACGGTGACCGTGGAGCCGCCGCCGGCCTCGGCGTCACCGCCGCAGGCACTGAGCGGGAGCAGGAGGACGAGCGCGGACAGGGCGACTGCTGTGCGTTTCATGGGAGTTCGGGCCTCTCACCGGAGCAGGTAGGGCATGTTGACCGTGACGGCTCCGGTGGGGCAGCGCGCCGCGCACGGGCCGCAGTACCAGCACTCGTCGACATGCATGTAGGCCTTGCCGTTGCGCTCGTCGATGGCGAGGGAGTCCAGCGGGCACATGTCCACGCAGAGCGTGCAGCCGTCGATGCACTTCGACTGGTCGATGGTCACGGGCACGTCGGCCCGCTGGGGCGCCAAGGGCATGGCTGTCTCCAGGAAGGTGGGCGGGCGGGTGGCGGGTTACCGGTTCCGGTGCAGGGAGCCGCTCATGGCGATGCGGTCCCCGCGGAAGCGGATGAACTCCAGGTCGACCGGGCGGCCGTCCTCGAGGTGGGTGAGGCGCTCCAGCATCAGGACGGCGGCGCCGTGCGGGGCCTCCAGCACGGCGGCCGAGTGGGTGTCCGCGCTGACCGCTTCGAGGGTGATCTCGGCGTGGCCGAGGCGCCGGCCGGTGACGGCTTCCAGCAGCCGGAAGACGTCGGTGTTCTCGAGGTCGGCGCCGAGCAGCCCGGCGCCGATGTCGAGGGGGACGTAGGTGAGGTCGAGGGACAGGGGCAGGCCGTTCAGCCTGCGCAGGCGTTCGATGTACAGGACGTCGGTGCCGGGTGCCAGGTCGAGCCGGGCGGCGACCGGCGCGGGTGCCGGGGCGGGGCCCATCGTGCGGACCTCGTTGGTGACCCGGCCGTGCTCGCGCAGGGTCTCCGCGAGGCCCATCAGGCGGTCCAGGCCGTGGGGGTACTTGTGGGCCGTGACCACGGTGCCGACACCGGGCCGGCGTTCCACCAGGCCCTCGGCCCGCAGCAGGTCGAGGGCCTCGCGGACCGTGTTGCGGCCGGCGCCGTAGTCGGCGGCGAGGGTCGACTCGTGGGGGAGGGCGCCGTCGGGGAAGGCGCCGGTGAGCAGTTGCCTGCGCAGCAGGTCGGCCAGTTGCCGGGCCCGGTCGGCGCGCAGCCGTCGCCGCGCGCGGTGGGCGGCGACGGTGGTCGCGGCTCCCTGTCCGGCGTGGTCTCGGATGCGGTCACTGGGCATGGATCGGACCCTACCCATCCGGTAGGGAAAGTGGTGTTGCGGCAATGTTGCGCCACCGCGCAGGCCACCGGCTCGACTGCTGAGCTGGCCTTTTCGGCTCCCCGGTGGCCGGAACCGCCACCGGCCGGGAACCGGGGCCGCCGCCTTCCCGAGCGGGGCTAGGACAGGGCCGTCAGCCCCGGGGCGAACGCGATCAGCAGCGGCAGCAGCGGCACGAGCGCGGCCGTGGTGGTGGTCAGGGCGCGGTGCCGGCGGTCCAGCCGCGGCGGCGGCTCCAGCAGCCGGTCGACCCGCTCGCCCAGCAGTCGGTGGCTGGAGGCGCAGGACAGCACGCCCCGGTGCTGGTTGAGCTCGATCAGGGCCAGCGCGGTGGTCAGGTGGCCGCAGCGGCGCGAGGCCGTGTCGTCGGCGGCGAGTTCGACCAGGCGGTGCGTCTGGTCGCAGAAGTGCGCGAACAGCGGGATCCGCGGGAAGCCGGTGGCGAGGGCGGTGGACAGGTGCAGCAGCCAGTCGTGGTGCGCCCGGGCGTGGTTGCGCTCGTGGGTGAGCACGGCGTCGAGCTGGTGGCCGGTGAGCCGGTGCAGGGCCCCCGTGGTGACGATCAGCTGGGGCGGACTGCCGGGCATCCACCAGGCGTCCGGGTACTCGTCCTCCAGAACGAGCAGCGGTCCGCGGGTGGCGGGCAGACCCGCCGGCAGGTCGGGGGCGCGCTCGCGCAGATGGGCGCGGGCCACGGACCGGCGGCGGCGCGCCTCGACGAGTTCGCGCGCGAGCATCGCGGTGGTCCAGGCGGCCCCGCAGGCCAGCAGGAGGGTGAGGGCGGCGGCCCACGGCGGGGCGGCCGACAGGTCGTACGCCGCCGTCACCGCGGGCGGCGCCGGCGCGAAGAGCTGGGCCCGGACCGTGCCGAACACGGCGGCCGCCCCCAGGGAGAGCGCCGTCAGGCAGCACAGCAGGACGGTGGCGACCAGGCACTGCCACACCCACAGCGCGACGACCGGTTCCCGCTCCGGCCACGAGGCCCGGGTCAGCGCACGGGGAACGGGCACGGCGGCCGTCACGGCGACAACGCTCAACAGGAGCAGGCAGACGGTCATGGCCACGGGCTCCGGTTCCTGGTGGAAAAGGGGCGGCTACGGGTCGTGCGGGGGAGGCGGTCGCCGTGCGCGCGGGTGGTGCGGCCGCCTCGCCCGCCGGTGACGCGACCGCGCACACCGGTGGGCGCCACGGGCGCACCGGACGCGCCGTGCACGCGCGCGGGCGCGCACACCGCCCGACGCCCAGTATGACGGGGCGGGGCGGCGTGCGTCAGGGGCTGAACGCGGATGCGAGCGCGCTCCGTCCGCGTCTGCCAGCTCCGCTCCGTCCGCGCCCGCGAGAACCCTCCGCGCCGTCCGGGGACGAGAGGGCATGCCCCGCTCGGGGACGACGAGGGCCGCCCCGTCCCCGGGGCGGCTCCAGCTTCCCCGGGGCGGCTTCAGCCCGTCACGATCCGGCCCGTCACCTCGCCCAGTCCCACCCGTACGCCGTCCGGGCCGGGGGCCCAGGCGGTCAGGGTGACCACGTCGCCGTCCTCCAGGAACGTCCGCTTGCCGTCGGGCAGTTCCAGCGGGTCGCGGCCGTTCCACGTCAGCTCCAGCAGGGAGCCGCGCTCCCGCTCGGCCCGGCCGCTGACCGTGCCGGAGCCGTAGAGGTCGCCGGTGCGCAGGGACGCGCCGTTGACCGTCATGTGGGCCAGCTGCTGGGCGGCCGTCCAGTACATGGTGGAGAAGGGCGGCTCGGAGACGACGTGGCCGTTGATCGCGACGCTGATGCGCAGGTCGTAGCCGCCGGGCTCCTCGCCGGCGTCGTCCAGGTACGGCAGCAGCTCGTGCGTCCGGGCCGGGGGTGCGACCCGGGCCTCGTCCAGGGCGTCCAGCGGGGTGATCCACGCGGACACGGACGTGGCGAAGGACTTGCCGAGGAACGGGCCGAGGGGCACGTACTCCCAGGCCTGGATGTCGCGGGCGGACCAGTCGTTGAGGAGGCACAGCCCGAAGACGTGCTCGCGGAAGTCGGCCAGGGCCACCGGTGCGCCCATGCGGGACGGCACGCCCACGACGAAGCCGACCTCCGCCTCGATGTCCAGGCGGACCGACGGGCCGAACACCGGCGCGGGGTCGGTGGGCGCCTTGCGCTGGCCCGAGGGGCGCTGGACCTCCGTGCCGGAGACCACGACCGTGCCGGAGCGGCCGTGGTAGCCGATCGGCAGGTGCTTCCAGTTGGGGGTGAGGGAGTCCTCCGCGTCGGGCCGGAAGATCTGGCCCACGTTGCGGGCGTGGTTCTCCGAGGCGTAGAAGTCGACGTAGTCCGCGACCTCGAAGGGCAGGTGCAGCGTCACCGAGGACAGCGGGTGGAACAGCTCCTCGACGGCCTCGCGGTGGGACGGCACGGTCACCCAGGCGGTGAGCGCCCGGCGCACGTCCGACCAGGCGGTGCGCCCGGCGGCCAGCAGCGCGTTGAGCGTCGGCTGCGCGAGCAGGGAGGCGTACGGGGAGCCGAGCGCATGGGCCGCGGCGCCCGCGTCCAGCACATGGTCGCCCAGCCGGACGCCCACCCTCCGGTCGTCGGAACCGGGGAGGGAGAACACGCCGTACGGCAGGTTGTGCGGGCCGAAGGGGTCACCCTCGGGGACATCGAAGGGGGGCATCGGGTGCTGCCTCGCTTTCGGGTGTGCCATGTCGTCGCCACGTGTCCGTGGTCCTGCCACACGTTACGTGCGACGCACCCGATCCGGGCAGGGTCCCGCGCGACGAACGGGACGAAGGGGGCAGGTGGCGTGCGCCCGGCCCCGCCGGACGGGGCACCACATGCGTACGTGCCGGAAGTTATCCACAGGACGCGACGCAATCTTGACGGAGCGGTGCGAACAGGGCGACTCTGGGCGGGTGCCGGAAGGCCTCGGGGAGGGGGCGTTCCGACGGCACACCAGGGGGGCGGATGGCCATTGGGGAGGCCGGTCCGGGTTCGCTGCGGCATGGTGCACGGCTCGAGCGGCTGGAAGACACCATGCGCACGCGGCTCGGCCGGGAATGTGTGTACGTACCGTCGTGCCGTTTCGGGTTGTACGTGGCGCTGCGCCACTGGTGCCCGCCCGGCGGACGGGTGCTGATGTCGCCGGTCAACGACGACGTGATCTTCTTCGTCGTGCTCGCGGCCGGACTGCGTCCCGTGCAGGCGCCGTTGAACCCGTTCGACGCGTCCATCGACGTCGACGCGGTGCCGGACGAGGTGTGGGGCTCGGTGTCGGCCGTGCTGACGACGAACCTGTACGGCAACCCGGACGCGGCGCCGCGGCTGCGGCGCACGTGCGACGCCCTCGGCATCCCGCTGTTCGAGGACGGTGCGCACGCGATCGGCAGCAGGGTGGGGGACCGGCCCGTCGGCGCGTGGGGCGAGGCCTCGGTGTTCAGCCTGTCCAAGCACGTGGGCGCCCAGGCCGGGGGCATGCTCTCGCTCGCCGACCCGGGCCTCGGCGAGGCGGTGCGCAAGACCTGCGCGGGACTGCTCGCGCCGGGCCGGCCGCTGGCCGAACTGGCCTACCTGGTCCGGCCGTACGCCGAGGCGGCCGTGCGGGGGCTGCGGCTGCGCCGGGCCGCGTGGGCCGCGGTGCGGCTGCTCGGACTGGCCGACCGGGACGAGATCCGCATGCCGCTGCGCCCGGACCTGCTCGCCCGCGCCGCCCCCCACGCGCCCGGGCTCGACGCCCACCACCCCTGGGTGCGCGTGGACATGCACGACTACCGCCTGGAGTCCGGCCCGCTCCGCCTGGCCCGTATCGAACGCAGGCTGGCCCGGCTGGACGGCGTGCTGGACGCCTGCCGCGCGGGCACCGAGCTGCTGCTGGCCACGCCGTGGGCCAGACCCCGTGACGCGTACGGGACACAGCCGTTGTTCCGGGTGCCGCTCTTCGTGGCGGACCGGGACGCGGCGATCGCGGCCCTGGCGCAACGGGGCATCGTCGTCGGCTACTTGTACGACCCGCCGCTGGACGACTACGCCGGTGCGGAGTTCACCGACCCCTCACCGGCACCCGAGGCGGCCCGCTGGTTCGCGCGGCACGCGCTGCCCGTGGACCCGCTGCGGGCGCGGACGGTCGTCGAGGTGCTGGAGCGGTCCGGGGCCCGGCCGGCCGCCCTGCCGGACGCCCTGTCCGGGAGCGGTCGGACAGCGGGAGGGCTGGGGTAGTTCCGTGGCTGAGACCCAGGTGCACGAGTCCGCCGCCGCGCGCGCCGGCGACGGACCGCCGCCTGCCGACAGCGGGCACACCCACGACTCGCTGTTCAAGAACGCCTACTTCCTCATGCTCAGCACCGGCGTCTCGGCCGTCCTGGGGCTGGGCTTCTGGCTGGTGGCGGCCCGCTACTACTCCGAGGAGGCGGTCGGCCAGGGCTCGGCCGCCATCGCCGCGATGCGGCTGCTCGCCAGCATCACCGCGACCACGATGATCGGCGCCGTCGTCCGCTTCGTCCCGCGCGCCGGCCGGGACACCGGGCGGCTGGTGTGGGGCACCTACGTGGCCAGCTCGCTGGTCGTCGCGCTCGCCGCCGCCGTCTTCCTGCTCACCCTGGACGCGTGGGGCGCCTCCTACGCCCCGCTGGGCACGCCCCTGGCGGGCGCGGTGTTCGTCGCGGCGTGCGTGGCCTGGGCGCTGCTGACCCTCCAGGACGGCGTCCTCACCGGCCTGCGCAAGGCGGAGTGGGTGCCGGCGGGCAACGCGGTGTTCTCCGTCGGCAAGCTGGCCCTGCTTGCCGTCTTCGCCGGCACCCTGCCCGTGCTCGGCATCTTCGTCTCCTGGGCGGTGGCCATCGCCTTCTCCACGCTGCCCCTGGGCTGGCTGATCTTCCGCCGGCTCATCCCGCGGCAGGCCAGGGCCGACCGCGACAAGGACCCGCCGAAGCTGCGGGACATGGGCCGGTTCCTGGCCGGGGACTCCCTCGGCGCGCTGTTCAGCCTCGCCATGATCAACCTGCTGCCGGTGATGGTCGCGGTCCGCTTCAGCGCCGCCGAGAACGGCTACTTCTACGTGGCGTACACCGTCGGCGGCACGATGGAGTTCATGGCCATCAACATGGCCTCCTCGCTCACCGCGCACGCCTCGCACGATCCGCGCCGGCTCGCCGACGGCGTGCGGGGCGCCCTGCGCCGCATGACGCTGCTGCTGGTCCCGGTCGTGGCGGTCCTGGTCCTGTTCGCCCCGTACATCCTCACGCCGTTCAGCCCGGACTACGCCGAGCACGGCTCGACCGTGCTGCGGCTGCTCGCCCTCGGCGCACTGCCCCGGGTCGTGGTGGAGCTGTACATCGGCGTGCTGCGCGTCCAAGGGCGCACGGGCGTGCTCGCCGCACTCCAAGGGGCCATGTGTGCCCTGGTGCTGGGCAGTGCGGCCGTGCTCTTCACCCCGGCCGGGATCGCCGGCGCCGGCTGGGCGGTGCTGCTGAGCATGACGCTGATCGCCGTCGTGTCCGCCGCCGGGCTGCGTGCGGCCCTGCGCCCCGCCGCCGGCCCGCCCGCACCCCGCCTGCCCGCATCCCGCCCGCCCGCCGTCCCGGACCCGGACGAGCCCGCCTACGGCACGCGCTGGGCCAGGCTGAACGCCACCGCCGGGTACGGCACGACCTGGGCCCGCAGGGCCGCGTACCGGCCGGACGGCGACCAGGACACCGTCGCCCTCTTCATCGGGCGCCCCGGGTACGAGCGCGAGGCCCTCCAGGCGGACACGATGGCTCTCGTCGTGCGGCCGGAGGGCAGCGCCCGGCGCGGCCATGCGCCCGCGGAGCCCGCGGGAACGGGGCGTTCACCCGGCCCGGCGGACCGGCCCGCGGGAGCGGACCCGGGGGAGCGGCGGCTGCGCGGCGCCCTGTGGAGTCTGCTCGGCGTCGCCGTGATCTTCTTCTGTGCGCCGCTGCGCGACCTGCCCTGGCTCGCGCACCCCAGCGAAACGGCGCCGACCGGACGGCAGTTGCTGCACGGCCTGCCGCTGCCGTCGCTCACCGCGGGCGCCGTGCTGCTCGTGGTGTTCGCCGCCGCCGTCACCCTGCTCACCCGGCCCGGCCCGTGGCTGCCCGGCACCGCCCTGGCCGCCGTCCTGCTCGCCCTGCACACCGCACCGGTCGCCCTGGGGCGGCACCCGCGGCCGGTGGACGGGGCGGGGTACGAGAGGGCGGCCGGCTCGCTGGCGGACGTGCTCGGACTCGACGGGCCCGGGCCGCTGCTGCGCTGGGCGCCGCCGGTCTGCCTGCTGCTGTGCCTCGTGCCGCTGTGGCCGCTGCTCGCCCGGGCGGCCGGACGCCTGCCGTGGCAGGGGCGCTGGGGAGTGCTGTACCTCGTGGCGGTCGGCGGCTGGGTGTGGCGTGAGGCGCTCGCGCCCCTCGCGCCGCTCCTGCTCGCCGCCCTGTGCGTCCTCGCCGCCCTCGCCCCGCTCCCGCCGCTCCTGCGCCGGGCCGCGCCCGCGTGGGACCCCGTCCGCTTCATCCGCTCCGCGTCCCGCCGCACCGCGCACAGACCGCCGGCCGGCCGCCACGACTGATCACGCCAGAGCCGAACAGAGCCGAACCGCCAGGGGGGAACCACCGTGCGTCCGCCAGCCACTCCGAAGGAGAGATCCACGCCGGAACCCGCACCCGCACGGGCCGGCACGGGCATCCCGGACAGCCGTCCGGGAACCGCCGGGCAGGCGGCCGGCCCCGTCTCCCCGGAGTCGCCGGGCCCCGTCCACGAGCCCGTGACGGACCTGTCCGACCTGCCTCCCGCCCTGCCGGGGCGCGGGGCCCTCGGCCGGTCCGGCGTCCCGCTGCTCGTGGCGCTCGCGCTCTGGGCGTACGCCGTGCGGCACACCGACGTCTCCCGGCTCGACGACTACGGGCTGGTCAGCGCACTGCACCCGGCGTTCTGGGCCGGACTGGCGGTCCTCACGGCCGGGTTCTTCCTCACGGTCCGCGATCCGCGCCGCCCGGGGGCCTGGGCGGCGGCGTACGTGCTGGCGCTGCTGGTGATGGAGCGGGCCACCCAGGCCGTGCTCTACCCGACGCCGCTGTACGCCTGGGCGTGGAAACACGACGCGGTCATCGACCACCTGCTGACGGCGGGCGGCCTGCAGACGGCCGACCAGGTCGGCGACATGGCCGTCTACGACCAGTGGCCGGGCTTCTTCGCCGCCCAGGCCGCCCTGGTGCGGCTGCTGGGCGTGGAGTCGTCGACGCTGTTCATGGCCTGGTGGCCGCTGGTCTCCAGCCTGATGCTGCTGCTCCCGCTGCTGCTGATCTACCGCACCTTCACCCGGGACCGGCGGCTGATCTGGACCGCGGTCTGGCTGTTCTACGTCGCCAACTGGGTCGGGCAGGACTACTTCTCGCCCCAGTCGGTGGCCTACGCGCTGCACCTGGGGGTGCTGGCGGTGGTGCTGCGCCGCTTCGGCCGGACCCCGGCGGGCGGCGGACCGCGGCCCGCGGTGTGGACGGTGCTGGTCACCTTGCTGGTCACGGCCATCGTCATCTCCCACCAGCTCACCCCGGGCATGCTGGTCGTCTGCCTGCTCGCCCTGTGCCTCAGCCGCGGCCACCGCGACTGGGTCCCGCTCGCCACCACCGTCGTGATCTTCCTGGCCTGGTGCCTGACGGCCGCGCTGCCGTTCCTGTCCGCCGCGATGCCCGACATGATCCGCTCGGTCGGGGACGTCGGCGCCAACGTCGAGACCGGCTACGGCGCCACCCCGACGGGCACCGGGGCCGTCGCCACCTCCTGGGCGGCCCGGCTGCTGTCCGGCTCGGTGCTGCTGCTCGCGGCCTGCGGCGTGCTGCGCCGGCGGGCGCTGCGCCACCGGGCCCGGCCGCTGCTGCTGATCGCCGCGGCCCCGCTGCCGATGTTCGCGGCGAGCAGCTACGGCAGCGAGATGATCTTCCGCGTCCTGCTGTTCATGCTGCCCGGCGCCGCCTTCTTCGCCGCCGCGGCGATCCTGCCCGGGGCGCACCCCCCGTCCGCGGACGGCGGGTCCCGGGAGCCCGGCGACGCCCGGCCCGCCTCCCCGGGGACCCGTCGCCGGGCGGCCGCCACCTGGGTGCCCCTGGGGGCGCTCCTGGCCGGGACCCTGGCGTTCGTCCCCGCCTACTCGGGCAAGGACCGGATCAACTACTTCCCGCCGCAGGAGGTGTCCCTCGTGCAGGAGTTGTTCGACCGGGCGCCCGAGGGCTCCCTCGTCGTCGCCGCCAACCGCAACTACCCGCTGGCCTACGACTCCTACGGAAGCGTCGACCACTACTGGTTCCTCGACGACGCGCGCAGCCACGTCGACCGGATCGTCGCCCGGCCCGCCGCGACCCTCGCCACCGACATGGCCGGGGTGGAGCGGCCGGCCCGCGCCTACCTGCTGCTCACCCAGGGGCAGTACGCCAACTCCGAGATGAACGGGCAGCTCACGAAGGCGCAGCTGGACCGCATCCGGGACTCCGTCGCGGCCTCGCCGCGGTTCGAGCTCGTGGCGGAGAACGGCGCCGGGTGGCTCTACGCACTGAAGCAGTCAGGGGGAGCGCAGCGATGACACCGCGGGAACTCCTGGCCCGGACGGCGCCCCCGTTCGGGGGCTGGCTGGCCCTCGCCGCGCTCGCCCTGCCCGGCGGATCACCGCTGCGCGGCGCGGCCGTCGTGCTCTTCCTGGCGGCGGGACCGGGCGCCGCCCTGGTCCGGGTGTGCGCTCCCGCCCTGGCGGCCCACCCCGCCGAAGGCCCGGCCGCCGGCCGTGAGGCGACGTTCGCGCGCCGCTCCGACCTGCTGGAGCGGCTGATGCTGGCCCTGTTCGTGTCCGTCGCGGCCGTGATGCTCGTCGCGACCGTCCTGATCGCCACGCACACCTTCAGCGCGCAGCGCGTGCTGCTGACGCTGACCCTGCTCACCACCATCGCCGCGTTCTGTCCGCCGCTGCGCGCCTCCCCGCGGGCGCGGACGACGCCGACGACACCGGAGGGTACCGCCCAGTGAGGTTCGACCGTCCCCGCCCCTTCCTCCGCCGCGGCCCGGACCGGGCCGGGCAGCACCGCCCGGAGCGCTCCACCGGGCGGCGCCCCGGCGGGCCGTTCGCCTCGAAGCGGCGCCGGCTCCTGCTCACGTCCGCGACGGTGGTGAGCGCCGTCCTGGTCGCCGTCCTGGCGCTGCGCAACGCGTCGGGTCCGGAGCCGGGAGCCACCGGTTCCCGGGCCGACTGCCGTCCGACGGCCCTGCTGGAGCCGCCCTGCGGGGCCTGGTTCGGCGCGTTCGTGCCGCACGAGCGGGACGACCTGCCGGAGAAGGTCGCCGCCTACGAGCGCCGCGTGGGCCGCAAGCTCGACATCGTGTACACGTACCACGACATGTCGCTGCCCGAGGGGGCCCGCCGCGAGGGCCAATTACTCACCCCGGAGGAGCGGCAGGTCGGCCGGGACCGCATGCTGCTGCTGTCCTGGGAGAGCAAGTGGTGGGGCGGCACGAGGAGGCAGCAGCCGACGTGGAGGCAGATCGCCGCCGGGGAACTGGACGAGCGGGTCATCGACGTCCAGGCCCGGCGCGTCAAGGACTACGGCAGGAAGGTGTTCCTCTCCTTCGACCTGGAGATGGACACCCGCACCCCCGCCAACGGCACCCCGGCGGAGTTCGTGCGCGCCTGGCGGCACATCCACGACCGGTTCCGGGACCTGGGCGTCCGCAACGTGGTGTGGACGTGGATCACCACCGGCTACCTCGACCACGCCGACACGATGAAGGCGATGTACCCGGGCGACGACTACGTCGACTGGGTCGGCTACAACCAGTACAACTACTACCGCTGCCACGACACCGGCTGGCGCAGCTTCGCCCGGACCCAGGACGCCACGCACGCGTGGATCCGCGAGCACATCTCCGGCGACAAGCCGCTGATGCTCTCCGAGTTCGGCACCGCCGCCGACACGGACCGCCCGGACCGGCAGGCCGAGTGGTACGCGCAGGTGCCCTCCGTGCTGAAGCGACTGGACGGCGTCAAGGCGGCCCTGCAGTGGAACTACCGCGACCCGGGGCCCCACTGCGACCTCGCCCTGGCCAATGACGCGGCCTGGGACAGCCTGCGCACCGCGGTCGCGGACCCGTACCTCAACCAGCCGCTCGGGTAGCCGGCGCCCCGGCGGCGATCGGCTACCGCACCACGACGCTGTCCCCGGACGACGTGGACGGCCCGGTGGTGGTGTTGCCGTAGTACGCCCAGCGCCAGGTACCCGTCGCGGAGGCCTTCACGGTCGTCCTGAGCTCACCCGAGCCGTTGGCGGTCACCTTCTTCACCGTGCTGTAGGAGGCGGTGCCGGCCGGCTTGAACTGCAGGCTGACCAGGCGGCCCCCGTAGGAGGCGTACTTCCTGGTCTGCCAGTCGGCCCGCGTGACCTTCCCGGTGACCGTGAGGGTCCGGCCCTTGTCCACCGGCTCGGGCGAGGCGTTGACGGTCAGTCGGGAGTTGCGCTTGACCTCGACCGTCAGGTCCTCGTGGTCGGTGTCACCGCCGTCCCCGTCGAAGTGCACCCGGGCCGCGACCTTCCACACCCCGGCCTCGCTGTTGCGCATGTCCCACACGCTCGGGTCGAAGTACATCGTCTCGTCGAAGTCGCAGACGCCCGCGCTCACCCTGTGGCAGTCGCTGGTCTCGATGGCGTGCCACAGCTCGTCCCCGTTGTCGCGGTAGAGGTACACCGCCGGGTACTCCCACGCCCGGGTGGTCGCCATCCGGAAGGAGGCGGGCACCGCGACCTCCTTCGACGTCCCGATCACGATCGGCTTGCCGTCGTTCACCTGGACACGGGTGAACGCGACGCCACCCTCGGCCGCCCCGGCCGGCACCGCGGCCACGGCCGTGAACACCGCCGCGGCACCGCCGGCCACGGCGACTCTCCAGACCTGCTTCCCCACCTGATCCCCGATCTCCGTACGGAAAGGCGCCGGAGGCTCGTCCTCCGGCGCCTTACAGACGGCCGGCACCCCCGCGGGGTTGTACACCCGCACATCACGATGAGGCCTCGGTCAGCCCGCGAACTCCGGACCGCGCACCGCCGCCCGGGCCCGCCGGTACCAGCGCCAGGCGATCGTCCTCGGCCCGTCCCGGTACGGGGCGATCCGCGCACCCGACCCCGCCAGCCAGCCCTCCACGTCGGCCAGGGTGTGGGAGCGCCGGACGATGAGCCGTGCGATGCGGTGGGTCTCGTCGCGCTCGGAGCTGAGCGCGTGCCGGACGGCGGTCGCCGTCTCGTAGCCCGCCCGGGCCGACATGGCCCGTACGCGCGGGCTGTTGTAGCCGTGCGGATAGGCGAGGTGGCGCACCTCGTGCCCGAGGGCGTCCTCCAGCACCGCCTTGGACGTGCGCAGTTCGTAGGCCAGGTCCTTCGCGGACAGGGTGTCGAGCTGGGCGTGCGTGACGGTGTGACTGCCGATCTCCATGCCGGAACGTTCCAGCTCCACTGCCCGGTCCAGGGTCATCATCGCGGCGGGCGGCAGCAGACTGCGGCCGCCCGGGGTGAGGGCGCCGGTGGTCAGGTAGGCGGTGGCGGGCAGGTCCCGCCGGGCCAGCGCCTCGGCGGTGGGGCCGGGCAGGTCGGCGAACCCGTCGTCGAAGGTGAGCAGCACGGGCCGCGGCGGCAGCGGTGCCCGCCCGGCCAGGTGGTCGGCGAGCACGCTGATCGTGACGGGCGTGCGCCCGCTGCGCACGACCGCGTCCAGATGCGCGGCGAACTGCTTCGGCGTCACCGTGAACTCGGCGATCCAGTCCGGCGGATCGTCGCGGACGCAGTGGTAGAGGAACACCGGGACGACCGCGCGGCCCCCCGTCCCGTCCGCCGTGCCGTCCCCCGTCCCGTCCCGTGTGCCGTCCGCCGTACCGTCCCCCGTGCCCGGTCCCGTCCGGTCCCCGCCGCCCGTCCTCATCTCGCCCCCCGCGCCGCCGCCCGCAGCGCCCGCCGCGCCCTGAGGTAGCCGACCGGGCCGTAGAGCATGCCCCGGCGCTGCAACCGGGACAGCCGTCGCGGCCAGGGGTGGGTCCGCACGTCGTGGTCGCCCGGTGTGCCCCCGCCCGGCGTCTCACGGACGGCCGTCAGCGCGCGGGCGTGGGCGAGGCCGCGCGGCAGCCGCGCGAGGAACGCCGGCAGCAGCCCGGGCCGGTTCACCAGGACCGCCGTGAGGTAGGCGGTGAGCCCGGCCCCGTAGCCGTAGGCCTGGGTCTCCAGGTCCCGCCAGGTCTCCCGGTGGTGGTGCCAGACCAGGGCGTACGGCGTGTAGTGCAGCCGGTGGCCCTGGGCCAGGACGCGGACGAAGCCGTACAGGTCGTCCCCGCCCCGGGCGGCCGTCCCCGCCCCGGTGGCCGGGTCGAAACCGCCCACCTCGCGCAGCACCCGGGTCCGGAACGCCATGTTGGCGCCGGAGCCGAACCGCCCCGCCGTGAACGGGAACAGCGGCTCGTCGCCCGGGGGCCTCGCCGGGTCGTACGTCCTCGGGGTGAATCCCTTGGCGAAGCCGCCGTGGCTCTCCAGCAGCACCTGGGCCGGGGTGGTGAGCCGCGCGGGCAGGATCAGGCCGGTGGCGCAGCCGAGCCGGGCGTCCGCGGAGAACGGCGCGGTCAGCTCGGTCAGCCAGCGCGGGTCGGCGACCACGTCGTCGTCGGTGAAGGCCACCACCTCGCCCGTCACGGCGGCCAGCCCCGCGTTGTGCGCGGCTGCGAGCCCCGGAACGGGCTCGCAGACGTACCGCACGCGCTCGGCGTACTTCCGCTCGATCAGCTCCCGCGTCCCGTCCGTCACGGGCGCGTTGTCGACGACGACGATCTCGAAGCGCGGGTGGTCCTGCGCCAGCAGGGAGTCCAGCGCCCTGGCCAGGTGCCCGGTGCGTTCCCGCGTGGCCACCACGACGCTCGTGGACGGCGGCGCCCCGAGCCGCTCCGGCTCCTCGCCGGGTGCCGCCGCGCACTCCACCGCCGCCCGGGCCGCCAGCACGGCCTTCGGGTCCGCCCCCTCGGGTACCCGTGCGAGCAGCGTGCCCACGGGCCTGCCGCCCTTGCGCACCAGCACGAACACCTCGCCGGACGTCACCGGCGCACTGCCCGGACCCGGGACGAGCACCGCCTCCTCGGCACCCAGGTCCAGCTCGGCGACCTGCACCGCCCCGACGGCCAGGAACCGCCGTATCTCTACCCGCGCACGTGCCGTACGGGCCATGCGCCCTCCCCCCCACTCGTGTCAGGTACGGCGCAGCCGGGCCGCGCCCTTCAGGGTCCGTGCCGCCAGTGCCGCCAGCCGCGGCCGGGCGCGGACGAAGCCGTGCGCGCGGCGTACCGGCTCACGGCGCAGCCAGTGCAGTGCCGCGCCCGCCCCCGGCCGCAGCACCGCGCCCTCGTACACGGGCAGTTCGCCCGTCTTCAGTGCGTCCTTGTACTCGGCGGCGCCCCGCCCCAGGTCGAGGGTGGTGACGCCCTCGGCCGCCGCCGCCTCGGCCATGCGCAGATGCAGCACCAGACCGGGCGAGAACCTGGCGAACTCCGGGTCGTAGGCCGGGAACCAGCAGGCCAGGACCGAGGCCGAACGCAGTCCGAAGTGCGCCGCGACGGGCCGCTCACCGGCGTACAGCACGGACAGCGTGCCGCTGCACTGCGCGGCCCGGGTCCGGGCCAGCTGCCCGACGAGCCGGGTGATCCACTCCTGTGCGAACCGGTCCCGGCGGCCGGTCCTGCGGTACTGCGCCGACTTCCACTCCATGAGCGTGCGCAGCGCGGCCGGGTCGCGTTCGTCGAACACGAACCGCAGGGCGCCCACCTGCCGGCCCAGCCGGCGCTCCTTGGCCAGGGTCGTCTTGAGGAACTTCGGCGACTGGCCGCGCAGCACCGACTCGTAGGTCTCGTAGCCCTTCTCCACGTCGATGACGAACGTGGCGTGCTCCTCGGCCGCGTGCCCGACGAACAGCCGCTGCCCCGCCTCCAGGTTGTCGAAGGCGAAACTCGACAGCGAGCAGGCCCGCAGCAGTTCGCCCGTCTCCAGTGCCAGACCCGGCCGCAGGACGGCGCCCTGGGCGTCGGAGACACCGAGCCCGATGGCCCGGCCCTGCCCCAACGGGCCCCGCTCGTACGGCAGGAAGCCGACCGGTTCGGCCCCGTCCCGCACCACGGCGACGCGGGCCTGTGGCCTCACCCGGCCGACGGCCTCGGTGAACTCCGGTTCCATGAAGGGGTTGCGCGGCGCCCCCGATGCGGCGCGCAGCGCACGCCAGCGCTCCCGTTCCTCTTCACCGAGCTCCCCGGGCCCGGCCACACGAATGCGTCCACTGCTCAACCCGACCCCCCGATCAAGTCCCCCCTGGACACAGGGAAGGTACCGCCCGGGACGGTCCCTCGGGTAGGTAGCGGAGCAAGTTGTTGCCAACCGGTGCAGAGGCCCTCAACCGGGCAATCGGCGTCCGCCGCGCGATGAAACGAAGGGGCCCGCTGTCCGTATTCTCTGATCATGGCCGCACCCCTCGCGTATTCACTCATCGCCACTGATCTGGACGGGACGTTGCTGCGCGGCGACGACACCCTGTCCGACCGGTCTCTCGCCGTGCTCGCGCGGGTGGCGGACGCCGGCGCCCAGCACCTCGTGGTGACGGGCCGCCCGGCGCCGAGAGTGCGGCCGCTCCTGGACGACCTGCGCTGCACGGGGCTCGCGGTGTGCGGGCAGGGCGCGCAGGTGTACGACGCCGGCGCGGACCGGCTGCTGTGGTCCATCACGCTGGACCGGGAACTCGCGGAGACGGCCCTCGGCAAGATCGAGGCCGAAGTGGGTCAGGTGTACGCGGCGGTCGACCAGGACGGCGTGGACGGCCTGACGCTGATCGAGCCGGGCTACCTCATGCCGCACCCGACCCTGCCCGCCGTGCGGGTCGACCGGCGCGACGACCTGTGGGGCGAGCCGATCAGCAAGGTGCTGCTGCGCCATCCCTACCTGTCGGACGACGAACTGGCGGCGACGGCCCGGTCGGTGGTCGGCTCACTGGCGACGGTGACGATGTCCGGGCCGGGCACGGTGGAGTTGCAGCCGTGCGGGGTGACCAAGGCGACGGGGCTGGCGCTGGCCGCCGAGCACCTGGGGCTGCGGCCCGCGGACACCCTGGCCTTCGGTGACATGCCCAACGACATCCCGATGTTCGACTGGGCCGCCCGCGGGGTGGCGATGGCCAACGCCCATCCCGAGCTGAAGGCGGTGGCCGACGAGGTCACCGCGTCGAACGAGGACGACGGCATCGCCGTCGTCCTCGAGCGACTGCTGGACGAGGCGGCTCAGTACGGGCCGTTGACGTTGTCGATCGAGCCGTAGCGGTCGGCCGCGTAGTTGCAGGCCGCCGTGATGTTGGCGACCGGGTCGTACGGGTCGAAGGGGGTGCCGTCCACGTGGTACGCGGCGAAGGTCGGGTCGATGACCTGGAGCAGGCCCTTGGACGGGGTGCCCGCGACCGCGTTCGAGTCCCAGTTGTTGATCGCCAGGGGGTTGCCGGACGACTCGCGCATGATGTTGCGGTGGATGCCGTCGTAGGAGCCCGGGATCCCCTTCTGCGCCATGATGTCCAGCGCCTCGCGGATCCAGCCGTCCAGGTTGTCCGCGTAGGTCTTCGTCGAGGCCTGGGTGGCCTGGGCGACGCCGCCGGCGGGCTTCGCGGCCGGCTGGGCGGCGGGCTTCGCGGCCGACTCGGCCGGGGCCGGCGACGTGGTCGCCTTCTTCTCCGGGGCGGCGGCCTCGGCGCCCTTCACCTTCAGCTTCAGACCGGGGTGGATCAGCTTCGGGTTGTCGCCGACGGCGGCGCGGTTGTCCTTGTACAGCTGCTTCCAGCCGCCCTGGACGTCGTACGTGTCGGCGATGCGGTAGAGCGTGTCGCCCTTGGTCACGGTGTACGTGAGCGACTTCGCGGGCTGGGCGGCCTGCGGCAGGACGTGCGCGGCGGGCGCGCTCTGCGGCTCGGCGGCGACGGCGTGGGCCGCGCCGAGGAGCGGGAGGGCCAGGGCCGCCCCGCCGGTGCCGGCTGCGACGACACCACGGGTGATCGGGTTCCTTCGGGGGCGACGGTGCGTGCCTCGTCCGGGCATGGCGATGTTCCTCTCCGGCGCCTGCGAGGTGAGCTGTCGGGTTCGGGCCGGGAGGTGCCCGGCCGCGTACGGCACCGTGTGCCGTGCGCGGCTTCACCCCGAGCCGTTCCGCTGTGCGGACCGGCGACTTACCTGGGTCCCCCGCTCCTGCCCTGCGTGAGTGATCGGTTGATGGGTGTCCGGGCGGTGGCAGGATTCGGCGTCCGCCGGACAGGGCCGGAACGTATGCGAGAGCACATGTCGGGAACAAGCACGGGAGTCACATATGACGCTTGTTGACCTTGGTCGACCGGTATGGGGCACCTTGATCCTTTGCGTTCGCCAAGGCTCAACTCGCTTTCCCGGTGCGGCCGTACGTGTCGCCTTCCAAGGTCGGGCGTGAAAGGGTGGGGGTGACCCAACTCACTGATCACGTCTCGTGGAGCAAATTCCGCAAACAAGGATTTGCATACTCAGAAGGGCAAATCCGGCATGAGCCGCTTGCTCCGGGTAAGTCGATAAATGTCTGTTCTTATGACCTGATCGAAAACATCGCGGTCCTGATCGGATACCACCCGGCCTGTAACCATGGGCGCTGGCGGTGATCGAAACGTGACCGGATACGCTGACTCGAGTGAGGGCAGCGACCTATCGACAATCCGCGTAAGCACCGCCAGACACCAGCAGACAGGAGACCCCTCGTGACCGACGTCGGGCCGTTCGGGCTGAGCGTGCGGGACCAGGCTCTGGAAGCCGATGTCCAGGCCGGACTGACGGCTGTCGAGGAAGGCTTGCTCGAGGCCACCAAGAGCGAGGTGCCCTTCATCACGGAGGCCGCCCAGCACCTGGTGCGCGCCGGCGGCAAGCGGTTCAGGCCGCTGCTGGTGATGCTCGCCGCCCAGTTCGGCGACCGGCACGCGCCGGGCATCGTGCCCTCGGCGGTCGTCGTCGAGCTCACCCACCTCGCCACGCTGTACCACGACGACGTGATGGACGAGGCCGCCGTGCGCCGCGGCGTCGAGAGCGCGAACACCCGCTGGGGCAACTCCGTCGCGGTCCTCACCGGCGACTTCCTCTTCGCCCGCGCCTCGCACATCCTGGCCGATCTCGGCCCGGAGGCCGTGCGGGTGCAGGCCGAGGCGTTCGAACGGCTGGTGACCGGGCAGATCCTGGAGACCGCCGGACCGCAGGACGGCCGCGACCCCGTCGAGCACTACCTCGACGTGCTGGGCGGCAAGACCGGCTCCCTGATCGCCGTGTCCTGCCGCTTCGGCGCGATGATGTCCGGCGCCGACGAGACGGTCGTGCACGTGCTGACGCAGTACGGCGAGCGGCTCGGCGTCGCCTTCCAGCTCGCGGACGACGTCCTGGACATCGCCTCCGACTCCCACGAGTCCGGCAAGACCCCCGGCACCGACCTGCGCGAGGGCATCCCCACCCTGCCGGTGCTCCGGCTGCGCGAGCGGGCCGCCCGGCTCGGCCTCGCCGAGGACGTCGCCCTGTGCGAGCTGCTCGACTCCGACCTCACCGATGACGCCCGGCACGCCGAGGCCCTGCGGCTGCTGCGCGCCCACCCGGCGCTGGAGCAGGCCCGCCAGGACACCGTCCGCTACGCCCAGGACGCCCGTTCGGCGCTGGCGCCGCTGCCCGAGTGCGCCGCGAAGACGGCGCTGCTGGAGCTGTGCGACGCCGTGGTGCACCGCGCCGGTTAGCCCCGCCTCCCCCCGACCCCTACGGGTCGGGGGAGAAGCCGCCCCCGCGTGTCATACCCCAGCAGTACGCGGAGTTGAGCCCGCGGTCTGACGTATCCGCCCGGCCGATTTGGTCAGATGGGAACCACGGAAGACACCACTCCTCACCTGTTCGGGTGAGAACGGCGGCTCACGGACGAGTGCGTGGACGACACGGACGGCCGCCGCCGACCATGGAGGTAGGGCACACATGGCACCGTACGCATCCGACGACAGCACGACCGGCGGGGAGGCCGACGAGCGGCAGTCCCGGCGGCGCAAGGCCGCCCGCTACGTCGTCCCGGTCACCGTGATCGGGGTGGCGGCCGCGACGATCGGCCTGGTCCCGGCGCTCGCCGACTCCGGCGACCCCGACCTTCCGGAGATCACCGCCCAGCAGCTCGTCGAGAAGATCGCGAAGTCGGACGTCGAGCAGCTGTCCGGCACGGTGAAGATCACCACGGACCTCGGTCTGCCGAACCTCGGCGGCCTGGAGTCCGGTCTGCTCTCCGGCGCCGCGGGCGGCGGCGACGGCTCCTCCGCCGACCCGACCACCAAGCTCACCGAACTGGCCTCCGGCACGCACACCCTGCGCGTCGCCGCCGACGGCCCGGACCGGCAGAAGCTGTCCCTGGTGGAGAACGCCGCCGAGTACAGCGTCATCCACAACGGCAAGGACGTCTGGGCCTACGACGGCACGTCCGGCGAGGTCTACCACGGCACCGGTCCGCAGAGCCCGAAGGCGGAGAAGCAGCAACCGCCCGCCACGCCCAAGGACTTCGCCGAGGAGGTGCTGAAGGCCGTCGACGACACCACCTCCGTCACGGTGGACGGCACCGCGCGGGTCGCCGGCCGCGACGCCTACAAGCTGCTCGTCGAGCCGAAGCAGTCCGGTTCGACGATCGGAGCCGTCACCGTGGCGGTGGACGCGAAGACCGGCATGCCGCTGAAGTTCACCCTGGTTCCCGCGAGCGGCGGTTCGGCCGTCGTGGACGCCGGCTTCACCAAGGTCGACTTCTCCAGGCCGGCCGCCTCCACCTTCGACTTCACCCCGCCCAAGGGTGCGAAGGTCACCGAGGAGAAGGACGCCGGCAAGGAGTTCGGCAAGGCCGCCGAGGAGCACGCCCGCAAGGGCGGGCACGCCCCGGAGCCCGGGAAGGACCTCGGCGAGGGCCCCGACGGCATGAAGACCATCGGCGAGGGCTGGAACGCCATCGCCACCTTCGACACCGGCGGCGAGGGCGTGCCCTCCGGCGCGGGGGCGGGCGGCGGCGCCCTCGGTGACTTCGTCGACTCGCTCGGCGACAAGGTGACCGGCAGGTTCGGCTCGGGCACGGTCTTCTCGACCCGCCTGGTCAACGCCCTCGTCACCGACGACGGCCGGCTCTACGTCGGCGCGGTCACCAAGGATGCGCTCGTGAAGGCGGCCGACGCGGGGAAGTGACCCACCGGCGCGCCGGGGGAGCGGGAGCACCAGGCCGCGCCCCCGGCGCTCACTTCTCGTACAGGAACCGCGCGGGCGGAGCCTCCTGGGCGAAGAACGTCTTGGCCCGGGCCAGCGCCTCGGTGTCGGCGAGCACGTCACCGGGCTTGCTGCCGTTGCCGAGCAGCACCCCGCCGAACCGCATCCCCATGTACGCGGCCGAGTTGTGCAGCGTCCCGATCAGCGGGTCGGCCACCACCTGCTCCTCGTGCGCGAGGGCGGTGACGCCCCACAGCGTCCGTCCGGCCAGGGTCTCCTTGAAGTCCAGGCCGGGCGTGCGCAGCCAGCCGGACCAGTAGTCCAGGTAGCGCTTGGTCTGCGCGGAGACCGAGTACCAGTACAGGGGCGACACGATCACGATGTCGGTCGCCCCGAGCGTGGCGTCGAGCAGCAGCGCCACATTGCCCTCGGTCGGGCGGACGTGGTCGCTGTCGTGCCGCAGGTCCTCGAAGTCCGGCACCGGATGGGCGGTCAGGTCGAGCCACTGCTGTTCGGCGTCGGCCGGCAGCTGCTCGGCGGCCCGGCGGGCCAGCAGCTCGGAGTTCCCGTCGGAGCGGGCGCTGCCCAGGACGAAAAGGAAGCGGCGGGTCATGGCTGTTCCCCCTGAATGATGGGCGTCGGTCAATTACAGGCGCTTGCATCATATGCGCACGCAAGTAAATCCGCCAGGGTCCCGTCCGCCGGGGCCGGCTCGGCGACGGGCCCGGGCCTCCGCCTCCCGCGCCACGGCCAGCAGCAGCGCCTCCCGCCCGTGCGGTGCCACCAGCTGCAGCCCGGCCGGGCAGCCGTCGCCGCCGAACCCGGCCGGCAGGCTCAGCGCCGGATGCCCGCTGAGGTTGAACGCCCAGGTGAGGGAGGTGGAGTAGCGGTCACCGGGGCCTTCGTGGCCGTGCGGTGCCGTGGGGGCGGTGGGGGTGAGCAGCAGCTGTGCGCCGTCGAACAGCTCCGCCAGCCGCCGGTCGTTCCGTGCCCGCACGCGGTGGGCCCCGTCCGCCCCGGGCCCCGGACCACCCGCCGCCCGCCCGGCCCCCGCCGCCCGCAACGCGAGCCACGCCGGCCCCGGGTCGGCGAGCTCCACCGGCACGCGCGGCCGTACGAGCCGGACCACCCCGGCCGCCACGAGCCGCTCCACCGCGGCCCGGGCCAGCGCCACCGGCTCCGGGTCGGGCGCGGCGAAACCCAGGCCGGAAGACCAGACGGCGGTGACGGGCAGCGCCACCGCGGGCGACGGCGGCTCCCCCGACACCACCCGCCACCACAGCTCCGCGTCCCGCGCCGACCGGGCGAGCACGCCGGGGGCGGCGAGCCCCGTACGGTCGGCGGAGGGCAGTCGTCCGTTCGTCGCCTTCAGCCCGAGCACCCCGCACCACGCCGCCGGGATCCGCACCGACCCGGCCCCGTCCGCGCCGGTCGCCAGCGGCACGAGACCGGCCGCCACCGCCGCGGCGGCCCCGGCCGAGGAACCTCCCGGCGTCCGGTCGGCCCGCCACGGATTCACCGTCCGCCCCCGGGCCCCGAGCCCCCAGGTCTGCCACGCCGTCCCCGGCCCGGGCACGGAGGTCGCGCCCACGACCACGCACCCGGCCTCGACCAAAGCCCCCGCGGCACGCAGTCCGTGACGGCCCTTCACGGCGACGGGGACGCCCGCGAGGGGGAGGGGCCGTCCGCCCGGGGCGCCGCCCTCGTCCAGCAGCGCGTCCACCTCCGCCGCCCGGCGCAGTGCCTCCTCGGGCCACACCTCCAGGAACGCGCACAGATCCGGATCGGCCCGTGCGATCCGGCGCAGCGCCGCCGCGGCCACGTCGGTGGCGCGCAGGCGCCGGGCGTGTACGGCCGCCGCGATCCGGGTGGCGGACAGCCCGGTGTCCGTCAGCGCGCCGCCCCGGTCAGGCGGGCCAGGGCCTCGGTCTCGCGGGGCGGTCCGCCGGGCTCGCCGAGCCGCCAGGCCGTCACCCACGGCACGCGGTACACGTCGATCACCGACTCCAGGGATCTGACGCGCTGGACGAGCGGGCGCGGCAGCCGGCCCGGGGCGTCGGCCACGAGCACGACGGCGTCGAGGTCGAGACCCGGCGGGGCCTGGCCGCGCCGGAAGGCCTCCACCGCCGCGGCGGCCGAGCCCAGACCGGCCGCGTGCGTCCGGGCGACCAGCAGCACCGAGCGCGGGGCGCCCGCCCCGGGCCAGGAGCGGCCGCTGTCGTACCCGCCGTAGACCGCGGCGAGGGTGGAGACGCCCGCGCCGCCGTGCGTGCCGACCCAGGAGAAGCTCCGCGGCGCGGCGCGGTCGTGCACCGGCTGCGGCGCTCCCGGCCCGGTCGCGGTCACCGGGCCGCGCAACCAGATCTCCGGCCCCTGTCGCCCTGTGGGCATGCCCCTCTCCTCCCTCGTGTGTTCGGTGCCCGCGCCCCGCGGAACGATCCCCTCCGGCAGGCGTTGTCCTTGGGACGAGCCTGTGACACCGCGGTGACGTGAGAAGCGTGGGCGAGCGGACACACTCGACAGTAGGTGTACGACGCCGAGTGAGGGGACGATGTCTCGACTCAGCCGCGAGAAGAAGCGGGAACACAAGCAGGCCGTGCGCGCGGCGGCCCCGGCGACGCCGATCGAGGTCCACGTCCCCCGGGCGGGGGCGGGCTCCCCGGCGGGTCCGGGCGGGGCGTCCGACGGCGCGTCGGTCGGCGGGGTCCCGGTCTTCGCGGCCCCCGGCGAGGAGATCCAGCGGGCCGTGCTCGACCGGCTCCACCACATCGCCCTGGCCACCGGTCATCCCGTGCTGGCCACGGTCGACGACGAGCGCATCGGCTACGTCGTCCCGCTGCGCGTGGACCCGGACGGCTCCAGCCACTTCACGGCCGAACCCGTCCCCAGGGCACCGGAGCGGCCGGGTCCCGTCCCCGGGGTGCCGGGGCGGCAGGCGTCTGTTTCCGGTGTGCCGGGGCGGCAGGGGTCTGGTTCCGGGGTGCCGGGGCGGCCGGGTCCTGTTCCCGGTGTGCCGGGGCGGCAGGCGTCTGGTTCCGAGGTGCCGGGGCGGCCGGGTCCTGTTCTCGGGGTGCCGGAGCGGCCGGCGTCTGAGCCCTTGGTGCCGGGGCGGCCGGCGTCTGGTCCTGGGGTGCCGGGGGCGCAGGCGTCTGAGCCCGGGGTGCCGGGGCGGCAGGGGTCTGTTTCCGGTGTGCCGGGGAGGCCGGGTCCTGTTTCCGGTGTGCCGGAGCGGCCGGGCCTCCTTTCCGGGGGCGCCGAGCCGCAAGGTGCCGCCGATGCGACCGCCGAGCGGCAGCCCGGGCGGGAGGACAGCGCGACCCACGTCCTGCGCGCCGCGCCGGAGCGGGGCGCCGCCCCGACCTTCCCGCTGCGGGCCGTGCCCGAGGCGCAGCCCGCCGGCGACTCCGTCCCGACCTTCGCCCTGCGCGCCGTACCGCAGGACGCGCCCCCGGCCCCGCCGTCGGCCCCCGGCACCGTCGCGCCCCCGACCGGCTCCTTCGGCCCGCCCCCGCCCATGGAGGCCAGGCCGCTGCCCGTCCCCGAGGACGCCCCGGCGCCGCGGCCCCAGCCGATGCCCGAAGCCGCCCTGCTGGCGGCCGATCCCGACCCCAAGCCCACCCCGCCGCGCGGGTTCGACGCCGTCGCGGAGGCCGTGCTCGGCGACGAGCCCCTCACCGCCCCGGGCGACCCGAACGCCCCCGCGGTGCTCGCGGAGCCGGTCGCGCGGATCAACGAGGCGGTGAAGGAGGGCCGGATCGACGCGGCCGCGGAACTGGCGGAGCAGACCGTCGCCCGGGCGTCCGGCACGCTCGGGCCGGAGCACCCCGAGGTGCTCCGGCTGCGCGAACTCGGTGCCTACATCTCGTACTTGGCGGGCGATCCGCTCCGGGCCTTCCGGATGTCGCTGGACCTGGCCGGTGCCCGGCGCCGCGCCGGTGACGCGGAGGGCGCCTACGGCAACGTGCGCAGCGCCGCGACCGCCTGGCGGGCGGTGCGCGACGCGGCGACCGGGCTGGAGCTGGGGCACGAACTGATCGCCCTGTGGACCGAACTCGCCGCCGAGGGCGGTGCGGCCGCCGAGGAGATCGAGGAACTGGAGTCGGCCCGTGCCCGCATGGGCCGACTCACCGCACGCGCCGGCGGCGCCTAGGCGGACCGGCCCGCGGCTGCTACTCGGACAGCTCCCACACCGCGTACGCGAGGGCGTCGCTGTTGCGGTTCAGGGCGGTGTCGTTGATGTTGGCGGTGGTGTCGCAGGAGGAGTGGTAGCACCGGTCGAAGGCCCGGCCCGCCGTACCGCCCCACTTCGCCGCCTGCGCCGACGTCATCGTCCGGCTCGCCCCGGTGAACAGCCCGCCCACCGGCACGCCCGCGCTCTTGAAGGGCGCGTGGTCGGAGCGGCCGTCGCCCTCGGTCTCGATCTCGGTGGGGACGCCGATGCCGGTGAAGTAGTCCTTGAAGGTCGTCTCGATCGCCGGGTCGTCGTCGTAGACGAAGTAGCCCGGGTTCGGGGAGCCGATCATGTCGAAGTTCAGGTAGGCGCTGATCCGTGAACGGTCGCCGGTGGTGAGCCGGTTGACGTAGTAGCGGGAGCCGACGAGGCCGAGCTCCTCGGCGCCCCACCAGGCGAACCGCAGGTGCTTGGTGGGCTTGTACTGGGCCCGGGCCACGGCGAGCGCGGTCTCCAGCACGGCGGCCGAGCCCGAACCGTTGTCGTTGATGCCGGGGCCGGAGGAGACGCTGTCGAGGTGCGAGCCGGCCATCACGACCTGACTCGTGTCACCGCCGGGCCAGTCGGCTATCAGGTTGTAGCCGGTGCGGCTGTTAGCGGTGAACTGCTGGATGGTGGTGGTGTACCCGGCCGCGTCCAGCTTGGCCTTCACGTAGTCCAGCGAGGCCTTGTAACCGGTCCGGCCGTGCGCCCGGTTGCCGCCGTTGGCGGTGGCTATGGACTGCAACTGGGACAGGTGCGTCTTGACGTTCGCCACCGGTATGTCCGGCGCGGCCGCCGCTCTGGAGGGAGCGGAGGACGCGGCGTCGGCCACGGCACCGCCGGTCAGGAGCATGGCTGTTGCCATGCCGCCCGCGGCGACGGTGCGCGCGGAAACGGAGAGCTTCATGTGGGGACTCCGGATTCCGTCGGGAAGCCGTGGGGTGTCCACGGGCAGCCCGGAGTGAATGGGGTGCCCAGATGGTGAAGCTGGGACTGACTTTCCGTCAAGACCGGTAATCGGCCACACGGTTGTGGCATCCGGTGCGCGTCACTGGACGCAGAACTCGTTCCCCTCCGGGTCCGCCATGAGCACCCACTCGCCGCCCTGCTCCGCCACCCTCCGCAGCACGCGCGCGCCCAGCCCCTCCAGCCGCGCGACCTCCTCCTCGCGCCGCCCGTGGCCCGGGTGCAGGTCGAGGTGGAGCCGGTTCTTGACCGTCTTGGCCTCCGGCACCCGCTGGAACAGCAGCCGCCGCCCCAGCCCGGTCCCGCTCTCCTCCTCGACCGGATCCCCGGGGTGGCGCACGGCGACCAGGTCCCGGAAGGCGCGGCGGCCGTGGAAGGACACCGTGGCGTCCTCGGGCAGGGCGCCGAAGCCGAGCAGCTTCTCGATGAGGGCGCTGTTGTCCTCGACCTCGTAGTGCAGGGCGGCGGCCCAGAAGTCGGCCTGCGCCTGCGGGTCCCCGGCGTCGATGACGACCTTGAAGTGGACGGGGGCCGGGGACTGCGGTGTCTGCGTCATGTAACCACTTATACTGGTTGGGTGAGCGAACGCGCTGCCGGATCGCCGGATCCGTCCCCCGGCCTGACCCTGGTCACGGCCCGGGGCAAGCCCTACCGCTTCGACCCCGGCGCCCTGTGCCTGGAACTGCTGACCACCGGCGGTCCCGGCGCCTTCACCCGCTGGGAGGCGCTGCACGAGCCCGCCGACCTGGTCGCCTGGGCGGAGCGCAGCAGGCTGCCCGACGGACTCGATCTCACCGTCTCCCCCGCGGAGCTCCGGCGCGCCCGCGCACTGCGCGACGCGCTGTTCCTGCTCACCGCGGACCGCGCCCACGGCCGTCCGCCGCGCGGCACCCACGTGGACACCGTGAACGCGGCGGCGGGCGAAGCCCCGCTCGTCGCCCGCATGACGCCGGACGGCCGCCACACCTGGGCCCCGGGTGCCACCGGCACCGGCCTGCTGTCGACCGTCGCACGGGACGCGATCGCCCTGTTCACCGGAGAGCACGCCGACCGCGTGCGCGAGTGCGGCGCACACGACTGCCACCTGCTCTTCGTCGACACCTCCCGCCCGGGCCGCCGCCGCTGGTGCGCGATGGAGCACTGCGGCAACCGCGAGAAGGTCCGCGCGCACCGCGCCCGCCGGGGACCCGCGACGCCGTAGTCCCGGTGCCCGATGCGCTGTGCGCGACGCCGTAGTCCCGATGCCCGGTGCGCGATGCCCGGTGCCGTGCGCGCGGCCGGCGAATCTCGGTTGCGCCGGCGGTCCGCGGCGGGGGAGTGTGGATGCATGGGCACGCGTGCCTGGGCGCTGCTGCTCGTCCTGTGCGGAACGATCTTCCTCGAAGGCATCGACGTCGCGATGATGGCGGTGGCGGTCCCGGCCGTCCGCTCCGACCTCGGCCTGACCACCGGCACCGCGGCCTGGGTGATGACCGCCTACGTCCTCGGCTACGCCGGCTTCACCCTGCTCGGCGGCCGCGCCGCCGACCTGCTCGGCCGGCGGCGGATGTTCCTGCTCTGGCTGACCGTCTTCCTCGCCTTCTCGGGACTGGGCGGCTTCGCCACCGAGGGCTGGATGCTCATCGTCGCCCGGTTCGTCACGGGCGTCGCCGCCGCCTTCATGACCCCGGCCGCGCTCTCCCTGATCACCACCTCCTACGAGGAGGGACCCGCACGCAACAAGGCCCTGCTGATCTTCGCCGGGACCGGCGCGGCCGGGTTCTCCCTCGGCCTGGTGATCGGCGGGCTGCTCACCGAACTGGGCTGGCGCTGGGTGTTCTTCGCGCCCGTGCTGCTGGCCGCTGCCCTGCTAGCGGCCGCCGTGCGCCTGATCCCCCGGCGCGACGCCCCGCCCTCGCGCCGGCGCACCTTCGACCTGCCCGGCGCGGCGACCGCGGCGGGCGCCATGCTGCTCGCCGCCTACACCGTCGTCCGCCTGGAGCACGGACTGCACCAGTGGCCGCTCACCCTGGCCACGGGCCTCACGGCGCTGCTCCTGGCCGCCGCCTTCGTCGCCGTCGAACGCCGCTGCCCCGACCCGCTGGTCCGCCTGGGCATCCTGCGCCAGGGCCCGGTCGTGCGGGCCGACCTGGGGGCCCTGCTGTTCCTCGGCGCCTTCTTCGGCTTCCAGTTCGTCGTCACGCTCTACCTTCAGGAACTGCGCGGCTGGTCGTCGACGCAGACCGCGCTCGCCCTGCTGGTCATGGGCATCGACGCCGTCCTCGCCCCGACGCTCACCCCGCGGCTGGTCGCCCGCTTCGGCAACGCCCGCGTGATCGTCGGCGGCTTCGTGCTGGCGGTGGCCGCCTACGCGCTGTTCCTGCCGGTCGGCATGGACTGGTCCTACGCGACGATGTTCCCGACGCTCTTCCTGTCGGGCCTCGCCTTCGCCCTGGCCTACGGCCCGCTGACCATCGCCGCGACGGACGGGGTGAGCGGGTCGGAGCAGGGCCTGGCCGGCGGACTGCTCACCACGGCGACGCAGTTCGGCTCCGCCATCGGCATCTCCGCGGTGACGGCCGTCTACGGCCTGGCGTCCACCGGGCCCGGCCCCGAGGAGACGCTCTCGGCTTTCCGCGCGGCGCTGTCGGTGCCGGTCGCCCTGGTGACGCTGGGCGCCTTGATCTCCCTGGTGAGCGCCCGCGAGGCGCGGCGGGCGGTGCGCAACGCGTCCCAGGTGAGCAGCGCGAGCGCCAGCCAGACCAGCGTGAACCCGGCCCAGCGCTCCGGCGGCATCTCCTCGTGGAAGTAGAGGACGCCGAGCAGGAACTGGAACACCGGCGTCATGTACTGGAGCAGGCCGATGGTGGACAGGGGGATGCGGATGGCGGCCGCGCCGAAGCAGACCAGCGGGAGCGCGGTGACGATGCCGGCCGAGGCCAGCAGCGCCGCGTGCCCGGCGCCCTCGGCCGCGAAGGTGGACTCGCCCCGCGCGCCCAGCCAGACGAGGAAGGCGAGCGCGGGCAGGAACTGGATCGCGGTCTCGGCGGCGAGCGACTCCACGCCGCCGAGGTTCACCTTCTTCTTCACCAGGCCGTACGTGGCGAAGGAGAAGGCCAGGGCCAGAGAGATCCACGGGGGCCGCCCGTAGCCGACGGTCAGGACGACCACCGCGGCGCAGCCGGTCCCGACGGCCGCCCACTGCACCGGCCGCAGCCGCTCCTTCAGCAGCAGCACGCCGATCGCGATGGTGACCAGCGGGTTGATGAAGTACCCGAGGGAGGCCTCGACGACGTGCCCGGAGTTCACGGACCAGATGTACAGGCCCCAGTTGATCGTGATGACCGCCGCCGCGACCGTGACCAGCCCGAGCTTGCGCGGCTGCCGCAGCAGCTCGCCCGCCCAGGCCCAGCGGCGCAGCACGAGCAGCGCGGCGCCGACGAAGACCAGGGACCACACCATCCGGTGGGCCAGGATCTCCACCGCGCCGGCGGGCTTCAGCAGGGGCCAGAACAGGGGCACCAGGCCCCACATCCCGTAGGCCGCGAAGCCGTTCAGCAGTCCTATGTGCCGCTCACCCCTCGGCTTGCCGGTCACGGGCCCCTCCTTCGCGCCTTGCCTGTCTCCGCGGACGACGGTAACGCCGGGCACCCCCGGCTGTCATGCCCGTATCGGCATACGGTCATGACAGTCCGGGGGTGCGGCGGCGCAGGGTCCGTCAGGGGGCGACGAGCCCGGTCGTCAGCCTGCGAGGGCCGTGGCGAGGGCCTCGGAGAGCGGCGTGGTCGGGCGGTCGATCAGCCGGGACAGGTCGCCGCCGGGGACGACCAGTTCGCCCCGCTCGATGGAGGCGTCGACGCCCGCGAGGATCTGCGCGAAGGGCTCGGGCACGCCCGCGCCGGTCAGAAGGGCGACCAGCGCCTCGGGGGAGACGGCGTTGTACGCGATGTCCTTCCCGGTCTGCCGGCTCAGCTCGGCCGCGTACTCGGCGAAGCTCCAGGCGGTGTCGCCACCCAGCTCGTACGCGGTGTTCTCGTGCCCTTCGCCGGTCAGCACGGCGACGGCCGCGGCGGCGTAGTCGGCACGGGAGGCGGAGGAGACCCTGCCGTCACCCGCGGCGGCGACCACCGCGTCGTGCGCCAGCACCGGGGCGAGGTTCTCGGTGTAGTTCTCGTGGTACCAGCCGTTGCGCAGCAGCGTGTAGGGCACGCCCGAGTCCGCCAGGACCTTCTCGGTGCCCCGGTGGTCGTCGGCGAGCGCGGCGGTCAGGCTGCTGGGGGCGCTGGTGTAGGCGAGCAGGGACACACCGGCCGCCCTGGCCGCCTCGATGACGACCGTGTGCTGCCGCACCCGGCCCTTGTCGAACTCGTTGCCCGAGACCAGCAGCACCTTGTCGCCGGCCGCGAACAGGCCGTCGAAGGACGCCGGGTCGTTGTAGTCGGCCACGGCGATCCGCACACCGCGCTCCGCGAGGCCGGCGGCCTTCTCCGGGGTGCGTACGACGGCCGTGATCCGCTCGGCGGGGACCTTCTCCAGCAGCTGTTCCACGACGAGGCGGCCGAGGTGCCCGGTGGCTCCGGTGACGACGATGCTCATGGGGTGACTCTCCTTGTGGGGTGGGATGTCACTAACCCTACGACTGGCGCTTACCTTTCGAAAGTACCCACTTTGAAGTAAGGTACGGGCATGTCGGTAAGTGATCGCCGGAACGAGGCCCTGTGCCCGCACCGGCTCGTCCTGGAACACGTCACCAGCCGCTGGGGCGTGCTCGTCCTGATCGCACTCCTGGAGCGGTCGTACCGGTTCAGCGAGCTGCGCCGGGCCGTCGGCACCGCCGGGGGCCGCGCGGTCAGCGAGAAGATGCTCGCGCAGACGCTCCAGACCCTGGAGCGGGACGGGCTGGTCCACCGCGACGCCCACCCCGTCATCCCCCCGCGCGTCGACTACTCCCTCACCGCCCTCGGACGCGAGGCCGCCGAGCAGGTCAGGTCCCTGACGAGCTGGACCCACCACCGCATGGACGACGTGGAACGGGCGCGCCGGGCGTACGACGAGGCCCGGGCCGCCTCCTAGCGGTCCCGGGCCTCTCCGCAGTGCTCCCCGGCAGGGTCAGCCGACGACGGTCCAGGTGTCGCCGCCCGCCAGCAGCGCCGCCAGATCGCCCTTGCCGTGCTGCTCGACGGCCTGGTCCAGCTGGTCGGCCATCTGCGTGTCGTAGACGGGCCGGTCGACCGAGCGGAACACACCGATCGGGGTGTGGTGCAGGGTGTCGGGGTCGGCCAGCCGGGACAGCGCGAACGCCGTGGTCGGCGAGGCCGCGTGGGCGTCGTGGACGAGGATCCGCTCCTCGTTCTCCGGCGTCACCGTGACGACGGTCAGGTCCCCGGTCAGCTGGTCGCGCACGACGCCCTTGGCCTGGCCGGCGCCGAAGCGGATCGGCTGTCCGTGCTCCAGGCGGATCACGGCCTCCTCGGCCTGCTGCTTGTCCTTCAGGGCGTCGAAGGCGCCGTCGTTGAAGATGTTGCAGTTCTGGTAGATCTCGATCAGGGCGGTGCCCTCGTGGGCGGCGGCCTGGCGCAGCACCTCGGTGAGGTGCTTGCGGTCGGAGTCGACGGTGCGGGCCACGAACGAGGCCTCCGCGCCGATCGCCAGCGACACCGGGTTGAACGGGGCATCCAGCGAGCCCATCGGCGTCGACTTGGTGATCTTGCCGACCTCGGAGGTCGGGGAGTACTGGCCCTTGGTCAGGCCGTAGATGCGGTTGTTGAACAGCAGGATCTTGAGGTTGACGTTGCGCCGCAGGGCGTGGATCAGGTGGTTGCCGCCGATGGACAGCGCGTCCCCGTCACCGGTGACCACCCACACCGACAAATCCCGCCGCGAGCTGGCCAGGCCCGTGGCGATGGCCGGGGCACGGCCGTGGATGGAGTGCATCCCGTAGGTGTTCATGTAGTACGGGAAGCGCGAGGAGCAGCCGATGCCCGAGACGAAGACGATGTTCTCCCGCGCCAGCCCCAGCTCGGGCATGAAGCCCTGCACCGCGGCGAGGATGGCGTAGTCGCCGCAGCCCGGGCACCAGCGCACTTCCTGATCGGACTTGAAGTCCTTCATCGACTGCCTGCCCTCGGCCTTGGGGACCAGGGACAGCGCCTCGACGGCGCGGGTGCCTGTCGTGGACGTCTCAGCCATCGATGGCCTCCTTCAGCGCCGCGGCGAGCTGCTCCGCCTTGAACGGCATGCCGTTGACCTGGTTGTACGAGCGGGCGTCGACCAGGTACTTCGCCCGGATCAGCGTGGCGAGCTGCCCGAGGTTCATCTCGGGGACCACCACCTTGTCGTAACGCTCCAGCACCGCGCCCAGATTCCGCGGGAAGGGGTTCAGGTGGCGCAGATGCGCCTGCGCGACCGACTCCCCGGCCCGGCGCAGCCGCCGTACCGCCGCGGTGATCGGCCCGTAGGTGGAGCCCCAGCCCAGCACCAGGGTCCGTGCGCCGTCCGGGTCGTCGACCTCGAGGTCGGCCACGTCGATGCCGTCGATCTTGGCCTGGCGGGTGCGGACCATGAAGTCGTGATTGGCCGGGTCGTAGGAGATGTTGCCCGTGCCGTCCTGCTTCTCGATGCCGCCGATGCGGTGCTCCAGCCCCGGCGTGCCCGGGACCGCCCACGGCCGGGCCAGGGTCTGCGGGTCCCGCTTGTACGGCCAGAACACCTCCGCTCCGTCCTCCAGCGTGTGGTTGGGGCCCTGGGCGAACTGCACCCGCAGATCCGGCAGTTCCTCCAGATCCGGGACCCTCCACGGCTCGGAGCCGTTGGCCAGATACCCGTCGGACAGCAAGAACACCGGCGTGCGATACGTCAGCGCGATCCGCGCCGCCTCCAGCGCCGCCTCGAAACAGTCCGCCGGGGTACGCGGCGCCACCACCGGCACCGGCGCCTCACCGTTGCGCCCGAACATCGCCTGCAGCAGATCCGCCTGCTCGGTCTTGGTCGGCAACCCCGTCGACGGCCCACCGCGCTGAATGTCCACGATCAGCAGCGGCAGCTCCAGCGACACCGCCAGACCGATCGTCTCGCTCTTGAGCGCCACCCCCGGACCGGACGTCGTCGTCACCGCCAGCGACCCGCCGAACGCCGCGCCCAGCGCCGCCCCGATCCCCGCGATCTCGTCCTCGGCCTGGAACGTGCGCACCCCGAAGTTCTTGTGCCGGCTCAACTCGTGCAGGATGTCCGAGGCCGGCGTGATCGGATACGACCCCAGATACAGCGGCAGATCCGCCTGGCGGCTGGCCGCCACCAGCCCGTAGGACAGGGCCAGGTTCCCGGAGATGTTGCGGTACACACCCGGCGGGAACGCCGTCGCCGCCGGAGCCACCTCGTAGGAGACCGCGAAGTCCTCCGTCGTCTCCCCGAAGTTCCAGCCCGCCCGGAACGCCGCGATGTTCGCCGCGGCGATGTCGGGCTTCTTCGCGAACTTCGACCGCAAGAACCTCTCCGTGCCCTCCGTGGGCCGGTGATACATCCAGCTCAGCAGCCCCAGCGCGAACATGTTCTTGCTGCGCTCGGCCTCCTTGCGGCTCAGATCGAACTCCCGCAAAGCCTCCACCGTCAACGTCGTCAACGGCACCGGATGCACGCTGTAGCCGTCCAGCGACCCGTCCTCCAACGGCGAGGACGCATAGCCGACCTTCTGCATGGCCCGCTTGGTGAACTCGTCGGTGTTCACGATGATCTCCGCGCCCCGCGGCAGATCCCCCAGGTTCGCCTTCAACGCCGCCGGGTTCATCGCCACCAGCACGTTCGGCGCATCACCGGGGGTCAGGATGTCGTGATCGGCGAAATGCAACTGGAACGACGACACACCCGGCAGCGTCCCGGCAGGCGCCCGGATCTCCGCCGGGAAGTTCGGCAACGTCGACAGATCATTGCCGAACGACGCCGTCTCCGACGTGAAACGGTCACCGGTGAGCTGCATGCCGTCACCCGAGTCACCCGCGAACCTGATGACCACCCGCTCCAGACGACGGACGTCCTTCGCCCCCACCGCTCTGCGCTGCTCTCCTAGGACTGCTTCGTCGGCCTGCTCCGCTGGGCTACTGACCTGGCTGGTCACTGAACTGGACCTCCCTCGAGGCGGCTGTCCCGGACAGGCCTTCCCGCAGGCCTCCCTGGATCAACCCTACGACCGCAAGGGTCGCCTTCTTGGGGTGATTCGCATGTTGGACGCGACTTCGCGACGATCGGGCACTCCGACTCTCATGTCTGGAGTTTCACGAATTGAGGTACGTCAGCACGGCCAGCACCCTGCGGTGGTCACCGTCGCTCGGGGACAGCCCCAGCTTGAGGAAGATGTTGCTGACGTGCTTCTCCACCGCCCCGTCGCTGACCACGAGCTGCCGGGCGATCGCCGAGTTCGTGCGGCCCTCGGCCATCAGTCCCAGCACCTCCCGCTCCCGCGGGGTGAGCCCCGCCAGCACGTCCTGCTTGCGGCTGCGGCCCAGCAGCTGGGCCACCACCTCGGGGTCCAGCGCCGTACCGCCCCCGGCCACCCGCACCACGGCGTCGACGAACTCCCGTACCTCCGCCACCCGGTCCTTCAGCAGGTAGCCGACGCCCCGGCTGGACCCGGCGAGCAGCTCCGTGGCATACCGCTCCTCCACGTACTGCGACAGCACGAGCACACCCAGCCCGGGGTGGGCCTTGCGCAGCTGCACCGCCGCCCGCACCCCCTCGTCGGTGTGCGTCGGCGGCATCCGCACGTCCGCCACGACCACGTCCGGCAGGTCGCCCTGCGCGTCCAGCTCGGTGATCGTCTTGACCAGCGCGTCACCGTCCCCGACGCCCGCGACGACCTCGTGCCCGCGGTCGGTCAGCAGCCGGGTCAGGCCCTCCCGCAGCAGCACTGAATCCTCGGCGATGACCACCCGCACCCTGTCCTCCACGATGTTCGGCCCCCCTGGCCCGGCGCCGCCCGTCCGCGGACCCCGACGGCCCCGCGCCCACCCGTGCGACAGGTCCAGCATTTCAGGACCGGCGCCCGAATGGGACACGGGACGGGCATCCGGCCCGGCGGATCACCGCTCGGGGCCGACGTCCCGCAGGCCGGGGGAGACTCGAAGGCCGGGGCCGGCGTCCCGCAGGCCGGGGGAGGCTCGCAGGCCAGGGGGGGCTCGCAGGCCAGGGGGAAGAACCTGCGGGGGCTCACTCCGCGCCGGACGCCGGGGCGCGCCCGCCCCCTCACCGGCCGGAGGGGACAGGCGCTGCCGGGGCTGTCCGTCGGCGGACGGGGTCGCCCGCCGGGGCCGGGGCCGGGGCCCCGGGGCCCGGGGTGCGTGCTCGGCGTTCCACCGGACGCACCTGCGGCGTCACCGGATCCGGGCGCCCCGCCAGGGCAGCTCCGCCGTCACCCGGGTCGGACCGCCGGCCGGGGAGTCCACGACGAGGATGCCGTCCACCGCGTCCAGCCGCTCGGCCAGGCCCGCCAGCCCGGAGCCCGCGGACGCGTCCGCGCCGCCCACGCCGTTGTCCACGACCTGGAGCATCAGCCGGTTCTCCGTGCGCCAGACCTCCACGCCCGCCCAGGTCGCCCGCGCGTGCTTGCTGACGTTCTGGAGCAGCTCCGACGCCGTGAAGTAGGCGATGCCCTCGATCGCCGGTGCCGGTCGCTCCGCCAGGTCCACCTCGACCTGCACCGGCACCGTGCAGCGGGACGCCACCGCCGACAGCGCCGCGTCCAGGCCCCGGTCCGTCAGCACCGCCGGGTGGATGCCCCGGGCCAGGTCCCGCAGCTCCTGGAGCGCGGTCTTCACCTCGCCGTGCGCCTCGTCCACCATGCGCGCGGCCGCGTCCGGGTCCTCCTGGAGCTTCTCCTTCGCCAGCCCCAGGTCCATCGCCAGCGCCACCAGGCGGGCCTGCGCCCCGTCGTGCAGGTCCCGCTCGATGCGCCGCAGGTCGGCCGCCGCCGTGTCGACCACGACCCCGCGGTCCGACTCCAGCTCCACCACCCGCGAGACCAGCCGCGACGGACCGAGCAGCCCGTGCACCATCAGCCGGTCCACCATCGTCAGCGCCCGCACGATCCACGGCGTGGCGATCGTGAACAGCAGCCCCACCAGCGCCGTCACGGTGATCTCGAACGGGTTGTCGAGGTACACCCGGTGCGTCTCGTCCCCGTACAGCTGCATCCCGTCCTGCCCGGCGTACATGGGGAACACCCAGAACCACAGCGGGTACGTCAGCAGCCCCCAGCCCAGCACCCAGACGTTCACGGCGACGACGAAGGAGAAGATCGCCCAGGGAAGTTGCAGCACCGAGTACAGCAGCGCCCGCCACGAGGTGCCGCTCTTCAGGACGGCCCCCATCCAGGCCATGGCGCCCTGCTTGCGCACCCGCAGCGGCTCCGGCTCGGCCACCTCCAGGCCCAGCAGCGACCGCGCCCGGGCCCGTTCCACCGTGCCGATGCCCCGGCACCCGGCGAGCGCCGCCGCCAGCACCGGGATGCCCAGGAACGTCACCAGCAGGCCCGCCCCGAGCGAGACCATAGTGACCGCGTAGGTGAACAGCAGGATGCTGATCGGCAGGCCCAGCAGCACGTAGCCCAGCTCGCGCCAGGTGCGACCCTCGACCGGCGCGCGCAGCGCGGCGGGCAGCCGGTGCCCCCGTCCGGTGCTCCCGCGGAACCCGGGCTCACCGTCGAGTTCGTACCCCTGTCCGTATCCCGTGGCCATCGGCGCCGTCCTTCTCCTCGTCCTGCGGCTGTTCCCTCGTATCTCCACCCTCCTCCTCCCGGCACCCGCGGACCATGAAGGCCGTCGGCCTCTTGGACGGGGGGTTTTCCCCACCCCGCCCCGCCGCACTCGGGCGGGCGCGGCATGCGCGTGGCCCCGCCGGCCAGGAGCCGGCGGGGCCACGGGGCCACGGGGCCACGGGGAGACGGGGAGACGGGGCGGCTGTGGAAGGGGGCCGCAGGGAGACGGGGGCGGCTAGTGGGAGGGGCCGGTTCCGGCGGCCGCGGCGTCCCGTTCGCGCCACGGGAGTTCCGCCGTGACCGTCGTCGGGCCGCCCTCGGGCGACTCCAGGACGAACAGGCCGTCGACCGCGTTCAGCCGGTCCGCCAGGCCCTTCATCCCCGTACCGCCGTCGACGCTCGCGCCTCCGCGGCCGTCGTCCCACACCTGGATGAGCAGCCGGTCGTCCGTGCGCCACACCTCGACCGAGGCCGACCTCGCCCGGCTGTGCTTGCTGACGTTCTGCAGCAACTCCGAGACGGTGAAGTAGGCGATGCCCTCGATCGCGGCCGCCGGACGCTCGGGCAGGTCGACCGTGACCTTCACGGGGACCGTGCAGCGCGAGGCGACCGACGACAGGGCCGCGTCCAGGCCGCGGTCGGTGAGGACCGCCGGGTGGATGCCCCGGGCCAGGTCCCGCAGCTCCTGCAACGCCAGCTTCACCTCGCCGTGCGCCTCCTCGACCATCGCCGCCGCGGCGTCCGGGTCCTCCAGCACCTTCTCCTTCGCCAGGCCCAGGCCCATGGCCAGATTGACCAGCCGGGCCTGCGCCCCGTCGTGCAGGTCCCGCTCGATGCGCCGCAGGTCGGCCGCCGCCGTGTCGACCACGACCCCCCGGTCCGACTCCAGTTCGGCGATCCGCCGCTCCAGCTCGTCGGAGGGCGACAGCAGCGCCCGCACCATCGCCCGGTCGGCGTTGGCCAGCCCGCGCGCGATGAACGGCAGCACCGGCCACAGCACGAACAGCGAGGCCGTCGTCACCGCGAAGGTCAGCACCCCCCACGGCAGCCGGATGAACTCGTACAGCACCGTCCGCCAGCCCACCGGGTCCTTCAGCTGCATCCACAGCCGCTGGAAGAATCCGCCCCCGCCGCGCAGCCGCAGCCGGCTCGGCTCCTCCACCCGCACCCCGAGCAGCGCCCGCGCCCGCGCCCGCTCCAGCCGGCCCAGCTGCCGCGCCCCGATCAGCCCGGCCGCCAGCAGCGGGAAGCCGACCACCGTGACGGTCAGCCCGAATCCGGTGAACAGCACGGTCACGACGTAGGTGAAGCCGAGCAGCGACACCGGGAGGTTCGCCAGGAGGTGGGCGATCTCCTTCCAGGTGTGCCGGTCGTAGGCGAAGCGGGGCGGCGGCGGGTGGCCGTCCTGTCCGGCTGCCCCCGCGGCCGCCTTCGCGCCGGGGGACGGGAAGCGTTCGGTCATGTGCGTAAGCCTGCCGGGCGGCGGACGGCCGCGCCATGAGGTGGGCCGCCAGGATCCACTGAGGAAAACCCCACCCCCTTGATCCCGGCGGTGACGGGCTGCTTACCCTGCCCTTATCAGGGCCTAGACTCCCGTGCGTACAGATCGCCGAACGACGGCGTCCGTGTCTCCGGCCCCCGCCGGGGTACCGCGGGATCGTCAGGGAACCAGTGCGAGTTTCAGGGAGCGAGGGACGGACGTGCCGGAACCGACCGTCGTCACCACGACCGTCGTCGCGGCGGACTACTTCCGGGCCTACTCGGTCGTCGGCCTGCTCGCCGTCGTCGGCGTCCTGTTCGTCGCCGTCGCCTTCGGGGCCGGCCGCCTGCTGCGGCCCGTGGTCCCCACCCCCGAGAAGCTCCTGACCTACGAGTGCGGCGTCGACCCCGTCGGCGAGGGGTGGGCCCACACCCAGGTCCGCTACTACGTCTACGCGTTCCTCTACGTCATCTTCGCCGTCGACTCGATCTTCCTGTTCCCCTGGGCGACCGTCTTCGCCGCCCCCGGCTACGGCGCCGCGACCCTGGTCGAGATGTTCGTCTTCCTCGGCTTCCTGGCCGTGGGCCTGCTCTACGCCTACAAGAAGGGCGTCCTGGCATGGACGTGACCCCCGAGCCCGTACCGCTGCCGGAGCCGCGGCGGCTGGGCACCCTCGCGCGTCTCGCACCCGAGCCGATGAAGGTGATCCTCAACTGGGGCCGCCGCTACTCGCTCTGGGTCTTCAACTTCGGCCTCGCCTGCTGCGCGATCGAGTTCATCGCCGCGTCGATGGCCCGCCACGACTTCATCCGCCTCGGCGTCATCCCCTTCGCGCCGGGCCCGCGCCAGGCCGACCTGATGGTCGTCTCCGGCACCGTCACGGACAAGATGGCCCCGGCCGTGAAGCGCCTGTACGAGCAGATGCCCGAGCCGAAGTACGTCATCTCCTTCGGCGCGTGCAGCAACTGCGGCGGCCCGTACTGGGATTCGTACGCCGTCACCAAGGGCGTCGACCAGATCATCCCCGTCGACGTCTACGTCCCCGGCTGCCCGCCCCGGCCCGAGGCGCTCCTCCAGGGCATCCTCAAGCTCCAGGAGAAGATCGCTCGCGAGTCGCTGGGGGACCGGTACGGCGACGGCCCGGCGGGCCCGGCCCGCCCGTCGGCTGCGGCACTGCAGAGCGGCCTGGTGCGGCCGCCTGGTGCGGCCGGTCCGGCCACCGATCCGGCCACCGATCCGGTCGCCGATCCGGCCACCGATCCGGCCGTCGACTCCGCCGCCGCTCGGGGTGCCGAGGGCGACGTGACGTCCGGGGAGGGCCGATGACCGCGGTCGGCTGGCTGCCCGCCGACGCCGTCGAACTCTTCGGCCCGGACGCCACCGCCGAGGAGTCCTACGAGGTCCTCACGGTCGACGTGCCCCCGGCCGCCTGGATCCCCGCCCTGGAGACCGCCCGCGACCGGCTGGGCTGCACCTACTTCGACTGGCTGAGCGCCGTGGACGAACCGGGCACCGGTTTCCGCGTCACGGCCCACGTCGCCGCGCTGTCCCCGGTCCGCCGCCTCCTGCTCCGTACGACGGTCCCGCACGAGGCCCCCACCCTGCCCTCGGCGATCGGCGTCTACGCCGGCGCGGGCTGGCACGAGCGCGAGACGCACGAGATGTTCGGCGTCGTCTTCGAGGGCCACCCGGGGCTGGACCACCTGCTGCTGCCCGACACCTTCGAGGGCCATCCCCTGCGCAAGGACTTCGTCCTCGCCGCGCGCGTCGCCAAGGCCTGGCCCGGCGCGAAGGAACCCGGCGAGTCCGAGCACGGCGGCCCCAAGCGCCGCCAGATGCTCCCGCCCGGCGTGCCCGACCCGAACGAGTGGGGCCCCCTGAAGGGCCAGCTCCCCCCGGCCCCCGCCCGCCCGGCCCGGGGCGCCCGCGCGGCAGGCGAACGCCCGGCCCGCACGCCCCGTGCCGCGGGCGAGCGCCCGGTGCGGCGCACGCGCTCGGCCTCGGAGGGCTCGGCGAGCCAGGCGACGGCGTCGGGAAGCGCTGGGGCTTCGGGAAGTCCTGCGGCTGTGGAGGGTGCTGGGGCTGCCGCATCGGCGGTGCCGGGCGCCGGCGAGGCCGCATCCGCGACTGAAGCCGCAGCTCGGGTTGCCGGCGCCGCGGGTGCTGCCGAGGCGGTGGGCGCAGCCGAATCGGCGGCCTCCACCGGCGAAGGCCCCTCCGCCCAGGCCGCGGAAGGCCACACCGCCGCGTCGACGGGCCCGCGCCGCGCCCGCAGCGCGAGCGAGGGTTCGGCGTCGCAGCGCACGCGGCCGGGCTCCTCCGCCGGGCCCCGCCGCGCGCGCGGCGCGTCGGAGGGCAGCGCGAGCCAGCGTTCCGCCCCGCCGACCGAGCCCGAGGCGGACAACGGCACGACCACCCCGCCCGGCAGCCCGGCCCGCACTCCACGCAGCACGGACGCCCCCTGGCACCACGCCCGCCCGGCCTTCGACGAACCCGCACCCGAGCGGTCGGACGGGGCGGGGGAGGCCCCGCACCCGACGGACCAGCCGCAGCCCACCGAGCCGCGCGAGTCCGCGAAGGCCGCCGAGGAGCCCGACAGCCACGACGACCCGGTCAGCTCCAGCGGAACCGATTCCCAGCCCGAGCCTGAGCCCGAGCCCGGATCCGGATCCGGATCCGAAGCTGGATCTGGCTCCGAGGCTGATTCCGAGCCCGAGTCGGACTCCGCTTCCGAATCCCGTCCCCGTCCCCGTCCCCGTCCCCGTCCCGAAGCCCCAGGAGGCCCGCGGTGAACGACGTGCTCGACGTCATCCTGCGACTCCTGATCGTCTTCGTCGTCTTCCTTACCTTCCCCCTGATCATCGGTCAGACCGAACACAAGGTGATGGCCCACATGCAGGGCCGCCTGGGCCCCATGTACGCCGGCGGCTTCCACGGCTGGGCCCAGCTGATCGCCGACGGCGTGAAGTTCGCGCAGAAGGAGGACATCGTCCCCGCGGGCGCCGACCGCCGGATCTTCCAGCTGGCCCCCGCAGTCGCCCTCCTGCCCTACCTCCTCGTCCTGCTCGCCATCCCGATCGGCCCGGGCGAGGGCGCCGTCGGGCAGGTCGTCGACGCGGGCGTCTTCTTCGTGCTGGCCGTCATGGGCGTCGGCGTCCTCGGCTCGCTCATGGCCGGCTGGGCGTCCGCCAACAAGTTCTCCCTCCTCGGCGGCCTGCGCACCGCCGCCCAGCTCCTCGCCTACGAACTGCCGATGCTGCTGACCGCCGCCTCGGTGGCGATGGCCGCCGGCACCGTCTCCCTGCCCGGCATCCTCGACGCCTTCGAGTGGTGGTGGCTGCCCTGGCAGATCGTCGGCGCGATCGTCTTCTTCGTCGCCGGACTGGCCGAACTCCAGCGCCCGCCCTTCGACATGCCCGTCGCCGACTCGGAGATCATCTTCGGTGCCTACACCGAGTACACCGGTCTCCGCTTCGCCCTCTTCCTCCTCGCCGAGTACGCGGGGATCGTCGTCCTGTGCGGTCTGACCACCGTCCTCTTCCTGGGCGGCTGGCACGGCCCCTGGGGTGCCGACGGCCTCGGCTGGGTGTGGACCCTGCTCAAGACCGCCGTCCTCGCCTTCCTCGTCATCTGGCTGCGCGTCACCTACCCGCGCCTGCGCGAGGACCAGCTCCAGAAGCTCTCCTGGACCCTCCTCGTCCCCCTCGCCCTCGCCCAGATCGCCCTCACCGGCGTCGTCAAGGTGGTGATCCAGTAACCATGGCCCCCATTCCAGGAAGTGGCCTGGCCAAGGGCCTGGCCGTCACCCTCCGCACGATGACGAAGAAGTCCGTCACCGCGCAGTACCCGGACGTCCAGCCCGACCTCCCGCCCCGCTCCCGCGGTGTGATCGGCCTGTTCGAGGAGAACTGCACGGTCTGCATGCTGTGCGCCCGCGAGTGCCCCGACTGGTGCATCTACATCGACTCCCACAAGGAGACGGTGCCGCCCGCCGCCCCCGGTGGCCGCGAACGCAGCCGCAACGTCCTCGACCGCTTCGCCATCGACTTCTCCCTGTGCATGTACTGCGGTATCTGCATCGAGGTGTGTCCTTTCGACGCCCTGTTCTGGTCCCCGGAGTTCGAGTACGCCGAGACCGACATCCGTGACCTCACCCACGAGCGCGACAAGCTCCGCGAGTGGATGTGGACCGTCCCGGCCCCGCCGGCCCTCGACCCTGGCGCGGAGGAACCGAAGGAGATCGCCGCCGCCCGCAAGGCCGCCGACAAGCTCGCCGCCCAGCAGGCCCCGCCCGTCACCGAACCGCACGCCGACGAGCAGGCCCGCGCCGCCGAGCAGCCCACCCGCGCCCACGGCGACTCCAAGCAGCAGGTGGACCAGCCCGGGCCGGACTCCGACCGGCCCGGACCGGAACAGGGGGGCACCGCGTGACCGTCTCCGCCAGCGCCGCCCAGTTCCTGGCGCACTCCGCGACCGCCGCCGCCGAGACCCGCGGCTTCCTGTCCCCGACCGGGGTCGAGATCGCCTTCCTCCTCGTCGGCCTGGTCACCTTCGGCGCCGCCCTCGTCACCGTCACCACCCGGCAACTCGTGCACGCCGCCCTGTGGCTCGTGGTCGCCCTCGGCGGCCTCGCCGTCGAGTACCTCCTGCTCACCGCCGAGTTCATCGCCTGGGTGCAGGTCCTCATCTACGTCGGTTCCGTCGTCGTCCTCCTCCTGTTCGGCCTGATGCTCACCAGGGCCCCCATCGGCCGATCACCGGACGCCGACTCCGGCAACCGCTGGGCCGCCCTCACTGTGGCCGTCGCCGCGGCCGCCGCCCTGGTCTGGGTCGTGGTGGACGCCTTCCGCACGACCTGGATCGACCTGGACGGTCCCGCCGCCGGGTCCACCGAGGCCACCGGCGCCGGCCTCTTCCAGAACTGGGTCCTCCCCTTCGAGGCCCTCTCCGTCCTCCTCCTCGCCGCCCTCGTCGGCGCGATCGTCCTCTCCCGCAAGGCCAAGCCCGAGGCGGCCACCACGGCCGGCGCGGCCACCAAGGCCGGTGCGACGCCCCGGGCCGGCGCCCCCACCCAGGCCGCGGCGACCACCGTGGCGACCACCGAGGCGACCACCGAGGCGACCACCGAGGCCGCCAGGACGGCGACCCAGGCCAGGACGGCGACCCAGGCCGGGACGGCGACCCAGGCCGGGACGGCGGCGGAGGCCGGGACAGCGACGCAGACCGGGACGGCGACTGGGCCGGAGAAGGCCACCGGAACCGACGCGCCCTCCTCGGACACCGGCCACAACCCCCGCCGCGGCACGGAAGGGACCCGCTGATGCACCTCGCCTATCCCGCCGTGCTCTCCGCCCTCCTCTTCTGCACCGGCCTGTACGGCGTCCTGGCCCGCCGCAACGCGATCCTCGTCCTGATGTCGGTCGAGCTGATGCTCAACGCCGTCAACCTGAACCTCGTCGCCTTCGACGTCTGGTTGAGCAGGACCGCCGAGGAGACCCTGCACTCCGGCCAGGCCCTGACCCTGTTCACCATCGCCATCGCCGCCGCCGAGATCGGCATCGGACTGGCGATCGTCCTCGCCGTCCACCGCAACCGCGGCACCGCGGACATCGACAAGCTCCGCGACACCGCCGAGCTGCACGACCCCGACGGCCCGGACGGACCCGGCCACGACACCCGCACGGCCGGCCCGGCCGACGAGGCCCGGAAGGCAGAGGCCACCGCGTGACCACGACCACCCTCGCCGTCCTCGTCCCCCTCCTGCCCTTCCTCGGGGCCGTCGCCGGCCTGCTGCTGGGCCGCACGGCCCCCGGCTTCACCCGCCCGCTCGCCGTCCTGCCGACCCTCACCTCCCTGGTGCTCGCCGCGCTGGTCGCCGCCCGCCAGAGCGGTGGCGCCGCCGTCGACTCGGCCACCGAACTGACCCCCACCGGGTCGGTGCCGATCGAAATGGCCCTGCACATCGACGGCTTCGCCGCCCTCGTCGCCGTCCTGGTCGGCCTGGTCGCCTCCTGTGTGCAGATCTACTCGACGGGCTACCTGCGCGACGACCCGCGCTACCCCTCCTACGCCGCCCTGGTCTCGCTGTTCACCTCCGCGATGCTGCTGGTCGTCTACTCCGGCGACCTGATGGTCCTGCTGGTCGGCTGGGAGGTCATGGGCATCTGCTCCTACTTCCTGGTCGGCCACTACTGGGAGACCCCGGAAGCCCGCGCCGCCTCCCTCAAGGCCTTCCTGGTCACCAAGCTCGGCGACGTCCCCTTCTTGATCGGCCTGTTCGCCCTGGCCACCGACGCGGGCTCCTTCCGCGTCACCCGCATCCTGGGCACCGTCGCGAGCGGCGGACTGGACCACCCGACCGTGATCGCCCTGCTGCTCCTGGCGGGCGTGGCGGGCAAGTCGGCGCAGTTCCCGCTGCACACGTGGCTCCCCGACGCGATGGCGGGCCCGACCCCCGTCTCCGCGCTGATCCACGCCGCGACGATGGTCGCCGCCGGTGTCTACTTCATCGCCCGTCTCCTCCCGGTCTTCGAGGCCTCACAGGCCGCGATGGTGGTCATGGCCGTCATGGCCGCCGTCACGATGGCCGGCTCGGCGCTCGCCGCGCTCGCCCAGGACGACATCAAGCGCGTCCTCGCCTACTCGACGATCGGGCAGCTCGGTTACATGACCGGCGCCCTCGCCGTCGGCGACCGCGGTGCCGCCGTCTTCCACCTCCTGTCCCACGGCGCCTTCAAGGCGCTGCTGTTCCTCGCGGCCGGCGTGATCATCCACGCCGCCGGCACCAACTCGCTGGCCGCCATGTCCCGCATGGGCGGGCTGCGCGACCGCGTCCCCGACGCCTACTGGACGATGACCGTGGCGCTGCTCGCCCTCGCCGCGATCCCGCCGTTCAGCGGCTTCTTCTCCAAGGAGGCCGTCCTCGGCGTCGCCGAGCACGTCGTCACCGGACACACCGAGCACGCCCCCGCCGCGGCCGGCTGGATCGTCCTCGTCGCCGGTCTGCTGACGGCCGTGCTCACCGCCGCCTACGCCACCCGCCTGTGGCTGCTGGCGTTCCGCGGCCGGGGCGCCGAGGCCCCCGACCACGGCAGGCAGCCGCTGACGATGACCGTCGTGCTGTGGGTCCTCGCGGTGCCGTCCCTGGCTCTCGGCGGGTTCGCGTTCCGCCTGCTGCCCGACTGGTTCGACGGCCGCGACCTGGGCCCGACCCTGACGACCTCCGTACTCGGCACGGGTGTCGCCCTGGCCGGCGGCATCGTCACCTACGCCGCCTGGCGGCACACCACCGCACGTGGGGCCCGTGTCCCACTCGGCGCCGTCGCGGCCCACCCCGGGGGCGACGCCGCCCGGGTCGAGGCCGAGGCCATCGCCAGCCACGAGCCGGCCTACGGTGACATCGCCCTGGCGCCCGACCCCGCCGACCCGGGACGGCTCCTGCTCGGCCCCCTGCACCGGCACGCGGCCGCCGGCTTCCACCTGGACGCCGTGTACGCGGCCCTCTTCGTCCGCCCGGTCCAGGCCGGAGCGAGCCTCGTGCGGTTCCTCGACCGCGAGGTCGTCGAGACCTATGTGCGCGGTGCGGGTGCGCTGCCCGGCTGGCTCGGCGCCGCCGTACGGCGCGCCCAGACCGGCAACGTCCAGACCTATGTGAGCGCGCTGCTCGCCGGCACCGTCGTCCTCGCGGTCGCCGCCGTCCTCGTCGCCACGGGAGCGTGAGCAGGCGTGATCGATATCAGCGAGTCCGTGATGCAGTTCCTTCTGGCGTTCGTCGTCGTCGGCCCGCTCCTCGGGGCCGTCGCCGCTCTCCTGCCCGCCCCGCCCGGGCTGAAGGGGAAGTCACCCGAGCAGGCGGTGCTCCGGCACGGCGTGACCGTCACCGGCGCCGTGCTCCTCGCGGCGATCGTCCTCGCGCTCGGGTTCGACCACGACCAGCCCTCGAAGATGCAGGCCGGCACTGACATCAGCTGGATCCCCGCACTCGACGTGCGCATCCACCTCGGCGTCGACGGCATTTCCCTCCCCCTCCTGGTCCTGACCGCGCTGCTGACCTTCCTCTGCGCGCTCTACTCGTACTTCAACATGCCGGCGGGTCCGGCCCCGAAGGCCTTCGTCGCCCTGCTGCTCGTGCTCGAGTCCGGCACGCTCGCGACCTTCGCCGTCCTCGACCTGCTGCTGTTCTTCCTGGCCTTCGAGATGGTCCTCATCCCGATGTACTTCCTCATCGCCCGCTGGGGCGGCGAGGACCGGAGCCGGGCCGCGTGGCGGTTCATCCTGTACACGCTGCTCGGTTCCGTGGTCATGCTGCTCGGCCTGCTCCTGATCGGAATCAAGGCGGGCACGTTCGACATGGTGGCACTCGCCACTGACAACGGCCGGTCGCTGACCACATCCGTGCAGGTCATCGCCGTTCTGGCGATCGGGATCGGGCTCGCCGTGAAGACGCCGATGTGGCCCCTGCACAGCTGGCTGCCCGACGCCCACACCGCGGCCCCGACCGTCGGCTCGGTCCTGCTGGCCGGCGTCCTGCTCAAGATGGGCACGTACGGGTTCGTCCGGATCCTGCTGCCCGTCGCGCCCGACGGTTTCCGCACCTTCGCGCCCTACCTCGCCGCCCTGGCGGTCGTCGGCATCATCTACGGATCCCTGGCCTGCCTCGCCCTGGCCAAGCGGGGCGCGAAAGGCGACCTGAAGCGCCTCATCGCCTACTCCTCCGTCGGCCACATGGGATTCGTCCTGCTCGGCATCGCCACCATGACGCCGACCGGCGTGAACGGCGCGCTCTTCGCCAACATCGCCCACGGCCTCATCACCGGCCTGCTGTTCTTCCTGGTCGGCGCCCTGAAGGACCGCACCGGCACCACCGACCTGGACACCCTCGCCGAGGAGACCGGCGCCGCCCTCTACGGCAAGGCCCCGCGCCTCGGCGGCCTGCTGGCCTTCGCGGCGATCGCCTCCCTCGGCCTGCCGGGCCTGGCCGGATTCTGGGGCGAGATGCTGGCCCTGTTCGGCGCGTTCCAGCCCGCCGAGGGCCTCAGCCGCCCCGCCTTCCTCACCTTCATGGCGATCGGCGCGTTCGGCACGCTGCTGACGGCCGCATACCTGCTGACCGTGGTCCGGCGCGTGTGCATGGGCGCCCTGCCCCAGGACGCGCCCCGCCTCACCGACGTCCGCTCGTACGAGTTCGCGGCCTGGACCCCGCTCGTCGTCCTCACCGTCGTCGCGGGCCTGTGGCCCAAGGCCCTGCTCGGCCTGAGCGACCCGGCCGTCCAGCAGCTCCTCGCAGGAGGCACCCGATGAGCTCCACGGCCCAGCCCCTGGCCGCCTCCCTGGTCCAGTCCGTCGACTGGCTCGCCATCGCACCGCCCACCCTGGCGGCCGTCGTCGGACTCGTCGTGCTGGTCGCCGACCTGTTCGTCCCCGAGCACCGCAAGGCGATCCTCGGCTGGACGTCCGTCGCCGGGCTCGCCGCCGCCACCGCGCTGCTGCTGCCCCTCCTCGACGGCGACCGCAGCACCTTCTGCCTCAACGGCGACGCCGCCGTCTGCAGCTACACCGCCGACCGCTTCACCCTGGTCATCCAGTTCCTCGTCCTCGGCGGCGCCCTCCTCGCCGCCCTGCTGTCGGTGACCGCGCTGAAGGACGCCCGCAAGGACCTGCCCGAAGGGGAGTACTGGTTCCTGCTGCTGTCCTCCGCCGCCGGTGCCGCCCTCTTGCCCGCCTCCCGCGACCTCGCCACCCTGATCGTCGCCCTCGAAGTCGCCTCCCTGCCCGCTTTCGCGCTGGTCGGACTGAAGTACGGCGTCCGCAGGTCCTCCGAGGCGGCCCTGAAGTTCTTCCTGTCCTCGGTCACCGCCACCGCGGTCAGCCTCATGGGCGTGAGCTTCCTGTACGCCTCGACGGGCACCCTCCACCTCACCCGGATCGCCGAGCGCATCCAGCACGTCGACGGCCGGCTCGACACGCTCGCCCAGACCGGCGTCGTCCTCACCCTGATCGGCTTCGCCTTCAAGACGGCCGCCGTGCCCTTCCACTTCTGGGTCCCCGACACCTACGTCGGCGCGCCCCTGCCGATCGCCGCCTACCTGTCGGTCATCGGCAAGGCGGTCGGCTTCACCGGCCTGATCCTCGTCACAGTCGTCGCCCTCCCGTCCTACGCCGACGTCTGGGGCCCGGCCCTGGCGGTCCTGGCCGCGCTCACCATGACCGTGGGCAACGTCGGCGCCCTGCGTCAGCAGACCACGCGCGCGTACAGCGCGGTACACCTGCTCGCCTGGTCCTCCGTGGGCCAGGCCGGCTACCTCCTGGTGCCGATCGCGGCTGCCGCGTACTCCGAGGACCCGGAGAAGTCGATCGGCTCCACCGTCGCCTACGCCCTGATGTACGGCGCCGTGAACCTGGGCGCCTTCGCCGTCGCCGCACTCGTCGGCCGGACCAGGACGCTCAACCGGGTCGCCGACTACCGCGGCCTGTACGCGGCCAGCCCGCTGTCGGCCCTCCTCCTGGCGTTCTTCCTGCTCTGCCTGGCCGGGCTGCCCCCGGGCATCATCGGCCTCTTCGCCAAGGTCACCGTCTTCTCCGCGGCCGTCGACGCCGGCCTCGGCTGGCTGGCCGTGGTCATGGCCGTCAACGTCGTCATCGCGCTGGTCTACTACCTGCAGTGGACCGCCCTGCTGTTCCGCGCCCCAGAGGGTGCGTCCGAGAAGCAGCGCGTGCCCGCCCCGCTCACGGCGGCGATCGCGGTCACCGGAGTCCTCGGCATCGCCCTTTCCGGCGCGCCGCAGCTCGTCCTGCGCTTCACCGACACCGGCCTCTTCTGAGCCCGGCCGCCGCCCGGGCCGCGCTTTCACCCCACGCGTGCGGGGAACCCGCCCCCGCACGCGTGCGCGGCGGGACGCGCGGCCGTCACCCGAACGGCTCACGTCCGGTCACGCGCGCACAAGGGAACTAGTGCCTCCCGCCTGGCGTTGACCAGTACGGGAGGGTCCACTGGACGTGACACCACAGCACCGGTGGCACCGCAGACGCAAGCGAGGGTTCCCCTGCCGCACGACTTGGAGGGCGTACCGTGCACCGCCGGCACAACGGGCTCAGGACAGCAGTCCTCCTGGGGGGACTGTCCGCACTCATCATCGTCATCGGCAGCTTCTTCGGCCGCATGGGGCTCGTCATCGCCGTCCTGGTAGCACTGGCCACCAACGCGTACGCGTACTGGAACAGCGACAAGCTGGCCCTGCGCGCGATGCGCGCCCGCCCCGTCAGCGAGTTCGAGGCCCCGCAGCTCTACCGCATGGTCCGTGAGCTGTCCACCCAGGCCCGCCAGCCCATGCCGCGCCTGTACATCTCCCCGACGGAGGCGCCCAACGCCTTCGCCACGGGCCGCAACCCGCGCAACGCCGCCGTGTGCTGCACCGACGGCATCCTGCGCCTGCTGGACGAGCGCGAGTTGCGCGGCGTCATCGGCCACGAACTGAGCCACGTCTACAACCGCGACATCCTCATCTCGTCGGTCGCCGGCGCCCTCGCCTCCGTGATCATGTTCCTGGTCAACTTCGCCTGGCTGATCCCGATCGGCCGCTCCGACGACGACGACGGCCCCGGGCTGATCGGCATGCTGCTGATCATGCTGCTGGGTCCGCTCGCCGCCTCGGTCATCCAACTGGCCATCAGCCGCTCCCGGGAGTACCAGGCGGACGCCTCGGGCGCCCAGCTCACCGGTGACCCGCTCGCCCTGGCCAGCGCCCTGCGCAAGCTCGAAGTGGGCACGAAGCAGCTCCCGCTGCCCCCCGAGCCCCGCATCGAGACGGCCAGCCACATGATGATCGCGAACCCGTTCCGCCCCGGCCAGGGCCTTTCCAAGATGTTCTCCACACACCCGCCGATGGCGGAACGCATCGCCCGGCTCGAGAAGATGGCAGGTGGGAACCAGTGAGGACCGTACTCAACGTCATATGGCTCGTCCTGAGCGGCTTCTGGCTGTTCCTCGCCTACATGGCGGCGGGCCTGCTCCTGTGCATCACCATCATCGGCATCCCGTTCGGCGTGGCCGCCTTCCGCATCGGCGTCTACGCCCTGTGGCCCTTCGGGTACACGACCGTCGAGCGCCATGACGCCGGCGCACCGTCCTGCGTGGGCAACGTGCTGTGGCTGGTGCTCGCGGGCTGGTGGCTCGCCCTCGGCCACATCGTCACCGGCATCGCGCTGTGCGCCACGATCATCGGCATCCCGCTCGGCGTGGCCAACTTCAAGCTCATCCCGGTCTCGCTGCTGCCGCTGGGCCGCGACATCGTGCGGACGCACGAGCCGTTCGCAGCCCGCTGACGCCGCGGCGCAGGCCCGGCCCTCACGGGCGGAGGGTCTCCACAGACGCAGGTTGTCCACAGGCGGGGGGTTGTCCACAGCCCCGCACATCTTCCGCCGACGGCCCGCAAGATGAACCCATGACCGCGATCGAGCAGTCGCCGAGCCCGACGACCACCACGCCCACCGACGACTCAACTGACAGACCCGGCCTCATACAGCCACAGGGGCCCGCTCACCGTTGACGACGCAGCCGCTCACCCCATGGGCGGAAGCACGACTCGCCGACGCCGCCGACGCGAGGCCCCCGGCTTCACGCGCCGCCGGCCCCGGACACGGATCCGTTCCCGCCCCACCGCCGCCGCACCCCGTACGCGACGGCCCCCACCGCCAGCACGCCCGCACCCACGGCCACGGACCCGCCCGGCAGCGCAAACGCCAGCACCACACACCCGACCAGCCCCACCGCCGGCACCACCCGCGCCACCGACGACGAATCGAGCGTCCACGCCGACGCGTTGGCCACGGCGTAGTACGCGAGCACACCGAAGGAGGAGAACCCGATCGCGCCTCTGACGTCCACCGTGGCGGCCAGCAGGGCGACCACCGTGCCCACCGCCAACTCCGCCCGGTGCGGCACCCGGAACCGGGGATGAACCGCGGCCAGCGCCACCGGCAGGTGCCGGTCCCTGGCCATGGCCAACGTGGTCCTCGACACCCCCAGGATCAGCGCGAGCAGCGAACCCAGCGCGGCCACGGCGGCCCCGACCCGCACCACCGGCACGAGCCCCGGCACACCGGCGGCCCGCACCGCGTCCGCCAGTGGTGCCGTCGCGCTCCCCAGCCCACCGACCCCTAGAACCGAGAGGACAGCCACCGCCACACACGCGTACACGACCAGCGCGATGCCCAGGGCCAAGGGAATCGCCCGGGGGACGGTCCGTGCCGGGTCACGGACCTCCTCGCCCAGGGTCGCGATCCGGGCGTACCCCGCGAACGCGAAGAACAGCAGGCCGGCCGCCTGCAACACCCCGTCCACCCCACCCGACGCCCCGATGCGCAGCCGCGCGGCATCGGACTCACCCGACACCAGACACGCGACCACCACGGAAGCGAGGACGGCCAGGACCACCGCCACGATCACCCGCGTGAGCCACGCGGACTTCTGCAGACCTCCGTAGTTCACCGCGGTCAGCGCCACCACGGCGGCGACGGCCACCGTGTGCGCCTGCCCCGGCCAGACGTACGCGCCCACGGTGAGCGCCATGGCCGCGCAGGAGGCCGTCTTCCCGACCACGAAGGACCAGCCCGCCAGATATCCCCAGAACGGCCCGAGCCGTTCGCGCCCGTACACATACGTGCCACCGGACGCGGGGTAGAGGGCGGCGAGGCGAGCCGACGACATGGCGTTGCAGTAGGCGACCACCGCGGCGACGGCGAGCCCGAGGAGCAGCCCCGACCCGGCCGCGTGGGCCGCGGGCGCGAGGGCGGCGAAGATCCCCGCCCCCACCATCGAACCGAGTCCGACCACCACGGCGTCGCCCACACCCAGGGTGCGGCGCAGTTCTGAACCGGAGGCTGTCACGCGTCGCACCCTACTGACCACCGCAACCGGTGGATGTCCCGCGGACGTCCTCCCCGTCAAGACGGCATGAACGCGCGCGGCAACGACGACGCGCTCGCGGACGCCGTGGCACCACCCGAGACAGCCGGCCGCCCGGGAGCAAGCTCACGGAGCCGGGGTCGTGCGGGCACAGCGTGAAAGGGCAGGTTCACGGCATGACCATCGTCAGCTGGATCATCCTGGGACTGTTGGCCGGAGCCATCGCGAAGTTCCTGCTGCCGGGCCGCGACCCGGGCGGTCTCATCGGCACGACCCTGATCGGCATAGCGGGCGCGTTCATCGGCGGCTGGATATCGGCCCGCTGGATGGACCATCCGATCACCAAGGACTTCTACGACGGCACGACCTGGGCCGCGGCGATCGGCGGATCGCTGGTGCTGCTCATCGCCTACCGCCTCCTGTTCGGTCACTCCCGGGACTGACCGGGGCAGGCCCCCACCGCGCCCGACGACCGGGGTGGCCGTGTTCGCGGGAGCAGGAAGGGTGGGCGCCGGAACGGACACCCACCCTTTGCTCCTCCGCTTCCGGGCCGGAGGGCCGGCCCGGCAGCCGGACCTACCGGTAGTTCACGAACTGCATCGCGAAGTCGTAGTCCTTGCCCTTGAGCAGGTTGATGACGGTCTGCAGGTCGTCACGGCTCTTGGAGCTGACCCGCAGCTCCTCGCCCTGCACCTGCGCCTTCACGCCCTTGGGGCCCTCGTCACGGATGGTCTTCGCGACCTTCTTCGCGTTCTCCTGGGAGATGCCCTCCTTGATCGACGCGAAGATCTTGTACTCCTTGCCGGAGAGCTGGGGCTCGTCCGCGTCCAGGGCCTTCAGCGAGATGCCCCGCTTGATCAGCTTGGACTGGAAGACGTCGAGGATGGCCTTCACCCGGTCCTCGGAGTTCGCCTCCATGAGGATCTTCTCGCCGGACCACGAGATCGAGGCACCCACGCCCTTGAAGTCGTAGCGCTGCGAGATCTCCTTGGCGGCCTGGTTGAGTGCGTTGTCGACCTCCTGCCGCTCGACCTTCGAGACGATGTCGAAACTGGAGTCGGCCATGTCCTGTGGCTCCTTGTATCGGGGTGCGTGTCGTGCGTACGGCGTGTGTGGGGGGTGCGGCAGGAACCGTTCCGGGCCCGGGCCGCATCCGGACAAGCCTAGCCACCCCCGGCCCTCCGAGCGCAGATCAATCGGGTGGCGAAGCACCCCTCCGCATCGGGTATTGTTTACGTCGTTGCCACGGAGCGCCGCGGAAAGCGGCTCGACGGGCAGCAAACCCCGGCGGTGTGCCCGAGCGGCCAAAGGGAGCAGACTGTAAATCTGCCGGCTCAGCCTTCCCAGGTTCGAATCCTGGCGCCGCCACACATGAGGAAGCCCCTCTGGACTCAGTCCGGAGGGGCTTCTTCGTGTTGCGCTCACGGCAGGCTGGTGTGGCCTACGTCACTCATGCGCCCACGTTCCCCGGGAGCACCGGACACAGCAAAGGCGAGGAGTCCTGCTCCTCGCCACTCTCAACGTATAGCGCGAGGGGGCTCTTGCGGCAAGCCCCCCGTGTTGTCGGAGAATCCTCGGCCTGAAGCAGGAATGGGCGGAAAAGGGGGGTTCGCGTGTACGACGTGATCATCGTCGGTGGGGGGCCGACCGGCATGCTGCTGGCCGGGGAGCTGCGGCTGCACGGACTGGACGTCGTGGTGCTGGAGAGGCTGGCCGAGCCGACCGGGCAGGCCCGCGCGCTCGGCCTGCACGTCCGCAGCATCGAGATCCTGGACCAGCGCGGACTGCTGGAGCGTTTCCTGGCGCAGGGCAAGAAGATCGAGAACGGTGGCATCTTCGCCGGTCTGACCAAGCCGTGGCCGCAGCGGCTGGACACCGCGCACGGGTACATGCTCGGCATCCCGCAGACCGTCACCGAGCGGCTGCTGACCGAGCACGCCGCCGGGGCCGGTGCCGAGATCCGCCGCGCCTGCGAGCTGGTCGGACTGAGCCAGGACGAGGACGGTGTGACGGCCGAACTGTCCGGCGGCGCACGGCTGCGCTCACGCTGGCTCGTGGGCTGCGACGGCGGCCGCAGCACGGTGCGCAAGCTGCTGGGCGTCGGCTTCCCCGGTGAGCCCAGCCGGACCGAGACGCTGCTGGGCGAGATGGAGCTGACCGCGTCGCCGGAGGAGGTGGCGGCGGTGACGGCCGAGGTCCGAAAGACGCAGTTCCGGTTCGGTGCCATGCCGCTCGGGACGGGGACGTACCGGGTCATCGTGCCGGCGGAGGGAGTGGCCGAGGACCGTACGGCTCCGCCTACCCTGGAGGAGTTCAGGCGGCAGTTGCGGGCGTACGGCGGCACCGACTTCGGGGCGCACGCACCGCGCTGGCTCTCCCGCTTCGGCGACGCGACGAGGCTGGCCGACCGCTACCGCACCGGCCGTGTCCTGCTGGCCGGCGACGCCGCGCACATCCATCCGCCGACCGGCGGCCAGGGCCTCAACCTCGGCCTGCAGGACGCGTTCAATCTCGGCTGGAAACTCGCCGCACACGCACGCGGATGGGCGCCGGAGGGATTGCTCGACAGCTACCACCTGGAGCGCCACCCCGTGGCCGCCGCCGTACTGGACAACACCCGTGCGCAGATGCAATTGCTGGCACCCGAGCCGGGCGCGCAGGCCGTGCGCCGGTTGCTGGCCGAACTCATGGACTTCGAGGCGGTGAACCGGCACCTGATCGAGAAGATCGCGGCGATCTCCGTCCGCTACGACTTCGGCGCGGGCCACGACCTGCTCGGCCGGCGGCTGCGGGACGTGCGGCTGGCCAACGGCCGCCTCTACGAGCGGATGCACGACGGCAGAGGACTGCTGCTGGACCGGACCGGCGGCAAACTGTCCCCTGCGGGCTGGACGGACCGGGTCGGCCAGGTGGTCGACGGCGGTGCGGAACTCGACGTTCCCGCCGTGCTGTTGCGCCCGGACGGCCATGTGGCCTGGGTCGGTGAGGATCAACTCGGGCTGGAGGAACAGTTGCTGCGGTGGTTCGGCCCGGCTCGGCCATGAGCCGGCCCCAACGCGAGGACCACGACCGCCGGGCGGGGCGAGCGGCTCCTCGCCCCACCCGTCACCGGCCGTGGCTCACCCGCCGACCCGCCCGCCGTCCCTGGCCGGTTCCTCCGGTACGGCCCGCGTCCCGCCCGCCGCCTGCTGCGCGCCGGCCGCCCCCGAACTCCCCACCCGCTGGCGGGGAATGAACGAGGCCACGGCGAACGCCAGCAGCGCGGCCCCCGCTCCGATGGCGAGGACGACCTTGAAGCCGTTCTCGGACGGCAGGACGGCCGCTCCGAAGGGGGTCGTGAGCTGAGCGAGGATCACCCCGGCCACCGCGCTCGCCGTCGACGTGCCGATGGACCGCATCAGCGTGTTGAGGCTGTTGGCGGCGCCCGTCTCCGAGGCCGGCACCGCGCCCATGATGAGCGCGGGCATCGCACCGTAGGTGAAGCCGATACCGGCTCCGATGACACACGTGACGAGCACGAAGTGCCACAGCTCGGACATGAGAGCGATGTTCAGCCCGTAGCCCGCGGCCACGATCAGGGCGCCCACCATCAGCGTGCTCTTGGGGCCCTTGGCCTTGGACAGCGCGGCCGACACCGGTGCCGTGGCCATCATCACCAGCCCCGACGGCGCCATCGTCAGCCCCGCCACCAGCAGTGACCTGCCCAGCCCGTAGCCGGTCGCCTCGGGCAACTGGAGGAGCTGCGGGATCACCAGGGACATCGCGAACATGGCGAACCCGACGGCGATGGAGGCGAGGTTGGTGACCAGGACCTGACGGCGTGCGGTGGTCCGCAGGTCGACCAGCGGTTCCTCGACCCGCAGCTCCCACCAGCCCCAGACCAGCAGGACGACCACGGCCGTCGCGAACAGCCCGAGCGTGGTGCCGCTGCTCCATCCCCAGTCCGCGCCCTTGGAGACGGCCAGCAGCAGGGACACCAGCCCGGCCGCCATGCCGACGCCGCCGACCAGGTCGAAACGGCCGCCGGTGCGCACCCGCGACTCGGGCACGACGACCGGCACCAGCACCAGGGCGACCGCGCCCAGCGCGGCCGAGGCCCAGAACAGCGCGTGCCAGTCGAAGTTGTCCGCGATCAGCGCGGCGGCGGGCAGCCCGAGAGCGCCGCCGACACCGAGTGAGGCGCTCATCAGGGCCGTTGCGGAGCCCAGCCGTTCGGCGGGCAGTTCGTCGCGCATGATGCTGATGCCGAGCGGGATCACGCCGGACGCCAGCCCTTGCAGTGCCCGGCCGACGACCATCGGCGCGAGCGAGTCGCTGAGCGCGGCCGTCACCGATCCGGCCACCAGCATGACGAGGCTGACCAGCAGCATCCGGCGCTTGCCGTACATGTCGCCGAGCCGGCCGATCACCGGTGTGGCGACGGCGGCGGCGAGCAGCGTGGCGGTGACGGCCCACGCGGTGTCGGACGCGGGGGCGTTCAGCAGCCGGGGCAGGTCGGGGACGATCGGGATGACCAGGGTCTGCATCAGCGAGACCACGATCCCGCCGAAGGCCAGGGCCGCGACGACCGCGTCGGCCCGCGGCGCGGCGGATCTCCCGTCCTCGGCGGGGCGGGACAGGGCTGAGGGCATGGCCGAGCCTCCATAAGCGTGCAGGGGGGCAGCAGTGACCCGCACAAGCTAAGCCTATTGATTGACTTAAGCAACTGGATGAGTCGCGCGGGGCCCGCACCACGAGGCGCCCTCCGGCGTGCACCGCGTAGCGCCCTTCGGCGTGCACCGCGAGGCGCCCTCCGGCGTGCACCGCGAAGCGCCCTCCGCCACGCGGCACACTGGCCTCATGTCCTCACGCCGCAGGTTCTGCCCCGAGTGCCGCCGCGAGATCGCCGTCGTCGCCGGGCGGTACGCGCGCCACGACCCGCCCGGAGCGCGCGAGCACGGCGAACTCACCTCGTGCCCCGGCTCCCGCCGCCCGGCCCTCCCGGGCCCGGAGCAACCGTCCCTGGACGGTTACGTGGTGCCGGACTTTCCCGGCCAACTGCCCCTGTTCTGACGGCGCGAAGGCGTCACCCGCCGCAGCGGCCGCGACTGTCGCGACGGCCACCCGCCGCAGCAGCCGCGCCCGCCCGAACCGTCAGTTCCCCGCCACCGACTTGACCGCCACCGACACCGGCGCGGATCCGCTGATCAGCTCCAGGGTCAGCCCGGCGGTCGCCGGGGTGTCGACCAGCTCCGCGAGCACCGCGGCCACGTCGTCGCGCGGGATCGGCCCCCGCCCCGTGCGGGCCTCCAGCCGCACCAGCCCGGTACCGGCGTCGTCCGTGAGCCGGCCGGGGCGCAGGATCGTCCAGTCCAGGGCGTCCAGGCCGCGCACATGGGCGTCCGCCTCGCCCTTGGCGCGCAGGTAGACGTCGAAGATCTCGTCGCCCGCGTGATCCGGGTCGGCCCCCATGGACGACACGATCACGAACCGGCGAACGCCCGCCTGCACCGCCGCGTCCGCGAAGAGGACGGCCGCGTCCTTGTCGACCGTGCCCTTGCGGTTCACGCCGCTGCCGGGGCCCGCACCGGCCGCGAAGACCGCGGCGTCGGCGCCCCGCAGCCGCTCGGCGACCTCGTCGACGGACGCCGACTCCAGGTCGAGCACGACCGGTTCGGCACCCGCCTGCCGCAGATCGTCGGCCTGCTCGGCCTTGCGGATGATGCCCGCCACCTCGTCCCCGCGCGCGGCGAGCAACCGCTCCAGCCGCAACGCGATCTGACCATGACCACCAGCGATGACAATGCGCATGTCTTCGACCGTACGCCCGGACAGCCCCGTCCGCCGCACGACTTGACCGCACCCCCGCGCCTCCACACCCCCGAGCCCCCGCACGCCCGCACGCGCCCCGGGCTTCCTCGTCCCCCCGTGCCCCGCCCCCTACGACACGTCCCCCCGCCCCTGACGCGGCAGTCCCAGTTCCACGGAACCGGTGGAACTGCAGTACTCCCGCACCGCGCTGGTACGCGCCACCACACGCCCCCGGTGCACGACCACACGGCTGTACGCGAGCGAGAGCGCCCCGGCCAGGCGGTCCCCGCGCACCGCCAGCAACTCGGCCGGGAAACCGGCCTCCACCCGCACCTCGGGGAGCCCCAGCACGGCCCGCGCCGAGGAACTCACCGCGTCGTACGCCCCCTCCGGGGACAGCCCGTAGCGCGAGGCCAGCAGATAGGCCGCCTCCAGCGGGTCGCCGCGTCCCACGGGGTTCGAGACGTCCCGCAGGGCACCGCTCCCGGCCGCGACCCGCACCCCGGCCGCCCGCAGCAGCCGCACCGGCGCGGCGCCCCGGCGGTCCACACCGCCGCAACCGCCCTGCGGCAGGCACACCACGGTCACGCCGGCCGCCGCCAGCTGGTCGGCGGTCCGCGAGGCCACCTCGGACGGCAGCCGCCCCAGGTCACCGCAGGGGCTGAGCGTCACGCCGGGGCGCAGCCCGCCCGCCATGGCGGCGAGCCGGGCCAGCCGGGCCGGGTCACCCGCGTCCGTGTGCAGGTCGACCGGGCAGCCGTGTTCGGAGGCGACCTCCAGGACCGCCTCCACGTAGCCCGTCGGATCGGGGTCGAGGTCGGGCCGGCCGCCCACCACCGAGGCGCCCATCTTCACCGCGTCCCGCAGCACCGCCAGCCCGTCGGCCCCGGCCACGCCGGTCAGCACCCGGGGCACCGCCACGGTCGTCAGCTCCGCGAGCCCCCGCAGTGCCCGGCCGGCCTGGAGCACGGCCGCCAGCGAGCCCAGCCCCTGGACGTCCCCCACGCGCACGTGCGCCCGCACCGCCGTCGCCCCGTGCCCGAGCTGGAGCAGCGCGGCCTCGATGGCCCGGCGCTGGACGTCTTCGGGTTCGTACGAGACCGGGCCCTCGCTGTCGGCCGACAGGGCCGTGTCGGCGTGGGCGTGCGGTTCGGCCGGGGCCGGCAGGAGCAGATAGCCGCCGAGGTCCACCCGGGCCCCGCACGCGCGTGTGCCGCCGCCCGCCCGCAGGCTGCCCGCCGTGCCGACCGCCTCGATGCGCCCGCCGACCAGCTGCACGTCCACGGTCCGGCCGTCGGTGAGCCGCGCCCCGCACAGCAGCAGCGGCGCGGGACCGGCCGGGCCGGGCGAGGAGGACGGGGGAGGGGGCGGCTGCGGCCGGCTGTCGGGCATCGCACTCCAGGGGCTCGGGCTGCGTGCGGGAGGACGCGTGATCACGCAGAGTGAGACGAGCCTAGGGCGGCCTCCCGCCCGTGTCGGGGAGGAGCGCAATAGTCGTACCGGTGTGGTCCGCCGGGCCCTCGGCAGGCCGGTCCGTGCGGTCTGCCGCCATGGATCCGGGCGCGCACCGGGCCGCCGGGAGGGCGGTCGGGGTGCAGGGGGCGGAAGCCTCGAAACGGATTTGGGCGAACGGCGGGCGACCGTGTAATGTCTTCATCGCTCGCCCCAATAGCTCAGTCGGCAGAGCGTCTCCATGGTAAGGAGAAGGTCAACGGTTCGATTCCGTTTTGGGGCTCTGGTGTGAGAGGTTCCCGTCGCAAGGCGGGGCCCGATCGCATCACAGCGGTGTAGCTCAGTCGGTAGAGCAAGCGGCTCATAATCGCTGTGTCACCGGTTCAAGTCCGGTCACCGCTACTGACAGTAGCCGATTGCGGGGTCGGTCCTTCAATCGGCTACTCTTTCCTGCGTTAATACCATCAATCCGTTCGTCAAGGAGCACTCACGTGGCTGCCACCGACGTCCGCCCGAAGATCACGCTGGCCTGCGTGGAGTGCAAGGAGCGGAACTACATCACCAAGAAGAACCGGCGTAACAACCCGGACCGTCTTGAGATGAAGAAGCACTGCCCGCGTTGCAACGCGCACACCGCGCACCGCGAAACGCGATAAATCAGGCTCGTACACGAGGCCGTTCCCGAGTGATCGGGGGCGGCCTCGCGTCGTTGTACGACTCGTACCGGTCAGCAGAGCAACCAGGAGGTACCGGGCCATGGCGCTCGACCAGTCCTTCGTGGGGCGGACGTACCCGCCCACAGCGCCCTACGAGGTGGGCCGCGAGAAGATCCGTGAGTTCGCCGAGGCGGTCGGGGACGCCAACCCGGCGTACACGGACGCGGAGGCCGCCAAGGCGCTCGGCCACCCGGACGTGATCGCCCCGCCGACCTTCGTCTTCGCGATCACCTTCAAGGCCGCGGGCGAGGTCGTGCAGGACCCGCAGCTCGGCCTGGATTACAGCCGCGTCGTGCACGGCGACCAGAAGTTCGCCTACCGCCGCCCGGTCCGCGCCGGGGACCGGCTCACGGTCACCTCGACCATCGAGGCGATCAAGTCCCTCGCGGGCAACGACATCCTGGACATCCGCGGCGAGGTCCACGACGAGGCCGGCGAGCACGTCGTGACCGCCTGGACCAAGCTCGTGGCCCGCGCGGCCGAGGAGGCGTGAGCGATCCCATGACGGCGAAGATCTCCTGGTCCGACGTCGAGGTCGGCACCGAACTGCCCGCCCGGACCTTCCCCGTGACCCGTGCCACCCTCGTGCAGTACGCGGGTGCCTCCGGCGACTTCAACCCGATCCACTGGAACGAGAAGTTCGCCCGGGAGGTCGGCCTGCCGGACGTCATCGCGCACGGCATGTTCACCATGGCCGAGGCGATCCGCGTCGTCACGGACTGGGCCGGCGACCCGGGCGCGGTCGTCGAGTACGGCGTGCGCTTCACCAAGCCGGTCGTCGTGCCGAACGACGACCGCGGCGCCGAGATCGAGGTCAACGGCAAGGTCGCGGCCAAGCTCGACGACAACACGGTCCGCGTCGACCTGACGGCGACCAGCGCCGGGCAGAAGGTCCTGGGCATGTCCCGGGCGGTCGTACGACTGGCCTGAGCGCAGAAGAGTGCAGGTGAGGGGCGCTTTCCGCCAGGGGCGCCCCTCTGCCGCCTCCCGGGCCGCAACCGACCGGCCGCCTCCTCTTGACTTGGTTAGTGATTGAGCACTAACTTCGTATGCATGGCCAGGATGAGTGCGGAAGAACGGCGCGAGAGCGTCATCCGGGCGGCGACGACCGAGTTCGCCCGGGGTGGCTACCACGGCACCTCGACCGAGGCGATCGCCCGGCGGGTCGGCGTCTCCCAGCCCTATCTCTTCCGGCTGTTCCCGGGCAAGAAGGCGATCTTCCTCGCGGCGGTCGAACGCTGCATCGAGGACACCATCCGCACCTTCGAGGAGGCCTCGCGGGGTCTCCACGGAGAAGAGGCCCTGCACGCCATGGGCAACGCGTACACCAAGGTCATCGAGGAGCGCCCCGAGCGGCTCATGATGCAGATGCAGATGTACGTCGCCGTGAAGGCCGCCGAGGAGGAGGGCGACCACGAGTTCGGTGAGTCGGTGCGCGACGGCTGGATGCGGCTGTGGGACACCGTGCACGTGCCACTCGGCGCGGACGCCGGCGAGACGACGGTCTTCATGGCGTACGGGATGCTCATCAACTGCCTGGTGGCCATGGGATTTCCGGCCGGGCACCGCGTCTGGGAGGGCATGTACCCCTCGGTGCGCGCCACGGGCCGGCCGGAGCACTGACCGGGAAGGGCGAGGAGTCGGCGCCTTCCTGTGACCGCGAAAGTTAGTAATCAATAACTAATTGATCAACGCGCGATTCGTTCTTGGGGGAGCGATGTCACAGCAGACCGCACGTCGCGGGGGAGCCGGCTGGGCCCTCGTCATCACCAGCGTCGCCGGATTCATGGCGGCCCTCGACAACCTCGTCGTCACCACCGCCCTGCCCTCCATCCGCGAGGACCTCGGGGGTGGACTGCACGACCTGGAATGGACCGTGAGCGCCTACACGCTCACCTTCGCCGTCCTGCTGATGTTCGGCGCGGCCCTCGGTGACCGCTTCGGCCGCAGGCGCCTCTTCATCGCCGGCCTCACCGTCTTCACCGGCGCGTCGGCCGCCGCCGCCATGGCACCGGGCATCGACTCCCTGATCGCCGCCCGCGCGGTCCAGGGCGCGGGCGCGGCGGTGATGATGCCGCTGACGCTCACCCTGCTGACCGCCGCCGTGCCCGCCGCCAAGCGCGGCATGGCTTACGGCATATGGGGCGCCGTCAACGGCCTCGCCGTCGCCTCCGGACCACTGGTCGGCGGCACCCTCACCGAGCACATCTCCTGGCAGTGGATCTTCTGGCTGAACGTCCCGCTCGGCCTGGCCCTGCTTCCCCTGGCCCGCCTCCGCCTCGCCGAGTCCCACGGCACCGGCGCCCCGCTCGACGTCCCGGGCACCCTGCTCGCCAGCGGCGGCCTGTTCGGCATCGTCTACGGCCTGGTGCGGGGGCCCGCCGACGGCTGGACCTCGTCCCTGGTCCTGACCGGGCTGGTCGCGGGCGGAGCCCTGCTCGTCGCCTTCGTCCTCTACAGCATGCGCGCCAAGAACCCGATGCTGCCGATGCGGCTGTTCCGCTCGCGGGCGTTCTCCGGCATCAACGCGGCGAGCCTGCTGATGTTCCTCGGCATGTTCGGCTCGATCTTCCTGCTCAGCCAGTACATGCAGGGCGTCCTCGGCTACTCGCCCACCGAGGCGGGTCTGAGGATGCTGCCCTGGACCGGCATGCCGATGCTGGTCGCCCCGCTCGCCGGCATCATGGCCGACCGCATCGGCGGCCGCCCGGTCGTCGCCACCGGCCTGTTCCTCCAGGCTCTGGGCCTGGGCTACATGTCGGTCGTGGCCACCACGGACGCCTCCTACACCGCGCAACTGCCCGCCCTGATCATCAGCGGCGTCGGCATGGCCCTGTTCTTCGCCCCCGCCTCCCACCTGGTGATGTCCAGCGTCCGACCGCAGGAGCAGGGCATCGCCTCCGGCGCCAACAACGCCATGCGGGAGGTCGGCGGAGCGCTCGGTGTCGCCGTGATGGCCTCGATCTTCGCGGCCCAGGGCGGCTACGAGACCGGCCAGACCTTCGTCGACGGCATGCGCCCCGCCCTGGTCACCGGCTCCGCGGTGGTCGCCCTGGCAGGTGTCGCCGCCCTGCTGATCCCGACCCGCCGCCGGACCGAACGGCAGGCCGCACCGGCCGAACCGGAACCGGTGCTCGAGACGGCCTCCCACTGACCCCGCACGGACCCGACAAGGAGAAGCGGCCATGCCGACCCTTCCCTGGACCGTCCCGCACCCCCCGCCACCCGGCACCGAGGTGTACGTCTTCGCCTCCCGCTTCGAGACCCGCACCCTGTGGGGAGCGCTCAGGTTCCTCGCCGGAACGCCCGGCGTGTGGCGGCAGATCCGCCGCAGCCCCGGCGCCTACGGGGCGACCCTGCGGGCGAGGCCGTTGAAGCGGACCTTCTGGACCCTGTCGGCCTGGGAGTCCAAGGACGCCCTGCACACCTTCGCCCGCGCGGGCGCACACGGACCGGCCTCCCAGGGCCTGGCCCCGCAGATGAAGGACTCCGCCTTCACCGCCTGGCAGGCGAACAGCGACGACCTGCCCGTCACCTGGCCCGAGGCGCTCCGCCGGCTGCCCTGACGACCACCACGCGTGCGTGCGGCCCCGTTCCCCGCGGAACGGGGCCGCACGCACGCGTGCCGATCCCCTCGGCGCCGTCTCGTAGTCTTGGGCCCGTGCAGGAACTCCACGACGCCCCCCTCGCCCCCCTGACCACCTTCCGGCTGGGCGGCCCCGCGACCCGGCTGGTCACCGCCACCACCGACGACGAAGTGATCGCCGTCGTCCGTGAAGCGGACGAGACGGGCACCCCGCTGCTGGTCATCGGCGGCGGGTCGAACCTGGTCATCGGCGACAAGGGCTTCGACGGCACCGCCCTCGTCATCGCCACGAAGGGCTTCTCCCTCGACGGCACCACCCTGGAACTGGCCGCCGGCGAGGTGTGGACCGACGCGGTCGCCCGCACGGTGGAGGCGGGCCTGGCCGGCATCGAGTGCCTGGCCGGCATCCCCGGCTCGGCCGGTGCGACGCCGATCCAGAACGTGGGGGCGTACGGGCAGGAGGTCTCCGCCACGATCACCGAGGTCGTCGCCTACGACCGCCGCACCGGCGAGACGGTCACCCTCTCCAACGAGGAGTGCGCTTTCTCCTACCGCCACAGCCGCTTCAAGTCCGATCCCGAGCACTACGTCGTCCTGCGCGTCCGCTTCGCCTTGGAGGACGCCGAGGGCCTCTCCGCCCCCCTCCGCTACGCCGAGACGGCCCGCGCCCTCGGGGTGGAACCGGGCGACCGCGTGCCCCTCGCGCAGGCCCGTGAGACGGTGCTCAAGCTGCGCGCCGGCAAGGGCATGGTCCTGGACCCCGAGGACCACGACACCTGGTCGGCGGGCTCCTTCTTCACCAACCCGATCCTCACGGACGCCGATTTCGAGACGTTCCGCGCCCGCGTGCGCGACCGGCTCGGCGACGGGGCCGAGCCGCCCGCCTACCCGGCCGGTGAGGGACGCACCAAGACCTCCGCCGCCTGGCTGATCGACAAGGCCGGCTTCACGAAGGGCTACGGCGAGGGCCCGGCCCGCATCTCCACGAAGCACACCCTGGCCCTCACCAACCGGGGCAGCGCGACCACCGAGGACCTCCTGGCCCTGGCCCGCGAGGTCGTGGCCGGAGTCCACGAGGCGTTCGGCATCACCCTGGTTAACGAGCCGGTGACCGTCGGAGTCAGCCTGTAGGCACCGGGCGCTGCTACCGAGGCCGGGTGGGTCCGCAGCCCGGCGTTGCGGGGTGAGGCCGCGCCCACCCTCCCCCAAGCTCTCGGCTTCGCTCGAGCAGGGGGGACCCCCATCGCCCTAAGCGGCACGCATGCCCGCGGGGGGGAGGGGACCGGCGCAGCAGGCGCGCGGCGTCGATGCCGAGGCCCGGCGGGCCCGCAACCCGGCGTCGCGGCGACCACGGCGTTGATGCTGAAGCCCGGTAGGCCCGCAACCCGGCGTAGCGAGGTGCCGCCGCGCCCACCCGTGCCGCCCCTAGCGGCACGCATGCCCGCAGCGGCGGGACAGCCGCGGTACGACGCAAGGGGACGTGTCGGGGGGTGTCCGCCCGCAGCTGGTTGGCGCGTCGACGGGCAGTGAGTCGGTGTGAGACCCCATCGCGCCGTTCCGAGGACGGACACCCCCCGGCGCGGCCCCGACCCACCACCGGCGCCAGGCGAAGCCACGGTCAGCCGGCCAGCCAGTCGTCCACCCCCGCCAGCAGCTTCGCCTTCACGTCCTCCGGCGCCGCCGACCCCCGCACGGACTGCCGGGCCACCTCCGCCAGCTCCGCGTCCGTGAACCCGTGGTGCTGCCGCGCGATCTCGTACTGCGCCGCCAGGCGCGAGCCGAACAGCAGCGGATCGTCCGCGCCCAGCGCCAACGGCACACCCGCCTCGAACAACGTCCGCAGCGGCACGTCCTCCGGCTTCTCGTACACCCCCAGCGCCACGTTCGACGCCGGGCACACCTCGCACGTCACCCCCCGGTCGGCCAGCCGCTTCAGCAGCCGGGGATCCTCCGCCGCCCGGACCCCGTGCCCGACCCGGCTCGCCCCCAGGTCGTCCAGGCAGTCCCGCACCGACGACGGACCGGCCAGCTCGCCGCCGTGCGGGGCGGACAGCAGCCCGGCCTCCCGCGCGATCGCGAACGCCCGGTCGAAGTCCCGGGCCATGCCCCGCCGCTCGTCGTTGGAGAGCCCGAACCCGACGACGCCCTGGTCCGCGTAGCGCACCGCCAGCCGGGCCAGCGTGCGCGCGTCCAGCGGGTGCTTCATCCGGTTCGCCGCCACCAGGACCCGCATCCCGAGCCCGGTCTCCCGCGACGTCGTCTCCACCGCGTCCAGGATGATCTCCAGCGCCGGGATCAGCCCGCCCAGCCGCGGCGCGTAGGACGTCGGGTCGACCTGGATCTCCAGCCACCCCGACCCGTCCCGCAGGTCCTCCTCCGCGGCCTCGCGCACCAGCCGCTGGATGTCCTCCGGCTCCCGCAGGCACGAGCGCGCCGCGTCGTACAGCCGCTGGAAGCGGAACCAGCCCCGCTCGTCCGTCGCCCGCAGGCTCGGCGGTTCCCCGCTGGTCAGCGCCTCGCTCAGCGCGTCGGGCAGCCGCACCCCGTACTTGTCGGCCAGTTCCAGCACGGTCGAGGGGCGCATGGACCCGGTGAAGTGCAGGTGCAGGTGGGCTTTCGGCAGCTCAGAGACATCACGTACACGCTCCATCCAAAGATCCTGCCGTACACCTCAGCCGTCCCGGTAGCCGTTTCCCCTTTCGAGGTCTTGCTCGCACAAACAAACGGGGCACGCACCGCAACCGGTGCATGCCCCGTGAGCCCAGCCGCATCCGGCCGGGCCGAGCGCGACGGCCGGGACGTCAGTCCCGCGCCTCCGCCAGCAGCTTCTGGATCCGGCTGACGCCCTCGACGAGATCCTCGTCACCCAGCGCGTACGACAGCCGCAGGTACCCCGGGGTGCCGAACGCCTCACCCGGGACGACCGCGACCTCGGCCTCCTCCAGGATCAGCGCGGCCAGCTCGACCGTGTCCTTGGGACGCCTGCCGCGGATCTCCTTGCCCACCAGGGCCTTCACCGAGGGGTAGGCGTAGAACGCGCCCTCCGGCTCCGGGCACAGCACGCCGTCGATCTCGTTGAGCATCCGCACGATGGTCTTGCGGCGGCGGTCGAACGCCTCCCGCATCTTCGCCACGGCGACCAGGTCGCCGGAGACGGCGGCGAGCGCGGCGGCCTGGGCCACGTTGGACACGTTGGACGTGGCGTGCGACTGAAGGTTCGTCGCGGCCTTGACGACGTCCTTCGGGCCGATGATCCACCCCACGCGCCAGCCGGTCATCGCGTACGTCTTGGCGACACCGTTGACGACGATGCACTTGTCGCGCAGCTCGGGCAGGACCGCCGGCAGCGACACGGCGGAGGCGTCGCCGTAGACGAGGTGCTCGTAGATCTCGTCGGTCAGCACCCACAGGCCGTGCTCCACGGCCCAGTGGCCGATGGCCTCCGTCTCGTGCTCGCTGTAGACGGCGCCGGTCGGGTTCGACGGCGAGACGAAGAGCACGACCTTCGTCTTCTCCGTACGGGCCGCCTCCAGCTGCTCGACGGTCACCCGGTAGCCGGTCGTCTCGTCGGCGACGACCTCCACCGGGACGCCCCCGGCCAGCCGGATCGACTCCGGGTAGGTCGTCCAGTACGGCGCGGGCACGATGACCTCGTCGCCCGGGTCGAGGATCGCGGCGAAGGCCTCGTAGATGGCCTGCTTGCCGCCGTTGGTGACGAGGATCTGCGACGGGTCGACCTCGTAGCCCGAGTCGCGCAGGGTCTTCGCGGCGATCGCGGCCTTCAGCTCGGGCAGGCCGCCGGCCGGCGTGTACCGGTGGAACTTCGGGTTCTTGCAGGCCTCGATCGCGGCCTCGACGATGTAGTCCGGGGTCGGGAAGTCGGGCTCACCGGCGCCGAAGCCGATCACCGGACGCCCGGCGGCCTTGAGGGCCTTGGCCTTGGCGTCCACGGCGAGGGTGGCGGACTCGGAGATCGCGCCGACTCGGGCGGAGACCCGGCGCTCGGTGGGAGGGGTTGCAGCGCTCATGCGCCCCATCGTTTCAGACAGGAAACGCGCGCGGCACGGGGGTTTCACAGACTGAACAACCCGGGGAAACGCCTGAACACCAGTCCGGATCGGCCACGCCGCCAGGGGCGATCTTCGGCCGACGTCCCCGGTCCCGGCCCCCGCTTCCCGGGCGATCTTCCGCCAACGACCCCTGCCTCGCGTCCTTTCTGTTCGACGCCCGGCCGCGGACCACGTACACTCTCACCTCGTTGGCCTCCGCAGGCCGCGCTCGTCCGGTGCACACCTGGCATTCGGACGGATGCGGTACGTTGGGGGACACACAAAGGGTCGTAGCTCAATTGGTAGAGCACTGGTCTCCAAAACCAGCGGTTGGGGGTTCAAGTCCCTCCGGCCCTGCTACACACTCCATCGCCAGGATGTGTGCGCATGTACGTACAGCAATGCACCGCCGTGCGGCTCAGACCGGGCGCGGCACGGCCACGACCCGGAATCAGGTGAGGACGAGTGACGGACGCCGTGGGCTCCATCGACATGCCTGATGCCCAGGACGAGGCGCCGGAGTCCAAGAAGACGCGCAAGGGCGGCAAGCGCGGCAAGAAGGGCCCGCTGAAGCGCCTGGCCCTCTTCTACCGCCAGATCGTCGCAGAGCTGCGCAAGGTCGTCTGGCCCACGCGCAACCAGCTGACGACGTACACGACCGTGGTGATCGTCTTCGTCGTCATCATGATCGGGCTGGTCACCGTGATCGACTACGGGCTCAGCAACGCCGCCAAGTACGTGTTCGGCTGAGCAGCCAGCGAAGAGCGCCGAGGTACCCGGCGCTCCTTTCGCATGTTCCACCCCTATGTATCCAGGAAGAAGCAGCCACCGTGTCTGACCCGAACGTGAACGACGCCATCGAGCCTGTCGAGTCCGTCGAGGACGAGCTCGACACCGTCGAGGGCGCGGACAGCGAGGACACCGAGGCCTCCGCCGAGGTCGAGGCTGCCGACGCCGTCGCGGACGACGACGCCGCCGAGGCGGAGACCGAGACCGGTGAAGAGGTCGCGGCCGAGGTCGAGGAAGAGTCCGAGGCGGAGCCCGAGGACGACCGCGACCCCATCGAGAAGCTCCGCGAGGAGCTGCGCGTCCTGCCCGGCGAGTGGTACGTCATCCACACCTACGCCGGTTACGAGAACCGCGTGAAGACCAACCTCGAGCAGCGCGCCGTCTCGCTGAACGTCGAGGACTACATCTTCCAGGCCGAGGTGCCGCAGGAAGAGGTCGTCCAGATCAAGAACGGCGACCGCAAGACGATCAAGCAGAACAAGCTCCCGGGCTACGTCCTGGTCCGCATGGACCTGACGAACGAGTCCTGGGGCGTCGTCCGCAACACCCCCGGCGTCACCGGCTTCGTGGGCAACGCCTACGACCCGTACCCGCTGACCCTGGACGAGATCGTCAAGATGCTCGCCCCCGAGGCCGAGGAGAAGGCCGCCCGCGAGGCCGCCGAGGCCGAGGGCAAGCCGGCCCCGCAGCGCAAGGTCGAGGTCCAGGTGCTGGACTTCGAGGTCGGCGACTCGGTCACCGTCACCGACGGCCCGTTCGCCACGCTGCAGGCGACCATCAACGAGATCAACCCGGACTCGAAGAAGGTCAAGGGCCTCGTCGAGATCTTCGGCCGCGAGACGCCGGTCGAGCTCTCCTTCGACCAGATCCAGAAGAACTAGTTTCTTCCGGACACCACCGCTTCCGCGCAGGTCAGGCGAACGCTCCGGCGCTTGCCTGACCTGCGCGGTTTTTGGCCGCGCATCTATACCCGTTATCGTTGTGCGGTATGCCTGCATCCGGGTGGTCCCCGAGTGCGGGCAGGACCCGAATCGAAAGGACCCGGAGAGCTATGCCTCCCAAGAAGAAGAAGGTCACGGGGCTCATCAAGCTCCAGATCCAGGCCGGTGCCGCCAACCCGGCTCCGCCGGTCGGCCCCGCGCTGGGTCAGCACGGCGTCAACATCATGGAGTTCTGCAAGGCCTACAACGCCGCGACCGAGTCGCAGCGTGGCTGGGTCATCCCGGTGGAGATCACGGTCTACGAGGACCGTTCCTTCACCTTCATCACCAAGACCCCGCCGGCCGCCAAGATGATCCTCAAGGCCGCGGGTGTGGAGAAGGGCTCCGGCGAGCCGCACAAGACCAAGGTCGCCAAGATCACCCAGGCGCAGGTCCGCGAGATCGCCGAGACCAAGATGCCCGACCTCAACGCCAACGACCTGGACGCCGCGTCGAAGATCATCGCCGGCACCGCCCGTTCCATGGGCATCACGGTCGAGGGCTGAGAACCCACCTCGTAGACAGCAGTAGTGGCAGGGCCTGCTCGGCCCGGACCACGACTCCTAAGAATCCCCAGGAGCAGTAGTGAGCAAGCGCAGCAAGTCCCTTCGCGCTGCGGACGCCAAGGTCGACCGGGAGAAGCTCTACGCCCCGCTCGAGGCCGTCCGTCTCGCCAAGGAGACCTCCACGACCAAGTTCGACGGCACCGTCGAGGTCGCCTTCCGTCTGGGTGTCGACCCGCGCAAGGCCGACCAGATGGTCCGTGGCACCGTGAACCTCCCGCACGGCACCGGTAAGACCGCCCGGGTCCTGGTCTTCGCGACCGGTGACCGTGCCGAGGCCGCGCGTGCCGCGGGCGCCGACATCGTCGGCGCCGACGAGCTGATCGACGAGGTGTCGAAGGGCCGTCTGGACTTCGACGCCGTCGTCGCCACCCCGGACCTCATGGGCAAGGTCGGCCGCCTCGGCCGCGTGCTCGGTCCGCGTGGTCTGATGCCGAACCCGAAGACCGGCACCGTCACCCCCGACGTCGCCAAGGCCGTCACCGAGATCAAGGGCGGCAAGATCGAGTTCCGTGTCGACAAGCACGCGAACCTGCACTTCATCATCGGCAAGACGTCGTTCGACGACACCAAGCTGGTGGAGAACTACGGCGCGGCGCTGGAGGAGATCCTCCGTCTGAAGCCGTCCGCCGCCAAGGGTCGCTACATCAAGAAGGCCGCCATCAGCACCACGATGGGCCCCGGCATTCCGGTCGACTCGAACCGCACCCGCAACCTCCTCGTCGAGGAGGACCCGGCTGCGGTCTGAGCCTGAGGCTCACCCAACCGGTCACGGGCCCCGCACCTCCTACAGGTGCGGGGCCCGTTCCCTTTTCCGGTACGTACGCCGGTGGCCTGGGTTAACGTGCGGGAACCGGATGCGAACGGGGGGACGTATGCAGGGCACGACCGTGCGCCGTACGGGACTGGGGCTCGCGGTGGCGACCGCGCTGACGGGGCTCTTGGGCGCCTGCACGTCCTCGGCGCCCTCCGACGGGCCCGGCGAGGACGGGCCCGCCCGGGGCAGGTCCCTGACGGCCCTGCGCTCCGCCGAGCGCGCCACCGAGCGCGCCGGGTCCGCCCGGGTGGAGTCCACCACGGCCATGGGCTCGCTGATGTCCATGAGGGCCGACGGCGCCCTCGGCTGGGACGGCGGCATGACCGGCACCCTCACCATCACCTATACCGGCGGCACCGTCGCCGACACCATGCGCCGGCTCGGCAGCGCCTCGATCCAGGCCCGCTACCTGCCCGACGCCTACTACGCGCGCATGAGCGAGAAGTTCGCCGAGAGGACCGGCGGCAAACGCTGGATCCGGTACGCCTACGAGGACCTCGAAGCCCTCACCGGCGGCTCCGGGGCGCACTTCGGCGACCAGATGCGCGGCACGACCCCCAACCAGTCGGTGAAGCTCCTGCTGGCCTCCCGGGACGTCAGGAAGGTCGGCCGGGAGACCGTCCGCGGCCGGGCCGCCACCCACTGGTCGGGCACCGTCGACGCCGACGACGTCACCGACGCCGGCCTGCGCGAGCAGCTCACCGACGCCGGGGTCACCGGTGAGACCCTGGACGTCTGGGTCGACGAGCGGGACCTGCTGGTCAAGAAGGTGGAGAAGGCGCGGACGGCCACGGGCGTGACGACCCAGACCGCCTACTACACCGACTACGGCGTGCCGGTCCGGGCCCAGCGCCCGCCGCGTGCCGACACCGGAGACTTCGAGGACCTCCTGCGCGAGCGCCCTCCTTCCACCCCTTGAGGGCGGATTTGCTTGACGGCGACCCGTTCCCGTACGCTCCTACAGAAGCCAAAGACCGCTGGTCGTTACCGCGCGCTCGCACGAGGGCGTGGTGGCCGAAGGATCCGCTGAACGGCGGACGACCCGCGCAGGTGACACTGGAGAAGCTCCCGGAGTCCGCCGCCCCGTGCGTGTGGAGATCCGGTCGAGCTACGCCCCGTGCGCTTGCGCCGGGGCGTTTCGTTTTCCCCAGTCCTCCTTCGGGTCCGCGCGGTCCGAATCACCCGGAAGGAGGCCGAGGCTCTATGGCGAGGCCCGACAAGGCTGCCGCGGTTGCCGAGCTGACGGACAAGTTCCGCAGCTCCAACGCCGCCGTGCTGACCGAGTACCGCGGTCTCACCGTGGCGCAGCTCAAGACGCTGCGTCGTTCGCTCGGTGAGAACGCCCAGTACGCCGTGGTGAAGAACACGCTGACCAAGATTGCGGCCAACGAGGCCGGGATCACGCTCGAGGACCAGCTCTTCGCTGGCCCGACGGCCGTCGCCTTCGTCACCGGTGACCCGGTGGAGTCGGCGAAGGGTCTTCGTGACTTCGCCAAGGACAACCCGAATCTCATCATCAAGGGCGGTGTCCTTGACGGCAAGGCGCTGTCCGCCGATGAGATCAAGAAGCTTGCGGACCTCGAGTCCCGCGAGGTTCTGCTCTCCAAGCTGGCCGGTGCCATGAAGGGCAAGCAGTCGCAGGCTGCCTCTGTCTTCCAGGCGCTGCCGTCGAAGCTCGTCCGCACCGTGGACGCGCTCCGTGCCAAGCAGGACGAGCAGGGCGGTGCCGAGTAACTCGGCTCGCATCCCGGCTTCCGCTGCCTGAACGCGGAGGCCGTCGCGGGCCAGTAGTACGCCCGCCTCACATGTACATCCGGCACCAGCCGAATTAGTGGAAGGACCGCCATCATGGCGAAGCTGTCTCAGGAAGACCTGCTCGCGCAGTTCGAGGAGATGACCCTCATCGAGCTCTCCGAGTTCGTGAAGGCGTTCGAGGAGAAGTTCGACGTCACCGCCGCCGCGGCCGCCCCGGTCGTCGTCGCCGGTGGTGCCGCTGGTGGCGCCGCCGCCGAGGCCGCCGAGGAGAAGGACGAGTTCGACGTCATCCTCACCGGCGCCGGCGACAAGAAGATCCAGGTCATCAAGGTCGTGCGTGAGCTGACCTCCCTGGGTCTGAAGGAGGCCAAGGACCTCGTGGACGGCGCCCCGAAGCCCGTTCTCGAGAAGGTCGCCAAGGACGCCGCCGAGAAGGCCGCCGAGTCCCTCAAGGGCGCCGGCGCCTCCGTCGAGGTCAAGTAAGACCTTCCGGATCCGCCAGGATCCCCGACACGTCCCGCAGGGCGTGTAACGCGCAAGCGTGGAAGAGCGATCATCCATCCGGGTGGTCGCTCTTCGGCGTTCCAGGGGTGCGGCCACGGTTGCCTTGCAGCCTCTGTGGCGGGGGGTATGGTGATCTTCGTCGTGTCTCCGGGCGGCCCCGGTCGGGGGCAGGGGGGCCTTGACGAACCGCACGCAGCGCGCAATTCTCAGGACGCGTCGTCACAAGGATCCGAATCCGAGGCATGGATCGACGACGAAGAGGGCAGTATCAACGTGCGTTGAGAGCAGGACCTTGTCGCAGGAGTGGAACAACGAGGGTGAACACGGGCCTGACAACCCGGACTGGACATCAGTGTGCCAAGTGGCTACACTGACCCTTTGCGCTGCCTGTTAGCTGCCCCCTGCCCGTCACCAGGGGTCTGCCCTCGCCCGAGCATCGATGACAAGACATGCCTGACCTGGCCTTTCGGCCCCCATGGCACAGCTTGTCTCCGTGTACGGGAGAGGGGCCGGTACGCGCGTAGTGAGTCCGAGCCCTCGGAAGGACCCCCTCTTGGCCGCCTCGCGCAACGCCTCGACCGCGAATACGAACAACGCCGCCAGCACTGCCCCGCTGCGCATCTCTTTTGCAAAGATCAAGGAGCCTCTCGAGGTTCCGAACCTGCTCGCGCTGCAGACCGAGAGCTTTGACTGGCTGCTCGGCAACACCGCCTGGCAGAGTCGGGTCGAGGAGGCTCTCGAGAACGGTCAGGACGTCCCCACCAAGTCCGGGCTCGAGGAGATCTTCGAGGAGATCTCCCCGATCGAGGACTTCAGCGGGTCGATGTCGCTGACCTTCCGCGACCACCGCTTCGAGCCGCCGAAGAACTCCATCGACGAGTGCAAGGAGCGCGACTTCACGTACGCGGCCCCGCTCTTCGTCACCGCCGAGTTCACCAACAACGAGACCGGCGAGATCAAGTCCCAGACGGTCTTCATGGGCGACTTCCCGCTCATGACGAACAAGGGCACCTTCGTCATCAACGGCACCGAGCGTGTCGTGGTGTCGCAGCTCGTCCGTTCGCCCGGTGTCTACTTCGACTCCTCCATCGACAAGACGTCCGACAAGGACATCTTCTCCGCCAAGATCATCCCGTCCCGGGGTGCCTGGCTGGAGATGGAGATCGACAAGCGCGACATGGTCGGTGTGCGCATCGACCGCAAGCGCAAGCAGTCCGTCACCGTCCTGCTCAAGGCGCTCGGCTGGACCACCGAGCAGATCCTCGAGGAGTTCGGCGAGTACGAGTCCATGCGCGCCACCCTGGAGAAGGACCACACCCAGGGCCAGGACGACGCGCTGCTCGACATCTACCGCAAGCTGCGTCCGGGCGAGCCCCCCACGCGTGAGGCCGCGCAGACGCTGCTGGAGAACCTCTACTTCAACCCCAAGCGCTACGACCTGGCCAAGGTCGGTCGCTACAAGGTCAACAAGAAGCTGGGTGCGGACGCTCCGCTGGACGCGGGCATCCTGACCGTCGAGGACATCATCTCGACGATCAAGTACCTGGTGAAGCTGCACGCGGGCGAGACCGAGACGGTCGGCGACAGTGGCACGAACATCGTCGTCGAGACCGACGACATCGACCACTTCGGCAACCGCCGCCTGCGCAGCGTCGGCGAGCTCATCCAGAACCAGGTCCGCACGGGTCTGGCGCGTATGGAGCGTGTCGTCCGCGAGCGGATGACGACCCAGGACGTCGAGGCGATCACGCCGCAGACCCTGATCAACATCCGGCCGGTCGTCGCCTCCATCAAGGAGTTCTTCGGCACCAGCCAGCTGTCGCAGTTCATGGACCAGAACAACCCGCTGTCGGGTCTCACCCACAAGCGCCGTCTGTCGGCCCTTGGCCCGGGTGGTCTGTCCCGTGAGCGGGCCGGCTTCGAGGTCCGTGACGTGCACCCCTCGCACTACGGCCGCATGTGCCCGATCGAGACGCCCGAAGGCCCGAACATCGGTCTGATCGGCTCGCTCGCCTCCTACGGCCGGGTCAACGCGTTCGGTTTCGTCGAGACCCCGTACCGCAAGGTCATCGACGGCCAGGTCACCGACGAGGTCGACTACCTGACCGCCGACGAGGAGGACCGCTTCGTCATCGCGCAGGCCAACGCCACGCTCGGCGACGACATGCGCTTCGTCGAGGCCCGCGTGCTGGTCCGCCGCAAGGGCGGCGAGGTCGACTACGTCGGCCCCGAGGACGTGGACTACATGGACGTCTCGCCGCGCCAGATGGTGTCGGTCGCGACCGCCATGATCCCCTTCCTGGAGCACGACGACGCCAACCGTGCCCTCATGGGCGCGAACATGATGCGTCAGGCCGTGCCGCTGATTAAGTCCGAGTCCCCGCTCGTCGGCACCGGCATGGAGTACCGCTCCGCGGTCGACGCCGGCGACGTGGTCAAGGCCGAGAAGCCCGGTGTGGTCCAGGAGGTCTCCGCGGACTACATCACCACCGCCAACGACGACGGCACGTACATCACGTACCGCCTGGCCAAGTTCGCCCGCTCCAACCAGGGCACCTCGGTCAACCAGAAGGTCATCGTCAACGAGGGCGACCGGATCATCGAGGGCCAGGTCCTGGCCGACGGCCCGGCCACCGAGAACGGCGAGATGGCGCTGGGCAAGAACCTGCTCGTGGCGTTCATGCCGTGGGAGGGTCACAACTACGAGGACGCGATCATCCTGTCGCAGCGCCTCGTGCAGGACGACGTCCTCTCCTCGATCCACATCGAGGAGCACGAGGTCGACGCCCGTGACACCAAGCTCGGCCCCGAGGAGATCACCCGGGACATCCCGAACGTCTCCGAGGAGGTCCTCGCCGACCTCGACGAGCGCGGCATCATCCGCATCGGCGCCGAGGTCATCGCCGGCGACATCCTCGTCGGCAAGGTCACGCCCAAGGGTGAGACCGAGCTGACGCCGGAGGAGCGCCTGCTGCGCGCGATCTTCGGTGAGAAGGCCCGTGAGGTCCGTGACACCTCGCTGAAGGTGCCGCACGGCGAGACCGGCAAGGTCATCGGCGTCCGCGTCTTCGACCGCGAGGAGGGCGACGAGCTTCCCCCCGGTGTGAACCAGCTGGTGCGCGTCTACGTCGCGCAGAAGCGCAAGATCACCGACGGTGACAAGCTCGCCGGCCGTCACGGCAACAAGGGCGTCATCTCGAAGATCCTGCCGATCGAGGACATGCCGTTCCTGGAGGACGGCACCCCGGTCGACATCATCCTCAACCCGCTGGGTGTCCCGTCCCGCATGAACCCGGGACAGGTGCTGGAGATCCACCTCGGCTGGCTCGCCAGCCGCGGCTGGGACGTCTCCGGCCTGGCGGAGGAGTGGGCCCAGCGCCTCCAGGCCATCGGCGCCGACCAGGTCGCCCCCGGCACCAACGTCGCGACCCCGGTCTTCGACGGTGCCCGCGAGGACGAGCTGGCCGGTCTGCTGAACCACACCATCCCGAACCGGGACGGCGAGCGCATGGTGCTCCCGACCGGCAAGGCCCGGCTGTTCGACGGCCGCTCCGGCGAGCCGTTCCCGGACCCGATCTCCGTCGGGTACATGTACATCCTCAAGCTGCACCACCTGGTCGACGACAAGCTGCACGCCCGGTCGACCGGTCCGTACTCGATGATCACCCAGCAGCCGCTGGGTGGTAAGGCCCAGTTCGGTGGTCAGCGCTTCGGTGAGATGGAGGTGTGGGCCCTCGAGGCCTACGGCGCCGCGTACGCCCTCCAGGAGCTGCTGACCATCAAGTCCGACGACGTCACCGGCCGCGTGAAGGTCTACGAGGCCATCGTCAAGGGCGAGAACATCCCCGAGCCCGGCATCCCCGAGTCCTTCAAGGTGCTCATCAAGGAGATGCAGTCCCTGTGCCTCAACGTGGAGGTGCTGTCCTCGGACGGCATGTCCATCGAGATGCGCGACACCGACGAGGACGTCTTCCGCGCTGCGGAGGAGCTTGGCATCGACCTGTCCCGGCGCGAGCCGAGCAGCGTCGAAGAGGTCTGACGGGAGTCCGGCGGCCTTCGTCACGAAGGCCGCCGGCCCCAGGACCCCCGTATCAGACCCCATGACTTACAACCCTGAGAGGGATTGACGCATAGTGCTCGACGTCAACTTCTTCGACGAGCTCCGGATCGGTCTGGCCACCGCTGACGACATCCGTCAGTGGAGCCACGGCGAGGTCAAGAAGCCCGAGACCATCAACTACCGCACCCTCAAGCCCGAGAAGGACGGACTCTTCTGCGAGAAGATCTTCGGTCCGACCCGGGACTGGGAGTGCTACTGCGGCAAGTACAAGCGCGTCCGCTTCAAGGGCATCATCTGTGAGCGCTGCGGCGTCGAGGTCACGCGCGCCAAGGTGCGCCGTGAGCGGATGGGCCACATCGAGCTGGCCGCGCCCGTCACGCACATCTGGTACTTCAAGGGTGTCCCGAGCCGGCTGGGCTACCTGCTCGACCTGGCTCCCAAGGACCTCGAGAAGGTCATCTACTTCGCGGCGTACATGATCACGTTCGTCGACGAGGAGCGCCGCACCCGCGACCTGCCCTCGCTGGAGGCGCACGTCTCCGTCGAGCGTCAGCAGATCGAGCAGCGCCGCGACTCCGACCTGGAGAACCGCGCCAAGAAGCTCGAGACGGACCTCGCCGAGCTGGAGGCCGAGGGCGCCAAGGCCGACGTGCGCCGCAAGGTGCGCGAGGGCGCCGAGCGCGAGATGAAGCAGCTGCGCGACCGCGCGCAGCGCGAGATCGACCGCCTCGACGAGGTGTGGAACCGCTTCAAGAACCTCAAGGTCCAGGACCTCGAGGGCGACGAGCTGCTCTACCGCGAGCTGCGTGACCGCTTCGGCACGTACTTCGACGGCTCGATGGGTGCCGCGGCGCTGCAGAAGCGCCTGGAGTCCTTCGACCTCGACGAGGAGGCCGAGAAGCTCCGCGAGATCATCCGCACCGGCAAGGGCCAGAAGAAGACCCGTGCGCTCAAGCGCCTGAAGGTCGTCTCCGCGTTCCTGCAGACCAGCAACAGCCCCAAGGGCATGGTGCTCGACTGCGTGCCGGTCATCCCGCCGGACCTCCGCCCGATGGTGCAGCTGGACGGTGGCCGCTTCGCGACCTCCGACCTGAACGACCTGTACCGCCGTGTGATCAACCGCAACAACCGCCTGAAGCGGCTTCTCGACCTCGGTGCGCCCGAGATCATCGTGAACAACGAGAAGCGCATGCTCCAGGAGGCCGTGGACGCGCTGTTCGACAACGGCCGTCGCGGCCGCCCGGTCACCGGCCCCGGCAACCGCCCGCTGAAGTCCCTCAGCGACATGCTGAAGGGCAAGCAGGGCCGCTTCCGTCAGAACCTGCTCGGCAAGCGCGTGGACTACTCCGCGCGTTCCGTGATCGTCGTCGGTCCGCAGCTGAAGCTGCACCAGTGCGGTCTGCCGAAGGCGATGGCGCTGGAGCTGTTCAAGCCGTTCGTGATGAAGCGCCTGGTCGACCTGAACCACGCGCAGAACATCAAGAGCGCCAAGCGCATGGTCGAGCGCGGCCGCACGGTCGTGTACGACGTGCTGGAAGAGGTCATCGCGGAGCACCCGGTTCTGCTGAACCGTGCGCCCACGCTGCACCGCCTCGGCATCCAGGCCTTCGAGCCGCAGCTGGTCGAGGGCAAGGCCATCCAGATCCACCCGCTCGTCTGCACCGCGTTCAACGCGGACTTCGACGGTGACCAGATGGCCGTGCACCTGCCGCTGTCCGCGGAGGCGCAGGCCGAGGCCCGCATCCTGATGCTGTCCTCGAACAACATCCTCAAGCCGGCCGACGGCCGCCCGGTGACGATGCCGACCCAGGACATGGTCCTCGGTCTGTTCTTCCTCACCACCGACGGCGAGATGCGCGACCTCAAGGGCGAGGGCCGTTCCTTCGCCTCGGTCGCCGAGGCGATCATGGCCTTCGACGCGGGCGAGCTCTCGCTCCAGTCGAAGATCGACGTCCGCTTCCCGGTCGGCACCATCCCGCCGCGCGGCTGGACCCCGCCGGCGCGCGAGGAGGGCGAGCCCGAGTGGCAGCAGGGTGACAGCTTCCGGCTGAACACCACCCTGGGCCGCGCGCTCTTCAACGAGCTGCTGCCCGAGGACTACCCGTTCGTCGACTACGAGGTCGGCAAGAAGCAGCTCTCCGAGATCGTCAACGACCTCGCCGAGCGCTACCCGAAGGTCATCGTGGCGGCGACGCTCGACAACCTGAAGGCGGCCGGCTTCTTCTGGGCGACCCGCTCCGGCGTCACCGTGGCCATCTCCGACGTCGTCGTTCCCGAGGCGAAGAAGGAGATCGTCAAGGGCTACGAGGCGCAGGACGAGAAGGTCCAGAAGCAGTACGAGCGCGGTCTGATCACCAAGGACGAGCGCACGCAGGAGCTCATCGCGATCTGGACCAAGGCGACCAACGAGGTCGCCGAGGCAATGAACGACAACTTCCCGAAGACCAACCCGATCTTCATGATGGTGAACTCGGGTGCACGAGGCAACATGATGCAGATGCGTCAGATCGCCGGTATGCGTGGTCTGGTGTCGAACGCGAAGAACGAGACGATCCCGCGTCCGATCAAGGCGTCGTTCCGTGAGGGCCTGTCCGTGCTGGAGTACTTCATCTCCACGCACGGTGCCCGTAAGGGTCTGGCGGACACCGCTCTGCGTACCGCCGACTCGGGTTACCTCACGCGTCGTCTGGTCGACGTCTCCCAGGACGTCATCATCCGCGAGGAGGACTGCGGCACCGAGCGCGGTCTGCGTCTGAAGATCGCCGACCGGAACGCCGAGGGCACCCTGCTCAAGGCGGAGGACGTCGAGACGTCCGTGTACGCGCGCTGCCTCGCCGAGGACATCGTGGTCGACGGTCAGGTCCTGGCCCCGGCCGGCACCGACCTGGGCGACGTCCTCATCGAGGAGCTCGTCTCCCGCGGCGTCGAGGAGGTCAAGACCCGCTCGGTCCTGACCTGCGAGTCCGCCGTCGGCACCTGCGCGATGTGCTACGGCCGTTCGCTGGCCACCGGCAAGCTGGTCGACATCGGTGAGGCGGTCGGCATCATCGCCGCCCAGTCCATCGGTGAGCCCGGCACCCAGCTGACGATGCGTACCTTCCACACCGGTGGTGTGGCCGGTGACGACATCACCCAGGGTCTGCCGCGTGTCGTCGAGCTCTTCGAGGCCCGTACCCCGAAGGGTGTCGCCCCGATCTCCGAGGCCTCCGGCCGCGTGCGGATCGAGGAGACCGAGAAGACCAAGAAGATCGTCATCACGCCGGACGACGGCAGCGACGAGACGGCCTACCCGATCTCGAAGCGCGCCCGTCTCCTGGTCAGCGAGGGCGAGCACGTCGAGGTGGGCCAGAAGCTCACCGTGGGTGCCACCAACCCGCACGACGTGCTGCGCATTCTGGGCCAGCGTGCCGTCCAGGTCCACCTGGTCGGCGAGGTCCAGAAGGTCTACAACTCGCAGGGTGTGTCGATCCACGACAAGCACATCGAGATCATCATCCGGCAGATGCTCCGCCGCGTGACGATCATCGAGTCCGGCGACGCCGAGCTGCTGCCCGGCGAGCTGGTCGAGCGCTCGAAGTTCGAGCACGAGAACCGTCGTGTGGTCCAGGAGGGCGGTCACCCGGCCTCCGGTCGTCCGCAGCTGATGGGTATCACCAAGGCCTCGCTGGCGACGGAATCCTGGCTGTCGGCCGCCTCCTTCCAGGAGACGACCCGAGTCCTGACGGACGCGGCGATCAACGCCAAGTCCGACAGCCTCATCGGCCTCAAGGAGAACGTCATCATCGGTAAGCTCATCCCGGCCGGTACGGGTCTGTCCCGCTACCGCAACATCCGGGTCGAGCCGACCGAGGAGGCCAAGGCCGCGATGTACTCGGCCGTCGGCTACGACGACATCGACTACTCGCCGTTCGGCACGGGCTCCGGCCAGGCCGTTCCGCTGGAGGACTACGACTACGGTCCGTACAACCAGTAAGCGAGTCGCTTGAGCCAAGGGCGGTCACCCTCCGGGGTGGCCGCCCTTCGGCGTTCCCGGACGGCGCACGCGCCCTTGTGAGGGCCTCCGGCGGACCGCGTGCGCCCCCGGCGCTGCGCCGGTGCCGGTGGCCGACACGCCGTCCTGGGTGGGGACGCACCGGTGCCGGAACGGGGTGTTCGGCGCATCATGGAAGGACTTGGGCCCCGGGGAGGTGCTCCGTGTCGCAGCCGCACTATCCGGCCTGGCAGCCCTGGCAGGGCGCCGGCGGACCGTCGACCATGCTCGCCTCGCACGCCGACCGGGAGCGGGCCGTGGACGTGCTCAGAGCCGGGTACGGCGAGGGGCGGATGGAGCGCGAGGAGTTCGAGAAGCGGGTCGCACGGGCCTACGGGGCCCGCACGGTGGGGGAGCTGGCGCTGCTCGTCGCCGATCTGCCGCAGGGGCCGCTGGCGCAGCCGGCCGGCGTCATGCCCGTGCCGCGCACGTTCGTGGCCGCGCCGCGGCCGCGGACGAACGGGAAGGCGGTCGCGGCCGGCGTGTGCGGGCTGTTGTGCGTGCCTACGATGGGTCTGACCGGCATCCCGGCGGTCGTGCTCGGGCACGTGGCGCGGGCCGAGATCCGCAGCCGCGGTGAGCTGGGGGAGGGGCTGGCGCTGACCGGGATCGTGCTGGGGTGGTTGTCCACGGCAGGCTGGGCACTCGTCCTGGTGTTGCTCACGGTGGTCTCCGCCCTGGCGGCCTGACGGGTCCGCCGGGTCGACCGTCCGCCGTCGAATTGAAGATCGTCGAGGGCCGAGGGTCTTGACATGCTCCGCATGGCGATGCGGGCGGTGCCCATTTGTTTTGACCGCAGCGAATGCGGTAGGTACGCTCAGACCTTGTGCCTGGGGTGTGCCCTGGCTCTCGTGCGTGCCATCAACCGCACAGCGAGCTGACACCGGCCACCGCAATCCGCGCTTGATCCCGCCTGGCGGCAGGGGTCCGCGGGATGCGACACACCCGACCGCGTGGGTCGGCGACGTTCCAGGTTAGCTTCACCAATCGGCACACAGAAACCGGAGAAGTAGTGCCTACGATCCAGCAGCTGGTCCGCAAGGGCCGGCAGGACAAGGTCGAGAAGAACAAGACGCCCGCACTCGAGGGTTCCCCTCAGCGTCGCGGCGTCTGCACGCGTGTGTTCACGACCACCCCGAAGAAGCCGAACTCGGCCCTGCGTAAGGTCGCGCGTGTGCGTCTGACCAGCGGGATCGAGGTCACTGCTTACATTCCGGGTGAGGGACACAACCTGCAGGAGCACTCCATCGTGCTCGTGCGCGGCGGCCGTGTGAAGGACCTGCCGGGTGTTCGCTACAAGATCATCCGCGGCTCGCTCGACACCCAGGGTGTCAAGAACCGCAAGCAGGCCCGCAGCCGCTACGGCGCCAAGAAGGAGAAGTAAGAATGCCTCGTAAGGGCCCCGCCCCGAAGCGCCCGGTCATCATCGACCCGGTCTACGGTTCTCCTCTGGTGACGTCGCTCATCAACAAGGTGCTGCTGAACGGCAAGCGCTCCACCGCCGAGCGCATCGTCTACGGTGCCATGGAGGGTCTGCGTGAGAAGACGGGCAACGACCCGATCATCACGCTGAAGCGCGCGCTGGAGAACATCAAGCCGACCCTCGAGGTCAAGTCCCGCCGTGTCGGTGGTGCGACGTACCAGGTTCCGATCGAGGTCAAGCCCGGTCGCGCCAACACGCTCGCGCTGCGCTGGCTGGTCGGTTACTCCCGCGCCCGTCGCGAGAAGACCATGACCGAGCGTCTGCTCAACGAGCTTCTCGACGCCTCCAACGGCCTCGGTGCCGCTGTGAAGAAGCGCGAGGACACCCACAAGATGGCCGAGTCCAACAAGGCCTTCGCGCACTACCGCTGGTAGTCGCTACCCACATCGAGACCGAGAGAAGACTGAAGCCTTATGGCTACCACTTCACTTGACCTGGCCAAGGTCCGCAACATCGGGATCATGGCCCACATCGACGCGGGCAAGACGACCACCACCGAGCGGATCCTGTTCTACACCGGTGTGTCTTACAAGATCGGTGAGGTCCACGACGGCGCTGCCACCATGGACTGGATGGAGCAGGAGCAGGAGCGTGGCATCACGATCACGTCTGCTGCGACCACCTGTCACTGGCCGCTCGAGGACAACGACTACACCATCAACATCATCGACACCCCGGGTCACGTCGACTTCACCGTCGAGGTGGAGCGCTCCCTGCGCGTGCTCGACGGTGCCGTGACGGTGTTCGACGGTGTCGCCGGTGTGGAGCCGCAGTCCGAGACGGTGTGGCGTCAGGCGGACCGCTACGGCGTGCCGCGTATCTGCTTCGTCAACAAGCTGGACCGTACCGGCGCCGAGTTCCACCGCTGCGTGGACATGATCTCGGACCGCCTGGGCGCGCAGCCGCTGGTCATGCAGCTGCCGATCGGTGCGGAGGCGGACTTCAAGGGCGTCATCGACCTCGTGACGATGAAGGCCCTGGTCTGGTCGGCCGAGGCGACCAAGGGCGAGATGTACGACACCGTCGACATCCCGGACACCCACGCCGAGGCTGCCGAGGAGTACCGCGGCAAGCTGCTCGAGGCCGTCGCCGAGAACGACGAAGAGCTGATGGAGCTGTACCTGGAGGGCACCGAGCCCACCGTGGAGCAGCTCTACGCCGCGATCCGTCGCATCACCATCGCGTCCGGCAAGGGCGACGGCGTCACCGTCACCCCCGTCTTCTGCGGCACCGCGTTCAAGAACAAGGGCGTCCAGCCCCTGCTCGACGCGGTCGTGCGTTACCTGCCCACCCCGCTCGACGTCGAGGCCATCGAGGGCCACGACGTCAAGGACCCGGAGCAGGTCATCTCCCGCAAGCCGTCGGAGGACGAGCCCCTCGCGGCGCTGGCGTTCAAGATCATGAGCGACCCGCACCTCGGCAAGCTCACCTTCGTCCGCGTGTACTCCGGCCGTCTGGAGTCCGGCACCCAGGTGCTGAACTCCGTGAAGGGCAAGAAGGAGCGCATCGGCAAGATCTACCGCATGCACGCCAACAAGCGTGAGGAGATCGAGTCGGTGGGCGCCGGCGACATCGTCGCCGTCATGGGCCTGAAGCAGACCACCACCGGTGAGACGCTGTCCGACGACAAGAACCCGGTGATCCTGGAGTCCATGGACTTCCCGGCGCCGGTCATCCAGGTCGCCATCGAGCCCAAGTCGAAGGGCGACCAGGAGAAGCTCGGCGTCGCGATCCAGCGCCTGGCCGAGGAGGACCCGTCGTTCCAGGTCCACTCGGACGAGGAGACCGGCCAGACCATCATCGGCGGTATGGGCGAGCTGCACCTCGAGGTGCTGGTCGACCGCATGCGCCGTGAGTTCAAGGTCGAGGCCAACGTCGGCAAGCCGCAGGTCGCCTACCGCGAGACGATCCGCAAGGCCGTCGAGAAGGTCGAGTTCACCCACAAGAAGCAGACGGGTGGTACCGGCCAGTTCGCTCGCGTCATCATCGCGATCGAGCCGATCGAGGGCGGCGACGCCTCGTACGAGTTCATCAACAAGGTGACCGGTGGCCGTGTGCCGAAGGAGTACATCCCTTCGGTGGACGCCGGTGCGCAGGAGGCCATGCAGTTCGGCATCCTCGCCGGCTACGAGATGACCGGCGTCCGCGTGACGCTGCTCGACGGTGCCTACCACGAGGTGGACTCCTCCGAGCTCGCGTTCAAGATCGCCGGTTCGCAGGCCTTCAAGGAGGCCGCGCGCAAGGCCAGCCCCGTACTGCTCGAGCCGATGATGGCCGTCGAGGTCACCACGCCCGAGGACTACATGGGTGAGGTCATCGGCGACATCAACTCCCGCCGTGGCCAGATCCAGGCCATGGAGGAGCGGGCCGGTGCCCGCGTCGTGAAGGGCCTCGTGCCCCTCTCGGAGATGTTCGGTTACGTCGGCGACCTGCGCAGCAAGACGTCCGGCCGTGCGAGCTACTCCATGCAGTTCGACTCCTACGCCGAGGTTCCCCGGAACGTCGCCGAGGAGATCATCGCGAAGGCCAAGGGCGAGTAACGCACCGCGTCTACACGCCGTAGGCTTGACTCCGGAGCCTTGAGGGGCATTCCGCCGCAATCGTGGTGAGAATGCCCCGAGGCCCGGGCTTTCCAGCAAAGATCACCTGGCGCCGATGAAGTAAGGCGTACCAGAACCACTCCCAGGAGGACCCCAGTGGCGAAGGCGAAGTTCGAGCGGACTAAGCCGCACGTCAACATCGGCACCATCGGTCACATCGACCACGGTAAGACGACCCTCACGGCCGCCATTACCAAGGTGCTGCACGACGCGTACCCGGACCTGAACGAGGCCTCGGCCTTCGACCAGATCGACAAGGCTCCTGAGGAGCGCCAGCGCGGTATCACCATCTCCATCGCGCACGTCGAGTACCAGACCGAGACGCGTCACTACGCCCACGTCGACTGCCCCGGTCACGCGGACTACATCAAGAACATGATCACGGGTGCCGCGCAGATGGACGGCGCCATCCTCGTGGTCGCCGCCACCGACGGCCCGATGCCGCAGACCAAGGAGCACGTGCTCCTGGCCCGCCAGGTCGGCGTTCCGTACATCGTCGTCGCCCTGAACAAGGCCGACATGGTGGACGACGAGGAGATCCTGGAGCTCGTCGAGCTCGAGGTCCGTGAGCTCCTCTCCGAGTACGAGTTCCCGGGCGACGACCTGCCGGTCGTCAAGGTCTCGGCGCTCAAGGCCCTCGAGGGCGACAAGGAGTGGGGCAACTCCGTCCTCGAGCTCATGAAGGCCGTGGACGAGAACATCCCGCAGCCCGAGCGTGACGTCGACAAGCCGTTCCTCATGCCGATCGAGGACGTCTTCACGATCACCGGTCGCGGTACGGTCGTCACCGGCCGTATCGAGCGTGGTGTCCTGAAGGTCAACGAGACCGTCGACATCGTGGGCATCAAGCAGGAGAAGACCACCACCACGGTCACCGGCATCGAGATGTTCCGCAAGCTGCTCGACGAGGGCCAGGCCGGTGAGAACGTCGGTCTGCTCCTCCGTGGCATCAAGCGCGAGGACGTCGAGCGCGGCCAGGTCATCATCAAGCCGGGCTCGGTCACCCCGCACACCGAGTTCGAGGCGCAGGCCTACATCCTGTCCAAGGACGAGGGTGGCCGCCACACGCCGTTCTTCAACAACTACCGCCCGCAGTTCTACTTCCGCACGACGGACGTGACCGGCGTGGTGACCCTCCCCGAGGGCACCGAGATGGTCATGCCGGGTGACAACACCGAGATGAAGGTGGAGCTCATCCAGCCCGTCGCCATGGAAGAGGGCCTGAAGTTCGCCATCCGCGAGGGTGGCCGGACCGTGGGCGCCGGCCAGGTCACCAAGATCAACAAGTAAGTCCCCGGACTGACTTGAGGGTCCACTGACCTGAGTGGCTCGAAGGGGCCCGTACGACTTCGGTCGTACGGGCCCCTTTGCCGTGTCCGGCGGGTGCCGGTGCTGGTGCTGGTGCGGGGGTCGGGAAGGTCAGAAGGTCAGCCGAGCGTCCACTTCTGGTTGGCGGCGCCGGTGCACGTCCAGGTCTGCAACGGGGTGCCGTCGGCCGCGGAGTTGCCCTTGGCGTCCAGGCACTTGTCCGCGCCGACGTTGACCAGGTCCCGCGCGGCCGTGTGGACCCACTGCTGGGCCTTGGTGCCGTTGCAGGTGTAGAGCTGGACCGCCGCCCCGTCGGCGGTGGAGCCGCCGCGCACGTCGAGGCACTTGCCGAGGGCGCGTACGGTGCCGTCGCCGCCGAGGGTCCACTTCTGGGCGTCGACCCCGGTGCAGTCGTGCAGCTGGACGGGCGTCCCGTCGGCGGTCGAGGCGCCGGCGACGTCGGCGCACATGCCGCCGATGCCCTTGAGGGCACCGGTCGCGCCGCCGGAGCCGCCCTGCGCCCCGTCGGACGTCGAGACGCGGACGTAGTCCACGGTCATCGTCTGCGGGAAGCGGGTGTTCGCGTCCGGGCTGCCGGGCCAGTTGCCGCCGACGGCGAGGTTGAGGATCAGGAAGAACGGGTGGTCGTAGACCCACCTCTTGCCGCCCAGGTCGGCCGGCGTCCGGGTCTGGTACGTCTGTCCGTCGACGGACCAGGTGATCTTCCCCGGGGTCCAGTCGACGGCGAAGACGTGGAAGTCGTCGGCGAAGGCCCGGCCGCCCGGGAGCGTGTACGCCGCGCCGATGCCGCCGCTTCCGGAGTAGCCGGGGCCGTGCAGGGTGCCGTGGACGGCGCCGGGCTCGTAGCCGACGTTCTCCATGATGTCGATCTCGCCGCTGTCCGGCCATCCGGCACTGCCCAGGTCGTTGCCGAGCATCCAGAACGCCGGCCACATGCCCTGGCCGCGGGGCACCTTGATGCGGGCCTCGAAGTGCCCGTACGCCTGCGTGAAGGTCCGGGCGGTGTTGAGGCGGGCGGAGGTGTACTGGCAGCTGCCGTACCAGCACTGGAGTCCGGGGTCGGTGTTCTTGCGGGCGGTGATGACGAGGTTGCCCTGGCCGTCGAGGGCAACGTTGTCGCGACGGTTCGTGTAGTACTGGAGCTCGTTGTTGCCGTTGCCCGAGCCGCCGGTCTCCACGGTCCACTTGGCCGGGTCCGGGGCGCTCCCGGCGGCACCGTCGAACTCGTCCGACCAGGTCGCCGCGGTGGTCGCCGCGTCGGCCCGGCCGGCGGAGGGGCCGACCGCGGTCAGGGTGAAGGCGGCGGCGACGGAGGCGCAGACCAGCGGGACGAGCCCGCCGAGCGTCCACCGGCGTGTGCGATGAGCAGCCATGGCTGAACACACCTTGTCTGTGGGGGATGGGGGGAGTGGGCCGACGCTGCCGGCCGTGCAGGGATGCTACGAACGGTTCACCGCACAACCAACTGCCCGTTTGGTCCGGCAACACCGCCTGAACTGCGACGAGTTGGCGCCGGTCGATCGCCCTCCGCTTGGCTTAAGGCCTGCTTAAGGCTGTGTTAGGGATGCGGGTACCGCTCAGAGGTCGAGTTCCGCCCAGACCGTCTTGCGGGGTGGGAGCCCGCGGGCGACACCCCAGCGGTCGGCCAGCGCGTCGACCAGGAGCAGACCGCGGCCCGACTCGGCCTCGGCGTCGACGGGTGGGCTCTGCGGCAGCCGGTCACCGCGCGTGTCCGTCACCTCGATGCGCAGGGTGCGGCCGACGACGTAGAGCAGCAGGCCGAAGTCGCGCCCCGCGACCCGGCCGTGCGTGGCGGCGTTGGCGGCCAGTTCGGCGACGACCTGCGCGGCCCGGTCCGACGGCAGCCCCCAGGTGCGCAGCTGCTCGGTCGCGAGGAGGCGCGCGAGGCGGGCGCCGCGCGGAGTGGGGGAGAGCCGGAGGTCGAAGTGGCGCAGGGGCGTGCCGGGCCGGGCTTCGGTCGAGTTGTGCTTCACGGCCCTCAGCGTGGCCGTCCCCGCGTACCGTGAACAGTGACTCAGCGGGTGCGTACGGTCACTGTCCGGAGCTTGTCCGGCGGTGTCCGGGCTGTCGGCACCGGGCGCGCGGGTAGGGCGCCGGGGCGGGGGTCGTACGACGGAAGGGTGGGCGATGACGGCCGAGGCGGCGGACACGGGGCGGCTCAGCACCGAGGGGGACGAGCCCGGGTGGGAGGTCGACCCCGACGACGAGTGGGGTGTCGCGGTGATCGCCACGGTGGGGCGGCAGTTGAAGCTGCGCCGGGAGGGGGCGGGCATGCGGGCCGCCGCGTTCGGCACGGCGGTCGGCTACGGCGAGGACATGGTCTACAAGGTCGAGGGCGGCAAGCGGATCCCCCGGCAGGACTACCTCGTCCGGGCCGACGAGGTGCTCGGGGCGGGCGGGCTGATCGCGGCGACCTGGGAGGACGTCAAACGGGTCCGCTATCCCAGGAGGGTGCGGGAACTGGCCAAGCTGGAGGAGCAGGCCGTGGAGATCGGGGTGTACGAGTGCATCAGCGTCGCCGGGCTGTTGCAGACCCCGGAGCACGCGCGCGCCCTGTTCGAGTCGTGGCAACCGGCGTACTCGCCTGACGAGGTGGAGCGGCTGGTGGCGGCCCGCATGGCTCGGCAGGCCGTGCTCGAACGGTCGCCGGCTCCGTCGTTCAGCTTCGTCCAGGAGGAGGCCACGCTGAGGCGCCCGGTCGGGGGCACAATGGTCTGGCGTCGGCAGCTCGAACGTCTGCTGGAGGTGGGGCAGTTGCGCCATGTCAGGCTCCAGGTGATGCCGACGAGCAGCGAGGCGCACCCGGGCCTGAACGGCAGGATCGAGGTGCTGAAGTTCGCGGACGGCACTGCGGTCGGACGCTCCGACGGCGCTTTCAGCGGCCGGCCGAGCACGGAAGCGAAGCAGGTCCGCATCCTGGAGCTGCGCTATGGCACCATCCGGGCGCAGGCCCTTCCGCCACGCGAGTCGCTGGCCTTCATCGAGCAACTGCTGGGAGAGACATGATCGGCACCGCTGAACCGGCGTGGTTCAAGAGCAGCTACAGCAGTGGCCCCGACGGCGATTCCTGCGTCGAGATCGCGATAGCCCCCGGTACCGTCCACGTCCGGGACTCCAAGCACGCGCAGGGCGATCGGCTGGGCCTCTCCGCCGCGGCCTGGGTCGGATTCCTGGCCGGGGTGCCGCACCTGGAGCGCCCCGGCCGCTGACGCACCGGCCCCGCGGTTTGAGTTACGTCACTCCCGGGGTACTCTCTCCGGCTCGATTAGCGTCGGGCCTGCCCCATATGGCAGACTGTCGGAGTTGCTCGGTCGAGTGTTGATGCTGCGCGCCTCCCGCCGGGAGGACCGGAAGCGAGTCCCACAGTACTCGTCGCCCTAACTGCCTCACGGCAGCGCTGGGGCGGACGTACGGGAATCTTCCGGGAAGTGTATGCGCGGCACCGGCCAGGCACCCGGTGGGCCTTCGCCCCCGGCCTGCGGTTCCGGAAGGGCCGTGTGCATTCCCAGCAGGGATGTTCGAACAAGGGACATCTGTGTCAGCGGGAGCGCGACACGCCCGACCGCGTGGGTCGGAGGAACGAAGGCAGCAGAAGGAATCCGCCGGGTTCCAGAGCGTAAGAGAGACAGGACTACTGAGTAGCCATGGCGGGACAGAAGATCCGCATCCGGCTCAAGGCCTACGACCACGAGGTCATCGACTCCTCGGCGAAGAAGATCGTCGAGACGGTGACTCGCACTGGTGCGTCGGTCGCGGGCCCGGTGCCGCTGCCCACTGAGAAGAACGTGTACTGCGTCATCAAGTCGCCGCACAAGTACAAGGACTCGCGCGAGCACTTCGAGATGCGCACGCACAAGCGCCTGATCGACATCCTCGACCCCACCCCCAAGACCGTTGACTCTCTGATGCGACTCGACCTCCCGGCCGGTGTCGACATCGAGATCAAGCTCTGAGGCCGGTGATCTGAGAGATGGCTAAGCAGATCAAGGGCATCCTGGGCGAGAAGCTCGGCATGACGCAGGTGTGGGACGCGAACAACCGCGTCGTCCCGGTCACCGTCGTCAAGGCCGGCCCGAACGTCGTCACCCAGGTCCGTACGAACGATGTCGACGGCTACGAGTCCGTCCAGATCGCTTTCGGCGACATCGACCCGCGCAAGGTGAACAAGCCCCTCAAGGGCCACTTCTCCAAGGCCGACGTCACCCCCCGTCGCCACCTCGTCGAGATCCGCACCGCGGACGCCTCCGAGTACACGCTGGGCCAGGAGATCACCGCTGAGGTGTTCGAGGCCGGCGTGAAGGTCGACGTGACCGGCAAGAGCAAGGGCAAGGGCTTCGCCGGTGTCATGAAGCGCCACAACTTCCGTGGCCTCGGCGCCGGACACGGCACCCAGCGCAAGCACCGCTCCCCCGGTTCCATCGGTGGCTGCGCCACCCCGGGCCGTGTGTTCAAGGGCCTCCGCATGGCGGGTCGCATGGGCAACGAGCGGGTCACCACCCAGAACCTGACCGTCCACGCCGTTGACGCGGAGAAGGGTCTGCTGCTCATCAAGGGCGCGGTTCCCGGTCCGAACGGCGGCCTCGTCCTGGTCCGCACCGCGGCCAAGGGGGCCTGAGGTAATGAGCACTGTTGACATCCTTTCGCCGGCGGGCGACAAGGCCGGTTCCGTCGAGCTCCCCGCGGAGATCTTCGGCGTTGAGAAGGTCAGCATCCCGCTGATCCACCAGGTCGTCGTCGCACAGCTGGCCGCTGCCCGTCAGGGCACGCACAAGACCAAGACCCGTGGCGAGGTCCGCGGCGGTGGCAAGAAGCCGTACCGCCAGAAGGGCACCGGTCGCGCCCGTCAGGGTTCGACCCGCGCGCCGCAGTTCGCCGGTGGTGGCGTCGTGCACGGTCCCGTGCCGCGTGACTACTCGCAGCGGACCCCGAAGAAGATGAAGGCTGCCGCCCTGCGTCACGCCCTCACCGACCGGGCCCGCCACAACCGCATCCACGTCGTCTCCGGCGTCGTCGAGGGCGAGAGCCCGTCGACGAAGGCCGCCCGGACGCTGTTCGGCAAGATCTCGGAGCGCAAGAACCTGCTCCTGGTCGTCGACCGCGCCGACGAGGCCGCGTGGCTGTCCGCCCGCAACCTGCCCCAGGTCCACATCCTGGAGCCGGGCCAGCTGAACACGTACGACGTTCTCGTCTCGGACGACGTGGTCTTCACCAAGGCCGCTTTCGAGTCCTTCGTGTCCGGCCCGAAGGCCACTGACACCGAAGGGAGCGAGGCCTGATGGCCATCCGTCACCCCGCTATCGCCTCCAAGGCCGCGAAGAAGGCCAAGGCCGCTCGCGTCGCCAAGGCGCGTCGCCACGCGACCGAGGGCAAGAACACCGTCGAGACCCCGCTGAGCAAGTCCTTCACGGACCCCCGTGACGTGCTGCTCAAGCCGGTCGTCTCCGAGAAGAGCTACGCGCTCCTCGACGAGGGCAAGTACACGTTCATCGTCGACCCGAGCGCCAACAAGACCCAGATCAAGCAGGCCGTCCAGGCGGTCTTCTCGGTCAAGGTCACCGGGGTCAACACGATCAACCGCCAGGGCAAGCGCAAGCGGACCCGCACCGGCTTCGGCCAGCGTGCGTCCACCAAGCGCGCGATCGTGACCCTCGCCGAGGGCGACCGTATCGACATCTTCGGCGGTCCGACCGCGTAAGCGGGTCGGATCGTCCGATATCGGACGAGGACTGAGAAATGGGAATCCGCAAGTACAAGCCGACTACGCCGGGCCGTCGCGGCTCCAGCGTCGCCGACTTCGTCGAGGTCACGCGGTCCACGCCGGAGAAGTCGTTGGTCCGCCCCCTGCACAGCAAGGGTGGCCGTAACAACTCCGGTCGTGTGACCGTCCGCCACCAGGGTGGTGGCCACAAGCGCGCCTACCGCGTGATCGACTTCCGTCGTCACGACAAGGACGGCGTGCCGGCGAAGGTCGCGCACATCGAGTACGACCCCAACCGCACCGCGCGCATCGCGCTGCTGCACTACGCCGACGGCGAGAAGCGCTACATCCTCGCCCCGCGCAACCTGCAGCAGGGTGACCGCGTCGAGAACGGTCCCGGGGCCGACATCAAGCCGGGCAACAACCTGGCCCTCCGCAACATCCCGGTCGGTACCACGATCCACGCGATCGAGCTCCGTCCCGGTGGCGGTGCCAAGTTCGCCCGCTCCGCCGGTGCCTCCGTGCAGCTGCTCGCGAAGGAGGGCCAGATGGCCCACCTGCGCATGCCGTCCGGTGAGATCCGCCTGGTCGACGTCCGCTGCCGCGCCACCATCGGCGAGGTCGGCAACGCCGAGCAGAGCAACATCAACTGGGGCAAGGCGGGCCGTAAGCGGTGGCTGGGCGTTCGCCCGACCGTCCGTGGTGTGGTCATGAACCCGGTTGACCACCCGCACGGTGGTGGTGAGGGCCGGACCTCCGGTGGTCGCCACCCTGTGTCCCCGTGGGGCAAGAAGGAAGGCCGTACTCGTTCGCCCAAGAAGGCGTCGAACAAGTACATCGTCCGCCGCCGCAAGACGAACAAGAAGCGCTAAGGACGGGTTGAGATGCCTCGTAGCTTGAAGAAGGGGCCCTTCGTCGACGACCACCTGATGAAGAAGGTGGACGCCCAGAACGAAGCCGGCACCAAGAACGTCATCAAGACCTGGTCCCGTCGCTCGATGATCGTGCCGGCCATGCTCGGCCACACGCTCGCGGTGCACAACGGCAAGACCCACATCCCGGTGTTTGTCACCGAGTCGATGGTCGGCCACAAGCTCGGCGAGTTCTCGCCGACCCGCACCTTCCGGGGCCACGTCAAGGACGACCGGAAGTCGAAGCGCCGCTAGTCGGCGGGGTGCAATCGACCATGACAGACACTGAAGGGACAACCATGGAAGCCAGGGCCCAGGCGCGGTACATCCGCGTCACGCCCATGAAGGCCCGCCGCGTGGTGGACCTCATCCGTGGCATGAGCGCCACGGAGGCTCAGGCGGTCCTGCGTTTCGCCCCGCAGGCCGCGAGCCAGCCGGTGGGCAAGGTGCTGGACAGCGCCATCGCCAACGCCGCGCACAACTACGACCACACCGATGTCGACAGCCTCTTCGTCTCCGAGGCCTACGTCGACGAGGGCCCGACCCTGAAGCGGTTCCGTCCGCGCGCCCAGGGCCGTGCCTACCGGATCCGCAAGCGGACCAGCCACATCACCGTGGTCGTCAGCAGCAAGGAAGGAACCCGGTAATGGGCCAGAAGGTAAACCCGCACGGGTTCCGGCTCGGTGTCACGACCGACTTCAAGTCGCGTTGGTACGCCGACAAGCTGTACAAGGACTACGTCAAGGAAGACGTCGCCATCCGTCGGATGATGACGTCCGGCATGGAGCGCGCCGGCATCTCCAAGGTCGAGATCGAGCGCACCCGTGACCGCGTGCGTGTGGACATCCACACCGCTCGTCCGGGCATCGTCATCGGCCGCCGCGGCGCCGAGGCCGACCGCATCCGCGGTGACCTCGAGAAGCTCACCGGCAAGCAGGTCCAGCTGAACATCCTCGAGGTCAAGAACCCCGAGACCGATGCTCAGCTGGTCGCCCAGGCCGTCGCCGAGCAGCTCTCCTCCCGCGTCTCCTTCCGCCGTGCCATGCGCAAGAGCATGCAGTCGGCGATGAAGGCCGGCGCCAAGGGCATCAAGATCCAGTGCGGTGGCCGCCTCGGTGGCGCCGAGATGTCCCGCTCGGAGTTCTACCGCGAGGGCCGCGTGCCCCTGCACACGCTCCGCGCGAACGTGGACTACGGCTTCTTCGAGGCCAAGACGACCTTCGGCCGCATCGGTGTGAAGGTCTGGATCTACAAGGGCGACGTCAAGAACATCGCCGAGGTCCGCGCCGAGAACGCCGCCGCCCGTGCGGGCAACCGCCCGGCCCGCGGTGGCAACGACCGCCCGGCCCGTGGTGGCCGTGGTGGCGAGCGGCGCGGTCGCAAGCCGCAGCAGGCTGCCGGCGCCGAGGCCCCCAAGGCCGAGGCTCCCGCCGCCGCTCCGGCTGAGAGCACCGGAACGGAGGCCTGACCGTCATGCTGATCCCCCGTAGGGTCAAGCACCGCAAGCAGCACCACCCCAAGCGCAGTGGTATGGCCAAGGGTGGTACTCAGGTCGCGTTCGGCGAGTACGGCATCCAGGCGCTGACCCCGGCCTACGTGACGAACCGCCAGATCGAGGCGGCTCGTATCGCGATGACCCGCCACATCAAGCGTGGCGGCAAGGTCTGGATCAACATTTACCCGGACCGCCCCCTCACCAAGAAGCCCGCCGAGACCCGCATGGGTTCCGGTAAGGGTTCTCCTGAGTGGTGGATCGCCAACGTCAAGCCCGGACGTGTGATGTTCGAGCTGTCGTACCCCAACGAGAAGATCGCGCGCGAGGCCCTGACCCGTGCGGCTCACAAGCTGCCGATGAAGTGCAAGATCGTCAAGCGCGAGGCAGGTGAAGCGTGATGTCGGCCGGTACCAAGGCGTCGGAGCTGCGCGAGCTGGGCAACGAGGAGCTTCTCAACAAGCTCCGCGAGGCCAAGGAAGAGCTGTTCAACCTCCGCTTCCAGGCGGCGACGGGTCAGCTCGAGAACCACGGTCGGCTCAAGGCCGTCCGCAAGGACATCGCGCGGATCTACACCCTGATGCGTGAGCGCGAGCTGGGCATCGAGACGGTGGAGAGCGCCTGATGAGCGAGAGCAACGTGACTGAAGAGACCAAGACGGACCGCGGTTTCCGCAAGACCCGTGAGGGTCTGGTCGTCAGCGACAAGATGGACAAGACCGTCGTCGTCGCCGTCGAGGACCGCGTCAAGCACGCGCTGTACGGCAAGGTCATCCGCCGTACGAACAAGCTCAAGGCCCACGACGAGCAGAACGCCGCGGGTGTCGGCGACCGCGTCCTCCTCATGGAGACCCGGCCGCTGTCCGCGACCAAGCGCTGGCGCGTCGTCGAGATCCTCGAGAAGGCCAAGTAATCCCTCCTAGGGGGACCCCCTAGGCATCGTTCCGCCAGGCTCGGGGCGGGTGCACGCTGTGCACCCGCCCCGGGAACCGGCAGACAATCAGGAGATAGACGTGATCCAGCAGGAGTCGCGACTGCGTGTCGCCGACAACACTGGTGCGAAGGAGATCCTTTGCATCCGTGTGCTCGGTGGCTCCGGTCGCCGCTACGCGGGTATCGGTGACGTCATCGTCGCCACCGTCAAGGACGCGATCCCCGGTGGCAACGTGAAGAAGGGTGACGTCGTCAAGGCGGTCATCGTTCGCACCGTCAAGGAGCGCCGCCGCCCGGACGGCTCGTACATCCGCTTCGACGAGAACGCCGCCGTCATTCTGAAGAACGACGGCGACCCTCGCGGCACCCGTATCTTCGGCCCGGTCGGCCGTGAGCTGCGCGAGAAGAAGTTCATGAAGATCATCTCCCTCGCGCCGGAGGTGCTGTGAGCATGAAGATCAAGAAGGGCGACCTGGTCCAGGTCATCACCGGTAAGGACAAGGGCAAGCAGGGCAAGGTCATCGCGGCCTTCCCCCGCGAGGACCGCGTCCTGGTCGAGGGTGTCAACCGGGTCAAGAAGCACACCAAGGCCGGTCCGACGGCTCGCGGTTCGCAGGCCGGCGGCATCGTCACCACCGAGGCGCCGATCCACGTCTCCAACGTCCAGCTGGTCGTGGAGAAGGACGGCAACAAGGTCGTGACCCGCGTCGGTTACCGCTTCGACGACGAAGGCAACAAGATCCGCGTTGCCAAGCGGACGGGTGAGGACATCTGATGGCTACCACCACCACTCCGCGTCTGAAGCAGAAGTACCGTGAGGAGATCACGGGCAAGCTGCGTGACGAGTTCAAGTACGAGAACGTCATGCAGATCCCCGGTCTCGTCAAGATCGTGGTCAACATGGGTGTGGGCGACGCCGCCCGCGACTCCAAGCTGATCGAGGGTGCCATCAAGGACCTCACCACGATCACCGGTCAGAAGCCGGCCGTCACCAAGGCCCGCAAGTCCATCGCGCAGTTCAAGCTGCGCGAGGGCCAGCCGATCGGTGCCCACGTCACGCTTCGTGGCGACCGCATGTGGGAGTTCCTGGACCGCACCCTGTCGCTCGCGCTGCCGCGCATCCGCGACTTCCGCGGCCTGTCCCCCAAGCAGTTCGACGGCCGTGGCAACTACACCTTCGGTCTCACGGAGCAGGTCATGTTCCACGAGATCGACCAGGACAAGATCGACCGCACCCGGGGTATGGACATCACCGTGGTGACCACGGCGACCAACGACGCTGAGGGCCGCGCGCTCCTTCGTCACCTCGGCTTCCCCTTCAAGGAGGCGTGAGCGAGATGGCGAAGAAGGCTCTGATCGCGAAGGCTGCCCGCAAGCCCAAGTTCGGCGTGCGTGCGTACACCCGCTGCCAGCGCTGCGGTCGTCCGCACTCCGTGTACCGCAAGTTCGGCCTGTGCCGCGTGTGCCTTCGTGAGATGGCTCACCGTGGCGAGCTGCCGGGCGTGACCAAGAGCTCCTGGTAATCCCCCCAATCAGGGATTAGCAGGACTCTCGGTAAGCAACCGGGGCGGCAGGACGCCCAGCCCGCATGCCTTAGGCTTGTGGGGTTGGGCGTCTGCCGCCGCCCTTACGACTTACTACGCCGTAGGTCCACCGCGCCGCACCCGTCCCGTCTCGGATCGGGGAGAGGGATGGCGCATCAGGAAACCCCGGCGAGAGAGGCCGAAGGCCAATTCATGACCATGACTGATCCGATCGCAGACATGCTTACGCGTCTGCGGAACGCGAACTCGGCATACCACGACACCGTGGCGATGCCGCACTCGAAGATCAAGTCGCACATCGCGGAGATCCTCCAGCAGGAGGGCTTCATCACGGGCTGGAAGGTCGAGGACGCCGAGGTCGGCAAGAACCTCGTCCTGGAGCTGAAGTTCGGCCCCAACCGTGAGCGCTCCATCGCGGGCATCAAGCGGATCTCCAAGCCCGGTCTCCGGGTGTACGCGAAGTCCACCAACCTGCCCAAGGTGCTGGGCGGCCTCGGCGTGGCCATCATCTCCACGTCGCACGGGCTCCTCACCGACAAGCAGGCCGGCAAGAAGGGCGTGGGTGGGGAAGTCCTCGCCTACGTCTGGTAGCGGAAGGGAACGGAGGAAACAGCTATGTCGCGTATTGGCAAGCTCCCCATCACGGTTCCCGCCGGCGTGGACGTCACCATCGACGGCCGTACGGTCTCGGTCAAGGGCCCCAAGGGCACGCTGACCCACACCGTTGTCGCGCCGATCGACATCGCCAAGGGTGAGGACGGCGTTCTGAACGTCACCCGCCCCAACGACGAGCGTCAGAGCAAGGCCCTGCACGGCCTGTCCCGCACGCTGGTGGCGAACATGATCACCGGCGTGACCCAGGGTTACGTGAAGAAGCTCGAAATCAGCGGTGTCGGTTACCGCGTGACGGCCAAGGGCTCGAACCTCGAGTTCGCGCTCGGCTACAGCCACCCGATCACCGTCGAGGCGCCCGAGGGCATCACCTTCAAGGTGGAGACCCCGACCCGCTTCTCGGTCGAGGGCATCGACAAGCAGAAGGTCGGCGAGGTTGCGGCCAACATCCGCAAGCTGCGCAAGCCCGACCCGTACAAGGCCAAGGGCGTCAAGTACGAGGGCGAAGTCATCCGCCGCAAGGTCGGAAAGGCGGGTAAGTAAGCCATGGCATACGGACAGAAGATCCTCAAGGGCGACGCCTACAAGCGCGCCGCGATCAAGCGCCGCCACATCCGGATCCGTAAGCACATCAACGGTACGGCGGAGCGTCCCCGTCTGGTCGTTACCCGCTCGAACCGCCACATCGTGGCCCAGGTGATCGACGACATCAAGGGTCACACCCTGGCGTCGGCGTCCACCCTGGACACCTCGATCCGCGGTGGCGAGGGCGACAAGTCCGCGCAGGCCAAGCAGGTCGGCGCCCTGGTCGCCGAGCGCGCCAAGGCCGCCGGTGTCGAGGCCGTCGTGTTCGACCGTGGTGGTAACCAGTACGCGGGGCGCATCGCCGCCCTGGCGGACGCCGCCCGCGAGGCCGGACTCAAGTTCTGAGTCGGTTCCGTAGCTAGCGGAAACAGAGAGAGGTAATTCCAATGGCTGGACCCCAGCGCCGCGGTGGCGGTGCCGGTGGCGGCGAGCGGCGGGACCGGAAGGGCCGTGACGGCGGCGCTGCTGCCGCCGAGAAGACCGCGTACGTTGAGCGCGTCGTCGCGATCAACCGCGTCGCCAAGGTTGTGAAGGGTGGTCGTCGCTTCAGCTTCACCGCGCTGGTCGTGGTGGGCGACGGTGACGGCACCGTGGGTGTCGGATACGGCAAGGCCAAGGAGGTGCCGGCCGCCATCGCCAAGGGTGTTGAGGAGGCCAAGAAGCACTTCTTCAAGGTCCCCCGCATCCAGGGCACCATCCCGCACCCCATCCAGGGTGAGAAGGCTGCCGGCGTCGTGCTCCTGAAGCCCGCGTCGCCCGGTACCGGTGTTATCGCCGGTGGTCCGGTGCGTGCCGTGCTCGAGTGCGCCGGTATCCACGACGTGCTGTCGAAGTCGCTCGGCTCCGACAACGCGATCAACATCGTGCACGCGACCGTGGAGGCCCTGAAGGGCCTGCAGCGTCCCGAGGAGATCGCGGCCCGCCGCGGTCTGCCGCTCGAGGACGTCGCCCCCGCGGCTCTGCTGCGTGCGCGTGCCGGGGCGGGTGCGTAATCATGGCGCAGCTCAAGATTACGCAGGTCAAGTCCTACATCGGCAGCAAGCAGAACCACCGTGACACCCTGCGTTCCCTTGGTCTCAAGGGCATCAACACGCAGGTCGTCAAGGAGGATCGTCCCGAGTTCCGCGGCATGGTGCACACCGTCCGCCACCTCGTGACGGTCGAGGAGGTCGACTGATCATGGCGGAGCAGAACCCGCTCAAGATCCACAACCTCCGTCCCGCCCCGGGCGCCAAGACCGCCAAGACCCGTGTGGGTCGTGGTGAGGCGTCGAAGGGTAAGACGGCCGGTCGTGGTACCAAGGGCACGAAGGCCCGTTACCAGGTTCCGGAGCGCTTCGAGGGTGGCCAGATGCCCCTCCACATGCGCCTCCCGAAGCTGAAGGGCTTCAAGAACCCGTTCAAGACCGAGTACCAGGTCGTGAACCTCGACAAGCTGGCCGCCCTGTACCCCGAGGGTGGCGAGGTCACCGTCGAGGGTCTGGTGGCCAAGGGTGCCGTTCGCAAGAACGCGCTCGTCAAGGTGCTCGGCCAGGGCGAGGTCTCCGTGGCGCTGCAGGTGACGGTCGACGCCGTCTCCGGCTCCGCCAAGGAGAAGATCACCGCCGCCGGCGGTACCGTCACCGAGCTCGTCTGACCATCACAGGCGTCTCGATGACCTGAACGATCCCGACCGGGGATACCCCACAAATGGGGTATCCCCGGTTGGTCGTTCCTAGGGCGGCAGTCCCGCCGGTAAGGTGGCCTGCACTGCCCTCTTCTCACGGGGTGCTGCACTTCCGGCACTCCGAGCGGCAGTTGACCGTTACCCATGTCGTAGTTCCATTGGACTCTCAAGACCGTCACCCTTGACGCAGTTGCGCGGGGGTCGCAGGAGGCACCGTGCTCACCGCGTTCGCCCGGGCGTTCAAGACGCCCGACCTGCGCAAGAAGCTGCTCTTCACGCTCGGCATCATCGTGGTCTACCGGGTCGGTACGCACATCCCGATCCCAGGCGTCGACTACCGGAACGTCCAGACCTGCATCGACAACGCCCAGGCCAACCAAGGTCTCTTCGGGCTCGTCAACATGTTCAGCGGCGGCGCGCTGCTGCAGATCACGATCTTCGCCCTGGGCATCATGCCGTACATCACGGCGAGCATCATCCTGCAGCTGCTGACCGTGGTGATCCCGCGTCTGGAAGCCCTGAAGAAGGAGGGCCAGGCCGGGACGGCGAAGATCACGCAGTACACGCGTTACCTGACGATCGCCCTCGCCATCCTGCAGGGCACCGGTCTCGTCGCCACCGCCCGCAGCGGCGCGCTGTTCCAGAACTGCCCGGTGGCCAGCCAGATCGTCCCCGACCAGTCGATCTTCGTCACCATCACCATGGTCATCACGATGACCGCCGGCACGGCCGCCGTGATGTGGCTCGGTGAGCTCATCACCGACCGCGGCATCGGCAACGGCATGTCGATCCTGATGTTCATCTCGATCGCCGCCACCTTCCCGTCCGCGCTGTGGGCCATCAAGCAGGAGGGCTCCCTGGCCGGCGGGTGGATCGAGTTCGGCACGGTCATCCTGGTCGGCTTCGCGATGGTCGGCCTGGTGGTCTTCGTCGAGCAGGCCCAGCGCCGCATCCCGGTGCAGTACGCCAAGCGCATGATCGGCCGTCGCTCCTACGGCGGCACGTCCACCTACATCCCGCTCAAGGTGAACCAGGCGGGTGTGATCCCCGTCATCTTCGCCTCGTCGCTGCTCTACATCCCGGCGCTGATCGCTCAGTTCGCCGGAGGGACCTCGGGCTGGAAGACCTGGATCGAGCAACACTTCGTCAAGGGCGACCACCCGTACTACATCGTCACGTACTTCCTGCTGATCGTCTTCTTCGCCTTCTTCTACGTCGCGATCTCGTTCAACCCCGAGGAAGTCGCCGACAACATGAAGAAGTATGGTGGCTTCATCCCGGGCATCCGGGCTGGCCGACCGACCGCTGAGTACCTGAGCTACGTACTCAACCGGATCACCTGGCCGGGTTCGCTGTACTTGGGACTGATCGCTCTCGTGCCGACGATGGCGTTGGCGGGTTTCGGGGCAAACCAGAACTTCCCGTTCGGCGGGACCAGCATCCTGATCATCGTGGGTGTCGGTCTCGAGACGGTGAAGCAGATCGAGAGCCAGCTCCAGCAGCGCAATTACGAAGGGTTCCTCCGCTGATGCGAATCGTCCTCGTCGGGCCGCCGGGTGCCGGTAAGGGAACGCAGGCCGCGTTCCTGGCCAAGAACCTGTCGATCCCGCACATCTCCACGGGCGACCTGTTCCGCGCCAACATCAGCCGGCAGACGGAGCTCGGCAAGCTGGCGAAGTCCTACATGGACGCGGGCAATCTCGTCCCCGACGAGGTCACCATCGCGATGGCGAAGGACCGCATGGAGCAGCCGGACGCCGAGAACGGCTTCCTGCTGGACGGCTTCCCGCGCAACGTCTCGCAGGCCGAGGCGCTCGACGAGCTGCTCGAGCGCGAGAGCATGCAGCTCGACGCGGTGCTCGACCTCGAGGTCCCCGAGGACGAGGTCGTCAAGCGGATCGCCGGCCGGCGCATCTGCCGCAACGACTCCTCGCACGTCTTCCACGTGACGTACAAGCAGCCGGCCAAGGACGGCGTCTGCGACGTCTGCGGCGGCGAGCTGTACCAGCGCGACGACGACTCCGAGGAGACCGTCCGCACGCGCCTGGAGGTCTACCACACCCAGACCGAGCCGATCATCGACTACTACAAGGCCCAGGGCCTGGTGGTCACGATCTCCGCGCTCGGCAAGGTGGAGGACGTCACCGCGCGCGCCATGGAGGCGCTCAAGCGCGGCGGGGACGACGCGTAGTCGTCACCGCACAGCCGGCCGCGGTTCCCCCCGGGGGGCCGCGGCCGCTGCGTGGGCAGGCCGGTCGCGCGGCCCCGTATCGTTGAAGGCGTCCGACAGCCGCCGTAGGTCCAGAAAGGCCCAGCCCCCATGGTGCAGATCAAGAGCCCCGAGCAGATCGCCAAGATGCGTGAGGCGGGGCTGGTCGTCGCCGCCATCCACGCGGCGACCCGGGAGGCCGCCGTACCCGGGGCCACGACGAAGGATCTGGACCAGGTCGCCCGCAAGGTGCTCGCCGAGCACAACGCGAAGCCGAACTTCCTCGGCTACGGCGGCTTCCCCGCGACGATCTGCACCTCGGTGAACGAGGTCGTCGTCCACGGCATCCCCTCCGACGACGTGGTGCTCAAGGACGGGGACGTCATCTCCATCGACTGCGGCGCGATCATCGACGGCTGGCACGGCGACGCCGCCTTCACGGCCTTCGTGGGCTCCGGCCACTCCCCGGAGGTGATCGAGCTCTCCCGGGTGACCGAGGAGTCGATGTGGGCCGGCATCGCGGCCATGAAGCAGGGCAACCGGCTGGTCGACATCTCCCGCGCCATCGAGACGTACATCCGCCGCCAGCCGAAGCCCGGCGGCGGCAAGTACGGGATCATCGAGGACTACGGCGGCCACGGCATCGGCACCGAGATGCACATGGACCCGCACCTGCTGAACTACGTCGACCGGCGGCGCGGCAAGGGCCCCAAGCTGGTGCCCGGCTTCTGCCTCGCGATCGAGCCGATGGTGTCCCTGGGGACGCCGCGGACGGAGGTCCTCCAGGACGACTGGACCGTCATCACGACGGACGGTACGTGGTCCTCGCACTGGGAGCACTCGGTCGCTCTGACGGAGGAGGGGCCGCTCGTGCTGACGTCTCCCGACGGGGGGAAGGCGAAACTCGCCGAGCTGGGCGTCGTTGCTGCGCCGGATCCGCTGGCCTGATCGCCTTCCGGGGCGGGTGGGCCCGCCCGACGGCGGCTGCGGGTGCGTGGGGGGCGGTCGCGCGGTTCCCCGCGCCCCTTGGGCGCGCTTAAAGCCCTGCGTGCCGGGGCAGACTCTCTCGATTCGTGTTTCCGAGGGCCCTGACGTAGACTGACTCGTCGGCTCTTGTGTACCCGCATGTCCTCATGCGCTCCGCACGGAGTCGATCAAGGTAGTCGATTCGAAGGGCGAAGCGTGGCCAAGAAGCAAGGTGCCATCGAGATCGAGGGCACTGTCGTCGAGTCTCTTCCGAACGCCATGTTCAAGGTCGAGCTCCAGAACGGCCACCAGGTCCTGGCACACATCAGCGGCAAGATGCGCATGCACTACATCCGCATCCTCCCTGACGACCGGGTCGTGGTGGAGCTCTCTCCGTACGACCTGACGCGTGGCCGGATCGTCTACCGCTACAAGTAGATCTTGCCCGCATCCCGTTCCGGCGGGGTGGTGGCACTGACCCGGAGAACCTCAATCCCATGAAGGTCAAGCCGAGCGTCAAGAAGATCTGCGACAAGTGCAGGGTGATCCGCCGTCACGGTCGGGTCATGGTCATCTGCGACAACCCGCGCCACAAGCAGCGCCAGGGCTGACGCACGACCGATCCCTCTGCCTTCCTCGCAGAGTCTTCGCGCGACGCAAGCTGAATAGTTCATACGCAGGGCCCAGGCGGACACCGATCCGTCTGACACCCCCGGTCGGAGGCCGGGGACCCAGTTCGTACCTGGTACGGCGGCTGGGAGCCGGTTCCTGTGGAAGACCTCCGTCAAGTAACTGGAGCCATTGAATGGCACGCGTTTCCGGTGTTGACATCCCGCGCGAAAAGCGCGTGGAGATCGCCCTCACCTACGTGTTCGGCATCGGCCGGACCCTCTCGCAGCAGACGCTGGCCGCCACCGGCGTCGACCCGAACACCCGCGTTCGCGACCTCTCCGAGGAGCAGCTCGTCGCGATCCGCGAGTACGTCGACAACAACATCAAGACCGAGGGTGACCTCCGTCGCGAGATCCAGGCCGACATCCGCCGCAAGGTCGAGATCGGTACCTACCAGGGTCTCCGTCACCGTCGTGGTCTGCCCGTCCGCGGTCAGCGCACCAGCACCAACGCTCGTACCCGCAAGGGTCCGCGTCGCGCCATCGCCGGCAAGAAGAAGCCGGGCAAGAAGTAGTCCACAGCGGACGCCTGTCCACGGTCTTCGCTGTAGGACCGACCACCTCCCGTAGGAGTTATAGATGCCCCCCAAGGGTCGTCAGGGCGCTGCCAAGAAGGTGCGCCGCAAGGAAAAGAAGAACGTCGCTCACGGCCACGCGCACATCAAGAGCACGTTCAACAACACGATCGTCTCGATCACGGACCCGTCCGGCAACGTGATCTCCTGGGCCTCCGCCGGCCACGTCGGCTTCAAGGGCTCCCGGAAGTCCACGCCGTTCGCCGCGCAGATGGCCGCCGAGTCGGCTGCCCGCCGCGCCCAGGAGCACGGCATGCGCAAGGTCGACGTGTTCGTGAAGGGCCCGGGTTCCGGTCGTGAGACCGCGATCCGCTCCCTGCAGGCCACGGGCCTCGAGGTCGGCTCCATCCAGGACGTCACCCCGACCCCGCACAACGGCTGCCGTCCGCCGAAGCGCCGCCGCGTCTGACGCGTCGCCTTCGGGTTCACGGTTCTCGGGCGGTACGGCTCCGTAAAAGGGCCGTATCGCCCGTACCCTTGCAGTACCCGCGCTGTTCCCGGTGCGGTTTCCGTCGGGCGTCATATAGCGGGCGTCCACGAGAGAAGGATCTGATCCACACATGCTGATCGCTCAGCGTCCCTCGTTGACCGAAGAGGTCGTCGACGAGTTCCGCTCCCGGTTCGTGATCGAGCCGCTGGAGCCGGGCTTCGGTTACACCCTCGGCAACTCCCTCCGCCGGACCCTGCTGTCCTCCATCCCCGGTGCGGCTGTCACCAGCATCCGCATCGACGGTGTCCTGCACGAGTTCACCACCGTGCCGGGCGTCAAGGAGGACGTCACCGACCTGATCCTCAACATCAAGCAGCTGGTCGTCTCCTCGGAGCACGACGAGCCGGTCGTGATGTACCTGCGCAAGCAGGGCCCGGGTCTGGTCACCGCCGCCGACATCGCGCCCCCGGCCGGTGTCGAGGTGCACAACCCCGACCTCGTCCTCGCCACGCTCAACGGCAAGGGCAAGCTGGAGATGGAGCTGACGGTCGAGCGTGGCCGCGGTTACGTCTCCGCCGTGCAGAACAAGCAGGTCGGCCAGGAGATCGGCCGGATCCCGGTCGACTCGATCTACTCGCCGGTGCTCAAGGTCACGTACAAGGTCGAGGCCACGCGTGTCGAGCAGCGGACCGACTTCGACAAGCTGATCGTCGACGTCGAGACCAAGCAGGCCATGCGCCCGCGTGACGCCATGGCGTCCGCCGGCAAGACCCTGGTCGAGCTGTTCGGTCTCGCCCGCGAGCTGAACATCGACGCCGAGGGCATCGACATGGGCCCGTCCCCCACGGACGCCGCCCTGGCCGCCGACCTGGCGCTGCCGATCGAGGAGCTGGAGCTCACCGTTCGGTCGTACAACTGCCTCAAGCGCGAGGGCATCCACTCCGTGGGTGAGCTCGTGGCGCGGTCCGAGGCCGACCTGCTCGACATCCGCAACTTCGGTGCGAAGTCGATCGACGAGGTCAAGGCCAAGCTCGCGGGCATGGGCCTCGCGCTGAAGGACTCGCCTCCCGGCTTCGACCCGACCGCTGCCGCCGACGCCTTCGGGGCGGACGACGACGCGGACGCGGGCTTCGTGGAGACCGAGCAGTACTGAGAGCTCGGGCCGTCCGGTCCGTACTCGGGTGCGGGTGCGCTGTGGCTTGTCGCGCAGTTCCCCGCGCCCCTTCCGGGAGCGTCCCATCGGGGCTGCTCCCGGATCTCCGACAGGTAACCGCCTGCTCGGATACTGACCCCGGTACCTGATACGGCCGGGGCAGACACCTAGGAGAAACACCATGCCGAAGCCCACCAAGGGTGCCCGTCTGGGCGGCAGCGCCGCGCACGAGAAGCTGATGCTCGCGAACCTCGCGAAGTCGCTGTTCGAGCACGGTCGCATCACCACCACCGAGGCGAAGGCCCGCCGTCTGCGGCCGTACGCCGAGCGTCTGGTCACCAAGGCGAAGAAGGGCGACCTTCACAACCGTCGTCAGGTGCTCCAGGTCATCACGGACAAGAGCATCGTGCACACGCTCTTCACCGAGATCGGCCCGCGCTACGAGAACCGTCCGGGTGGCTACACCCGCATCACCAAGATCGGTAACCGCCGTGGCGACAACGCGCCCATGGCCGTCATCGAGCTGGTCGAGGGTCTGACGGTGGCGCAGGAGGCGACCGGCGAGGCCGAGGCCGCGACCAAGCGCGCCGCGAAGGACAACGAGGCTGCCGAGGCCCAGGTCGACACGACCAAGGCCGACGAGGCTCCCGCCGAGGAGTCCAAGGACGCGTAAGCGTCTGCCGGGGGCTGTGCGTCGGCGGCTGCGGGTTCGTCGTGGTTGTTCGCGCAGTTCCCCGCGCCCCTGAGGGTGCGTTGGCGGGCCCGTTCCTTTTCAGGAGCGGGCCCGCCTTTGTGTTGCTGAGAGGATCTGTACGTGAGTGACGAAGTAGAGGCCGGGCACGTCCGGGTCCGGCTCGATCTGTCGTACGACGGGAGCGAGTTCTCCGGCTGGGCCAAGCAGGCCGGGGGGCGGCGCACCGTGCAGGGCGAGATCGAGGACGCCCTGCGGACCGTCACGCGGTCGCGGGAGACGTACGAGCTGACCGTCGCGGGGCGCACCGACGCCGGTGTGCACGCCCGGGGGCAGGTCGCCCACGTCGATCTGCCGCGCGAGGTGTGGCACGAGCACCACCAGAAGCTGCTCAAGCGGCTCGCCGGGCGGCTGCCCCGGGACGTCCGGGTCTGGGCCCTCAGGGAGGCGCCCAGCGGGTTCGACGCCCGCTTCTCGGCGATCTGGCGGCGCTACGCGTACCGGGTCACCGACAACCCCGGTGGGGTCGACCCGCTGCTGCGCGGCCATGTCCTGTGGCACGACTGGCCGTTGGACGTGGACGCCATGAACGAGGCCGCCCGCGGGCTGCTCGGCGAGCACGACTTCGCCGCGTACTGCAAGAAGCGGGAGGGCGCCACTACCATCCGCACCCTCCAGGAGCTGAGCCTGGTGCGGGGGGAGGACGGGATCATCACCGCGACCGTGCGGGCCGACGCGTTCTGCCACAACATGGTGCGCTCGCTCATCGGGGCGCTGCTGTTCGTGGGGGACGGCCACCGGCCGGCCGACTGGCCCGGCAAGGTGCTGGCGGCGGGCGTCCGCGACTCGGCCGTGCACGTCGTCCGGCCGCACGGGCTGACGCTGGAGGAAGTCGGCTACCCGGCCGACGAGTTGCTCGCCGCGCGCAGCAAGGAGGCGCGCAACAAACGGTCGTTGCCGACGGCCGGGTGCTGCTGAGCGCCGGTTACTCGTTCGCCGCGGCCGAGGCCTGGGCCTCCCCGCGGCGGCGGATCTGGTTGAACGTGAACTGCTGAAGGTCGTTGCTGGTGCGGAAGACCGCGGTGTCCTTCGGGGTGACGTCCTTGCCGCTGGTGAACCCGGAGTTGGCGAAGTAGGCGTAGCGGCCGTAGGCGTTGGTCGTGGTGTTGCAGATGGCGGACTCGCAGAAGCCCTTCACGCCGCCGCCGGACAGCGACTTGACGAAGCTCCGCTTGTCGGCCTGGTCCTTGGCCTTGAGCGCCTGCGCCTCGGTGTCGAAGACGGCCACACCCATCGTGACGGCGATGCCGTCCGTGACGTAGGTCACGCGTATCAGGCGCGTGCAGTCGTGGGCGGTGAGGGCCTTGGGGAGGGTGCCGCCGGCGGCCGAGGCGCAGTTCCTCGTGTCGGCGGTGGGCCCCTTCTTGTAGACGGTGTCGCCCATCGTCAGCTGGGTGCCGGGGAAGAGCGTCTCCGGGCTGAGCGGGGCCTTGTCCTTCTTGGCGCTGGCGATGAAGTCCTTGGGGTCCAGCGGGGGCGGGGCGCTGGTCGGGGCGAACGACGGCGCCGACGAGGTGCCGCTGGGGATGTCCGCCGTGGGCAGGGAGGCCGGGTTGTTCGCCCGGTCGTCGCCGTTGGCCGAGACCACGGCCACCGCGACGGCCGTGCCGATGGCGACGGTGGCGAGCGCGCCGCCGCCGATCAGCAGCAGGCGGCGTCGTTTGTTGCGGGCCTCGGAGGCCTCGGCGAGCGCGGCCCAGTCGGGGGACTGGCCGCCCCCGCTGCTCCAGGGCTGCTGCGACTGCGGTTTCCAGGGATCCCACTGAGACTGAGGTCCCCCCTGCCCAATGCTCATGGGCCGCATCTTAGACGGGACATGGGGTGTGCTGGTCCGCCCGGATCGGCCTCGCAGCCCCTAGCGTTGCGCCCGTGCGCATGGGCAAAGACGACATCTGCGGGTGGTTGGGGCGGCTGCTGCCGGCGGTGCTGGTGCTGGTCTGCCTGCCGTCGTGGCCGTCGCTCGGCGCGGGCGTGTGGCCATCGGTCGTGGTGGGAGCGGTGCGGGCGCTGCGGCGGCCGCGCGGGGGAGGGTCCGTGGCGGGGTGGTGCCTCGCCGTGGGTGTGGATCTGCTGCTCTCGTCGGTGTTCCCGTACGCACGGCCGGTGCGCCGCCGGAGCCTGAGACGGGTGGTGACGGTCTGTGCCGCCGTGTGCACGCCGAGGAACGCCCGGAGCGCGGTGCGCGGGCGCGGTGAGGACCGCGTTTTGACCCTTGTGGAGTGCACCGGTATTCTGCTTGTTCGTTGTGTATTGGCTTGCTCATTCTCACGGGACGGGCCCTTACACCGGTCCACCGGGCCGATGACCAGCGACCCCACGTACGCGGTATGCGTCGCCGCAGTGCGGTCCAGGCTGTCGTGATCGTTTCGGTGACCAGTTATGGACCATTCACTCGAAGCGAAGGCTACGAACCGTGCGTACGTACAGCCCCAAGCCCGGCGATGTGACGCGCCAGTGGCACGTCATCGACGCTCAGGACGTTGTCCTGGGTCGTCTCGCCACCACTGCCGCGACGCTCCTCCGCGGCAAGCACAAGCCGATCTACGCGCCGCACGTCGACGCTGGTGACTTCGTCATCATCATCAACGCCGACAAGGTGCACCTGTCCGGCAACAAGCGGACCCAGAAGATGGCGTACCGCCACTCCGGCTACCCGGGTGGTCTGCGCTCCGTCCGCTACGACGAGCTGCTCGACAAGAACCCCGAGAAGGCCATCGAGAAGGCCGTCAAGGGCATGCTCCCCAAGAACACGCTGGGCCGTCAGATGCTCTCGAAGCTGAAGGTCTACAAGGGTGACCAGCACCCGCACGGCGCGCAGCAGCCGCAGCCGTACGAGATCACCCAGGTCGCGCAGTAAGTCCGGCCACCACCCCTAGACCGAACAGAATCTGAGGAGAATCGTGGCCGAGACCACTGCCGAGCAGCCGCTCGAAGAGCTTGACATCGACAGCTACACCACCGAGTCCGAGGTGCCCGTCGAGGGCGAGTACACCTCGGAGTCCATGGCTTCCCGCTTCGGCGAGCCCCAGCCGGCCGCCGGCCTGGGCCGTCGCAAGAACGCCATCGCCCGCGTCCGGATCGTCCCGGGCACCGGCAAGTGGAAGATCAACGGTCGCACCCTCGAGGACTACTTCCCGAACAAGGTGCACCAGCAGGAAGTCAACGAGCCGTTCAAGGTTCTCGAGCTCGAGGGCCGTTACGACGTCATCGCCCGCATCGCCGGTGGCGGTGTCTCCGGCCAGGCCGGTGCCCTCCGTCTCGGTGTCGCCCGCGCGCTGAACGAGGCCGACGTCGACAACAACCGCGGCCCGCTGAAGAAGGCCGGCTTCCTCAAGCGCGACGACCGTGCGGTCGAGCGCAAGAAGGCCGGTCTGAAGAAGGCCCGCAAGGCTCCGCAGTACAGCAAGCGCTAAACGCGACGCCCGTCCTCGCGACTGGCTTCGCCTCGATCGCCCCGGCGGCACGGTTGTGCTGCCGGGGCGGTTCGTTTACACAACCCCTACCGGTCCCGGACAGTCTCAGGGAAGGTACGCGGGAAGGTGAGCCGCACTCTCTTCGGCACTGCCGCATTCTCTTCAGCACTACGGAGGACACCACTGTGGGACGACTCTTCGGCACGGACGGCGTGCGCGGTGTCGCCAACGCGGATCTGACGGCGGAGATGGCCCTGGGCCTGTCCGTGGCCGCGGCGCACGTACTGGCCGAGGCGGGCACGTTCGAGGGGCACCGGCCCACCGCTGTGGTCGGGCGTGACCCGCGGGCGTCCGGGGAGTTCCTGGAGGCCGCGGTGGTCGCGGGTCTGGCCAGCGCCGGGGTGGACGTCCTGCGCGTCGGTGTGCTGCCGACGCCCGCGGTGGCGTTCCTGACCGGGGAGCTGGGCGCCGACCTCGGCGTGATGCTCTCCGCGAGCCACAACGCCATGCCCGACAACGGCATCAAGTTCTTCGCCCGCGGCGGCCACAAGCTCGCCGACGAGCTGGAGGACCGGATCGAGTCCGTCTACGAGGAGCACCGCACCGGCGCCCCCTGGGACCGGCCGACCGGCGCCGGAGTGGGCCGCGTGCGCGAGTACGGCGAGGGCTTCGACCGGTACGTCGAGCATCTGCTGGGTGTCCTGCCGAACCGGCTGGAGGGGCTGAAGGTCGTCCTGGACGAGGCGCACGGCGCCGCGGCCCGGGTCTCGCCCGAGGCGTTCCAGCGGGCCGGCGCCGAGGTCGTCACCCTCGGGGCCGAGCCGGACGGCCTCAACATCAACGACGGGTGCGGCTCGACGCACCTCGACAAGCTCAAGGCCGCCGTCGTCGAGCACGGCGCCGACCTGGGCATCGCGCACGACGGCGACGCCGACCGCTGCCTCGCCGTGGACCACACCGGCGAGGAGGTGGACGGGGACCAGATCCTCGCCGTGCTCGCGCTGGCGATGCGGGAGCGGTCCACTCTGCGCTCCGAGACCGTCGTGGCGACGGTGATGTCCAACCTGGGCTTCAAGCTGGCCATGGAACGCGAGGGCATCCGCCTCGTGCAGACGGCCGTCGGCGACCGGTACGTGCTGGAGGAGATGAAGGAGCACGGGTTCGCCCTCGGGGGCGAGCAGTCCGGGCACGTGATCATCCTCGACCACGCGACGACCGGTGACGGCACCCTGACGGGACTGATGCTGGCGGCCCGGGTCGCCGGGAGCGGGCGTCCGCTGCGCGAGCTGGCCTCCGTCATGGAGCGGCTGCCGCAGGTGCTGATCAACGTGCCGGACGTGGACAAGTCCCGGGTGAAGACCTCCGCCGAGCTGTCGGCCGCCGTCTCCGACGCGGAGCGGGAGCTGGGGTCGACCGGCCGGGTGCTGCTGCGGCCCTCGGGCACGGAGCCGCTGGTGCGGGTGATGGTCGAGGCCGCCGACCTCGGGCAGGCCCGGGCCGTGGCGGGGCGGCTGGCCGATGCGGTGAAGTCGGCGCTGGGGTAGTCGCCGCCCGGGGGTTCGCGGGCCGGGCCGGTCCGGGGTGGGGGCTGTCGTCGTCGGCGGGCTTGCGGGCCGTCGTGGCTCGTCGCGCAGTTCCCCGCGCCCCTGAGGGCGTTGTGCCTACGGGGTGGTCCTGTGCTGCCGGGACCACAGGCCCTTCTGGATCAGGAGGGTGAGGGTGCCGGCGACGATGATGCCCAGCAGGTTCAGCAGGAGCTGTTCCGAGGAGCCCCGGGTCTGGGACATGTCGCCGTAGCTCAGGGCCACCGCCGCGTTCGCCGCCGCCGGGATCGTGGTCACCGAGATGGCCACGCCCACCAGGGCGCCCGACTTCGCCGAGGTCAGCGACAGCGTGCCGGCGGTCCCGGCCAGGACCGCCACGACGAAGGAGAACCAGTCGGGCGCGTAGATGAAGCCGGTGTTGGGGCGGTCCGCCTCCAGCTGGGCCTCGCTGAACAGGCTCACGGAGTCCATGAACAGGCTGAAGCCGACCGTCACGGCCATGGCCGCCGCGAAACCGACCAGCAGCGCGATCAGTGAACGCAGGGCCAGGCGCGGGCGGCGGCGGACGATCGCCGTGCTGATGCCGGCGAGGGGGCCGAACTCCGGGCCGACCGCCATCGCGCCGACGATCAGGATCGCGTTGTCCAGGACCACACCGCAGGCCGCGATCATCGTGGCGAGCGTGATGAAGGCCAGGTAGGTCGCGGAGAGGGTCGACTCCTCGTGGGTCGCCTCCGTCAGCTGCTCCCACAGCACGGCGTCCGCGCCCTCGCCGGGCGCGTCGGCCTCGGCGCGCTCGGCCCGCTCCGACAGCGACAGGTCGATCGACTCGACGGCGATGGAACCGCTGGTGTCGATGCCCAGCCTCCGCAGACCGGCGAGCAGCTCGTCGCCCGCCTCCCGCGCCACGTCGCACATCACGACGTCCCCGGCCGGGTCGCGGGCGGCGCCGGGCAGGACGACGAGATGGGCGGTGCCGACCGTCCCCTCGACCAGGCGCAGCACCTCACCGGTCCGGTCGGACGGCGAGATCAGGCGCAGGTGAAGCATGGCTCCCATCGAACCCACTTTCCCCGGGGGTCACAGCTTGCGCAGGCTGAGCCGCTGCACCTTGTGGTCCGGGCCCTTGCGCAGGACGAGGGTGGCACGGCCGCGGGTGGGGGCGATGTTCTCCACCAGGTTCGGCCGGTTGATCGTGCGCCACATGGTACGGGCGTAGTCGAGGGCCTCCTCCTCCGAGACCTGCGTGTACTTGCGGAAGTAGGAGGAGGGGTTCTGGAACGCCGTCGCGCGCAGCTTGCGGAAGCGGTCGAGGTACCAGTGCTCGATGTCCTCGACCCGGGCGTCGACGTACACGCTGAAGTCGAAGTAGTCGGCGAGGCCGACCCGGGTGCGGCCGTCCTTGCCGGGCAGGGCGGGCTGGAGGACGTTCAGGCCCTCGACGATCAGGATGTCCGGGCGGCGCACGGTGAGGCGCTCGTCGGGGACGATGTCGTAGATCAGGTGGGAGTAGACGGGGGCGGTGACCTCGTCCTTGCCGGCCTTGATGTCGGCGACGAAGCGGGTGAGCGCGCGGCGGTCGTAGGACTCCGGGAAGCCCTTGCGGGACATCAGGCCGCGGGCTTGGAGCTCCTTGGTGGGGAGCAGGAAGCCGTCGGTGGTGACCAGCTCGACGCGGGGGTGCTCGGGCCAGCGGGACAGCAGGGCCTGGAGCAGGCGGGCGACGGTCGACTTGCCGACGGCGACCGAGCCGGCGACTCCTATCACGAACGGGGTGCCGGCCTGGGAGCCCGTCTCGCCGAGGAACGTGTTCAGCGCCCCTCTGAGGCCGTCCGTGGCACCGACGTAGAGGTTGAGGAGCCGGGACAGCGGCAGGTAGATGTCCCGCACCTCGTCGAGGTCGATGACATCGCCCAGACCGCGCAGCTTCTCGACCTCCTCGGCCGTGAGCGGCAGCGGCGTCTTGTCACGCAGCGCGCTCCACTCGGCTCGGGTGAGATCGACGTAGGGAGTCGCCTCCGGACGGGGCCGGTGGGCGCTCCGGGGCATCGGGGAGACCGGAGAGATCACAGTCCATTGTTAACGCTGTTTGAACACCGTGGGGGGTGGGGTGTGTCACCCGGGCGCGAGTTCCGCACGCGGTGCAGGAGGGGACGCCCCTTGTGGCAGGGGCGCCCCCAGGGCTTCCCTCGTGTCAGTCGACGCTGCCGTGCTCCACGGGGAAGTCCGGCGGCCAGGGCTGGTCGAAGTCGAAGAGGGACGGGTCCTCGAACGCACGGGCCGCTTCGCGCCAGGAGGGGTTGGCCGACAGGACGAAGCTGTCTCCGCCGGGTTCGATCATCCAGGCGAAGCCCGCGTCCCCTGCCTGGAGGTCATGCCGCTCCTTCAGGGTCGCGAACTCCGCCTCCGACGCCGGCCGGATGTGGATCCCCTTGGGGTAGATGGGCCTGAGGAGCATGAGCTCCACGTGACCGAAGTACACCTCGACCCGGGTGTCCGTTCCGTCGACAGCGGTGGCGTCGCTGCGCAGCAACAGCTGCCGGTGCGAAGCCGCGAAGCCGACCACCCGGAACAGGCGTCCCTCTCTTACGAAATCCGACATGCTCTTGATTCTTCCTGTCCTGGGGATCTTCAGGTCACTTCCGAGGCGGCCACGACGGTCGAGCACTCGGGTCGGCACGGGAGACTCACGCAGGCGCAGGGCGTCCTCGAGGAGCGCGGTCCTACTGGACGAGGCGCTCGATGGCGGATCGGCACCATGCGGCCGAGGAACCGCATGGACCGCCCATGCGGTCGATGGAGTGGGCTCGAAGCCCTGGGGGGTCTGGAGCGCAAGGCGCGCATCCTTTCGACTGGCGGTGTCGGGACCGGGATGCGCCGTCGACGCCGGAGGCGGCCGGAACCGGCCGACGCGGGACACACGGGCAGGGAGTCTGGACACTGCGTGTGTCGGGCCCCCGCTGCGGCGACGTCGTTCCCCCGGTCGCCGTATGGTCATGCGCAATCCGAATGGGTCAGACCCGGACAGGCGCGGCGCAACTATAGGCACAGTTGATCGATTCGAGGCAGAGGCATTCCTGGGCGGCGGGATGGTGGCGAGAAACCGCTTGTTGGTGAAGGCCGTCACCGGAGGCGTCAATTCCGGCAACAAGCGGAGCTTTCGCGAGCCCTCGGTGTCGGGTGCCGCCGGGCGCGGCCGGCGTGGAGCCCCGGGATTGACCGATAGTCACCCTCTCGACTCGACGCCGCGGATCGCCGGACTATTTCCGAAATCGGGCACGCAAAGCCCTGTTCCGTGCCCGGGTCGACCCTAAGCTGCCGCCCATGTGTGGAATCGTGGGATACGTGGGGCCGCAGTCCGCGCTCGAGGTCGTGATGGCCGGGCTCAGGCGGCTGGAGTACCGGGGTTACGACTCCGCGGGTGTCGCCGTGCTGGCCGACGGCGGGCTGGCGACGGCCAAGAAGGCCGGGAAGCTGCTGAATCTGGAGAAGGAGCTGGACGGCAGGCCGCTGCCGACGGGGCCGACGGGCATCGGCCACACCCGGTGGGCCACCCACGGCGGTCCGACCGACGAGAACGCCCATCCGCACATCGACAACGCGGGACGCGTCGCGGTCGTGCACAACGGCATCATCGAGAACTTCGCCGCGCTGCGGGCCGAACTGGAGGAGCGCGGGCACGCGTTGTCCTCAGAGACCGACACGGAGGTCGTGGCGCACCTGCTCGCCGAGGAGTTCTCCTCCTGCGCGGACCTCGCCGAGGCGATGCGGCTGGTGTGCCGTCGGCTGGAAGGGGCGTTCACGCTGGTCGCCGTGCACGCGGACGAGCCCGGCGTGGTGGTGGGCGCGCGGCGCAACTCGCCCCTGGTGGTCGGCGTCGGCGAGGGCGAGGCCTTCCTCGCCTCGGACGTCGCCGCGTTCATCGAGCACACCCGGTCCGCGATCGAGCTGGGGCAGGACCAGGTCGTGGAGCTGCGCCGGGACGGCGTGGTGGTGACGGGCTTCGACGGCCGCCCCGCGCAGGTGCGCTCGTACCACGTCGACTGGGACGCCTCGGCCGCCGAGAAGGGCGGCTACGACTACTTCATGCTCAAGGAGATCGCCGAGCAGCCCAAGGCGGTCGCCGACACGCTGCTCGGCCGGATCGACGGCTCGGGTTCGCTGACCCTGGACGAGGTGCGGATCCCGCCGCGCGTGCTGCGCGAGATCGACAAGGTCGTCATCGTGGCGTGCGGTACCGCCTTCCACGCCGGGATGATCGCCAAGTACGCCATCGAGCACTGGACGCGGATCCCGTGCGAGGTGGAGCTGGCCAGCGAGTTCCGCTACCGGGACCCGATCCTGGACGCCCAGACCCTGGTCGTGGCCATCTCGCAGTCCGGCGAGACCATGGACACCCTCATGGCGCTGCGGCACGCCCGCGAGCAGGGCTCGAAGGTGCTGGCGATCTGCAACACCAACGGCTCGACGATCCCGCGCGAGTCCGACGCGGTGCTCTACACGCACGCCGGTCCCGAGGTCGCCGTCGCCTCGACCAAGGCGTTCCTGACCCAGCTCGTCGCCTGCTACCTGGTCGCGCTGTACCTGGGCCAGGTGCGGGGCACCAAGTGGGGCGACGAGATCCGGGCGGTGATCCGCGACCTGTCCTCCATCTCCGGGGCGGTGGAGCAGGTGCTGGGCACCATGGAGCCGGTGCGGGAGCTGGCACGCACCCTGGCCTCGAAGAACACGGTGCTGTTCCTCGGCCGGCATGTGGGCTACCCGGTGGCCCTGGAGGGCGCGCTGAAGTTGAAGGAGCTGGCGTACATGCACGCCGAGGGCTTCGCGGCCGGCGAGCTGAAGCACGGGCCGATCGCGCTGATCGAGGAGGACCTGCCGGTCGTCGTGGTCGTGCCGTCGCCGCGCGGGCGGTCGGTGCTGCACGACAAGATCGTGTCCAACATCCAGGAGATCCGGGCCCGGGGCGCGCGGACCATCGTGATCGCGGAGGAGGGCGACGAGGCGGTCGTGCCGTACGCGGACCACCTCATCCGCGTCCCGGTCACGCCGACCCTGTTGCAGCCGCTCGTGACGACGGTCCCGTTGCAGGTGTTCGCCTGCGAGCTGGCGACGGCCCGGGGCAACGAGGTGGACCAGCCGCGCAACCTGGCGAAGTCCGTGACGGTGGAGTAGCGGGCCGGGCGACGGCGGGGCAGGGGCGAACGGGCCGTGCGGTTCGCCCCTGCCCCACTGTGCGGGCGGTGACTACCAGTTGATGCAGGTCTTCGGCACCCAGCCGTTGACCTTGTCGCCGCCGTAGTACCACATGTTGCTGGTCTTGCCGCAGGCCGTGTACGAGCCGCCCTTGTAGGCCTTGCCGTCGTTGCAGACGCCGCCGCGCTTGCCCTTGCCCCAGATGCCGAGGGCCGTGGCCGACTTCTTCGGCGCGGAGCGGACGTTCACGGTCTCCTTGGCGGTGACGTTCACGATCGCCTTGCTGCAGTCCTGCGGAGCCGCGGCCGCCGTGCCGGCCGTCGCGACGGTGCCGGTGAGGGCGGTGGCGAAGAGGGCCGCCGACGTGGCCGCCGTACCCAGCGACTTGAACCTCATGGTCTGTGTGTCCTCCCGTTTCGGTGCGATGCCGTTTGCTCATCGCGGTCGTCGCGAACTGTACAAGGGCGGGCGGGAGTTGACTGACGAGGGGTCTGTGCTGGCCATTGCCGTGGGCCGGTTGCGCGGGTGCGGGGAGGAGGTTGCTGCCGGGAACGCCGGCGCCCTTGTGCCCGGCACGGCGGCGCCTCGGTGGCCGGGCGGACCGTAGGGTGCTGCGCATGAGCATCATCGGGGTCGGCATCGACGTTGCCGAGATCGAGCGGTTCGCGGCGTCCCTGGAACGCACGCCCGCGATGGCCCAGCGGCTGTTCGTCGAGCAGGAGTTGCTGCTGCCCAGCGGGGAGCGGCGGGGCGTCGCTTCCCTCGCGGCGCGGTTCGCCGCCAAGGAGGCCCTCGCCAAGGCGCTCGGCGCACCGGGCGGACTGCTGTGGACCGACGCCGAGGTGTACGTCGAGGACAGCGGCCGGCCCCGGCTGCGGGTGAGCGGGACGGTCGCCGCCCGCGCCGCCGAACTGGGCGTGACGTCGTGGCACCTGTCGCTCAGTCATGACGCGGGAGTCGCCTCGGCCGTGGTGATCGCCGAGGGCTGACACCGGGTGGGGTTCCCCGTCTCCTACGCCATCGCCCAGAGCAGCACGGCCGTACCGAGGACGCCCGCCGCGCCCAGTGCCGTACCGGCGGCCGCGGTCCACATCCGGCCCGTGGCCTTGCCTGTGCCTGTGCTGGTGCCAGTGCCAGTGCCAGTGCCCGTGCCTGTGCGGGCGTGGTGCAGGCCCATCACTCCGAACGTCACCGCGAGCGCACCCGCCAGGACGGTCCAGGGGATCAGGAAGAACCACGTGCCCACGGCCGAGAAGGCGCCGAGGGCCAGGGCGGTGGGGCCCAGGGCGGAGGCGGGGCTGTCGTCGTCACCGGGCGTCGTCGAGCTGGTCATGTCTCGCTGTCCCCCTTTTGAACGCGTTCAAAATCGGCACGAGCTTACGCCCGGGAGGTGGCGGAGCGTCAACCAGCCCGCTGGCAGGGCGTCAAACGACCCGCGACACGGACGCGTGCGCGGGGCGGACGGGAGTGGCCACGGCGGTGTGCGGGAAACTCGACCGCATGCGTACTGCGTACAGCGTGGAGACGGTCAGGAACGCCGAACGGCAGCTCATGGCGCGGCTGCCGGAGGGGGCGCTGATGCAACGCGCCGCCGCCGGGCTCGCCGCGGCCTGCGCCGACCTGCTGGGCCGGGTGTACGGAAGCAGGGTCGTGCTGCTGGTCGGCAGCGGTGACAACGGGGGTGACGCGCTGTTCGCCGGTGCCCGGCTGGCCCGGCGCGGAGCCGGTGTCACCGCGGTGCTGCTCGCGCCCGGCCGGGCGCACGCGGCGGGGCTCGCGGCCCTGCGGCGGGCCGGGGGCCGGACGGTGGCGGCCGACGGTTCCGCCCGGGCCGGGGAACTGGTCGAGCGTGCCGACCTCGTCGTCGACGGCATCGTCGGGATCGGCGGCAAGGGCGGGCTGCGGCCGGAGGCGGTGCCGCTGGCGGCCGCCGCGGCGCGGTCGCGCGGCGCGGTCGTCGCGGTCGACCTGCCGAGCGGCGTGGACATCGCCACGGGGGAGGTGCGGGGCGCGGCGGTGCGGGCCGACCTGACGGTCACGTTCGGGACGCACAAGCCGGGGCTGCTGATCGACCCGGCGCGGGAGTACGCGGGGTCGGTGCGGCTGGTCGACCTCGGGCTGGAGCTGCCGGCCGAGCCGGAGCTGGAGGCGTTGCAGCACGCGGACGTGGCCCGGCTGCTGCCGGTGCCGGCGGCCGAGAGCGACAAGTACCGCCGGGGTGTCGTCGGGATCGCCGCCGGGTCGGCGCGCTACCCGGGGGCCGCCGTCCTGGCCGTCTCGGGGGCCCTGCGCGGCGGGGCGGGCGCGGTGCGGTACGTCGGGCCGGCCGGGGACGCGGTCCTCGCGCGGTTCCCGGAGACGCTCGTGTCGGACCGAGGGCCGAAGCACGCGGGGCGGGTGCAGGCCTGGGTGGTCGGACCCGGGGCCGGGGACGACGCGGCGACGGTGGCGGAGGTGCTGGCCACGGACGTGCCCGTGCTGATCGACGCGGACGGGCTGCGGCTCGCGGACGCCGGGGCCGTCCGGGAACGCCGGGCGCCGACGCTGATGACCCCGCACGCCGGGGAGGCGGCGGCCCTGCTCGGTGTGGAGCGCCGGGAGGTCGAGGAGGGACGGCTGGGCGCGGTGCGGGAGCTGGCCCGGCGCTACGGGGCGACCGTGCTGCTCAAGGGCTCCACCACGCTGGTGGCCGACCCCGGTGGCGGTGCGGTGCGGGTGAACGCGACCGGGACGGGCTGGCTGGCGACGGCCGGGAGCGGGGACGTGCTGTCCGGGCTGGCCGGATCCCTGCTGGCGGCGGGCCTCACGGCGAGGGACGCGGGAAGCGCCGGGGCGTACCTGCACGGCCTGGCCGGGCGGCTCGCGGCGGACGGGGCACCGGTGGGCGCCCACGACGTGGCGGAGACCATCCCGGAGGCCTGGCGCAACGTGCGGGGCTGAGCGGGGCGGCGCGACGCCCACCGGGAACGGGCACCGGACGGAACCGGCCGCGGCCGGGCGGTCGGGGGCGACGGTCACGCCCCCGACCGCCGCCCGGGGTGGGCCACCGAGGGCGGACGGCCGACGGCGCGACCCCCGCCCCTCGGCCCGACACCACCTGGGCGGCCCGGCCGAGGAGTGGTCCTGCTGTTGTCGGGCCCGGTGGTGAGCCCGGGGTCTCCTCGCTCCGCCGCCCCCGCCCGGCACCCGGGGTGCGCCACTCGACGGCGGATGGCCGACGGCGCGACCCCCGCTCCTCGGCCCGACGCCACCTGGGCGGCCCGGCCGAGAAGCAGTCCTGCTGTTGTCGGGCCCGGTCGCGAGCCCGGGGGCTCCTCGCTCCGCCGCCCCCGGCCGCCGCCCGGGGTGGGCCACCGAGGGCGGACGGCCGACGGCGCGACCCCCGCTCCTCGGCCCGACGCCACCTGGGCGGCCCGGCCGACAAGCCGTCCTGCTGTTGTCGGGCCCGGTGGTGAGCCCGGGGGCTCCTCGCTCCGCCGCCCCCGCCCCCGGCCCCCGCCTCGGCGTGATCTTGGTTCCGTGGGCGGGCCGCTGCCGTCGAGGGTGTGGGGGGCTCTGAGACACTGGGCGCGATGAGCGAGAGAACAGCCCCACGGACCGCGCCCCTGCGGGCCCGTGCCGAGATCGATCTGGCCGCCCTGCGGGCCAACGTGCGTGCTCTGCGCGCCCACGCGCCCGGCGCGGCCGTGATGAGCGTGGTGAAGTCCGAGGCGTACGGGCACGGGGCTGTGCCGTGCGCCCGCGCCGCCCTGGACGCCGGGGCGACCTGGCTGGGCACCGCCACCCCCGAGGAGGCCCTCGCCCTGCGGGCCGCCGGGCTCCCGGGCCGGATCATGTGCTGGCTGTGGACACCGGGCGGCCCCTGGCGCGAGGCCGTCGAGGCCGATCTGGACGTGTCCGTCAGCGGCATGTGGGCCCTGCGCGAGGTCGTCGAGGCCGCCCGGCACGCGGACCGGCCCGCCCGCGTGCAGCTCAAGGCCGACACCGGACTCGGCCGCAACGGCTGCCAGCCCGGCGACGACTGGGCCGACCTCGTGCGCGAGGCGCTGCGGGCCGAGGCCGAGGGGCTGCTGAGCGTCACGGGACTGTGGTCCCACTTCGCCTGCGCCGACGAGCCCGGCCACCCCTCCATCGCCGCCCAGCTCGCCCTGTTCCGCGAGATGGTCGCGTACGCCGAGGCCAGGGGCGTACGCCCCGAGGTGCGGCACATCGCCAACTCGCCGGCCACGCTCACCCTCCCCGCGAGCCACTTCGACCTGGTGCGCACCGGCATCGCCACCTACGGCATCTCGCCCAGCCCCGAACTGGGCGTCCCGGCCGACTTCGGGCTGCGCCCGGTGATGACGCTGTCCGCCTCGATGGCCCTGGTCAAGCGGGTACCGGGCGGGCACGGGGTCAGTTACGGGCACCACTACGTGACGCCGGGCGAGACCACCCTCGGGCTCGTGCCGCTCGGGTACGCGGACGGCGTTCCGCGGCACGCCTCCTCGGCCGGCCCGGTCCTCGTCGAGGGCAAGTGGCGCACGGTCGCCGGGCGGGTCGCCATGGACCAGTTCGTCGTCGACCTGGGCGGGGACGAGCCCGCGCCGGGCGCCGAGGCGGTCCTCTTCGGCCCCGGGGACCGCGGGGAGCCCACCGCCGAGGACTGGGCCCAGGCGGCCGGAACCATCGCCTACGAGATCGTGACCCGGATCGGAACGCGGGTTCCTCGCGTCTATGTGAATGAGGAACAGGACGGGTAACTCGGAAGAGAACCCGTCACGCGAAGAACGGCAGTCAGCGCTCGCACCACCGGAACCACAGGAACCAGGAACGCGAGCCGTCCGAAGCGGCCCGGCGAAGAGGAGCGGTACGTGAGCGAGAGCAGTGCGGAGGTCGTCGTCGACGTCGCCTCCGCGGCCGTCGCGGCCTCCGCCGCGGGGGCGGCGGGGGGCTGGCGCCGCGCGACCGGTCTCGCCGGCGTCGCGATAGGCGTCGTGGCCACGGGCGCGGCCGCCGGAGTCGCCCTGGAGCGGATGACCGTCGGCCGCGGCATACGGCAGAAGGCCCGCCTCGCCCTGGACTCGGCGGGGCCCTACGGCGCGCTGCGCGGGATGCCCGGCAAGGCGATCGCCGACGACGGCACGGAGCTGTACTACGAGGTCGACGATGTCGACCCCGACGCCGCACCGGCCGCGGGCCCGCGCCGCCGCAGGCTCTTCGGCCGCAAGGCCCCCGCCCCCGTCACCGTGGTCTTCAGCCACGGCTACTGCCTGAGCCAGGACTCCTGGCACTTCCAGCGGGCCGCCCTGCGCGGCGTCGTGCGGACCGTGCACTGGGACCAGCGCAGCCACGGCCGGTCCGGGCGCGGCGTCGCCCAGACCCGGGACGGCGAGCCGGTCACCATCGAGCAGCTCGGCCGCGACCTGAAGGCCGTGATCGACGCGGCCGCGCCCGAGGGGCCGATCGTGCTGGTCGGGCACTCGATGGGCGGGATGACGGTGATGGCGCTGGCCGACCAGTACCCGGAGCTGATCCGCGAGCGGGTCGTCGGGGTCGCCTTCGTGGGGACGTCGTCGGGCCGGCTCGGCGAGGTCAACTACGGGCTGCCGGTGGCCGGCGTCAACGTGGTGCGGCGCGTGCTGCCCGGGGTGCTGAAGGCGCTGGGGCAGCGGGCCGAGCTGGTGGAGAAGGGGCGCCGGGCCACCGCGGACCTGTTCGCGGGCGTCATCAAGCGGTACTCGTTCGCCTCCCGGGACGTCGACCCGGCCGTGGCCCGGTTCGCGGAGCGCATGATCGAGAGCACCCCGATCGACGTGGTCGCCGAGTACTACCCGGCGTTCAACGACCACGACAAGACCGAGGCGCTGGCCCACTTCGCCGACCTGCCGGTGCTCGTGCTGGCCGGCGTGCGGGACCTGGTCACGCCCAGTGAGCACAGCGAGGCCATCGCCGACCTGCTCCCGGACGCGGAACTGGTGCTGGTGCCGGACGCCGGGCACCTGGTGATGCTGGAGCACCCGGAAGTGGTCACCGACCGCCTCGCCGACCTGCTCACCCGCACGGGTGCCGTGCCCGCAGGGGCTACCGTGAAGGGCTATGGAAGCACCAGCACCGCACAGCCCGGCTGAGCCCGGATCGTCCGTCCAGACCGTCGTCACGTCCCCCGAGCAGATGCGTGAGCTGGGCCGCCGGCTCGCGAAACTGCTGCGCGCGGGCGACCTGGTGATGCTGAGCGGGGAGCTCGGAGCGGGCAAGACCACGCTGACCCGCGGCCTGGGCGAGGGGCTCGGCGTCCGCGGGGCCGTCACCTCGCCGACCTTCGTCATCGCCCGTGTGCACCCTTCCCTCGGCGACGGCCCGCCCCTCGTCCACGTCGACGCCTACCGGCTCTCCGGCGGGCTGGACGAGATGGAGGACCTCGACCTCGACGTGTCGCTGCCCGACTCCGTGGTCGTCGTCGAATGGGGCGAGGGCAAGGTCGAGGAGCTGACCGAGGACCGTCTCCAGGTCGTCATCCACCGGGCGGTCGGCGACACGACCGACGAGGTCCGGCAGCTGACGGTCACCGGTGTGGGGGAACGCTGGTCCTCCGCCGACCTCGGTGTCCTCACCGCCTAGACGCAGCACGCCGGGCGGGCGGCCCGGGTGGGCCGGCAGCCCGGGTGGGCGGGCGGCCCGGCGGGTGGGCGGCTTCCGTGATCCGGTGGCGAACGTTCCGACAAGACGTCGGCATGATGTTGCGCTCGGCGCGTCGTGCGTGGTCACATGGAACCCAGCTCGTAGTTAGGTCTACCTAACTTCCGCCCCCGCCGCTTCAGGAGGCGTCCATGTCGGCTACAGAGAGCAAGGGGCGGCCGCTGCCGTTCGCGGTCGCCGGGGTGCCCATGCGCGACCTGCTGGCGGCCTGCGAGGCGGCGGCGCTGATCTCCACACCGCCGCGCGCCCCCGAACCCGGGTTCTCCGGGCCCGCGGGGGAGCGCCGGGAAGCCGCCTAGTCCCGCTCGGGACGCCCACTCCGCCTGCCTGCCTGCCCGCCCCGCTGCCTGGCCATCCCGCCTGCCCGGTCCGCCGGTCCGCCGGTCCGCCGGTCCGCTAGCGGACGACCACGACCTTGCGGCCGATCGTCGCGAAGGTCCACATCGCCGAACCGTCCACCCGCGACTCGCGGATGCCGCCCGTGCGCGTCTTCGGGGCGGGCGCCGCCGCGGCCCTGGCCTCGTCCACCGCCGCGCTGAAGCCCACCACCACGCCGTCCACGCTGGTGAAACGCACGACGTGCTCGACCGGGATGCCGTCCGAGCCGGTGACCGTGCCCGAGCGGGACGTCACCGCATAGCGGCCGGGGGCCGGGTCCACGGCGCTCGGATCGACCTCGAAGGTGCGGGCGACCTCGCCGTTCGCGCCGACCAGCCACACCCGGTCGCGGCCCAGTGCGTACACGACCCGCGCGCCCTCCCCGGACCCCTCCGGCAACGCGGTGGGGTCCCGCTTCACCCGGGGCGCCTTCGACGTGCCGGCGGCCGGTGCGGCGCCCGTCGCCGCGGCACGGGCGGCGCCGGCCGGGAGTGCCTCGGCCGCCTGGTGGGCGAGGTAACCGACGGTGGCGAGCGCCGCGGCGGTGAGCGCGGCCACGATTCCCGAGCTGCTGGCTGCCACCGGCGCCCACCTCACGTCGTACGTCGCTGTCGTGACGGTAGGTGACGGTAGCAGCAGGTGACGGCCCGGCAGGTACGTCCGACACGGGGCCCGGGGAGCCGTAGGCTGTTTGCGTGCTCTTGCTCGCTCTGGATACCGCCACGCCCGCTGTCACCGTCGCGCTGCACGACGGCGAGGACGTCATCGCCTCGTCCAGTCAGGTCGACGCCCGGAGGCACGGGGAACTGCTGCTGCCGGCGATCGACCGCGTGCTCACCGCGGCCGGGCTGAAGCTCGACGCGGTCACCGGGATCGTCGCCGGGACCGGCCCCGGCCCGTACACCGGGCTCCGCGTCGGCCTGATGACCGCGGACACCTTCGGGCTCGCCCTCGGCGTCCCCGTGCACGGCGTGTGCACGCTGGACGGCCTCGCCTACGCCGCCGACCTGGAAGGCCCGTTCGTCGTCGCCACCGACGCCCGCCGCAAGGAGGTGTACTGGGCGCGCTACGCCGACTCGCGCACCCGCCTCACCGACCCGGCCGTCGACCGGCCCGCCGACATCGCCGCGCAGGTCGAGAACCTGCCCGCGGTGGGCGCCGGCGCGCTGCTCTACCCGGACACCTTCCCGCGGGCGCACGAGCCCGAGCACGTGTCCGCCGCCGCCCTGGCCCGGCTCGCCGCCGAGCGGCTCGCCGCGGGTGAGGAACTGCCCGCGCCGCGGCCGCTGTACCTGCGCCGGCCCGACGCCCAGGTCCCCAAGAACTACAAGGTGGTCACCCCCAAGTGACCGAAGCCGAGACGTGCACGCTGCGCGAGATGCGCTGGTGGGACATCGACCCCGTGCTGGAGCTGGAACGGGCCCTCTTCCCCGAGGACGCCTGGTCCCGGGGCATGTTCTGGTCCGAACTGGCCCACGCCCGCGGGCCGGAGGCCAACCGCCGGTACGTGGTCGCCGAGAGCGGCTCCCGGATCGTCGGGTACGCCGGGCTGGTCGCCACCGGTGACCAGGCCGACGTGCAGACCATCGCCGTCGCCCGCGAGCGGTGGGGCACCGGTCTCGGCGGCCGGCTGCTCGCCGAGCTGCTGCGGGCGGCCACCGCCTTCGAGTGCGCCGAGATCCTGCTGGAGTGCCGCGTGGACAACGTCCGCGCGCAGAAACTCTACGAGCGCTTCGGCTTCGAGCCCATCGGCGTCCGGCGCGGCTACTACCAGCCGGGGAACGTCGACGCCCTGGTGATGCGCCTGACCGCCCCCGAGAACTCCGCACAAGGAACCGAGATCAATGGCTGACGAACCCCTCGTACTGGGAATCGAGACCTCCTGCGACGAGACCGGCGTCGGCATCGTCCGCGGCACCACCCTGCTGGCCGACGCGATCGCCTCCAGCGTCGACGAGCACGCCCGCTTCGGCGGCGTCGTCCCCGAGGTCGCGAGCCGCGCCCACCTGGAGGCGATGGTCCCCACCATCGACCGCGCGCTGAAGGAGGCGGGCGTCAGCGCCCGCGACCTCGACGGCGTCGCCGTCACCGCCGGCCCCGGCCTGGCCGGCGCCCTGCTGGTCGGCGTCTCGGCGGCGAAGGCGTACGCCTACGCCCTGGGCAAGCCCCTGTACGGCGTGAACCACCTCGCCTCGCACATCTGCGTGGACCAGCTGGAGCACGGCCCGCTGCCCGAGCCGACGATGGCGCTGCTGGTCTCCGGCGGTCACTCCTCGCTGCTGCTGTCCGCGGACATCACCTCCGACGTCCGCCCGATGGGCGCCACCATCGACGACGCCGCCGGTGAGGCCTTCGACAAGATCGCCCGGGTGCTGAACCTCGGCTTCCCGGGCGGCCCGGTCATCGACCGGTACGCCAAGGAGGGCGACCCGAACGCGATCGCCTTCCCGCGCGGCCTGACCGGCCCGCGCGACCCCGCCTACGACTTCTCCTTCTCCGGGCTGAAGACGGCCGTGGCCCGCTGGATCGAGGCCAGACGGGCGGCCGGCGAGGAGGTGCCCGTGCGCGACGTGTCGGCCTCGTTCCAGGAGGCGGTCGTGGACGTGCTGACGCGCAAGGCCGTCCGCGCCTGCAAGGACGAGGGCGTCGACCACCTGATGATCGGCGGCGGCGTGGCCGCCAACTCCCGGCTGCGCGCGCTCGCCCAGGAGCGCTGCGAGGCGGCCGGGATCCGGCTGCGGGTGCCGCGGCCCAAGCTGTGCACGGACAACGGCGCGATGGTCGCCGCCCTGGGCGCCGAGATGGTCGCCCGCAACCGCGCCGCGTCGGGCTGGGACCTGTCCGCCGACTCCTCCCTGCCGGTGACCGAACCGCACGTCCCGGGCCACGACCACGACCACGACCACGTGCACGAGGTCAGCAAGGAGAACCTCTACTCGTGACGGTCGCCCTGATGTGGGAGGCGCGGGCCGTGCCCGGGCGGGGCGAGGACCTGCTCGGCTGGGCCCGCGCCCAGGAGCTGCCCCGCGCACCGCTGCGCCGCGAGACCCTGCGCGCCCCCCAGGACCGGGTCCTGGTCATTACCTGGTGGGACGCGCCGTACGACGCCGACCTGCCCGAACTGCCCGAGCCGGATGGGGAGCTGGTCACGCGGGCGGTGCACCGGTGGCGGTTCGAGTCGGTGGACGGCGGCTGACCGGCAGCCGGTCCGTCGCCCCCCTGAGACTCACCCCGCCTCCGTCACCTCCGTCTCGCACCGCAGCCGCCGCCCGGCCCCGGTGACCCGGACGGGACCGGTGAGCGTGAGGTGCGCCGTGTGGCGTACGTCCGTGCTGGACGCCGCCAAGCGCAGTTCCAGGGCGCCCGGCTCCACCACCCTGCGCCCCGAGCGGTCGGTGAACGCCGACAGGTCGGTGTGGAAACGGAACGTCACGCGGGCCGCCTCGCCGGGGGAGAGCGCCACCCGCCGGTAGCCGACCAGGCGGACGTCGGGCCGGGTCACCGAGGCCACCGGGTCGTGCAGGTACAGCTGCACGACCTCCGCCCCCTCCCGCTCGCCGGTGTTGCGGACCGTGACGGACAGGTCGCAGGCGCCGTCCGTGCCGATCTCCGTGTCACCGCACGCCACGTCCTCCCAGGTGAAGGCCGTGTACGAGCGGCCGTGGCCGAAGGCGTACAGCGGGGTCGGATCGAGGTTGCTGACCTCGCCCGCGAGGCCGAGGGGCGGCTGGAGGTAGGTCCAGGGCTGGCCGCCGGGCACCCGGGGCACGCTGACGGGCAGCCGGCCCGAGGGGTTCACGCGGCCCGACAGGACGCCCGCGACGGCCGGCCCGCCCTCCTCGCCCGGGAAGAAGGCCTGGACGACGGCGCCCAGCCGCCCGTGCCAGCGGCCCAGCGCGTAGGGGCGGCCGGTCAGCAGGACCAGCACCACCGGAACGCCGGTGGCCAGGAGCGCGTCCAGCAGATCGCCCTGGGCGCCCGGCAGGGCGAGGTCGGTGGCGTCGCAGCCCTCGCCGGACGTGCCCCGGCCGAACAGGCCCGCCCGGTCGCCCAGCACCGCCACGCACACGTCGGCCTCGGCGGTGCGGGCGACGGCCTCCTCGAAGCCGGCCCGGTCCGGGTCGCTCACGTCGCAGCCCTGCGCGAACGTCACCTTCGCGTCCGGCAGTTCGGTGCGCAGCGCCTCCAGGACGGTGGGGATCTCGATGCCGGCCGGCACGCCGGGGTGGTGGGTGAGGACGTGGGAGGGGAAGGAGTAGCAGCCCAGCATGGCCAGGGCGTCCGCCGCCCGGGGACCGACGACCGCGATCCGGGTGCCGGAGGCCAGCGGCAGCAGCCCGCCCGGGTTGTCGAGCAGGACGACGGACTCCTCGGCCAGGCGGCGGGCCAGGGCCCGGTTGCGCGGCGGGTCCAGGCTGACCGGGCCGTCGGGCTCGGTGTCCCAGTCCTCGTCCAGCAGGCCCAGTTCGCACTTCTGGAGCAGGACGCGGCGGGCCGCGCGGTCCACCAGCTCCTCGGGGACCCGGCCGGAGCGGACGGCGTCGAGCAGGGGCGGGCCGTAGCACTTGAGCGTGGGCAGTTCGACGTCGATGCCGGCCGCGAGGGCCGCGTGGGCCGCTTCGGCCGGGGTGCCCGCGACCCGGTGCAGGGTCTGGAGGAAGCCGATGCCGAAGTAGTCGGCGACGACGGTGCCGGTGAAGCCCCACTCCTCGCGCAGCAGCCGGGTGAGCAGCTCCGGGTCCGCGGAGGCCGGGAGGCCGTCGGTCTCGGTGTAGGCGGCCATCACCGAACGGGCCCCGCCCTCGCGCAGGGCCATCTCGAAGGGCGGCAGGGTGACGTCCGCGAACTCGCGCAGGCCCGCCCGGACGGGGGCGAGGTTGCGGGCGCCGGCCGAGGAGGCGTACCCGGCGAAGTGCTTGAGCGTGGCGACGACCCCGGCCGACTCCAGCCCCCGCACGTAGGCCGCGCCGACCGTGCCCACCAGGTACGGATCCTCGCCGATGGTCTCCTCCACCCGGCCCCAGCGCGGATCGCGGACGACGTCCAGCACGGGCGCGAGGCCCTGGTGCACGCCGACCGAGCGCAGGTCCTCGCCGATGCGGCGGGCCATCTCCTCGACCAGCGCAGGATCGAAGGTGGCGCCCCACGCGAGCGGGACGGGGTAGGCCGTGGCCTGCCAGGCGGTGAAACCGGCCAGGCACTCCTCGTGCGCGATCGCCGGGATGCCGAAGCGCCCGGCCGCGGCTATCCGCCGCTGGGCACGGGCCAGGGACCGCGCGCCGAGCACCGGGTCCACGGGGGCGGTGCCGAAGGGGCGGGTGAGCTGGCCGAGCCCATGGGTGATCAGCTCGTCCCAGTCGTACTCGACGGTCATGTCGTGCTGGTGCGGTGCGACCCCCTCGCCGTCCGTCTCGGCGCCCACCCACACGCCGTACAGCTGGGCGGTCTTCTCCTGGAGGGTCATCCGGGACAGCAGGTCGTCGACGCGGGCGGCGGCGGGCAGGGCGGGGTCACGCCAGGGCGCGGTGGTCATGAAGCTCCTGTCGGGTGGACGGACGGCCCTCTCAACGAACGGTGCTCACGAGCGCGTGAACGGTGCTGTGCCGATCTCTCCCGCACCCGCTACTACGAATGTTTCGAGCTGTACTTCGAATGTTCCGGGAACCTATGGCGCTCCGAGGGCTTCGTCAAGAGGTGCCGCAGGGATACGATCGCCGCCATGACTTCCCCGGAGCCGGTTGAAAGCCGGACGCAAACCCGGACGCGGGGGCGCACCGCGCAGACCGCGACGCTCGCCGAGATCGCTCGCGAGGCCGGTGTCTCCGCACCGACTGTTTCGAAGGTGCTCAACGGCCGCACCGACGTCGCCGCGGCGACGCGCGCCCGGGTGGAGGAGCTGCTGCGCGTCCACGGCTACCGGCGCCGGCGCGCCGAGGCGACCCGCTCCCCGCTGCTCGACCTGGTCTTCCACGAGCTGGAGAGCGCCTGGGCGATGGAGGTCATCCGCGGCGTGGAGAACGTGGCCCGGGACGCCGGGCTCAGTGTGGTGCTGTCGGAGAGCGCGGGTCGGCTCACCCCCGGCCGGAGCTGGGCCGACCAGGTCGCGGCCCGGCGCCCGCACGGGGTGGTCCTGGTGCTGTCCGGGCTCGACGCGGCCCAGCGGGCGCTGCTGACCAGCCGGTCCATCCCGTTCGTGGTGATGGACCCGGCCGGCGACCCCGGCGCGGACGTGCCGTCGATCGGTGCGACCAACTGGCAGGGCGGCCTCGCGGCCACCCGGCACCTGGTCGACCTCGGGCACCGCAGGATCGGGGCGATCAGCGGGCCGTCGCAGATGATGTGCAGCCGCGCCCGGGTGGACGGCTACCGGGCCGCGCTGGAGACGGCCGGGCTGCCGGTGGACCCGTCCCTGATCGTGGCCGGGGACTTCCACCACGAGACCGGCTACCGCCGCGGCCTGGAGCTGCTGCGCCGCCCGGACCGGCCGACCGCCGTCTTCGCCGGGAACGACCTCCAGGCGCTCGGGCTCTACGAGGCCGCCCGCGAGCTGGGTCTGCGCGTCCCGGAGGACCTGAGCGTGGTCGGGTTCGACGACCTGCCGGTGGCGCGCTGGGTGGGGCCGCCGCTGACGACCGTGCGGCAGCCGCTGACGGAGATGGCCGAGGCCGCGGCCCGGCTGGTCCTGGACCTCGGCCGCGACGAGGAGGCCGCATCGGCCACCCGGGTCGAGCTGGCGACGAGCCTGGTGGTCCGCAGCAGCACGGCGGCGCCCGCGACCGGAGTCTGACGCGGGAGCCGGGCGGCGGGGGGAGACCGACGAGGGATTCGAAGCAAGTCGAGAGCACGCTCGAAAGTTTCGACGAGCCTGCGCCATCTGAGAATTTCCCAAGAAAGGCCGCTCCGGACTCCCTGGCCGACATTATTCGGACTTATGTTCCTGGGCGTGACGGAACGCGACGGGGAGGGTGAAGCGGCGCGCCGGCGCCCGAACCTGCCCAGGGCCGCGGCGGTGGTCCTGGCGGGCGCGCTGGTGCTGGGCGCCGCGGCGGCGGGCTGGGCCTACTGGCACCTCGACGACAACATCACCGGTGTCGACATCGACCACGCGCTGGGCGACGACCGCCCGCCGCGACCGCTCGCCTCGCCCGCGCCGGCGGACTCCGCGCTGCCCGCCGAGGCGCTCAACATCCTCGTGCTGGGCTCGGACTCGCGCAGCGGCGAGGAGAACCGCCGGCTCGGCGGCGGGGACAGCGCGGGCGCCCGCTCCGACACGGCGATGGTCGTCCACCTCGACGCCGGACGGACCGCCGCGACGGTGGTGAGCATCCCGCGCGACACCCTGGTCACCCGCCCCTCCTGCCCGGCCCCGTCCGGCGGGTCGACGGCGGTGGCGTACGGCGCGATGTTCAACAGCGCGTACGAGGTGGGCGGTCCGGTGTGCGCGGTGAAGACCGTCGAGGCGATGACGCACGTGCGGATGGACCACTACCTGGAGATCGACTTCGCGGGGTTCGCCCGGCTGGTCGACGCGCTCGGCGGCGTCACCGTCACCACCGAGGAGGACATCTCCGACGAGGACAGCCATCTGCACCTGAAGGCCGGCACCCACCACCTCGACGGCGACCGGGCCCTCGCCCTGGCCCGCACCCGGCACGGCATAGGCGACGGCAGCGACCTCGGGCGCATCGGCCTCCAGCAGAAGCTGGTGAAGGCCCTGCTGGAGCAGATCGCGGCCGAGGACCTGCTCACCGATCCCGCGAAGCTCTACCGGGTCGCCGACGCGGCGACCGCGGGCCTGACCGCGGACACCGGCCTGGACTCCCTGGCGGAACTGAGCCGGCTGGGGCGGAGCCTGCGGGGCCTGTCGGCCGACGCGGTCCGCACGGTCACGATGCCCGTGGTGCCGGCCCCCTCCGACCCCAACCGGGTGGTCGCGGACCAGCCGGAGGCCGACGAGCTCTGGGAGTCGCTGCGGTGACCGGCACGAGCGCCGCCGCCCGAGGAGAACCCGGGGTCGGTGCCGTGCCGGACCCGGCCACCCCGGTTTCCGGCGGCACCCGGGCCCGTACACCCTCGCGGGGCGGACGGGGGGCGGCTACCGCTGCCGCGCCGGGCCGCCGGGCGCACCCGACTCTCGGGCCGGGTGCCCGACGAGCATGGCCGGGGCGCCGGCGACCCGGGTCAGGAACACCGTCGCCGCGTGCGGACCCTGCGGCTTGACCTTGCGGCGCAGCTCCTCCGGCTCGACCGCCGAGCCGCGCTTCTTCACCGTCAGCGTGCCCACCCGCCGCTCCCGCAGCAGGGCCTTGAGCTTCTTGACGTTGAAGGGCAGATGGTCGGTGATCTCGTAGGCGGTGGCGTACGGGGTCGGGTGCAGGGTGTCGGCCGTGACGTAGGCGATGGTCGCGTCGAGCAGGCCGCCGCCGACCTCCTCGGCCACCTCGGCGACCAGGTGGGCGCGGATGGCCGCGCCGTCCGGCTCGTAGAGGTAGCGGCCGGGCGGGCGGACCTCCGGGTCGGGCAGGCCGCGCGAGAGCAGGCTGCGCGGGCCCGGCAGCAGAGTGGCGCGCACGGCGCCCGGGGCGGTGCCGAACCACAACACCGCCTCCTTCACGTCCCCGCCGTCGGAGATCCACTCCGCCTCGGCGTCCTGCGGGACCGCCTCGTGCGGGATGCCCGGGGCGACCTTCAGTGCGGCGTGCGGCGCCCGGCGGGCGGCGGCCACCGCCCAGGACAGGGGCGGCGAGTAGGCCTCCGGGTCGAAGATCCGGCCCCGGCCGCCGCGCCGGGCCGGGTCGGCGAAGACGGCGTCGTACCCGGTGGTGTCCACGTCCGCGACGTCCGCCTCGCGCACCTCGATCAGCTCGGCCAGACCCAGTGCCTCGGCGTTGGCCCGGGCCGCCTCGGCCGTGCGGGGGTCCCGGTCCACGGCCAGGACCCGGATCCCGGCCCGGGCCAGCGCGATCGCGTCGCCGCCGATGCCGCAGCACAGGTCGGCGACCGAGGTCACGCCCAGGGCGGCCATCCGCCCGGCCCGGTAGGCGGCCACGCTCGCCCGGGTCGACTGCTCCACCCCGTCGGGCGTGAAGAACATCCGGCGGGCGTCCTCCGCGCCGAACTTCACCGCCGCCCGCTGCCGCAGCCGCGCCTGCCCGAGCGCCGCCGACACCAGCTCGGCCGGGTGCTCGCGGCGCAGCCGGGTCGCCACCGCCAGCTCCTGTGCCGGGTCGGTGTCGCGCACCTCGTCGAGCAGGGCGCGGCCTTCGGGGGTGAGGAGGGGTGCGAGGTCGTTCACCGGATCATTGTCGACCACGACCGGCGCGGCGGGGGTGTGGGCCAGTCGGTGGACCGTCGGGGGAGCGGCCGCGGTGTCGGGACCGGTTCGCACGGGCGGGCTGCGAGGATCCGGCCCCATGCGAGCAGTCGTACAAAATGACAAAAGCCAGGCATGTAAGGACAAAATCTGGCCACATGAGGACAGGAGCCGAGCGCGCGTCGGTCTGCGGATCGGCCTCGCCGTGCTCGCCCTGGCCGCCATCGCCTCGGGCTGCGCGCAGGGCGGCGACCGCTCGGTCGTCCCGGCCGGCGGCCAGCAGCCCCTGAAGGCGCCCCCGGCCCGCGCCCTGGACTCCTACGCCTCCAAGCTGCGCTCCGCCCACACCGCCCGGGTCGCCGCGGCCCGCCGGTGGGGGCTGCGCGCCGTACCGCTGTCCGCCCCGCCGGCCCCCGCGCGCAAGGCCAGGATCAAGACGCGCAAGGGCTTCGAGGTGGAGGACCACCGGGAACTGGACCTGCCGCCCGTCTTCACCCGGGTCCCCACCCGCGACAAGGTCGTCTTCCTCACCATCGACGACGGCGCCGAGAAGGACCCCTCGTTCCTGCGGATGACACGCGAACTGGGCGTCCCCTACACCGCGTTCCTCAGCGGCTACCTGGTCGAGGACGACCCCCGCTACTTCCGCCGGATGCAGGCCGAGGGCGTCGCCCTGAACAACCACACCCTGCACCACCCCGACCTGCGCGGCATGTCCTACCGCGCGCAGAAGCGCGAGATCTGCGGCATGCAGCGCTACGTCGAGCAGCGCTTCGGCGAGCGCCCCGCCCTCTTCCGCCCGCCGTACGGCAGCTACGACCGGTCGACCCTGCGGGCCGCCAAGGCCTGCGGCATCGCGTACGCCCCGCTGTGGAACGAGGAGGTCTTCGCCGACCACTGGGAGTACCGCGAGGCGGACCGCGACCTGCGCCCGGGCGACATCGTGCTCACCCACTTCCGGGGCCCCGGCGAGTGGAAGGGCACGATGCCCGACATGCTCCGCCGCTTCCTGAACAAGGTCACGGCCGAGGGGTACGCCGTCGGGCGGCTGGAGGACTACCTGTGAGGCGGCGGGCCGCCGCCCTGTGCGCGGGCCTGGCCCTGCTGGCCGGCTGCGCCACGGCACCGGGGGAGCACCCGGGCGGCGCCGACGGCCGAGCGCCCGGGGCGGCCTCGGCTCCCGCCGACGGCCGAGCCTCCGGAGCGGCCCCCGCTCCCGTCGACGGCCGGGCCTCGGGGGCGGTCTCCGCTCCCGCCGGTGGTCGAGCGCCCGGGGCGGTCTCCGCTCCCGTCGACGGACGCCGGGCGACGGGCCTGCCGCCCGTCGTCGACCGCGTCGCCACCCGCGACCCGGTCGTCTTCCTCACCTACGACGACGGCGCCGAGCGCGACCCCCGCTTCGTCGACCTGGTGCGCGAACGACGGCTCCCCGTCAGCCTGTTCCTCACCGACAGCGTCGTGGGCCCCGGCTACGCCCACTTCGCCCGGCTGCGCGCCGTCGGCGCCTCCCTCCAGAACCACACGCTGGACCACCCCGCCCTGCGCGGACTGCCCTACGCCGGCCAGCGCGCGGAGATCTGCGGCCAGCAGCACAAGCTCCGGGCCCGGTTCGGCGTCCACCCCCGGCTCTTCCGGCCGCCCTACGGCACCTACGACACGACGACCCTGCGCGCCGCAGCCGACTGCGGCATCCGGGCGGTCGTCCTGTGGCGCGTGTCCCTGGACGGCGACGGAGAGCTGGACTACCGCCGGGGCGCACGGAGGCTGCGGCCGGGCGACATCGTCTCGGTGCCGTCCGGCGACACCGACTCCCTGACGCTCGCCGAACGGACGCGGAGCCTGCTGCGCAAGATCGACCGCCGGGGTCTGCGGGTGGGACGGCTGGAGGACCACCTGGAGAAAGGCCTGCCGGACCACCTGAAGGACCACCCGGAGAACCACCCGGAGAACCACCCGGAGGACCACCGGGGAGGCGCGCCGGAGCGGCCGGCCGACCGACGCGCCGCGGGCAATTAGCAGTCCGCTTGACCGAGTGCTAATCGCAGTCATAGTCTCGGGTCTGGCACTCCCCCCTGGAGAGTGCCAACACAGCGACGGGCAGGTCCGGCACCCGCGACGACGGATCCACCTGGTCGCCACCTCAGACAGTTAACCCCGTGAGATCTCCGAAGGGGGAGGTCGGATCGTGACGACCACCAGCTCCAAGGTTGCCATCAAGCCGCTCGAGGACCGCATCGTGGTCCAGCCGCTCGACGCCGAGCAGACCACCGCCTCTGGCCTGGTCATCCCGGACACCGCCAAGGAGAAGCCCCAGGAGGGCGTCGTCCTGGCCGTGGGCCCGGGCCGCTTCGAGGACGGCAACCGTCTTCCGCTCGACGTCTCCGTCGGCGACGTCGTGCTCTACAGCAAGTACGGCGGCACCGAGGTGAAGTACAACGGCGAGGAGTACCTCGTCCTCTCGGCCCGCGACGTGCTCGCGATCATCGAGAAGTAATTCACCCGAAGCACCTTGCTCTGAACTGCGCCCCTGGCCCCCGCGATCGCCAATAAGCCGGGCGCCCGGGGCGCAGTTGTCGTTATCCCAATTTCCGGAAGAGGGCTCACGCTCCCATGGCGAAGATCCTGAAGTTCGACGAGGACGCCCGTCGCGCCCTCGAGCGCGGCGTCAACAAGCTTGCCGACACGGTCAAGGTGACGATCGGCCCCAAGGGCCGCAACGTCGTCATCGACAAGAAGTTCGGCGCCCCCACCATCACCAACGACGGTGTCACGATCGCCCGCGAGGTCGAGATCGAGGACCCGTACGAGAACCTCGGTGCCCAGCTGGTCAAGGAGGTGGCGACCAAGACCAACGACATCGCGGGTGACGGTACGACCACCGCGACCGTGCTCGCCCAGGCGCTCGTGCGCGAGGGCCTGAAGAACGTCGCCGCGGGTGCCTCCCCGGCCGCGCTGAAGAAGGGCATCGACGCCGCCGTCAAGGCCGTCTCCGACGACCTGCTCGCCTCGGCCCGCCCGATCGACGAGAAGTCCGACATCGCCGCCGTCGCCGCGCTGTCCGCCCAGGACCAGCAGGTCGGCGAGCTCATCGCCGAGGCCATGGACAAGGTCGGCAAGGACGGTGTCATCACCGTCGAGGAGTCCAACACCTTCGGTCTGGAGCTGGACTTCACCGAGGGCATGGCCTTCGACAAGGGCTACCTGTCGCCGTACTTCGTGACGGACCAGGAGCGCATGGAAGCCGTCCTGGACGACCCGTACATCCTCATCACGCAGGGCAAGATCTCCGCCATCGCGGACCTGCTGCCGCTGCTGGAGAAGGTCATCCAGGCCAACGCCTCCAAGCCGCTGCTGATCATCGCCGAGGACGTCGAGGGCGAGGCCCTGTCGACCCTGGTCGTGAACAAGATCCGCGGCACGTTCAACGCCGTCGCCGTGAAGGCCCCCGGCTTCGGCGACCGCCGCAAGGCGATGCTGCAGGACATGGCCGTCCTGACCGGCGCCACGGTCGTCTCCGAGGAGGTCGGCCTCAAGCTCGACCAGGTGGGCCTGGATGTCCTCGGCTCCGCCCGTCGCGTCACCGTCACCAAGGACGACACGACGGTCGTCGACGGCGCCGGCAACAAGGAAGACGTGCAGGGCCGCGTCGCCCAGATCAAGGCCGAGATCGAGACCACGGACTCCGACTGGGACCGCGAGAAGCTCCAGGAGCGCCTCGCGAAGCTGGCCGGCGGCGTGTGCGTCATCCGCGTGGGTGCCGCCACCGAGGTCGAGCTCAAGGAGCGCAAGCACCGTCTGGAGGACGCCATCTCCGCGACCCGCGCCGCGGTCGAGGAGGGCATCGTCTCCGGTGGTGGCTCCGCCCTGGTCCACGCCGTCAAGGTCCTCGAGGGCAACCTCGACAAGACCGGCGACGAGGCCACCGGTGTCTCCGTGGTCCGCAAGGCCGCCGTCGAGCCGCTGCGCTGGATCGCCGAGAACGCCGGCCTCGAGGGCTACGTCATCGTCTCCAAGGTCGCCGAGCTCGACAAGGGCAGCGGCTACAACGCCGCCTCCGGCGAGTACGGCGACCTGATCAAGGCCGGCGTCATCGACCCGGTCAAGGTCACCCGCTCCGCCCTGGAGAACGCCGCCTCCATCGCCTCCCTCCTCCTCACGACCGAGACCCTGGTCGTCGAGAAGAAGGAAGAGGAGGAGCCGGCCGCCGCGGGCCACGGCCACGGCCACGGCCACGCCCACTGAGCCGACCCGCTCCCACGGAGCCCCGGTCCCCCCGAGGGACCGGGGCTCCGCCCGTTCACGCCCCTTGCCGGGCTTCCGACCCCTGAACACCATCACCAACCGTGGCGCATGAGTAGCTCTACTCAACTTTTCCAGTACCACGCCCGTCCCGCGTCGTGATCAACTTCGCTACGGTGGTCGTCGGTCGGCAGCCCGACGCCCGTTCCGCCCGCTCGGCGTAAACCGGGTGGCGGGCACCGTGCGCACAGGGGAAGACCGGCTGTACAGGGGGAGGAGACCGGCGCATGGCCTGGGACGAGTGGGAAAGAACGAAGAGCGAGGCGCTGGCGCGGCATTCGGCGCACACACAACTCGACTCCGCCGCCGGCCCGAGCGGGGGCGGCAGTTCCGGGAAGCTCAGGTCCAGTAAGGCCGCGTGGGCGAGGGCCGGTCACGAGGTGGGTTCCCTGCGTGACCACATCGGCAGGGCGAAGACCCGGCTGGAGGACGGCCAGGAGGGCTTCGGTGACGACGCCGGATGTCTGACCGCGACCGCTCAGCGGGAGGTGTACAGCTCCTGGCAGCGTTACGTCAAGAAGGTCGACGACCGCTGCGGCAAGCTGGCCGGGATCATGGAGAAAGTGGGCAGCGAGGTACTCAAGCAAGAGCACGCGATCAAGGACGAGATCGCCAAACTCAGGACCGAGTACCGGGATACGCCTGCCGGTGGTGACCGGCCGCAGGGCGGGTGACCCCACGCCATGGACTACGCCACCCTCAAGAACCTCAAACTGTCGGCGTTCTCCGACGCGGCCGACGGTTACCGCGCGACCAGTGACATGGCGAGCGCTGCCAAGGACCGTATCGAGAAGCAGATAGCCAAGGCCATGCCGCAGGCCCTGGAGGGCGACGCCGCCTCGGCCGCGATGGAGCAACTGCGAGAACTGGCGCAGAACTTCCACTACACCCAGACGGAGTGCGGCCTGGCCAGCACCGCGCTCAATGGCTTCGTCCACGACCTCACGGCGGCCAAGAAGAAGTTGGATGCCGCGGTGGAGGAGGCTCACGCCGCCAAGTACACCGTCAACTCCGATGGGTCGATCACCTACCCGGCGGGTGGCGAGGGAACCGGTGCCGCACCCGCCGGGGGCGGCAAGGCCGCTGGCTTGACCGACCCCACGGCTTCCGCGTTGGCCCGCCAGGCGGCCAACCTGGATCCCAACCCCCACTATCGACGCGCGCAAGACCTCGCCGACCGGATAACCGAGGCGCTCCAGGAGGCCACGGACGCCGACGCCAAGTGGGCGCCCAAGGTCCGAGCGCTCATGGCGGACGACGACCTGACCGTCTCCGACGGCGACTGGGCCGACACCGCCTCGGACTCGAAAGGCGTGCGTTCCGCAGGCAAGGACTACCTCGACGGTATGCCGCAGCCTCCCAAGGACGGCAGCCCGCGGGAGAACGCGGCATGGTGGAGTGGGTTGGATGCAGAGCAGCAGGCTGCGTGGGTCTCCATGCGCCCGGAGATTGTAGGCGCCCTCGACGGGGTGCCTTCCGCCGTGCGCGACGACGCCAACCGCATCGTGCTCGACGAGACGCGGGGCCGGTACCGGACGGAACTCAACGCCATGCCCAAGCCGCCCGCCAACGAGTGGACCTGGATCACCGCTGGGGGGTACCCGGCCAAGGTGCACACCGACGAGTGGATGGCATGGCACCGGGAGTACGGGGACCGCCGGGAATACCTCACCACGTCGCTCAAGGGCATGCAGCACATCCAGGATCGCTTCGACGCCAGCGGCAGACGAGGGCTGCCGGAGGCGTACCTGTTGGGCTTCAGCCCCGACGGGGACGGCCGGGCGATCATCGCCAATGGGAATCCGGACACCGCGGACCACCAAGCCGTGTACGTACCGGGCACCGAGTCGGACCTGGCGAGCATCAAGGGCAACATCCGCCGGATGGAAGATGTGTGGCGTGCGGCTAACGACGAGGCCGACGGTAGGACCGTCTCCACCATTACGTGGCTCGGATACGACGCGCCGGACGACGTGGTCAAGGACGCCCCCTTCGAGAACTACGCCTACGACGGGGCACCGGCTCTCAACCGCTTCCTAGATGGACTGGAAGCGTCTCACTCCGGGGAGACGGAACCGCACCGAACAGTGATCGGCCATTCCTATGGGACAACGGTGATAGGCGCCGCTGCCCAAACAGGGCAGCTCAACGCCGCCGACGTCGTTTTCGCTGGCAGTCCGGGGGTGAAGGTCTCCAGCGCGGAAGAGATGGACGTACCGGCGGGGCACGTGTGGAACGAGGAGGCCGACGGTGACACGGTTCCGGACATCGGACGGTGGGGCCATGGTGGAAGCGGCTTCACCATCCCCAGCGACCACGGGTTCGGCGCCAACCAGATGACCACGGACACGCAGGGGCACAGCGGCTACTGGGACACGAGGGGCGAGGAGGATTTCTCCCAGAGTCTTCGCAACCAGGCTCTGGTGGTGGTCGGCAAGGGCGACGAAGTCCCTCTCATACCGGCTCCTGACCCTTGGGCGCGCGTGAAGTAGGAAGACATGTTGCCGCTCACCCGACCGACGATGTAAGGCTCCCGCCGTGAAGACCAGACTGACCGCCCGTGTACTTGTCGTGCCCCTCGTCCTCTCGACCCTCACTGGATGCGCCATGACTGATGACGATTCCGAAGACGTCCCCTTCGCCGGCACCAGTGCGTCGGTCGAGGCTGCCGACGCGATCGAGAAGATTTCCAGCGACCTCTACGACCTGATCGGTGTGAAGGGGAAGGCGTCCGACAGCCGCGCCGGTGTCACGGAGTGCTCGGACAAGGACCCGGAGAAGTACTTCCGGGTGTTCCACCCGTGGAGCTTCTATCCGGCGTCCGCCGCCGAGTTGGGCCGGGCCATGGAGCGGCTGAAGGCAGAACTGCCGAAGCACGGTTGGAAAGTCGTCTCGTACGAACCGGACACCAGCAGGAACAAGAACATGAACCTGGTCGCCGACAACGACGCGAAAAAGGCGAGCGTCAAGGTTGTGGAGATGGCGAAGAACGACCCACCCAAACTGAGCCTGACCGTCGTCTCCGGCTGCTACAAGACCCCGAACGGCACGAAGGTCGAGGAGTTCTGACCAACGGGCCGGGCGTCCTCGTGGGGCGGGCCGCCGCCCGGGAGGGGGCGGCTGCCGTGCGCCGTCAGCGGGTCACTGCGGCCCGTACTTCCGCCCCGTCCGGGACGAGACGGCCCCGAGCATTCCGCGCGGCACCAGCTTCGCCGCGCCCATCAGCACCTTGTAGCGCGGGTCCGGGATGGACAGGGTCTTGCCGCGGGCGAGGTCCTGCAGTGCGGCCGTCACCAGCTTGTCCGCGTCGAGCCACATCCACCCGGGGATGTTGTCCGTGCCCATGCCGGCCCGCTCGTGGAACTCGGTGCGGACGAACCCCGGGCACAGCGCCATCAGCCGCACCCCGCTGCGGCCCAGGTCCCGCGCGGCGCCCTGGGTGAACTGCACGACCCACGCCTTGGAGGCGCCGTAGGTCCCGCGCGGGACGAAGGCCGCGACCGAGGCGACGTTGACGACACCGCCGCGGCCCCGCTCCCGCATGGTCTCCGTCGCCGCCGCGGTCAGCCGCAGCACCGCCTCGCAGTGCACCTTCAGCATCCGCAGCTCGTCGGCCACGGACACCTCCAGGAAGCGGCCCTTGTTGGCGAAGCCGGCGTTGTTGACCAGCAGGTCGACGGGGCTCCGGCGGTCCCGGAGGCGGTCGGCGACCGTCTCGATGCCCTTGTCGTCCGCGAGGTCGGCCGTCAGCACCTCGGCCTCGATGCCGTGCCGGTCGTGCAGCTCGGTCGCCTGCTCCCGGAGCCGCTTGGTGTCCCGCGCCACCAGCACCAGGTTGTGCCCGTCGGCCGCCAGTCGCCGCGCGAACGCGGCTCCGATGCCTGCCGTCGATCCCGTAATCAGAGCCGTTGTCATGGCAGCAGCGTAGTGACCCGGATCCCATGCGTCCGCTTGCCCGCGGGGCCGTCCGTGGCGGAGCCCCGCGCGGACCGCCGTGATGAGCCGCGGTCAGGAGCCGTACGCGTCCCGGTACTCACGGGCCGCCGTCAGCAGCTCGGGATGCAGCGCCTCGCCCGCGGCGAGCAGCCGGGGCAGCAGTGCCCGCTCGGTGGTCGCCGCCCGGAAGGCCAGCGCCACGGTCACGTCGTGCCCGGGCCGGTGCACGACCTCGACGGCGTCGCCCGCGCGGATCTCCCCGGGCACGATCACCCGCAGATACGCCCCGGGCGCACCGCGCTGCGTGAACCGCTTCACCCAGCCCTTCTCGTCCAGATGACCCTGGAACGTACGGCACGGGATCCGCCCGGAGGTGATCTCCAGCACCACCTCGGGCCCGATCCGCCAGCGCTCCCCGATCAGCGCGCCGGACACGTCCAGGCCCCGGGTGGTGAGGTTCTCGCCGAACGCCCCGTCCGCCAGGGTGCGGCCCAGCTCGCGCTCCCACTCGTCCAGGTCCTCGCGGGCCATCGCGTACACGGCCTGGTCGTCGCCGCCGTGGTGCTGCAGCTTGCACACCGCGTCCCCGGCCAGCCCGCTCCCGCCGACCCCCTTCGGCCCGGGCGCGGACACCCGCACGGGACGGTCCACCGGCCTCTTGTCGATCCCGGTCACCCCTTCGGGGTTGTCGGTGTACGCGACTGCCGTCGCGCGGCCCAGGTTCACTGACAACAGCTCCATGCGCGCACGCTAGGCGAACGGCCCCCAAAGTGTCGACGCATTATTCGCTTCGTGGTCAAAGGGTCCCTTATCCTTGAAGGGTGATCGAAGCTCGCCACCTCCGCGTCCTGCGCGCCGTCGCGGCCACCGGCTCCTTCTCCGCCGCCGGCCGCGAGCTGGGCTGCACCCAGCCCGCCGTCAGCCAGCAGATGAAGGCCCTGGAGACCTCCGTGGGCACCCCGCTGCTGATCCGCGCCGGACGGGAGATGCGCCTGACCCAGGCCGGCGAGGCCCTCGTGCGGCACGCGGCCGGCATCCTCTCCGGGCTGACGGCAGCGGAGGAGGAGGTCGCCGCCATCGCCGGACTGCGCGCGGGCCGGGTCCGGCTCGTCTCCTTCCCCAGCGGCAGCTCCACGCTCGTCCCCACCGCCCTCGCCGCCCTGCGCGCGGCCCACCCCGGCACCCGCGTCTCCCTGGAGGAGGCCGAACCCCCGGCGTCCGTGGGCCTGCTGCGCGAGGGCGACTGCGACGTGGCCCTCGCCTTCCGCTACGAGGGCGCCGCGGGTGCCGAGGAGTGGGACGACCTCGTCGTACGGCCCCTGCTGGCGGACCGGCTCGTCGCGCTCGTGCCGGAACGGCACCGGCTCGCGCAGGCGCAGTCCGTCGCCATCGGCGAACTCGCCGAGGAGCCCTGGATCGCCGGCTGCCCGCGCTGCCGCGGCCAGCTGACCGAGGTGTGCGCGGCGGCCGGCTTCACCCCGCGCATCGACTTCGCCACCGACGACTACCCGGCCGTGGTCGGCCTGGTCGGCGCGGGCCTCGGCGTGGCCGTCCTGCCCCAGCTGGCCGTCGAGTCCGTACGGCCCCGGGGCGTGCGGACCGTGCGGCTGGAGCCGGCGGTGCGCCGGGAGATCGTCGCGCTGACCCTGCCCGATCTCGCCCAGGTCCCGGCGGTGGCGGCGACCCTCGACCAGCTGGCCCGGGCCGCCCGCCGCTGACACCTCCCCCCTGCGTCCAAAGACCGACGGCACGCGTGCGCGTGCCGGTTAGAGAAACGTTCCTTCAGTTGTTCGAGGCGGTGTGCCCGCCCGATGCCGACGCCGACACCAGCCGGTTGCGCGCCCGCCCCATGAGTTCCTCGCGCTCGTCCTCGGTCAGGCCGCCCCACACCCCGTACGGCTCACGCACCGCCAGGGCGTGAGCGGCGCACTCCGCGCGTACCGGGCACCTCATGCAGACCTCTTTGGCCGAGTTCTCGCGAGCGCTCCGAGCCGCACCGCGTTCGCCCTCCGGATGGAAGAAGAGCGAGCTGTCCACCCCGCGACAAGCAGCCAGCAGCTGCCAGTCCCACAGGTCCGCGTTCGGTCCGGGAAGGCGGGAGAAATCTGCCATTGCGTGACCCCTTGTAGCCGTCTTGGGCGGATCCGGTGTCTACGACCGTACAACTACGATCTAAGGAGATGAAAATATGACTCATTGCGAATCTAGCTCCAGACACTGGCAAAGCGGAAGAAATGGGTCTGAATGGGGCATAGGTTGTGATGAAAGTTCGCGGGTCTGCTGCGCATGTCTCCACCGTGTCCGCCCCCTCACGTAGAGTGCCGAAGATGGCGACCGCCCCCGTAACTCTTTCGAGTGACCGTCGTTGAGAGTGCGAGGCGGTTGAAGGAACAAGGGCTCGGGCGGGTGTCCGAGACGGTCGACCGCACAGGTGACGATTTCGTACCAGCCTGGAGGCTCAAGGTGACGCGCATCAGCTGCGGAGGGCGGCCATGACTTCCGTTCTCGTCTGCGACGACTCCCCGCTTGCCCGAGAGGCGCTCCGCCGTGCGGTCGCGACCGTGCCCGGCGTAGAGCGCGTGACGACGGCGGCCAACGGCGAGGAAGTCCTCCGCCGCTGGGGGGCCGACCGCTCGGACCTGATTCTGATGGACGTGCGCATGCCCGGACTGGGCGGCGTCGAGACGGTGCGGCGGCTGCTGTCCGCCGATCCCGGAGCGCGGATCATCATGCTCACCGTCGCCGAGGACCTGGACGGTGTGGCCCTCGCGGTCGCCGCCGGGGCCCGCGGCTATCTGCACAAGGACGCTTCCCGCGCCGAGCTGCGCGCGACGGTGACGCAGGCCCTGGCCGACCCGACCTGGCGGCTGGCCCCGCGCCGGCTGCGCTCGGCCGAGATGGGCGCCGCGCCCACGCTCACGGCCCGTGAGATCCAGGTCCTCGAGGGCATGAGCCACGGCCGCTCCAACGCGGAGATCGGACGCGAGCTGTTCCTCTCCGAGGACACGGTCAAGACCCACGCCCGGCGCCTGTTCAAGAAGCTCGGCGCCTCCGACCGGGCGCACGCCGTGGCGCTCGGCTTCCGGTGGGGTCTGGTGCGCTAGGGCCTGTCGTTCGGATCCGGCCGCAGAGAACCGACGGCATCGCGGCAGCGCCGGTGACGGGTTCCCGGCGCCGGCCGGAGAGCGGGGGCACGTGGCGGCCCCCGCGCGGGCCGCACCCGCGCAGGCGGGAGCCGGCCGCCGACGCCGGACGGGACTCCGGACCCCGGCCCGGTCCGGGCCGTGTGCCCGGCAGCCGGCCGCCGCCGACCCACCTCCCCCGGATGATCCGAACGGCAGGCCCCGCCGGTGACCGCACAGGTCGCCGCGGTCGCGCTGCGGGCTGGGAACGCCAGGTCGGCAGGGGTGGGCCGGGCATCGGCCGGGAGCCCGCTGCTTGTTTCGCCGCGGATGCCGCATCCTTGAGGGTGTGGAGTTCCTCGGGGACGAGTCGGTCGAGCGGAAGGGGAGGGCGCAGGGGATGAGTTCCGGCGCACCTGCTCATAACGCTTCGGTGCACAACAACGGGCGCGGTGCCGCGGACCCTTCGGCCGCAGGGCACCATGGACCGATGCGTGACGACGAGGCGGCCCATGCCCAAGGGGCGATCGGCGCGCTCGTCCACCGCGCCGTCGACGGTGACGAGCAGGCCACGCACGACCTGCTCGCCCACGTCCACCCCCTGGCCCTGCGCTACTGCCGCACCCGGCTGTCGCGTCTGCCGGGAGACGCCCGGCACTTCGTCGAGGACCTCGCCCAGGAGGTCTGCGTGGCGGTGCTCCTCGCCCTGCCCCGCTACCGGGACACCGGGCGGCCCTTCGAGGCCTTCGTCTTCGCCATCGCCGCCCACAAGGTCGCCGACCTGCAGCGCGCGGCGATGCGGCACCCCGGTTCGACGGCCGTCCCGTCCGACGAGATGCCCGAGCGCCCGGACGACTCCCTGGGGCCGGAGGAGCGCGCCCTGCTCAGCAGCGACGCCGAGTGGGCCAAGAAACTGCTGGCCAACCTGCCGGAGAACCAGCGCGAGCTGCTGCTGCTGCGCATCGCGGTGGGCCTCACGGCGGAGGAGACCGGTCAGATGTTGGGAATGTCACCCGGCGCCGTGCGGGTGGCGCAGCACCGGGCGCTGAGCCGCCTGCGGGCGCTGGCCGAGCAGTAGTCCCGCCGAACTGCCGCCGGGTTGAACCGGCGGCGCACCGCTTCCGTACGAACATACGAAGCCCGGAGCAGGGCGGAACCGTGGAATGAGACAGCCCCGCTGCCCGTTAGCATGGACATCCGCACCGATCAAGGCCATTTGGGGAAGGTGTCATGACTGCCAACGTCGACGGAGTGCCCGGTAAATTCGCGACACTCGGGCTGACCTACGACGACGTGCTGCTGCTGCCGGGTGCATCGGAAGTGCTCCCCAACGCGGTCGACACCTCGTCCCGCATCTCCCGCAACGTCCGGGTCAACATCCCGCTGCTGTCCGCCGCCATGGACAAGGTCACCGAGTCGCGCATGGCGATCGCGATGGCCCGCCAGGGCGGCGTCGGCGTGCTGCACCGCAACCTGTCCATCGAGGACCAGGTCAACCAGGTCGACCTGGTGAAGCGGTCCGAGTCGGGCATGGTCACCGACCCGATCACGGTGCACCCGGACGCCACGCTCGGCGAGGCCGACGCCCTGTGCGCCAAGTTCCGCATCAGCGGCGTCCCCGTCACCGACGGCAACGGCAGGCTGCTCGGCATCGTCACCAACCGCGACATGGCCTTCGAGTCCGACCGCTCCCGCCAGGTGCGCGAGGTCATGACGCCGATGCCCCTGGTGACCGGCAAGGTCGGCATCTCCGGCCCGGACGCCATGGAGCTGCTGCGCCGGCACAAGATCGAGAAGCTGCCGCTGGTCGACGACGCGGGTGTCCTCAAGGGCCTCATCACGGTCAAGGACTTCGTCAAGGCCGAGCAGTACCCGAACGCGGCCAAGGACGCCGAGGGCCGGCTGATCGTCGGCGCCGCCGTGGGCGCCAGCCCCGAGGCCCTGGAGCGCGCCCAGGCGCTCGCCGCGGCCGGTGTGGACTTCCTGGTCGTCGACACCTCGCACGGCCACAACAGCAACGCCCTCAGCTGGATGTCGAAGATCAAGTCGAGCGTCGGCGTCGACGTGATCGGCGGCAACGTCGCCACGCGCGACGGCGCCCAGGCGCTGATCGACGCCGGTGTCGACGGCATCAAGGTCGGCGTCGGCCCCGGTTCCATCTGCACCACCCGCGTGGTCGCCGGCATCGGCGTCCCGCAGGTCACCGCCATCTACGAGGCGTCCCTCGCCGCGCGTGCGGCCGGTGTGCCGCTGATCGGCGACGGCGGCCTGCAGTACTCGGGCGACATCGGCAAGGCGCTCGCCGCCGGTGCCGACACGGTCATGCTGGGCAGCCTCCTGGCCGGCTGTGAGGAGTCCCCGGGCGAGCTGCAGTTCATCAACGGCAAGCAGTTCAAGTCCTACCGCGGCATGGGCTCGCTCGGCGCGATGCAGTCCCGCGGCCAGGGCAGGTCGTACTCGAAGGACCGCTACTTCCAGGCCGAGGTCGCCTCCGACGACAAGCTCGTGCCCGAGGGCATCGAGGGCCAGGTGCCCTACCGCGGCCCGCTGGCCAACGTGCTGCACCAGCTCGTCGGCGGTCTGCGCCAGACCATGGGCTACGTGGGCGCCGCCACCATCGAGGAGATGGAGTCCAAGGGCCGCTTCGTCCGCATCACGTCGGCGGGTCTCAAGGAGAGCCACCCGCACGACATCCAGATGACCGTCGAGGCGCCGAACTACAGCCGCAGCAAGTAGCGGCCGGGCCTTCCGAGGGCGGCTCCGGGGCATCCGGGGCCGCCCTCGTCGTGCCCGTCGGCGATACTGGAAGACGCTGCAACGCATCAGGGAAAGGCCACAGACGTGACTGAGATCGAGATCGGGCGCGGCAAGCGCGGCCGCCGGGCGTACGCCTTCGACGACATCGCCGTCGTCCCCAGCCGCCGTACGCGGGACCCGAAGGAGGTCTCGATCGCCTGGCAGATCGACGCCTACCGCTTCGAGCTGCCGTTCCTGGCCGCCCCCATGGACTCGGTCGTCTCCCCGGCCACCGCGATCCGCATCGGCGAGCTCGGCGGCCTCGGCGTGCTGAACCTCGAGGGCCTGTGGACGCGCTACGAGGACCCGCAGCCGCTGCTCGACGAGATCACCGGCCTGGACGCGGAGACCGCGACCCGGCGCCTGCAGGAGATCTACGCGGCCCCCATCAAGGAGGAGCTGATCGGGCAGCGCATCAAGGAGGTGCGTGACTCCGGCGTCGTCACCGCCGCCGCGCTCTCCCCGCAGCGCACCGCCCAGTTCTCCAAGGCGGTCGTGGACGCGGGTGTGGACATCTTCGTCATCCGCGGTACGACGGTCTCCGCCGAGCACGTCTCCGGCGCGCACGAGCCGCTGAACCTGAAGCAGTTCATCTACGAGCTCGACGTCCCGGTGATCGTCGGCGGCTGCGCCACCTACACGGCGGCCCTGCACCTGATGCGCACCGGCGCGGCCGGCGTGCTGGTCGGCTTCGGCGGCGGCGCCGCGCACACCACGCGCAACGTGCTCGGCATCCAGGTCCCCATGGCGACGGCGGTCGCCGACGTGGCCGCGGCCCGCCGGGACTACATGGACGAGTCGGGCGGCCGGTACGTGCACGTGATCGCCGACGGCGGTGTCGGCTGGTCCGGCGACCTGCCCAAGGCGATCGCCTGCGGCGCGGACTCGGTCATGATGGGCTCCCCGCTGGCCCGGGCCACCGACGCGCCGGGCAAGGGCCACCACTGGGGCATGGAGGCGGTGAACGAGGAGCTGCCGCGCGGCAAGAAGGTCGCCCTCGGCACGGTCGGCACCCTGGAGGAGATCCTCACGGGCCCGTCCCACACGCCCGACGGCTCGATGAACCTCTTCGGCGCTCTGCGCCGCGCGATGGCCACGACCGGCTACAGCGAGCTGAAGGAGTTCCAGCGCGTCGAGGTCACGGTGGCGGACTCGCAGCACCGGCGGTAACGCACTCGGCTGGAGAAGGGCCTGGTCACTCGGGGAGCGGCCGGGCCCTTCCGCATGCCCGGGCGGCTCGGCCGGGGCGCTGGTTGTCGCAGGGGGGCGCACGGTTGCCTTCGGGCCGTTCGGGGCCGTGCGGGGGGTGGCGCGCCGATAGTGTCCGTGATCGGCGCCCCGGTTCTTCTGGGGGCCCCCTTCCAAGGACATGGTCCGGACCCCGCCCTCGGGGCCCGGCCCGACACCGACGAGCCGTTCACCGGGCCATTGGGCGGCGTCGTGGAAGGGGGCGCCTATGGGTCGCCACCGCAAGCCCACCCGCTGGGACCGACTCCGTCTTCGGACGGTGCAGTGCCGGAGGAGGTGGATCTTGCGGCTCTTCGGATGGTGAGCGGCCGCCCCCACAAGAACTAGGGGCGGACACCCCGTGATCCATCCAGGAGCCTGCCGCAGTGGCCGCTGCGGTGGGCTCCGTCTGTTTTCGTAAGGTACCCGGGCCGGGTGCCGCATGCCAGCAGTCCTGCGGCTGTCGCACCCCACGCGCCCCTCTTCACAACCGGTGCGCCGCCCCCGTGGGGGCCGCGCCCCGCGTGTCGAGGAGCAGCTGCGCCTTCACCGACAGGCCCTGGAGGTCGTAGGTGCGGTGCTGCTGGAGCAGGATGGTCAGGTCCGCGTCCGCTGCCGCCTCGTAGAGCGAGTCCGCGCGCGGGACCGGGTGGTCCTGGACGCTCCAGGCGGGGACATAGGGGTCGTGGTAGCTGACCGCCGCGCCGAGTTCGCGCAGGCGCTGGGCGATCTCCCGGGCCGGGGTGCCCTCGAGGTCGGCGAGGTCGGGTTTGTAGGTGACGCCGAGGAGGAGCACGCGGGCGCCCCGGGCCGACTTGCCGTGCTCGTTGAGGAGCGCGGCGGCGCGCTGGACGACGTAGCCGGGCATGCGGTCGTTGACCTGCCGGGCCAGTTCCACCATGCGCAGGCCGCGGCCGCCGAGGGCGGTCAGGTCCTGCGGGACGGAGTGCCCGCCGACGCCGGGGCCCGGGCGGAAGGCCTGGAAGCCGAACGGCTTGGTCTCCGCGCAGCGGACGACGTCCCACAGGTCGACGCCCAGGTCGTGGCAGAGGACGGCCATCTCGTTGACGAGGGCGATGTTCACGTGCCGGTAGTTGGACTCCAGCAGGTGCACGGTCTCCGCCTCGCGGGTGCCACGCGCGCGTACCACCTTGTCGGTCAGCCGTCCGTAGAAGGCCGCGGCCGACTCGGTGCAGGCCGGGGTGAGGCCGCCGATGACCCGGGGGGTGGTGGCGGGGGTGACGTCCCGGTTGCCGGGGTCGATCCGGCTGGGGGAGTAGGCCAGGTGGAAGTCCCGTCCCGCGCGCAGCCCGGAGCCCTCTTCGAGCAGTGGCCGCAGGAAGTCCTCCGTCGTCCCGGGGTGCACGGGGGACTCCAGGATCACCGTGGTGTGCGGGCGCAGGTGCGCGGCCAGGGTGCGGGCGGCGGCCTCCAGCCGGCCGAGGTCGAACCCGCCGTCCGTTCCGGGCGGGGTCGGCACGCACAGGACCGCGGTGCGCACCCGGCCGAGCTCCGCCGGGTCGGTGATGGGCCGGAAGCCTCCCGAGAGCAGCCGGCGCAGTTCCGCGGGGCTGAGCGAGCCGGCGTCGGGGCCCGTCCGGTAGCCGATGGTGGGGATGCCGGCGGCGACGGCGGCCTGAGCCAGGGGCAGGCCGTACGGGCCGGGTCCGATCACGGCGAGATCTGCGGGCATGGCGGTGGCCGTCCTTCCCGATAGCCGAAGTGGGACAGGGGCGCAAGCCCTGTGGACAGGACGGGCGAGCGCAATGTCAGACTAGGAGTAAATATGACCGTTATGTGGGATTGTCCGGCCGAGTTTCGGTGAGTGTTCCGCGGACGTTGTCCACAGGCTGAGGATCCGTGGTGGCTGAAGTCGGGCAACCCGGTCAGAATTTGGGCATGGGGGAACGGACGGGGTTGTGCCCGACGGGTGCGGCCGGTGCGACCGAAGAACGCGGGAGGCAGCGGTGAGGACAGCGACACTCGGACCGGCGCAGCGCGCCGAGTCCCTCGCATCTATGGCCGAGCGTGAGCTGAACGTGCTGGTCGTCGGCGCAGGCGTGGTCGGTGCGGGCACCGCGCTCGACGCGGTCACCAGAGGCCTGTCCACGGGCCTGGTCGAGGCCCGCGACTGGGCGTCGGGCACCTCCAGCCGGTCCAGCAAGCTGATCCACGGCGGCCTGCGCTACCTGGAAATGCTTGACTTCGCGCTGGTCAGGGAGGCGCTGAAGGAGCGCGGCCTGCTGCTGGAGCGGCTCGCCCCGCACCTGGTGAAGCCCGTCCCGTTCCTGTACCCGCTCCAGCACAAGGGCTGGGAGCGGCTGTACGCCGGGTCGGGCGTCGCGATGTACGACGCCATGTCGATGGCCCGCGGGCACGGGCGCGGCCTGCCGATGCACCGTCACCTGACGCGCTCTCACGCCCTGCGGGTGGCGCCCTGCTTGAAGAAGGACGCGCTGGTCGGGGCATTGCAGTACTACGACGCCCAGATGGACGACGCCCGCTACGTGGCGACCCTGGTGCGCACGGCGGTGGCGTACGGCGCCAAGGCGGCCAACCGCGCCCGGGTGACGGGCTTCCTGCGCGAGGGCGAGCGGGTCGTCGGCGCCCGGGTGCAGGACGTCGAGGGCGGCGGCGAGTACGAGATCCGCGCCAAGCAGGTCGTCAACGCCACCGGCGTGTGGACGGACGACACCCAGGCCATGGTCGGCGAACGGGGGCAGTTCCACGTCCGCGCGTCCAAGGGCATCCACCTGGTCGTGCCGCGCGACCGCATCCACTCAACGACCGGGCTGATCCTGCGCACGGAGAAGTCGGTGCTGTTCGTCATCCCCTGGGGCCGGCACTGGATCGTCGGCACCACGGACACCGAGTGGGACCTCGACAAGGCCCACCCGGCCGCCTCCAGCGCCGACATCGACTACCTGCTGGAGCACGTGAACTCGGTGCTCGCGGTGCCGCTCACCCGGGACGACGTCCAGGGCGTGTACGCGGGGCTGCGGCCGCTGCTCGCGGGCGAGTCGGACGCCACCAGCAAGCTGTCGCGCGAGCACACCGTGGCGCACCCGGTGCCGGGACTGGTCGTCGTGGCGGGCGGCAAGTACACCACCTACCGGGTCATGGCCAAGGACGCGGTGGACGAGGCGGTGCACGGACTCGACCTGCGCGTCGCCGAGTGCGTCACGGAGGAGGTGCCCCTGCTGGGCGCCGAGGGCTACCGCGCCCTGTGGAACGCGCGGGCACGGATCGCCGCCCGGACCGGACTGCACGTGGTGCGCGTGGAGCACCTGCTGAACCGGTACGGGGCGCTGACCGAGGAACTCCTCGACCTCATCGCCGAGGACCCGTCCCTGGGCGAGCCCCTGCCGGCGGCGGACGACTACCTGCGCGCCGAGATCGTCTACGCGGCCTCGCACGAGGGCGCACGGCACCTGGACGACGTGCTGACGCGGCGGACCCGCATCTCGATCGAGACCTTCGACCGGGGGACACGCAGCGCCCGGGCCGCCGCCGAGCTGATGGCCCCGGTCCTCGGCTGGGATAAGGACCAGATCGAGCGCGAGGTGCAGCACTACGAGAAGCGGGTGGAGGCCGAGCGGGAGTCGCAGCGCCAGCCCGACGACCTCACGGCGGACGCGGCCCGGCTCGGAGCACCGGACATCGTGCCGCTGTGACACCCCCGGCGGCCGGCCCCGGGCCCGCCGCGCATCACCCGAACGAGTGTCGGGGAGCGGGATCTTCGTTCGGGAGCGGGTCGTTCTACGAGGTGCGGGGGCAGAACTCGGCCGCGAGCATCGCGGGTTCGAGGCCGGGATCGGTCAACGCGTCGGTGTTCACGCGGAAGGTGAGGACACGCCGGCCGTCGACGGTGGCTGCGGTGCGCACGTAGCTGCCGGATATGCGCCCGTTGTGCCCCCACACCGTGAGACCGCAGGGCAGTCTCTCGGGGAACAGGCCCATGCCGTACGCGCCATGTGCGGCACGGGTGTCGAGCATCTCGCGCAGCAGGCGCGGGGGCAGCAGCCGGCCGCCCAGCAGGGCTGCGTAGAAGCGGTCCAGGTCGGCGAGCGTCGTCACGATCTCACCCGCGGCTCCGGCCACCCGCGGATCGAGTCGGGTGACGTCGGCCCCGTCGGCCGCGTAGGCGTGGCCGTGCGGGGCGGGCAGGCGGGAGCGGGATCCGGGGAAGGAGGTGCCGGTCAGGCGCAGCGGAGTGAGGATGCGGCGTTCGGTCTCGGTGGCGTACGAGCGGCCGGTGACCTGCTCGACGACCAGGCCGAGCAGGACGTAGTTGGTGTTGGAGTACGAGAAGCGGCCGCGTGCGGCCGGAGGGTGGGTGAGCGCGATGCGTACGGCCTGACGGGGCGTGACGGGGACCGTCCCGCGGGTGTCCGCGGCGAAGTCGTACAGACCGCTGGTGTGGGTGAGCAGGGAGCGCAGGGTCAGCGCGCGGCCGTCGTTGCCCGCTCCCCGCACCAGTCCGGGCAGGTGCCGCTCCACGGTGTCGGACAGCGACAGCCGGTGCTCGGCGGCCAGTTGCAGGACGACCGTGGCGACGAACGTCTTGGTGACGCTGCCGGCGCGGAAGTGGTCGGAGCGGTCGATCCCGGTCCCGGCCCGGGCAAAGCGGGTGGTGCCGCCCTCCTGGGCCAGCAGGGCGGCGGCCGGTGCTCCGCCCCGCGCCACGAGCAGCGGCAGGACGGAGTCCGTGGGCGCCGCCGGAAGGGCGGAGGAGTCGGCCGGGAGCAGCGCGAGGAGGGCTGCGGCCACCGGCAGCGCAGGCCAGGTCCGGATCGGCGGCATGCGGACTCCTCACTGGTCGGTGGCCCATCATGCAAGGTGGCGCGCCGGGTGCCGCACCCGGGTTCGCGCCCGGCGGGGACCCGAGCCCGCAGCACTGAGCCCCTGGGGACGGGGCACTTGTCGGGTGAGGGACAATGGAGGCTCTGTCAGGGCGGGTTGTATGAGGGGACGCATGTCGGAGGCGGAGCGGGCGGGCACATCTCGTCAGGACACTCGTCAGGACAACAGGGAGCGTCTCCTCGCGGGGCGCTACCGGCTGGGCAAGGTGCTCGGCCGCGGCGGCATGGGCACCGTGTGGCGCGCCGAGGACGAAACCCTCGGCCGGACGGTCGCCGTCAAGGAACTGCGCTTCCCGACGAGCATCGACGAGGAGGAGAAGCGGCGGCTGATCACCCGGACGCTGCGCGAGGCCAAGGCGATCGCGCGGATCCGGAACACCAGCGCCGTCACGGTCTACGACGTCGTCCAGGAGGACGACCGGCCCTGGATCGTCATGGAACTCGTCGAGGGCAAGTCGCTCGCCGAGGTCATCCGGGAGGACGGCCTCCTCGACCCCAGGCGTGCCGCGGAGGTCGGGCTCGCCGTCCTGGACGTGCTGCGCTCGGCGCACCGCGAGGGCATCCTGCACCGCGACGTGAAGCCGTCGAACGTGCTGATCTCCGAGGACGGCCGGGTCGTGCTCACCGACTTCGGCATCGCCCAGGTCGAGGGCGACCCGTCCATCACCTCGACCGGCATGCTCGTCGGCGCGCCCTCCTACATCTCCCCGGAGCGGGCCCGCGGGCACAAGCCCGGCCCGGCGGCCGACCTGTGGTCGCTCGGCGGGCTGCTGTACGCGGCGGTCGAGGGCGCCCCGCCGTACGACAAGGGGTCGGCCATAGCGACCCTCACGGCCGTGATGACCGAGCCGCTGGAGGAGCCGAAGAACGCCGGCCCGCTCCGGGACGTCATCCACGGGCTGCTCACCAAGGACCCGGCCCAGCGGCTCGACGACGCGGGCGCGCGGGCGATGCTCAACTCCGTCCTGCGCGCACCCGGCAAGGCCGGGGCCGAGCCGTTGGACGCGACGAAGGTCGTGCCGCTGCCCGCGCAGCCCGACCGCTCCTCGCGCAAGGCGAGCGCGGCCGGAGCGGGGAGCAAGCGGGGCGAGGAGGCCGGGGAGCGGCTGCGCGGGGCGCTGCGGTCCGTGCGCAAGGCCGCTGCGGGACCGGCCGCCGCCACCGCCGGGTCCGGGGAGACGGCCGTCTCCTCCTCGGCGTCGGACAGCGGTACCGGAGCGGCCCGTACCGGTGCCACGGGTTCCGGCGCGTCCCCGGCGGCGAAGTCCGGCACGGGGGCCGAGGCCGGGGCCGGTGACAAGGGCGCGAAGGCGGCGTCCGGCGGCCGGAGTTCCGGCTGGCCCGTGATGCCGCCGCCGGACCTGCCGGCACGGCCCACGCCGCCCCGGGCGTCGCTCACCGACGTGGTGCCGCGGCGCACCCTGGTGATCATCGCGGTGGTCGTGGCGCTGGCCGTGGTCGCGGCCGTCGTCGCCATCGTCCTCGGCGGCGACGACAAGGGCTCCGACGGCGCCTCGGGCGACCGCGGAGGCAAGCCCGCCGCCAGCGCGCCGGGCAGCGGCGACACCAAGGGCGACGACAAGGGCGGCACCGGCACGGACGGAGAGCAGACCGGGCCCGCTTCCTCGGCACCCGCCTCCGGCGACTCGTCCGGTGACACCTCCGACGACTCCTCCGGCAAGGGCTCCGGCAAGGGCTCCGGTTCGGGCGGCTCCGCGGACAAGGGCAGCACGGCGGTCTCCGAGCACCAGGGCAACCAGGGGTACTCCATCGGCCTGCCGAAGGGCTGGAAGTACACCACGACGGGTGCCGCCGGAGACCGGTTCACCGGCCCCGACGGGCAGAAGCTGCTCATCGCCTGGACGTCCACGCCCAAGGGCGACCCGGTCGCGGACTGGCGCAACCAGGAGCGCTACATGCGGCGCGCCCAGTACGACAAGATCCGCATAGAGGAGGTGGACTACCGCGGCTGGAAGACGGCCGACTGGGAGTTCACCTACGCGGAGGGCGGTACGAAGTACCGGACGATCGACCGGGGTTTCGTCGTCGACGACCGGCAGGGGTACGCGCTGATGTACACGGCGAAGGCGGCCGACTGGGACGGCAAGCTGCGCAAGGACACCTGGCGGACGCTGACCACGAGCTTCGAACCCAAGTCCTGAGCATGGGCCGCCCGCGGTTCGGGGAGGCGCGGTTCGGGGAGGCAGATCTGGCATCCCCACGCTGCGGGTTGCCCGTGGCACGTATCGTGAATGTTTGCGGACCGTGCGCAGCCGGAACGGACCGTGAGGCGAACGGATGTGACCGACCGGGCTGCCGGGGGAGGCAACGTGGACGACTACGCGGGCCGGGTGCTCGCCGACCGCTACCGCCTGCCACTGCCGCCCTCCGAAGAGTACGAACTCACCGAGACCCGGGCCTTCGACACCTACAGCGGGCAGGAAGTCCTGGTCCGGCAGGTGCCGTTGCCGGAGGTCGTCGAGGCGGAGGTCCTCGACGCGGAAGGGCTGCCCGACGGCTTCACCGCGCGTGACGGCGGGGTGCGGCGGTCCGGGGCACGGGCGGGCACCCGCGGCGGCCGGCGGCCCGCGGACCCGGTGGTGCGGCGCGCGGTCGAGGCGGCGCAGGCGGCGGCGGCCATCCCCGACCACCCCCGGCTCGACCAGGTCTTCGACGTGTTCGCCGAGGGCGGTTCCCTGTGGGTCGTCAGCGAGCTGGTGGAGGCGCGCCCGCTGGCCGCGCTGCTCGCCGAGAAGCCGCTGACGCCGTACCGCGCGGCCGAGGTGGCCTCCGACGTCCTCACGGCGCTGCGCGTGCTGCACGCGCACGGCTGGGTGCACCGGAACATCACCGCACGCACGGTCCTGGTCTGCGAGGACGGCCGGGTCATGCTGACCGGGCTGGCCGTGGGGGCGGCGGAGGAGGCGCTGTGCGGCTACGACCCGGTGCCGGAACCGGCCCTCGGGGAGCCCGGGCAGCGCAGCGGCGGCACGGAAGGGTTCGACGGCGGCCCGGGAACCGGCGGTTCGGGACGCGGCGGTTCGGGCCCGGCCGGGCCCGGCGGCGCGGGCGACCCCGAGGCCGCCCGGCGGGCGGCCATCGAGGCCCGCGAGTCCCGCGGACTGCCCCCGGCCGGGAGCGAGGGACCGGGCGGCGGCGGCCCGGCCGTGCCCGCGCGCCGGGCGGAGCAGGACAGCGCCGACCCGAGGGCGGCACGCGCCGGGGCGATCGCGGCCTACCGGGCAGGTGCCCGGGCCGCGGCACGCGTCCAGGAGGCCCAGCAGGGCGAGCGGGCGGCGCTCCCCGGAGCCCGGCCGGCCACCGACGACGAGACCTACGGCGGCGGACCGGCGCACGCGCCGTACATCCCCGGGCAGGGCACCGCCCCCGGGGCGCCGCCGCCCGGACGGATCGCCGACCCCTACGGCGTGGGCGGCAACCCCCGGGCCGGCACCGCCTGGCACGGCGCGACACCCCGCGACGCGGCCGCGCCGCACGGACGCGAGCAGGCCGCGCTGCCGCCCGCTGCCGGTGGCGCCGCCCCGGGCGGGCCGACCCGCTGGGACGACCTGGTCGCCGACACCCCGGCCCCCCGGCGCGGTCCCGCCACGGCACTGGCCGCCGAGCGGGCGCGGCAGGCCCGGATGGCGGTGGTCGGGCCGGTGACGGAACGCTGGGCGCCGGAGCAGGCCGGGCCCGTGCACGAGAACTGGCAGCTGGCACCGCCGATCGGCCCGGCGACCGACCTGTGGGCGCTCGGCGCGCTGCTGTTCCGGGCCGTGCAGGGCCACGCGCCCTACCCGGAGGAATCGACCGCCGAGCTGGTGCAGCTGGTGTGCGCGGAACCGCCCGCGTACGCCGAGGAGTGCGGGCCGCTGCGGCCCGTGGTGGAGTCGCTGCTGCGTCAGGACCCCACCGACCGGCTGGATTTCGAGGAGCTGCGGGGCTGGTTGCGCTCCCTGGTGCGTTCGGCGCCCGAGCCGGAGGCCGGGGTGCACGTCGTCCCGGCGCCGCCCGTCGACGCCGGCCGGCTGCCCGTCGTACGCCGCCGGGGCGAGCTGGTGCGCAGACGGCGGGCCGGACTGCCCGCGCACCACGGGCGGCACAAGCGGGCCCGCACGCAGACCCGCTCGCCGCACCGCCTCGGCCGCACCCTGCTCCTGCTGGTCCTGCTCGCGATGGCCGCGGCGATCGCCTACGCCATGCTCTTCATGCCCAAGTCGGACACCGGCCAGGGACAGGGCACGGACCGTACCGGGGCCGCCGGTGAGGCCGGCCGGGCTCCGGAGCCGGACGCGAGCAGCGAGCCCCGGCCCGACCAGACCTCGCCCGGGGAGAGCCCGTCGACGTCGACCGGCTCCAGCGAGACGCAGACCACCGGCCCCGGCGCCGGTGACGGCTTCACCCTGCGCAAGGACTCGGCCGGTTTCCAGGTCGCCGTCGCCAAGGGCTGGGACCGCACACCGCGCAACGGCGACGGCCAGGTCCTGTACACCAAGGGCGACTTCCGGCTGCTCGTCGTGCCGGGCCGGGACAGCGCCGCGGAGTACGGCAGCGATCCGATGGCCTACCAGCGCGAGCGCGAGCGCGAGTTGCAGCCCTACCGCGACTCCAGCTGGGCCACCTCCACCGGCCTGAAGCGGATCGACGTGGGCGGACGGACCATGGCCGAGGGGCAGTTCACCTGGACCGGCGGCGACGGCGAGGAGCTGTACGTGCGCAACCTCGCCATGCTGGTCGACGGGCGGTACCACGTGGTCCAGGTGCGCGGGCCCGAGTCGGAGCGGGACGAGGTGACCCGCTTGTACGAGCGGGCGGCGGCGACGTACCGGGCGACGAAGTGACCCGCCGGCGGACCCACCGGCGGGCCCGCCGAACGGGCGCCGTCCACCTCACCGGCCCCTGAGGTCACGGGAGTCCACAACCGTCACAGTGCGGTCACCGTGGCACCCCGCTTGTTCCCCGGGGAGGGGCCGGTCCTTACGCTGACCCTGTCAAGACCATTGCGGGGCAACGTGAATCAGATGCAGGGCCGGCTCGTCGCGGGCCGTTACCGGCTGGCCGAATCCATCGGCAGTGGCGGCATGGGCCGGGTGTGGCGGGCGCATGACGAGGTGCTGCACCGGTCGGTGGCCGTCAAGGAACTGACGGCCGCCCTCTACGTCTCCGAGAGCGAGCAGGCGATCCTGCTGGCGCGTACCCGCGCCGAGGCCAGGGCAGCGGCCCGGATCAGCCACACCGCGGTCGTCACCGTGCACGACGTCCTGGAGCACGACGGGCGCCCCTGGATCGTGATGGAGCTGGTCGAGGGCCGCTCCCTGGCCGACGCCGTCAAGGAGGACGGTCGCGTCGAAGCCCGCGAGGCGGCACGCGTCGGCCTGTGGGTGCTGCGGGCCCTGCGCGCCGCGCACACCGCGGGCGTCCTGCACCGCGACGTCAAACCGGGCAACGTCCTCCTCGGCCGCGACGGACGCGTCCTGCTCACCGACTTCGGCATCGCCCAGATCGACGGCGACACGACGATCACCCGCACCGGCGAGGTCGTCGGCTCGGTCGACTACCTGGCGCCGGAGCGCGTGCGCGGACAGGACCCGGGGCCCGCCTCGGACCTGTGGGGACTCGGCGCGACGCTCTACACGGCGGTCGAGGGCCGCTCCCCGTTCCGCCGGACGACCCCTCTGACAACGATGCAGGCCGTGGTCGAGGAGGAGGCCGCCGAACTCCGCCACGCCGGCCCGCTCGCGCCCGTCATCACCGCCCTGCTGCGCAAGGACCCGGCCGCCCGTCCCGGACTGCCCGAGGCCGAGCAGATGCTCGCCGAGGCCGCGGAGGGGCGGCGCCCGAACGGGGCGCAGGCGTACGTGCCGACGCGGTACGGCGGCGGGACGGGGGCGCCGTACGGGGAGGCGCACAGCGGCACGGGCGGCACGGGCGGCACGGGCGGCACGGGCGGTACGGCCGGCAGGGGTGGTACGGGCCCGGTGGGCGCGGGCCGGGGCGGCTCCGGTCCGGCCGGTGCCGGGTCCGCCGGCACCGGCTCCGCCCCGCAACCCGGGGCCCCGCTCCCTCCGCAGACCGGCACCGCGGCCGGCGGGTCGCCGACGACCGGGGCGCACACGGCGGGCACGCACACGGGCGGTGCACACATGGGCGGTGCACACATGGGCGGTGCACACGTGGGTGGCGGCCACACGGGCGGTGCGCCCATGGGCAGCCGCCACACGGGCGGTGCGCACACGGGTGGCGGCCACACGGGCGGTGCGCCCATGGGCAGCGGCCACACGGGCGGTGCGCACACGGGTGGCGGCCACACGGGCGGTGCGCACACGGGTGGCGGCCACACGGGCGGTGCGCACACGGCGGGCCGTCCCACCGTGGGCAGCCACCCGGCCGGCAGCCGCACGGTGGGGATCACCGGCACGGGCACCGGTCCGACGGCCGTCGGCCCGACCGCGCAGGCCCCGCAGCCGCCCGGGCCGCAGGTCTCCGGCCGGCCGGTGCCCGGCGGCCGGCGGCGGCGCCGGCTGCGCACGCTCGCCCTGGTCGTGGCGCTCGCGGCCATCGTCGGCGGCGGCACCGCGGTCGTGCTCCAGCAGTGGGACCGGGGCCGCGGGACGAGCGACGCCTCCGGCTCGCCGGACACCGGCGGCACCGCGAAGCCCGGGGGATCCGTCCCGGACGGCTGGACGCGGCACGACGACCCCGCCGGATTCAGCCTGTACCTGCCCGAGGGCTGGAAGCGCAAGCCGTTCGGGGCGCAGGGCGAGATCAAGCAGATCGACTACACGCCCGACGACGGACGGCACTTCGTCCGGATCGCCGTCGACCCGTCCCCGGACTTCGCCGATCCCCACGCGCACCAGCTCGACCTGGAGCAGCAGTTGCAGCGGCTGGTCGACTACCGGCGGGTCCGGCTGGAGCGCAACGTCTACCGCGACCGCGAAGGCGCCCTCTGGGAGTACACCTGGACCGCGCTGGCCAAGGACATCAAGTTCCCCGGCCCCCGCCGCGCCATCGAGGAGACGTACGTGGCCCGCGACGGCACGGAGTACGTCCTCTACATGTCCGCGCCGGCGGCGGACTGGGCGACGGCGCGCAAGCAGTTCACCTCGGTCCTGCAAGGCTGGCAGGAGAAGACCGCCTGACGACGGGCCGGCGCCGGCCCGTCGGCCGTCTGTTTCGGCCACCCGCGTCCCGGCGCCCCGGAGCCGTCCCGTCCGGTGGGGCATGATGGCCGTATGGGGACCGAGGGGCACAACAGGCGTGTCATCGCGGGCCGTTACCGGCTCGAGGAGAAGCTCGGGCGCGGGGGCATGGGCGTGGTCTGGCGGGCGACCGACCAGTTGCTCGGCCGGGGCGTGGCGGTCAAGGAACTCCCCTACGACGACACCCTGTCCGCGGCGGAGGCCCGCCGCCAGCGGGACCGTACGCTGCGCGAGGCCCGGGCCGTCGCCCAGTTGAGCCACCCGCACATCATCGTCGTCCACGATGTCGTCGAGGACGCCGAACGGCCGTACATCGTGATGGAGCTGGTCGAGGGCGGCACGCTGGCGGACCGGCTCGCCGGGCGGGGCCCGGTCGACGCCGCCGAGGCCGCGCGCATCGGTGTGGACCTGCTCGGCGCGCTGCGCGCCGCGCACGCGTCGGGGGTGCTGCACCGGGACCTCAAACCGGACAACGTCCTGCTGGAGTCCGGTACCGATCGGGTCGTCCTGACCGACTTCGGCATCGCGCAGGTGCAGGGCGCCCCGACGCTCACCGAGAACGGCTCGTTCGTCGGCTCGCCCGAGTACACCGCGCCCGAGCGGATGTCGGGGGTCAGGACGGGCCCGGAGTCGGACCTGTGGTCGCTGGGCGCGCTGCTGTGCACGGCGCTGAGCGGGGAGTCGCCGTTCCACCGGGACTCCCTCGGCGGTGTCCTGCACGCGGTGGTCGTCGGCGACATCCGCCCGCCCGCCGAGGCCGGACCGCTCCTGCCCGTCGTGCACGGCCTGCTGGAACGCGACCCCGACCGGCGGCTGGACGCGGACCGGGCGGAGCGGATGCTGCGGGCCTTCCTGACGACGGGACGCACCCCGCCCGCGCCCCCGCCCGGGTACGCCCCGGTGCTGCGGGTCGTCCCCGGCGGCCGGCCGCCGGACCCGGCCGGACCGCCGCCCGCGCCGACGGCGGCCGTGCCGGGCGGCGGGCCGCGGGAGGAGCCGTTCCTGCGCCAGCCCGGGCGGCGGGTGCTCGTCGCCGCGGTGCTGGTCGCCGCGATGGCCGGGGCCGGAATCTCCGCCGCGGCACTGCTGCGCGGCGACGGCGACGGGGACGGCGGCCCGGTGCCGACGAGTTCGGCGCCCCGCACCCCCGCGACCGGGTCCGCCTCCCCGAGCAGCCACGCGCCCACCGCCACCCCCTGACGGCGGCCCGGCCGGCACCGGCGGGAGCCGGAGACACCGACCGGGAGCCGCGCCCCGACGTCACGGGTCTGTGACCGGCTGCCGCCCATGGTGGATACGGGAGCGCCCGGCGCGATATGGATGGACCCATGAGCAACAACGGGGGAGCCCGCTCCGGGTCCGACGAGCCGACGAGTTTCGTTCTGCAACCGCCGAACCCGCAAGCGCCGGTACCGGGCGATCCGTACGCGTCACCCGCCGCGCAGCCCGCCCGGCCCGGGCCGCCCCGGCAGCCCGCCGGCCCGGCGGAGGAACCCGGCACGGGACGGCTCATCGCCGGGCGCTACCGGCTGCTCGGCAAGCTGGGCCACGGCGGTATGGGCACGGTGTGGCGGGCGCAGGACGAGACGGTGGAGCGGGAGGTCGCCGTCAAGGAACCGCGCGTCCCGGAGCACCTTCCCGAGCGCGAACGCGCCAACGCCTTCGAGCGGATGCGCCGCGAGGCCCGGGCGGCGGCCCGGCTCGACCACCCGGCCGTCGTCGACGTCCACGACGTCGCGGTGGTGGACGGCAGACCGTGGATCGTCATGGAGCTGGTGCGGGGCCGCTCGCTGGGCGACGCCCTGCAGGAGGGCACCCTGTCCGCGCGCGAGGCCGCCCGGATCGGCCTGGAGGTGCTCGGCGCCCTGGAGGCCGCGCACGCCGCGGGCATCCTGCACCGCGACGTGAAGCCGGACAACGTCCTGCTCGGCCGCCACGACCGGGTCGTGCTCACGGACTTCGGCATCGCCCAGATCGAGGGCGAGACCAGTCTGACGGACACCGGCGGGTTCGTGGGCTCGCCCGAGTACATCGCCCCGGAGCGGGTGCTGGGCCAGCGCCCGGGTCCGGCCAGCGACCTGTGGTCGCTCGGCGTGGTGCTCTACGCGGCCACCGAGGGGGTCTCGCCGTTCCGCCGCAGCAACACCCCCGCCACCCTCCAGTCCGTCCTCAACGCCACGCCCGCGCCGCCTGCCTCGGCCACCGGCCCGCTCGCCGAGGCCATCGGCGGACTGCTGCAGAAGGACCCGGCCCGCCGCCCGGACGCGGCACGGGTACGGGCCCTGCTGACGGCGGCCGTCGAGCCGCCCGCACCGCAGCCCACCCAGGCCCTCCGGGTCACCGGACCGGCCGACGGGCGCCGGGGCGCGCGCCTCGGCCGCAAGGGCTGGGCCGGCCTCGGCGCGGCGGTCGTCGCGGCGGCGGTGGCGGCGTACCTGGTGGTCGCCGACCCGTTCGCCGGGCCCCTGCCCGACGGCTGGGAGGTCCGCCAGGAGAAGGCGCTGGGGGCGGCGATGGCCGTTCCCGAGGGCTATCAGCGGACCGTGCCCGACCGGGAGTCCGACGACGAGCACTGGGTGAGGTACACGGACTGGAGCGGCAGCGTCTGGATCGAACTCACCCTCGAGAAGAAGGCGGAGGACACCGGCGGCGCCATCGGGGCCTCCGCGGCCGCCGAGATGTACGAGGACGACAGCAAGTTCAAGAAGAGCGGCGACTACGTCCTGGACATGCCGGCGGACCCGGAGCGGACGAACCCCGTCACGACGACCTACCGGGGCAAGAAGGCCGCCGAGAACACCGTCGCCTACGTCACCGACGACACCCAGGACCCCCGCCCCCGCGAAGTGCGCATCTTCTACTACCGCACCACCGGCGGCGACCTGTACAAGCTCACCGTCGGCTACCCGGGCAAGGGCGACTTCACCGACCGCGGCACAGAGGTGGCGAGCGAGGCGATCGAGAACCTGGACATCAACGGCACCTGACAGGGCGCCTGTTGGCCATCCCGTCGCCCACCCCGCGTCGACAAGTCCCGGGGCCGCACGGTACTGATGGGGCATGAGCAACGACGGGGGCGGTACGGACGACGCCCGGGGCCGGCTGGTCGGCGGACGGTACCGGCTGATCGAGCGCATCGGCTCCGGCGCGACCGGCACCGTCTGGCGGGGCCACGACGAGCTCGTCCAGCGCGAAGTCGCCGTACGGCAGCCCTTGTTGCCCGGTGACCCCGAAGACGCCGGCCACCGGCGTGCCGCCCACCGGCTGCACCGCGAGGCGCGGGCCGCCGCCCGCGTGGACCATCCCTCCGCCGTCACCATCCACGACGTGGTGGTCGAGCCGGAGCGGCGGGACGAACCCCCGGGCCCCAAGGGCCCCGACGAGCTCGACGCCACCGAGATGCTCGACGGACTGCCGTGGATCGTCATGGAGTCGGTGCGGGGGGAGTCCCTGCACGAGCGGCTCCGCCGCGGCCCGGTCGAGCCGGAGGAGGCGGCCCGGATCGGCCTCGCCGTCCTCGGCGCGCTGCGCGCCGCGCACAGCGTCGGCATCGTGCACCGGGACGTGAAACCGGCCAACGTCCTGCTCAGTGAGGACGGCCGGGTCGTGCTCACCGACTTCGGCATCGCTCAGCCGCACGCCGGGGAACACGCCGCCGGGACGGGGGAGTCCGGCGCCCCAGCGGAGTTCGTCGCCCCCGAGCGGATGTCCGGGCGCGGCGCCGGTCCCGCCTCCGACCTGTGGTCCCTGGGCGCTGTGCTGTACACCGCCGTCGAGGGCTCGTCCCCGTTCCGCCGGGGCACACCCGAGGCGACCCGCACCGCGGTCCTGGAGTCCCGGCCGCCCGCACCCGAGCGGGCCGGTCCCCTCGGGCCGCTCATGTCCCGGTTGCTGAGCGCCGACCCCGACCAGCGGCCGGACGCGGAGGAGGCGGCCGCCGCGCTGGCGCTCGTGGCAGGGCCGTCGGCCGTCACCGCGCCGAGGGCACCTGCGGACAGGCCGGACAGGCCGGACAGGCCGGACAGGCCGGACAGGACTGCGGGAGCGCCCGCGGACGCCGCACCACCGAAGGCGCCGGCGGCCGCAGCGGCCACCGAAGCACCGGTCGAGGCTTCGGCATCGAGCCCGCAGGAGCCGCCGAGACGTCCAGGTCTCCTCCGCCCCGCCCCCCTCGCCCTCCTGGGCGCGCTGCTGGCCGGTGGCATCGGGACGGCCACCCAGCTCACCGGCACCAGCAGTGCGGACACCGGCAGCGCGGGCGCCGAGGTCGGCGCGAGCAGTGCGCAGGCCGCCGGGCGCGCCTCCCGTACCGCCCCCACCCCCGACTGGACCGCGCACCACGAGCCGGACCTGGCGGCGGTGCTCCACCTGCCGGGCCACTACCGCGCGCTGGCCCGCACCGGCAGCACGGCCGACCAGCCCCGCACGGCCCTGTACGGCGACGAGAGGGGCGGCACCGTCCGCGTCCGGCTCCTCCGCTGGGACCGGGCACCCGGCTCCCTCGAGGACGAGGCCCGCACGACCGAGGTCGGCGGGGACCGCCGGGCGCACACCGAGTACACCCCGACCACCGTCCAGGGCCACGACGCCGTGCTCGTCGACACCGCCTACACCCGGGACGGAACACCCCGGCGCGTCCTGCGGCTCCTGGTGCGCACCGCCGCCGACCGCCTGTACGAGCTGCGCGTCGACATGGCCCGGGGGACGGCGGAGGAGCCGGAGGGCACCGCGGTGTTCGAGGGGGCCCGGGACGGTCTCGGGTTCGTAAAGGACTGAGGAAGTTCCGCCGGTCACCGCCCACGCCCTGATCAGGGCGTTTGTTGCCAGCAGTCACTGGCAGCGTGTGTGCAGCCGGTGAAGCCGTATTACCGACGGGTACCCAAAGGCCCCGCAGCGGCATACCCTGCGCCTCATGACGGACGCGCAGGCCGCCGAGAAGACGGCAGAGACCGGCACGGCTCAGGCCGGTACGAACCCCCTCGCCCCCGCTCCGGAGGGCGCCCGCACCGCCGCCGACGTGGTCACCCCCGAGCTGGTCGCCCAGCTGACCAAGGGCGTGGCCGGTTCGGGCCGGACGGCCAACCACACGCCGTTCACCGGCGAGAAGCTGGCCGACCTGCCCGAGTCGACGCCCGAGGACGTGGCGCAGGCCTTCGCGGCGGCCCGCACCGCGCAGGCCGTGTGGGCGCGGACCCCGGTGCGGCAGCGCGCCGCCGTCCTGCTCCGCTTCCACGACCTGGTGCTGGAGCGCCAGGCCGAGGTGCTCGACCTGATCCAGCTGGAGACGGGCAAGGCGCGGCTGCACGCCCACGAGGAGGTCCAGGCCGTGGCGGTCGCCGCCCGGCACTACGGCCGCAAGGCCCCCGCCTACCTCGGGCCCAAGCGGCACACGGGTGCCGTGCCGACCCTGACCAAGGTCACCGAACTGCGCCACCCGCGCGGGGTGGTGGGCCAGATCGCCCCCTGGAACTACCCGCTGGAGCTGTCGGTCGGCGACGCGCTCCCGGCGTTCGCCGCGGGCAACGCGGTGGTCATGAAGCCGGACACCGAGACCTGCCTGACCGCCCTGTGGGCCCGTGACCTGCTCTTCGAGGCCGGACTGCCCGCCGACGTGTTCCAGGTCGTCCTCGGCGACGGCCCGGTCGTCGGCCCCGAGGTCGTCCGGCACGCCGACTACGTCTCCTTCACCGGCTCCACCCGCACCGGCCGCGAGGTCGCCCAGGGCGCCGCCGCCCGGCTGGTCGGCGTCTCCCTCGAACTCGGCGGCAAGAACGCCATGCTGGTCCTGGCGGACGCCGACATCGACAAGGCCGCGGCCGGAGCCGTGCGCGCCTGCTTCTCCTCGGCCGGACAGCTCTGCATCTCCATCGAGCGGCTCTTCGTCCACGAGTCGATCGCGGACGCCTTCCTGGAGCGCTTCGCCGCCCGCACCAGGGCCATGCGCCTGGGCACGTCGCTGGCGTACGGGGCCGACATGGGGTCCCTGGTGGGCGAACGCCAGCTCCAGACCGTCACCCGGCACGTGGAGGAGGCCGTCGCCAAGGGCGCGAAGGTCCTCGCCGGCGGGGTGGCCCGCCCGGACATCGGCCCCTACTTCTTCGAGCCGACGATCCTCGACGGCGTCGCCACGGACATGTCCGTCTGCGCCGAGGAGACCTTCGGGCCGGTCGTCTCGGTCTACCGCTTCACGGACGAGGACGAGGCGATCGAGCGGGCCAACTCCACCGCCTACGGCCTGAACTCCTCGGTCTGGACGAAGAACGGCCGCCGCGGCCGGGAGGTCGCCGCCCGCCTGCGCACCGGCACGGTCAACATCAACGAGGGCTACGCGCCCGCCTACGGCAGCGTCCAGTCGCCCATGGGCGGCATGAAGGACTCGGGGCTGGGCCGCCGCCACGGCTCCGAGGGCATCCTCAAGTACACCGAGGCCCAGACGGTCGCCCACCAGCGGGTGCTGCCCATGGCCCCCTCGCTGGGCATGGACGACGAGGCGTACGCCCGGTTCATGAGCAGGAGCCTGCGCCTGATGAAGGCGTTCCGGTTCCGGTAGACGACGTTCGCTTCAGCCACTCGAAGGGGAGACGGCACGTGTCTCAGGACGCTTACGACTACGACGTCATCGTCGTGGGTTCCGGCTTCGGCGGCTCGGTGACCGCCCTGCGCCTCACCGAGAAGGGATACAGCGTCGGCGTCCTGGAGGCCGGCCGCCGCTTCACCCGCGAGACCCTGCCGAAGAACTCCTGGGACCTCAAGAACTACCTGTGGGCCCCCAAGCTCGGCATGTACGGCATCCAGCGCATCCATCTGCTGGGCAACGTCATGGTGCTGGCGGGAGCGGGCGTCGGCGGCGGCTCCCTCAACTACGCCAACACGCTCTACGTCCCGCCGGCGCCGTTCTTCGAGGACCCCCAGTGGCGTGACATCACCGACTGGCAGGACGAGCTGGCGCCGTACTACGACCAGGCCCGCCGGATGCTGGGGGTCCGCCTCAACCCGACCATGACGCCGTCCGACGTGCACCTGAAGGCGGCCGCGGAGAAGATGGGCTGCGGCGACACCTTCCACCTCGCGCCGGTCGGCGTCTTCTTCGGCGACGGCGAGGACGCCGACGGCACGGTGAAGGCCGAGCCGGGCGAGGAGGTGCCCGACCCGTACTTCGGCGGGGCCGGGCCGGCCCGCAAGGCGTGCGCGGAGTGCGGCGAGTGCATGACCGGTTGCCGGCACGGCGCCAAGAACACCCTCAACGAGAACTACCTGCACCTCGCCGAGAAGGCCGGCGCGGTCGTCCACCCCCTGACGACGGTCGTGTCCGTCACCGACGACTCGCGGGGCGGCTACGCCGTCGCCACCCTGCCCACCGACGGCGGCCGCAAGGCGAAGGGCCGCACCTACACGGCTCGCAAGGTCGTCCTCGCCGCCGGCACCTACGGCACCCAGACCCTGCTGCACCGGATGAAGGCGGGCGGCCAGTTGCCCCGGCTGTCGGCCCGGCTGGGCGAGCTCACCCGCACCAACTCCGAGGCCCTGGTCGGCGCCCAGACCGACGACCGGCGCTATCGCAAGGCCCACGGCGCGTCCCGGGCCGACTTCACCCGCGGCGTCGCGATCACGTCCTCGATCCACCCGGACGCCAACACCCACATCGAGCCGGTCCGGTACGGCAAGGGCTCCAACTCGATGGGCAGCCTGTCCATCCTCCAAGTGCCCTACGCCGGGCGGAACTCGGGCACCGCACGGGTGCTCGGCTTCGTCGCCCACGCGGCCCGGCACCCGCTGCTGACCCTGCGCTCGCTGTCCAACCGCCGCTGGTCGGAGCGGACCATCATCGGCCTGGTGATGCAGTCGCTGGACAACTCCCTGACGACGTACGTGAAGCCGTCGGGGATCGGCCGCGGGCTGCTCACCGCCCGCCAGGGCCACGGCTCGCCCAACCCCAAGCAGATCAAGGCCGCGACCGAGGGCGCCTCGGCCCTGGCCGCCGAGATCAACGGCTTCGCGGGCTCGAACGTCGGCGAACTGATGGGCACCCCGCTCACGGCCCACTTCCTGGGCGGCTGCCCCATCGGCGACTCCCCGGAGACGGGCGTGATCGACCCCTACCACCGCCTGTACGGGCACCCCGGCATCTCGGTCGTCGACGGCGCCGCCGTCTCCGCGAACCTGGGCGTGAACCCCTCCCTCACCATCACCGCGCAGGCGGAACGGGCGATGTCCTTCTGGCCCAACAAGGGCGACGCCGACCCGCGCCCCGAGCAGGGCACGGCGTACGCGCGGCTGCGGCCGGTCGAGCCCAAGTCGCCGGCGGTCCCGGCGGAGGCGTTCGGCGCGCTGCGGCTGCCGTTCCTCGGCATGCCGGCGGTGCCGCCCAGGAAGTAGCCGCCACCGGCGGCCGAACGGCAACGGAAGAGGGACCTGCACCCCCCTCCGAGCGCAGGTCCCTCTTCCGTTCGCTGCGGCCTGACGGCCGCTGTGGCTTACGCCTCCGCGCCGGCCTTGCGGCGACGGACCACGAAGATCGCACCGGCACCGGCGACGACCGCGGCACCGCCGACCAGGCTGATCATCGGCAGGGCGGAGCTGGAGCCGGTCTCGGCGAGGCTGCCGGTGACCTCCGGCGTGTTCCCGCTCGGCTTCTCGTCGGTGACGGGCGCCTTGCCGCCTTCCTGCGGCTTGGTGCCACCGGTGTCCGTACCGGCCGAGACGATCTGGAAGCGGTACGACACGTCGCCGAAGCCGGTGCACTCGGCGTCGTCGTCACCGTAGATCGTCGCGCCGAGCGAGAAGCCGGCGCCGACCGGGGCGGACTTGCTGACGTTGAGGCGCAGCGGGATGTCGACCTCGTAGCCGGGCTTCAGCTCGTCGGTGTAGCCGACGTAGCCGACCGCGAAGCCGCCCTCGTTCAGGTCGGTCCAGACCTTGCTGTCCGGGTCCCAGGCCTGGAGCTGGACCTGCTTGCTGGTGAACAGCTCCTCGCCGTTCTTGTCGGGGGAGGCCCCGGCGAAGAAGTCGAGGTCGTTCAGGGTGGAGTCGGAGTCGTTCAGCACGCTGAGCGAGAACTTGTGCCAGCCGCTGCCCGCGGCGATCTTGCCGGGCAGGCCGGAGATGGCGACGTCGACCTTGGTGTCCTCGCACACGGAGGGCTCGGGGTCGGGGGACTCCGACTCCTCCGGCGCGGAGGTGCTCGGCGCCGGGGAGGAGGCGCTCGCGGACGTGCTCGGCGAGCTGGACGTCTGCGGAGCGGAGGCGCTCGTGGACGTGCTCGGAGCCGGGGCCGTCTCGGCGGGCTTGGACTCGGTGGCCGACGGCGAGGCGGACGTCTCGGGAGCGGACTCGCTCACCGACGCGCTCGGCGTGGGCGTGGTTTCGTCGGACGCGTACGCGGCCGGTGCCGCGAGCAGTGCCACCGGGGCTATGACCGCCGTTGCGGCCGCTGCTGCCATGGCGCGGCGAAGCTTCATGAAGACCTCGGAGAGTCCGGCGTACCGCGGGCTGCGGTACGAGCGTTGGGGGAGGCCTCCGCGTGTGGGGCGCGGGAGTGGCCCGTGGTTCGCCAGGTTGGATCCGTGGAACCTGTGAAAGGTTGTGCGGGTCCTCACGCAATTTTTATGTGGGCTGTGTCACAGGCGGGGTCTTCTTGTGGAGGCGTCCGCCACCCGATTAGATCTTGGGTTCGTGTCTGAGAAGCCGTCCGACGACCGGTCGTCGGACTCGGAGATCCCCGACGACGTCTGGGAGCAGTTCGCCCGCGACACCGAGCGGGACATCCGGTCCTCCGCCCCGAAGGAGCCGTCCGCGCGGGCGCGCCACGTGACCGAGAGGCTGCGCCGGCAGGACGCCCGGGGCGAAGTGCCTCCCGGATGGCGCACCGACGCGGCCCGGCCGGCCGGGAACGGGCGGGCCGGCCGGCGCCGCACGCTGTGGGCGATCGTGGGTGTGCCCGTCGCCGCGGCCGTGGTGCTGGTGGCCCTCAAGCCGTCGCTGCTGCCCGGCGACCCCTTCGGCGCCGGGGACCCGCCGGCCGCCGAGGCCGCGCCGCTGCCCGCGGAGACCGCGGCGCCGACCGCCGCCCCCGGCGCGGCCGGCACGGAACGGCCCACCCTGGACGAGCCGTTCGCCGGATCCCCGGCACTGCGCTGGGCGGACGGCGAGGCGGGCATCGTGCTGCCCGAGGCGAAGGCCGTGGGCGCGGTCCCGAAGGCCCGCGTGGAACAGGCGCTGAAGCTGACCAAGAAGCTGCTGGTCGGCACCAACCTCGACCCGAGGGTGATCGGCGGGGCGCGCCCCGAGGCCGCGTTCGCCGTCCTCGACCCCAAGCAGCCGAAGCTGTTCGACGACCTGAACACCGCCCTGCGCTCCCCGAGCGCCGAGGACGACCCGGTGACGTTGTTCAGCCGCTTCGACCCGGACGAGGTGCGGCCGGTGGGCGATGTGATCAAGACGCGCGGCCGCATGACGACCGGCAAGGGCACGCACGGGGGAGTGGCCGTGCACGCCGACTACACCTTCGTCTACCCGCTCGTCCGGGCGGACGGGCGTACCGAGGTCGCCCGCACCATCGTGCGCCGCGTCCTCGACGTCGAACTCGCCGACCCGGCCCGCTACCGGGTCACCCCGGGCCGGCTGCTGCTGGTGAAGTACGACCAGGAGATAGGCAACTCCTCCTGCGACGTCCACGACGGCTTCCTGCACCCGGGCTTCCCGTCGGCCACCTCCGCGGACCCGGCCCCGAGCGGTCCCGAGGTCGACCCGTACGACCGGAGCCGGCCGCTGGACGACGGCAGCGCCTGCGGGACGGTGACCCGCACCTGAGTCCGCCCCGCCCCGCCCCGGTGGCCGGGCCGGGACAGGGCGAAGGGCCCCGCGGTGTGGAGCCGCGGGGCCCTTCCTCTCGTCAGCACCGGCGCAGGGCGGCGCCGGTGCCCGGAAGCGGCGCCGGGGGGTAGCGCCGCTGGTCTCGACCCGGGTGGTGGTGCAAGGTCCGTCGGCCGGCCCCGGGCGTCCCCGGAGCCGGCCGTTCTCTTGGGTGACCGGGCTGCTGTCCCCTGCCGTCCGGTCACTTCCCTGGGGCGAGGTCCCACGACGCACGGCACGATCCGTGCGTCTCATCGCCCCAGTGAGCCACGCGTGGTTCTTTCGGGCCCGCGGCTGGCTGGCGCGGACACCGGGACCAACGACGCCCGGTGGAACGCGGTCACGCGCCGTACGGGTGAGAGCGATGCGTACGTCTGTCTCCAGAACGCCGATTCAGATTTTGCCGCGGCACAGTTCCAGCAGCGTCATCGCGAGGGCCGTGCCCGGCTTGCCCAGCGCCTCGCGGTAGTGGCCGAGGACCTCCATCTCGCGCGAGAGGTTCACCCGGCGGCCGCCGGAGGAGATCCGCGCCTCCTGGATGACGGCGGAGACGGCCACCCGTTCCTGGATCAGGCCGATGATCCGGTCGTCGAGCGCGTCGATGCGCTCACGGGCGCCGGTGATCACGTCGGCGGCCTCGGTGGTGCGGGCGCCGGTCACGTCGGTGACGGTCATGGAAGGGCTCCTCGTCGTCGGGGGCCGCCCCGGGGCGACAGGGCCCGGACGACGACAGGCGCCCCGGGCCTTGTCGGCCCGGGGCGCCTGGGAAGTCGCTTGTCAGTTGCTCAAGCAGCACGACCATGGCAGCCGGTGGGCCGGATGCCATAGGTAAAGCGGAAGGTCGGGTGCGTGAGCATGCGGCCAGTATGCCCGCGGGCCCGGCGGTGGCCAAACGGGTTCGCATGGTGAGACGGCGGGCCGCGGACCGGGACGGGCCCGCGGGCGGGACACCGCGGGCGAGCACCTCGGTAGACTCGGGGGCACAAGACCCCCGCCCCACCGCCGGAAGGCACCTCGTGTCATCAGCGTCTCCCGCTGCCAGCGCCGCCGACACCGTCCTGGTCGTCGACTTCGGCGCGCAGTACGCCCAGCTCATCGCCCGTCGCGTCCGCGAGGCGCGGGTCTACAGCGAGATCGTGCCGAGCACCATGCCGGTCCAGGAGATCCTCGCCAAGAACCCCGCGGCGATCATCCTCTCGGGCGGTCCCTCGTCGGTGTACGAGGAGGGCGCTCCGCGACTCGACAGCGCGCTCTTCGAGGCCGGCGTCCCCGTCTTCGGCATGTGCTACGGCTTCCAGCTGATGGCGCAGACCCTCGGCGGCACCGTCGACAACACCGGCGCCCGCGAGTACGGCCGCACCGATCTGCACGTGGCCAAGGCGTCCTCCACCCTCTTCGAGGGCACCCCCGGCGAGCAGGCCGTGTGGATGTCGCACGGCGACGCCTGCTCCGCCGCCCCCGAGGGCTTCTCCGTCACGGCCTCCACGGACGTCGTGCCCGTGGCCGCCTTCGAGAACGACGAGAAGAAGCTCTACGGCGTCCAGTACCACCCCGAGGTGATGCACTCCACGCACGGGCAGCAGGTGCTGGAGCACTTCCTGTACCGGGGCGCGGGACTCACGCCGAACTGGACGACCGGCAACGTGATCGAGGAGCAGGTCGAAGCGATCCGCGAGCAGGTCGGCGACAAGCGCGCCATCTGCGGCCTGTCCGGCGGCGTGGACTCCGCGGTGGCCGCGGCCCTGGTGCAGAAGGCCATCGGCTCCCAGCTGACCTGCGTGTACGTCGACCACGGCCTGATGCGCAAGGGCGAGACCGAGCAGGTCGAGAAGGACTTCGTCGCCGCGACCGGCGTGCAGCTGAAGGTCGTGGACGCCGAGGAGCGGTTCCTCAAGGCGCTCGCCGGGGTGTCCGACCCCGAGGAGAAGCGGAAGATCATCGGCCGCGAGTTCATCCGGGTCTTCGAGCAGGCGCAGGCGGAGATCATCGCCGACGAGGGCCCGGCCGTGGAGTTCCTGGTCCAGGGCACCCTCTACCCGGACGTCGTCGAGTCCGGCGGCGGCAGCGGCACCGCGAACATCAAGTCCCACCACAACGTGGGCGGCCTGCCCGAGGACCTCGAGTTCAAGCTGATCGAGCCGCTGCGCAAGCTGTTCAAGGACGAGGTCCGCATGGTCGGCCAGGAGCTCGGCCTGCCGGAGGAGATCGTCCAGCGCCAGCCGTTCCCCGGCCCCGGCCTCGGCATCCGCATCGTCGGCGAGGTCACCAAGGAGCGCCTCGACCTGCTGCGCGAGGCCGACGCCATCGCCCGCGAGGAGCTCACGGCGGCCGGCCTCGACCGGGACATCTGGCAGTGCCCGGTGGTCCTGCTCGCGGACGTCCGCAGCGTCGGCGTCCAGGGCGACGGCCGCACCTACGGCCACCCGATCGTGCTGCGTCCCGTCTCCTCCGAGGACGCCATGACGGCCGACTGGTCGCGCCTGCCCTACGAGGTCCTCGCGAAGATCTCCACCCGCATCACCAACGAGGTGCGCGACGTCAACCGCGTCGTGCTCGACGTGACGTCGAAGCCGCCGGGCACCATCGAGTGGGAGTAGGCCCCGGGGGCGCCTGACCGGCGCTAGGTGCGCTTGATCAGGCGCAGGGGCTCGCCGGGCTTCCACGTCTGGACGACCAGGTGGTCGTCCTCGACGCGGGTGCGCACGACCTCGGTCAGCTCGGTGCGGAAGAGGTGGAACGGCTGCGGCGGTTCCACCTCTTCGACGTATCCGGCCTTCGCCTCCCCCTCGCCGACCTCGACCGCCCGGCCGCTGATCCGCACGTCGCCGCCGCCCATGCCCGTGCCCTCGCCCGGGTTGGCCTGGAGCGCGAAGCGCGGGTCGCGGCGCAGGTCGAGGGCCTTCAGCGAGCCCGGCATCATGCCGAGCCACAGCTCGCCGTGCAGGAAGCGGACCTCCAGCCCGCTGGTGCGCGGGGATCCGTCCTTGCGCAGGGTCGCGAGGACGTGGTGGGTGTGGGCGGTGAAGCGCTCCTCGACCGTGCGGGCGAGGCCCGGCTCGGCGCCGGCGAAGGCGGCCCAGTTCGTCGGGGGCGTGCGGATCGGCTGCGGGGCAGGGCTCATGAACCCGAGTGTGCCGCCGAAACCCGACATCTTCTGTCCGGTTACGCCGCGTGCGGCGCCGGGCGCACGAACCCTTCCCGCCCGGCCTCGTCCCGCACGGGTGTGCAGCCGGCCGCCGTCAGCCGCCCGGCCAGCTTCGCGCGCCGGGCCGTGTTGATCCGCAGTGCGCCGAGCAGGAACACCGGGGTCAGCACGGCGAGCGGGAGGAGGACGGCGTACTTGCCGGTCAGCACGGCCAGCAGCCCGAAGAGCGCCGGTCCCGCCCACGCCATGGCCAGCAGCTGCCTGCGGTTGGCGGCGGCGCCCGCCGCGTCGTACCGGATCAGCGTGGTGACCAGGTCGACGTCCGCCTGCGCCTCGGGGACCGGGGTGAGCGTGCCGAGGTACATGCCCGGCGCCGGGCGTCCGGGACCCGGGTCGGGGAAGGCCGTCCGGCAGACCGCCGCGCGCTGCTGCGCCTCGGGGCCGGGGTCCCGGACCAGCTCGATGTGCGCCATCTTCTGCTTGCCGGCCAGGCGCACGCCGGCGTACCGGAAGCCGTAGCACTCCGCGATGTACGTGAGCGCGCCGAACGTCGGCCACTCGGCGAACGGGTGGACGAGTTCGAACCGGTCCTGGGTGGCGATCTGCCGCATGAGGGCCGCGATGTGGCGGTCGGCGAGGCTCAAGGTCACTCCTGGCTGAAAAGCATTGCTGCACTGCTGATTCCGCACACCAGACCCCTCAGGGGCCCCGAGGGTTGCCTTCGGTCTTTACGGAACCGAGCTGTCGCGCCGGACCGGCCGAGGGTAACTTCGCGCCCCGTGAACCAACGCAGTGCTGGAGGACACATGCACGGGACGCCCGGGTCCACCCCGCCCCGGCCGGTGCCCACGGACCGGCTCCGGTTCTCGATGCCGCCGATGCACGAATCGGTCGAGGACGAACGCCGGCACCGCAAGGAACGCCTCGCGGGCGCCCTGCGGCTCTTCGGGCGGCTGGGCTTCGAGGACGGTGTCTCCGGGCACATCACCGCACGCGACCCGGAGTACAGCGACTGCTTCTGGGTCAACCCGTTCGGCATGCCCTTCCGGCACGTCACCGTCGGCGACCTGGTGCTGGCCAACGCGGACGGCCAGGTCGTCCAGGGCCGCTACCACGTCAACCAGGCGGCGTTCACCGTGCACGCCCAGGTGCACGCGGCCCGCCCCGACGTGGTCGCCGTCGCCCACTGCCACTCCGTGCACGGCCGGGCGCTCGCGGCCCTCGGCGCACTGCTGGAGCCGATCACCCAGGAGAGCTGCGCCTTCTACGAGGACCACACCCTGTACGACTCCTACACGGGCGTCGCCGTCGACGCCGAGGAGGGCCGCCGGATCGCGGCCGCGCTCGGCTCCCGCAAGGCGCTCGTGCTGCGCAACCACGGGCTGCTGACCGTCGGCGACTCGGTGGACGCGGCGGCCTGGTGGTTCGTGTCGATGGAGCGCTCGTGCCAGGTGCAGCTGACGGCACAGGCGGCCGGGCGGGTGGTGCGCATCGACCACCGGATGGCGGTGGCCACCCGGGAGCAGCTCGGCGGCGACCTGGTCGCGTGGATCAACTACCAGCCGATGTGGCGCGAGATCAGCCGCAGCGAACCGGACCTGCTGGACGGGGGCGCACCGTGACAGCCGCACCGAGGCGATGCGGCCCCCGCGTCAACACGGCGCGCCGAAGTTCACCCGTGTGACCGGACGGAACCGCGCCGAGCGGGTGGTGTAGGGCACAATTCGCTCTCGTCGCAGGGCAGTTGCACAGCGGTGTTTCCGGGGTCCGGAAGGCCGGCGGTGGCGGGATCGCGGGAAGGCGGGCGTCGGGCGTGGCGGTGCAAGGGGCGAGGCAGGGCGGCCCGGACACGGGCGGGTACGCGGCTGCGTACGCCGGATCTCACGGAGCCGGGTCTCACGGAGCCGGATCTCACGGGGCCGGGGCTCCCGACGGGGCCGGGACCGGCCACGCGGGCGGGTGCGCCTGCGGGGACTGCCCGCACGGCGCGCGCGAGGGGCATCGGCGGGCCGTCGCCGCGTTCCTCGCCGCACGGGACGAGTTCGCGGCCGGGCGCGGGCTGCCCGCCGCGGTCGCCCACTCGGCGTCGGCCACGCGGCAGTGGGTCTCCGAGGAACTCGCGCAGTCGGCCGAACTGGTGGCCGAGCGGGGCCGGGCCGAGGGGCGGGCGTGGCTGACGGGCCTGTGGCGCCGGACGGCCGCCGTGGTGGGGGCCGCCGTCGTGGCGCTGCTGCTCGCGCAGACCCTCACGGCGCTCGGCGCGGGCTGGACGCCGGCCCGCACGGCCGGGCTCGCCGCCGCGCTGGTGGTGGCCGCGGCGCTGACGGCCGCGTCGTGGCTCCACCGCGCCAGGGGCGGTGTCCTCGCCCCCGTCATCGGCGAGGACAACCGGCTCTCCACGTCCCGTACCGTCGCCGCCGCCTGGGTGCTCTTCGTGGCCTACGCGGTGCTCGTGCTCGCCGGGCGCCTGGCCGCGGCCTCCCGGCACGCGGAGCGGGACGCGCTGATCGCCGGGCTGGATCTGGCCCGGGGCGCCGGGGTGGTGACCGTCCTCGCCGTGGTCTGCGGGGTCGCCGTGCTGGTGCGGCGCGTGGTCGGGTTGCGGGTCCTGGGGCAGCGGCTCCAGAAGGTGCGCGCCGACCGGCCGCGGGCCGCCGATCTGCTGACCGACGACGCCGGCCGGGGTGCCTTCACCGACCTCCAGTACGTGGTGATCAGCGCAGTCGCCCTCGTCTTCGCGGCGGTGCGGCTGGCCAGGCGGCCCGACCAGCTGCCCGACCTGCCGTGGGGCCTGGCGGTGGTGGTGCTGGTGTCGGCGGCGACGTATCTCGCCGGGAAGTACGCGGAGGGCGGCAGGCCGGTCGTCCTCTCCGTGGTCCGGGCCCGGGAGGCGGGCGACCTGGACGGCCCGATCCGCACGGGCGACGACATCGAGATCCGGGGCGCCGGATTCGTGCCGCCCGGGGCGCAGGGCGCCGACCGGCTGGCGCGGATGGTCGTGCGGGTGGGCGCCGTGCACGTCCACGTGCCCCTGGTGCCGGTGCCCGGCGGCTTCCGCAACCCGACCGACACCCGGCTGACCGTGCCGGTCCCGGCGGAGGTGGAACCGGGCCGGGTGGAGGTGCAGGTCGTCACGGCGGCGGGCGTGGAGACGAACCGGTACGCCATCGACGTGACGGAGTGACGGCCCCGGGGCGACGGCGTCACGGACCACGGGCCAGCGGGCCTGCTGGGCTGCGGAAAAGACCGCGCGGGGTTGAACCCGGGCGGGTCGACGTACGTATCGTCTGTCGAGGGGACTCGGCACCGGGCGGGGTGAGAGGCGGCCAGCAGCCATGACGCACGGCATGAGAACCGACACGCACCACGGCCCGCACTTCGGCGACGGAGGAGGCCGGCGGGACACCGCCGCCCGCTACGCCCTGCTGCCCCTGCGCGTCTTCCTCGGCGTCACCTTCGTCTACGCCGGCCTGGACAAACTCACGGACAGCGCCTTCCTGAAGGACTCGGGCCCCGGGTCGATCGGCGACATGATGCGTGCCGTGCGCGACTCCTCGGCCATCCCCGCCCTGGTCGACCTCTCCCTCAAGAGCCCGGCCGGCTTCGGCTACGCGATCGCGCTCGGGGAGCTGGCCGTCGGCATCGGCACCCTGCTGGGCCTGTTCGCCCGGCTCGCCGCCCTCGGGGGCGCGCTGATCTCCCTCAGCCTGTGGCTCACCGTCAGCTGGTCCTCCGACCCGTACTACTACGGCAACGACCTGGTGTACCTCATGGCCTGGATCCCCCTGGTGCTGGCGGGTGCGCCGCTGCTGTCCCTGGACGCCGCCCTGCGGGCGAGGCGACGGCAACGCGGCGGGGGATACCGCTAGGGGGCGCCCGCCCGTCCCGACCCCTCCCGGACACCACCGTCCCGCCCTTCCCCGGACACCGCCGTCCCGGCCGGTCAGGCCTCCGCTTCCGCACCGCCCGCTCGGCGGCGTCGCCGCGCCCGGCCCGCCACGAACGCCACCGCGCCCGCGAGGAACAGCCCGCCCGTCACGAGGGGCAGGGCCAGGAACCAGGGGATCTCCCAGGCGCCGCCCGCGTCACCGGCGTACAGGACGCCCGTCGCCGTGAGGACGGTGCCCGCGCACAGCCTGCCGGGCCGGATCTCATGCCGCAGCACGGGCCACCTCCGCCTGTCCCATGCCGACCCGGAGATCCAGGTCGACGGTGCCCGACCGCCGCACGCCCGCCTCGGGCGAGAGGGTGGCCTCCTGGTGCCGCCCCGGCTGGACGTCCACGTCCTTCGGGTCGTCGCCCGGCAACTGGAGGTCCCCGATCCCCACCTCGGCGTTCAGCCGCACCGTCACGTCGCGCGGCACGATCACCTTCACCCGGCCCACCCCGACCTCCGCCCGCACGGTCACGGTCTGCCTCCCCGTCAGGTCCAGCCGCGTGAGGTCCAGGGTGCCGACGCCGGTGCCCAGTTCGTAGTGCGGCCGTACGTCCGCCGCCGTGGCGGGCTGCCAGGTGGTGCGCGACCAGTGCGTGCCGATGTCCTGGGGCAGGGCCGCCGAGGCGGCGAGCAGACCGGCCGTGACGACCGCGAGCAGGATCGAGCCCGCCCCGGTCCGGCCGAGGAAGGCGCTGACGGCGATGCCCAGTCCCAGCACCACCAGCGCGCACGACAGGCCCGTCTGGAGACTCGTGCCGAGCGGGTGGCCGTCCCACGTCAGGCTGGTGCCCAGGGCGCCGGCGAGCAGGGCCAGCAGGAAGGCCCAGCCGCCGATCGCGCGCGGACCGCGGGGCCGGGGCTGCCGGGGGCGGGGGGCAGGGGCCGTCTCACGGGTCCCGGGCCGCAGGGTGCCCGGGGCCACGTCCACCGCCGCGGCGATGTCCAGGTCGTGCGTGTCGCGCGGGCCCCACAGGTAGCCCGTGCCGCCGATGTGGGTGCCGTCCTTGACGATCGGGTCGCGCCACCACGAGGGCGAGGAGGCGAACACCGGCGGGGCCTGGGGCTCCGGAGGGGCGTCCGCGACGGCCTGCGCGGCCAGCGGGTCGGGGTCGGGCGCACCGCGCTGGCGCGACCAGTAGCCGGCGCCCGCCAGCAGCAGGGCGAGGACGACGGCGAAGGTCAGCACCCCGCCGTTGTTCAGCATGGTCAGGAAGACGCCGCAGCCGACCAGCGCGAACAGCACCGCCGCCAGCGCCTGCCCGTCGACCCGGCCGGTGAGCAGCTTGCGCACCTCGTTCTCGTCCTCGTCGTAGGGGACGAAGAGCCAGGCGAAGCCGTAGAAGATCAGGCCGAGGCCGCCGGTGGCGGAGAGCACGGCGAGGGTGATCCGGAAGATCACCGGGTCCATGTCGTAGTGCCGTCCGAGCCCGGCGCAGACCCCGGCCAGGGTCTTGTGGCGGCGGTCGCGCCGGAACCGGTCGGCCGGGCCGCCCGGCGCGGCCCGGCCGGCGGGGCCGGGCGGACCGGCGTCCGCGGCGGGCGCGGCACCCTGCGGCCCGTCGCCCGGGGCGGGGCGCGGGCCGGGGCCGGGTCCCGGACCCGTCGCGGCGTGCTCGTGATCGGTCATGGGTCCATGGTGACGGGCGCGGCGGCGCGGCGGCAGCCGGATCGACCCTGGTCCGACCCTGATATCGGCCCTGAGACGGGCACAGGCACGGGCACGGGCGGGTGCGAGGCGGAGGCGCCGGAGATCAGGGGAGTTTCCGGGGCCGACCCTGATGCTCCGGCCTGGCGCCCGTGTGACCATCAGTGGCATGTCGGAAGCCGCAGCAGCGCCCCTCGCCGAGCCGCGGCCGCCGCGCAAGCTCTACCGCAGCAGCGACGGACGCTGGCTCGGTGGTGTCGCGCGGGGGCTCGCCGGGCACCTCGGGCTGCCCGTGATCTGGGTCCGGCTCGTCTTCGTCGGGCTGTTCATGGCCGACGGGCTCGGCGCGCTGCTGTACGCCGCGTTCTGGTTCTTCGTCCCGCTCGGCGTCGGCGGTGTCGAGGCGCAGAAGCCGCCGTCGTTCGCCACCGCGGAGACCTCGCCCGACGGGCGGCGCAGACTCGTCGCCCGGCGGCCCGACAAGGGCCAGATCGTGGCGCTGCTCCTGATGGTCGTGGTGGCCCTGGTCTTCGTGGGCAACGTGAACCTCGGCGGCGGGGCCCGGGTCTACCTGTGGCCGACGGTGCTCGTCGGCGCCGGTGTCGCCCTGGTGTGGCGGCAGGCGGACAACGCCCGCCGGGCCCGCTGGGCGGAGGTCGGCCGCCGCAGACGCACCGTCGCCCTGCTGCGCTCGGTGGGGGGCGTGCTGCTGGTCACGGCCGGTGTCTCCGGCATCGTCGTGCTCCAGGGCTCCGCCGCCCACCTCGGTTCCGTGCTCCAGGCGGCCCTCGCGGTCCTCGTCGGGATCACGCTGCTGGCCGGGCCCTACCTGGTGCGGATGACGCAGGACCTGTCCGAGGAACGGCTGATGCGCATCCGTGCCCAGGAGCGCGCGGAGGTCGCCGCCCATGTGCACGACTCGGTGCTGCACACCCTCACGCTGATCCAGCGCAACGCGGAGAACCCGGGGGAGGTGCGACGGCTGGCCCGTGCCCAGGAGCGCGACCTGCGGACCTGGCTGTACAAGCCCGAGGGCACCGGCAAGGACGAGGCCGACGAGCCCACCACCCTCGCCGACGCCGTGCGGCGCAACGCGGCCGAGGTGGAGGACAAGCACGGCGTGCCCCTGGAGGTCGTGGTGGTCGGCGACTGCCCCCTCGACGAGCGGATCGCCGCACAGATGCAGGCCGCGCGCGAAGCGATGGTGAACGCCGCCAAGTACGGTGGCGAGGGCGGGGCCGTGCAGGTCTACGCCGAGGTCGAGGGGAAGACGGTCTTCGTGTCCGTCCGGGACCGCGGTCCCGGCTTCGACCTCGACTCGATACCCGCCGACCGGATGGGTGTCAGAGAATCGATCATCGGCCGCATGGAGCGCAACGGCGGGACGGCGCGGCTGCGCGCGGTGCCGGACGGCGGCACGGAGGTCGAGCTGGAGATGGAGAGGGCGGAGAAGACGTCATGAGCGACCCGACCGAGGCGGCGAACGGTACGGCCGGACCGGACCAGGCGGCCGGGGCCGCGGAGTCGGGCGGCGGCCCGGGGCGTCATGTGCGCGTGGTCCTCGTCGACGACCACCGCATGTTCCGCACCGGCGTCCAGGCGGAGATCGGGCAGACCGCGCAGACCGGCGTGGAGGTCGTCGGCGAGGCCGCGGACGTCGACCAGGCCGTCACGGTCATCACCGCCACCCGGCCGGAGGTCGTGCTCCTGGACGTGCACCTCCCGGGCGGCGGCGGGATGGAAGTGCTGCGCCGCTGCGCGCCGTTGATGGCGGCCACCGAGCAGCCCGTGCGCTTCCTGGCGCTGTCCGTGTCGGACGCCGCCGAGGACGTGATCGGCGTGATCCGCGGCGGCGCCCGGGGCTACGTCACCAAGACCATCACGGGCACGGACCTGGTGGACTCGATCTTCCGCGTCCAGGAGGGCGACGCCGTGTTCTCCCCGCGGCTGGCCGGTTTCGTCCTGGACGCCTTCGCCTCCACCGACGCCCCGCCCGTCGACGAGGACCTGGACCGCCTCACCCAGCGCGAGCGGGAGGTGCTGCGGCTGATCGCGCGGGGCTACGCGTACAAGGAGATCGCCAAGCAGCTGTACATCTCGGTGAAGACGGTCGAGTCCCACGTCTCGGCGGTGCTGCGCAAGCTCCAGCTGTCCAACCGGCACGAGCTCACCCGCTGGGCGACGGCCCGCCGGCTGGTGTGAGCCCGCAGGCTGGTGCGATCCCGCCGGTCGGTGTGAGCCCGCGGGCAGGTGCCGGCCCGCCCGCTCACGCCACCCGTGTCGCCCCCGCGAAGGGCATCTCGTCGAGCGGGGCGACGCGGACCGGGGCGGACGGGTTCGGGGCGTGGATCATCCGCCCGTCGCCGACGTAGATGCCGACGTGGCTGATCCCGGCGTAGAAGAAGACCAGGTCGCCGGGGAGGAGTTCGGAGCGGGAGACGCGGCGCCCGGCGGCGATCTGGGAGTACGTGGTGCGCGGCAGGGAGACGCCCGCCGAGCGGTAGGCGGCCTGGACGAGCCCGGAGCAGTCGAAGGCGTTCGGGCCGGTCGCGCCCCAGACGTAGGGGCTGCCGAGTTTGGCGTAGGCGTAGGAGACGGCGGCGGCCGCCCGCGGGCCCGGCGCCCGGGCCGTGGCGGATCCGGGAGGGGCGAGGGTGTCCCGCGCGCCGGCCGAGCGGGTCGCGCGGTCGGATGATCCGCCCACCTGGGAACGTTCCTGCGGAGTCAGCCGGGACAGCAGCTGCCGTGCGGAGTCCAGCTTGCCGGTGACGGCCGTCCGGTGGCGCTTCAGCTCCGCCTGCCGTGCCTTGAGGGAGGCCAGCTCGACGCGGGCGGCACCGCGCAGCTGCTCGATCTCGCGGAGCCGGCTGCGCACCCGCCGGACGGCGGCACTCTGCCGGTCGCCCGCCCGCTCGACGAACTCCGCGTTCTCCAGATAGCGGTCGGGGTCGTCGGACAGGGCCAGCTGCATCGCCGGGTCCAGGCCACCGGAGCGGTACTGCGCGGCGGCGACCGAGCCGAGCGCCTGCCGGGCCGCGTCGAGCCGTTCCTGCGAGCGGGCCGCCCGGTCCTGCAACCCCCTCAGCCGCTGCCGGGCCCCGTCCGCCTGCTCCTTCGCGCCGTTGTACTTCTCGGTGGCGGCCTCCGCCTGCCGGTACAGCCTGGCCACTTCCGCCCTGACCTGGCCGGGGGTGCGCTGCGGTTCGGCGTGCCCGGTTCCGTCGAAGCCCGTCGCCGTCGCCGCGGAGGCGAGCGCGATCGTGGCGGCCGTACGGGCCGTGCCGCCGGCCATGGGGCGTTGTCGGGGCTTGCGGTGCGCTGCCACCTGGGGGCCACGTCCTTTCCTCGACCGCCGGTGGGGGTGTGCGGTCGCCGGGAGCGGACGGGCGGCCTGCGCGTCCGGCGGCGGCCCGCACAGGGGAGACGGGCCGCCGCCGGACTTTTCTCGGCGGTGGTGTCCGACTGCCGCCCCTGGCCCGGGCGGCGGTGGGGAGCCGGTCACCTGGTGAAGGACGGTAGAGGTGCGCGTGCGGCCCTCGTGGCGGGTGTGCGGAACTGTCCCCGGAGGACCGGTGGTGACCGTATGCGACCAAGATCCCGCCTCGGCCTCCCTCGCTTCACTCAGCGTGATGACCGATGCCGGGGATCATGGGCGAACGACCGTGATCGGGTGCTATGGGGCGCATATATGCACCACCGGGCCGATTCCGGGTGGCCGGGCCGGAGCCGGATCGCCGGGCTCGGGATGCCGGGCCGGTGTCGGGCGGCCGGACGGGCCCTGGCTAGGCTCCGGCCTCATGGACGTCCTCATCCACCTCTTCGTCGGCCTGCACATCATCGGCATCGCCTCGCTCCTGGGCGGCTTCCTCACCCAGATGAAGGCGATGGGCGAGGGTACGGCCCGCTTCACGCCCGCGATGCTGCACGGCGCACTGACCATGCTGGTCACCGGCGTGGCCCTGGTCGGCCTCAACCAGGCCGACGACCAGTCCGTGAACAACATCAAGATCGGCGTGAAGCTGGCGCTCCTGGTCGTGATCCTCGGCCTGGTCTACGTGAAGCGCGACGAGGAGCGGGTGGACAAGGGCCTGTTCGGTCTGGTCGGACTGCTCACCACGGCCAACGTCTTCATCGCCGTGCTCTGGACCTGACCCGGGAGGGCCGGGCGCCGGCCCGGGCCGAGGCGGCCGCCCAGACGGTGCAGGCGAGCCACGCGGCCACGGCCGCCCACAGCAGCGCCTGGCCGGCGACGTCCAGCCAGGCGACGTCGAGCGCCGTGGCGACCTCCAGGGTGGCCGTCGCCGTCACGGCCCAGCAGAACACGGTCGCCCAGCGCCGCGCGTCGTAGTGGTGCCGCGGCCAGAACAGCTCGGCGACCAGCAGGGCGACGCAGGCGACCGCGGCGAGCACGAGCAGGGTGACGGCGGTGTTGCGCAGGGCGTCGCCGTCGTCCTCGTTCCACAGGTAGAGGCGGGAGCTGTCGGCGGACAGCAGTTGCGCCCCGGCCAGCGCCGAGACCGCCAGCGCGCCCTCCGCGAACCAGTGGTCGCCGCGCCCCTCCTCCACCTGCCGTGGCTGGAAGCGGAACAGGGCGAAGCCGTACAGCGCGAGCCCCAGCCACAGCAGCACCAGGGCCGCGTGGGCCGGCCAGGCCAGCGACTCGGCCGCGGCCAGGGCCGCCGCCAGCACGGCGAGGCACTGGGTGGCCACACACCGCAGGAACACCGTTCCCCGCCGGCCGCCGACCTCCACGGCCAGCAGCACCGCCCAGACCAGCGCGGACAGGGCCAGCAGCGCCCAGCCCACGGACCGCAGACCCGCGGCGGTGAAACCGGTGCCGAGGAGGGCGGCGGCCGCCGCGGTGGTGAACACCGCCGGCACCTCCGCCCGCCACGCGCCGCGTGCCCGCTGCAGCAGGCTCACGGCCGACACCAGCCACGCCCCGCAGGCCAGGGCCAGCACGACGCGGGAGAGGGTGGCGTGACCCGCGGAGTCGAGACCGACCGACACGGTGCCGGTCGCCAGCGCATACGTCGCCCACCAGGTGGCAAACGGGGAGGGACCGGACATAGCGCCGATGCTAGAGAGCAACGCGCGCCGGAGGTGAGGGGCACGCGCGCGTGCCCCTCAAAAACGTCCGTGTCCGCTCAGGCGGGCCGCACCACGCTGTGGATCGCCGACTCGCCGTCGTAGTAGACCGACTCCTCGCGCACGTACGTGCCCGGCTTCGGCGCGTGGATCATCATGCCGTTGCCGATGTACAGCCCGACGTGCGTGACGTCGTCGTAGAAGAAGACCAGGTCGCCCGGCCGGGCCTGGGACACCGGGACGGTGGTGCCGGCGTCGACCTGGTCGTAGGTCGTGCGCGGGAGGGTGACGCCGGCGGCCTTCCAGGCGGCCTGGGTGAGGCCCGAGCAGTCGTAGGAGCCGGGACCGACGGCACCCCAGACGTACGGCTTGCCGATCTGGGCGCGCGCGAACGCCAGGGCCTTGTCCGCCTTGGTGGCGTACGAGGAGTCCACCGGGGCCGGCGTGGAGGGCGAGCCGGAGTCCTGCGACGGCGAGCCGCTCTCCTGCCGGGGGGCCTCCTCGCGCTGGGTCTGCTCCTGCGCGGTCTGCTGCCGGGCCAGCTCGGCGGCCCGGCGGGCGGCTTCCCGCTGCTTCTCCTGCTCGATGGCCGCGAGCCGCGCCTTCTCCTCGGCGGTCAGCCGCGACATCAGCGCGCGGGCGTCGGCCAGCTTGCGCTGGACGGTCGCCTTGGCCGCCTTCAGGTCGCCCTGGGCGTCGGTGAGCTTCTCCAGGCTCTCGGTGGCCTCCCGGCGCTTCGTCATCGTCTCGGACTGCTGGGTGACGAAGTCGTCGACCGCTTCCTTCTGGCGGCCGGTCATCCGGTCCATCAGCTGGGTCTGGTCGAAGTAGTCCTGCGGGGTGTCCGCGAGCAGGAACGTCGCCGTCTCCGGCGCGGCCGCCCCCGTGCGGTACTGGGCGGAGGCGTAGGAGCCGAGCTTCTCGCGCGCCTCGTTGAGCTTCCCGGCGCGCTGCGCGACGTCGTCGAGGAGGGTGTCGACGCGCTTGCGCTGCTTGGCGGTCTTCTCCTTGGCCCCGTTGTACTTCTCGGTCGCCGACTCGGCCTGGCGGTACAGGTCGTCGACTTTCTTCTCGACTTCTTCGAGGCTGGGCTTGTCGTCGGCCTCGGGGGCGGCGTTGGCCGACTGGGACAGCAGGGCCACGGAGGTGAGGGCCGCCGTTGCCAGGGCGGGGGTCCGTATGCCTGCCACGCGCGAACCGGTGGGACGCGACTTGCGGTGCGACGCCAAGGGAGGCGACTCCTTCCATCGTCCGCCTACCGGGTTAGCTGTCGGGTTCGGGCGGGTGGTTCGGAAGGGTTGCCCTACGGCCTTCTCCGGATCAGGAGGCGGGCCGATTCACCCCGGGGTTCTCGGTTGGGTCCCCGGCTCCGGCTGCCGCTGCGGCACACCGGACTCGGCGGAGGCCGCGCGGCCCGGCGACGTTCGCCGGAAACGGTCGTGCGGCCTGGTCGCACGGTAGCCAACTCGTGTGGCCTCTGTGAAGGTTGATGGGTGATATGCCCGATACATTTTCGTGACCTTCCCGGGGAGCGTTGCTCGGAGTGAACGATCCAGGCGGCTCGGTCCTGATTTGCCCGGGATTGTTGCGGACATAGCGGAACGTGATCATGCGGCGCTGGAGGGTGACATCGCGCCACGGGCCCGGCCGCCCCGCCGGTGCCCGGGGCGATGTCTCCGGGGTGGCGGCGGACTGTCAGTGGGGCGCCCTAGACTCGGAGAGCGATGAGCAGCCTCTTTGACGACAACTTCCTGGCGAGCCTCCAGGCCCAGCGGGGCCCCGCGGACGAGCCCCCGCCGCCCCCCGAGGACGATCACGCTCCGGAGCCGCTTCCGGACGATCTGTTCGGCGGGAAGTTCGACGTGCCGCCGGACCGCGACACCCACTACCGGGACGGCGCCCCCCGCCCGGTGATCGACGCCGCCGCGCTGCTGGAAGGGCTCAACGACAACCAGCGGGCCGCCGTCGTCCACTCCGGCTCCCCGCTGCTCATCGTCGCCGGCGCCGGCTCCGGCAAGACCCGCGTGCTCACCCACCGCATCGCCCACCTGCTGGCCGAGCGGCACGTGCACCCGGGGCAGATCCTCGCGATCACCTTCACCAACAAGGCCGCCGGCGAGATGAAGGAGCGCGTCGAGCAGCTCGTCGGCCCGCGCGCCAACGCCATGTGGGTCATGACCTTCCACAGCGCGTGCGTGCGCATCCTGCGCCGGGAGAGCAAGAAGCTCGGCTTCACCTCCTCCTTCTCGATCTACGACGCCGCCGACTCCAAGCGCCTCATGGCCCTGGTCTGCCGCGACCTGGACCTCGACCCCAAGCGCTTCCCGCCCAAGTCCTTCAGCGCCAAGATCAGCAACCTGAAGAACGAGCTGATCGACGAGGAGGACTTCGCCGCCCAGGCCACCGACGGTTTCGAGAAGACCCTCGCCCAGGCCTACGCCATGTACCAGTCGCGGCTGCGCGAGGCGAACGCCCTCGACTTCGACGACCTGATCATGACGACGGTCAACCTGCTGCGCGCCTTCCCGGACGTCGCCGAGCACTACCGCCGCCGCTTCCGCCACGTCCTGGTCGACGAGTACCAGGACACCAACCACGCCCAGTACGCCCTCGTGCGCGAGCTGGTCGGCACCTCCGAGCACCCGGTCGACGTACCGCCCGAGGCCGAGGTGCCGCCCGCCGAGCTGTGCGTGGTGGGCGACGCCGACCAGTCGATCTACGCCTTCCGCGGCGCGACGATCCGCAACATCCTCCAGTTCGAGGAGGACTACCCGGACGCGACGACGATCCTGCTCGAGCAGAACTACCGCTCCACGCAGACCATCCTGTCCGCGGCCAACGCCGTCATCGAGCGCAACGAGTCCCGCCGCCCCAAGAACCTGTGGACCAACGCGGGCACCGGTGCGCGGATCACCGGCTACGTCGCCGACACCGAGCACGACGAGGCGCAGTTCGTCGCCGACGAGATAGACCGCCTCACCGACGCCGGCGAGGCCAAGGCGGGCGACGTCGCGGTCTTCTACCGCACCAACGCCCAGTCCCGTGTCTTCGAAGAGGTCTTCATCCGCGTCGGCCTGCCCTACAAGGTCGTCGGCGGCGTGCGCTTCTACGAGCGCAAGGAGGTCCGGGACGTCCTGGCCTACCTGCGCGTGCTGTCCAACCCCGAGGACTCGGTGCCGCTGCGCCGGATCCTCAACGTCCCCAAGCGGGGCATCGGCGACCGCGCCGAGGCGATGATCGACGCCCTGTCCCAGCGCGAGAAGATCAGCTTCCCGCAGGCGCTCAAGCGCGTCGACGAGGCGTACGGCATGGCCGCGCGCTCCACCAACGCCGTCAAGCGGTTCAACACGCTGATGGAGGACCTCCGCACGATCGTCGAGTCCGGCGCCGGGCCTGCCACCGTCCTGGAGGCCGTGCTGGAGCGCACCGGCTACCTGGCCGAACTCCAGGCGTCCACCGACCCGCAGGACGAGACCCGGATCGAGAACCTCCAGGAACTCGCCGCCGTCGCCATGGAGTTCGAGCAGGAGCGCGGCGAGGACGCGGAGACCGGCGGCACGCTGTCCGACTTCCTCGAACAGGTCGCCCTGGTCGCCGACTCCGACCAGATCCCCGACGAGGAGGACGGCGACGGCGTCATCACGCTGATGACCCTGCACACCGCCAAGGGCCTGGAGTTCCCGGTCGTCTTCCTCACCGGCATGGAGGACGGCGTCTTCCCCCACATGCGCGCCCTGGGGGAGAACAAGGAACTGGAGGAGGAGCGCCGCCTGGCCTACGTCGGGATCACGCGCGCCCGGGAGCGGCTGTATCTGACGCGGTCCACCCTGCGCAGCGCCTGGGGCCAGCCCTCGTACAACCCGCCCTCCCGGTTCCTGGAGGAGATCCCGCCGGCCCACGTCGAGTGGAAGCGCACGGGTGCGACCGTGCCCGCGTCCTCCGGGCCGGTCTCCGCGGTCGCGGCCTCCCTGTCCTCGTCCCGCTCGCGCTCCTCGGCGTCCGGCGCCTCCGGCTTCGCCACGCGCCGCACCGCCGAGAAGCCGGTGGTGGCGCTGACCGTGGGGGACCGGGTCACCCACGACCAGTTCGGCCTCGGCACGGTCGTCGCGGTCAAGGGCACGGGAGCGAACGCCGAGGCGACGATCGACTTCGGCGACACCAAGCCCAAGCGGCTGCTGCTGCGCTACGCGCCGGTGGAGAAGCTCTGATCCGCTGAGCGGAGGCTCCCGTTCGCACGCCGCGGGCGGGAGCCGGGCGCCGGGAACCGCCGGGGCGCCCCCGGCGGCCGGACGGTCAGGCCGGGTTGATGCCGTGGCTGCGCAGCCACGGGAGCGGGTCGATCGCCGAGCCGCCGCCCGGACGCACCTCGAAGTGCAGGTGCGGACCGGTGGAGTTGCCCGAGTTGCCGGAGCGGGCGATCGGGTCGCCGGCCTTCACGGCCGTACCGGAGGGGACGGTGTAGGTGGAGAGGTGGCAGTACCACGTCTCCGTGCCGTCCTTCGCGGTCACGATCATCATGTTGCCGTAGGCGCTGTTCCACTGCGTGCGCACGGTGCCGTCGGTCGCGGCCATCACGGTCGTGCCGTACGCGACGGGGAAGTCGATGCCCGTGTGCAGGGACATCCAGTTGATGCCCGACTGGCCGTAGTAGGCGCTCAGTCCGTGCTGCGAGACCGGCAGGGCGAACTTGGGGCGCAGCCGCTCCTTGCGGGCCGCCTCCTCCGCCGCCCGCTTCTTCTCGGCGACCTGCTGGGCCTTGAGGTCGATGCGCTCCTGCGTCCGGCTGGCCCGGTCGGCGAAGTCGTCGGCGCCGGCGGCGAGGCTCTGCAACTGCGTGTCGAGCTTGTTGTTGGCGGCGGCCGGCTTCACCGGCTGCACGTCCGCGGCCGTCGTGTGCGCCTCGGCCGCGCTGTCGTCGGTGAAGCTGCCCACCGACGCGGCCGCGATCCCCGCGACACCCATCACGCACGCCGACGGCACCGCGACGGTCAGCAGCGCCGAACGCTTCGGCGGCGTACGGCGGCGGGAGCGGGACCCGGCCCGCGCCGCGGCCCGGGAACCGGGGGGCGCGACCTCTTCCTGGCCGTCCAGGAGCGGGCCGACGGCGGGCAGTTCACCGGTGGAGGCCGTCTCGCCGCCGTCGGCGGCGGGCCCGTGGCCGGTGGGGTCGTCGTAGCCGACGTGCTCGAACGTCGCGGTCTCGAGCTGGTCGAAGGGCACCGGCTCGGACGGGTCGAACTGCGTCGGCTCGTGCGCCTCGAACGGCGTCGGCTCGCGCTGCTCGAAGGTTTCGGCAGGGTGCTCGTGGCCGTCGCCGGCCGGTGCCGAGCCGTCGGAGTTCCACTGCGTGGCGTCGTAGGCGCCGGTGTCGAAGGTCTGCGTGCCCCAGTCCCACTGCTGGGTGTGGCCGGCCGCGTTGCCCGACGGGTCCGGCTGGAGCCAGGCGCCGCTGTCCCACTGGCCGGTGGCGTCCGGGGCCGGGGACGGCGACGGGATGCCCGCCACCGGCTGCTGCCCGGTCGCCCAGGAGGTCGTGTCGTAGACGCCGGTGTCATAGGCGGCGTGGTGCTGGGCCGCGTAGGCGTCATAGTTCGCGTGCTCGGGGGTACCCGTGGACCACTGACCGGAGTTGTAGGCACCCGTGTCGTGGCCGTTGCCCGGCATGTCGCCGAAGAGGGGGTCCGTGGCGAAGCTCGGAGCGGAGTGGGCGGAGGCGTCGAGCCCCGCGCCGTCGCCGGAGGGAAAACCGGTGGCGGGGTGGTCGCCGTACGTGGTGAAGTCGCCGTACGGGGCTTCCTGGGTGCCGTACGACGCGTAGTGCGCCGAGTCGGCGTCGGAAGCCGGAGCCGGGGGCATGGTCCCCGACGGGTGACGGTCGTTCACCAACTTCTCTTTCGCCTCGACAACAGGGGCTGCCAGAGCAGTGCGGCGACTGTACCCGGCGGTACGCGGGCACGACAATCTTCGGCAGGTTTCACGCGCGCAGGAAACGGGCATTCGGCCGTGTTTTGACGGATGCGGGCGCGGGCTTGGCCTTGTGTTCGAGGTTTGTTCGAAGCTGATCGGGGCTGCGCGGTCCTGTGGCGGCTGTATGACGAATTTCAGGCCACCGTCAGACCACCGGCGGCATCCCCCGCCGGGCCGTCGGCCCCGTCCGCGGAGGGTTCCCCCGGGTGTGCCGCGTCGAGAGCCTCCCGGATCCCGGCGGCGACCGCGGGATACACGGGCAGGGCGAGATGGCCGATGCCGGTGACCCGTACGGTGCGCACCGACAGATCGGGATGGTCGATGCGGGCCGCCTCCGGCGGGACCATCACATGATCCAGGTCGCTCCAGAAGGCGACGAAGTGCGTACGGCAGTCAGGGGCGGGCAGGGCGAGCTCCTCGAGCACCGGTGAGCCGGGGCGCATCTGGCGCACGATGGGGTGCGCGTCGGCCAGGCGCGCCGCCCGGGTGCCCGCATGCGGTGTGCCGAGCGTGACGAGGGTCCGCACCCGCGTGTCACCGCCGAGCCGCTGCACGTAGTACCGCGCGATCAGACCCCCGAGGCTGTGCCCGACGATGTCGACCCGCTCGGCTCCGGTGCGCTCGCAGACCTCCTCGATGTGCCGGCCGAGGCGCTCCGCCGCGACCCGTATGTCGCACGTCAACGGCGAGTAGTTGAGGGACTCGACCCGGTGCCTGCCGTGCCGGGCGAGGGTGCGGCGCAGCAGGACGAAGACCGAGCGGTTGTCGATGAGCCCGTGCAGCAGGACCACGGGCGGCTTCGCCCGCGCGGGCAGCCGGGCGGCGCCGTCGCCGGCGGGTGCCGGGACCGGGGCGCGCCGTTCCCGAGTGATGCCGGAGGGGTAGAGGAGGAGGTGCCCGGCCAGGATCGCCAGCTCCAGGGCGGTCGCCTTGAGCAGGGCCGCGGACCATCCGCCCGGCAGGGCCGTCGCCGCGGGCGGCAGACTCCGGCCGGCCGGGAGGAACGGCAGGGAAGCACCGCTCATCCGGCCGACGGCTGCGATCACGCTGATCCCGGTGACCTTCACGGCCGACCTCCTGTCGGCACGCCTGGGGCGGCTTTGCCCCCCGTGTGCCCTCGTGGAAAGCAGCCGTGAAGACGGCCGGCGACGATCGCCCGAGCGGTGTGAGCCCCGTGGGCTGCGGGAACAGTGCGCGGCCTGTGGCGTGGGTGACGCCGGTGGTGCGACGAGGTCCCCGATCGGTGGGGTGACGAGGCTTCTCGCCGATGCGCCGTGCGTGCTCTCGCGTGTCGTGCCGGCCCTGTGTGCCTTCGCCGAAGTGCCGTACCGCCGCCGGGTGTGGTGGGTGCGGCGGCGAACGGGGGACCTCCTGGCGGCTCCCCTTGCGCTTGTCCCACCATGTGATTTCCCCCTCGGTCTGCACCTCGAAACTGCCGGGTGCGGGATCCTGGAGATAACGTTCGTTCACTTGCCCGGACGGTTCGGGGCGGGGCGTCCGTGCCGTGGCGCCGCAGCAGCTGCGGTGGGCGGCGGCCCGAGCGGTGTGTTCGGCGTGTACTGCGCGGGGGATCTGTGCGGTACTTGGCGGTACGGATGGATGTAGTCGCTTCATGGAGGCAGTGATGGGTGTGGCAGCCGGTCCGATCCGCGTGGTGGTGGCCAAGCCGGGGCTCGACGGCCACGATCGCGGGGCCAAGGTGATCGCGCGTGCCCTGCGCGACGCCGGTATGGAGGTCATCTACACGGGCCTGCACCAGACCCCGGAGCAGATCGTCGACACGGCGATCCAGGAGGACGCCGACGCGATCGGGCTCTCCATCCTCTCCGGCGCGCACAACACGCTCTTCGCGGCGGTGATCGACCTGCTCAAGGAGCGGGACGCCGAGGACATCCTGGTCTTCGGCGGCGGGATCATCCCCGAGGCGGACATCGCCCCGCTGAAGGAGAAGGGCGTCGCGGAGATCTTCACTCCCGGCGCGACCACCCAGGCGATCGTCGACTGGGTCCGCGCGAACGTCCGCCAGCCGGCCGGGGCGTAGGCCTCCGGCGGTTCGGGGCGTTCGGGCCGTTCGGGCCGTTCGGGCGGGTTGAGTGGAGCCGGTGGTCCGAGCGGGTTGGGCGGGTCGGCAGGTCGGGCGCGTTTAGCGGATCCCGGAGTTCGAGCGGGTCGGGTGGTCCGAGCGGGTCGGGCAGTTCGAGCGGGTGGGGCAGTTCGGGCGCGGCTGGTGTGGTGAGTGCCGGTGCGGTCGGTGTCGCTGACGCGGCGGATGCCGACCCGGTCGGGGCCGGGCGGACGGGCGGTGGTGCCCGCGGCCGGGTCCCCGGGTGTCACGGCGCCCGCAGTTCCTCCGTCATGGCCGCACGCAGCCGCAGGGTCGTGACCAGCCGCTGGAAGGCCTCCGCCCAGTAGCCGCCGGCCCCGGGCGAGGAATTCTCCGCCTCGTCCGGCACGGCCAGCAGGGCATCGAGACGGGCCGCCTCCGACGGATCCAGGCAGCGCTCGGCCAGTCCCATCACTCCGCTGAAACTCCATGGGTAACTCCCCGCGTCCCGGGCGATGTTGAGCGCGTCCACCACCGCCCGGCCGAGCGGCGGAGCCCACGGCACCGCACACACCCCGAGCAACTGGAACGCCTCGGACAGGCCGTGCGTGGCGATGAAACCGGCCACCCACTCGGCCCGTTCGGCGCCACCCAGCGTGTCGAGCAGCTTGGCGCGTTCGGCCAGCGACACCGCTCCGGGGCCGCCCGCCTCCGGGGCCGTGGGCTCGCCGAGCAGTGCCCGTGACCACGCGGCGTCCCCCTGGCGGGCCGCCGCCCGGCACCACGCCGCGTGCAGTTCGCCCTGCCAGCCGTCCGCCACGGGCAGGGCCACGATCTCCGCGGGTGTCCGGCCGCCCAGGCGTCCCGACCAGATGCCCAGCGGCGCCGCCTCCACCACCTGCCCGAACCACCATGATCGTTCACCCCGTCCCGCGGGTGCCTTGGGCACCACACCGTCGCGCTCCATACCGGAGTCGCACTCGTGCGGCGCTTCGACGACGATCGCCGGTCCTGGCTCCCGGGACTCACGGGCCCCCGCGTCCGCATCGTGTCCGTCGGCGGAGGAGGACGCCGTCCGCGTGTGGTCGATGGCCACGCAGGCCGCCGCCCGGACCGCCATCCGGGCGGCCAGCGCCGAACCGGGCAGCGACGACAGCAGTTCCGCCGCGGTCGCCCGGACGTTGCGGCTGCGGTCGGCGAGGGCCTGCTCCAGGAACGGCTCGTCCTCCGGGCCCAGGCCCGCGCGCAGGGAGTCGAGGAACATCAGCCGGTCCTCGGCCCGTTCGGTCGTCCAGGTCGCCGCGAGGAGCTCGCGGGCGGCGGCCGGGTCGCCGGAGCGCAACGCGGACAGCAGCGCGACCCGTTCCGCGAACAGGCCCTCCTGCCACAGCTGCTCGATCCCCTCGGCGTCGTCCAGGCGCGGCAGGGCCGCCCCACCGCCGGGCGTCGACCGCAGGGCGAACCGCCAGTCCGGGTTCAGCCGGGCCAGCCACAGGGCACGCGGCCCGGCGAACTCCAGTGCCGCCGGGCGCAGATCCGTACGGCCCCGGGCGGCGTCCAGCAGCGCCGGGAGCACGTGCGCAGGCGGTGCGAAGCCACGGGCGTTGGCCGTCGCGAGCCACTGCGGCAGCAGTTCCATCAGGTCGGGGGCCGCACCCCGGCGGCCACCGCCCGACGGGCCCGGGCGGTCGGCCAGGAGCAGGGCGAGCCTGCGGGCCGCCGCGGCCGGCAGCGGCGGGCGCGTGTCCGGCGGGGCAGGGTGCGGACGCTCGGCAGCCCGTGCCGGACGCAGACCGGCCCGGCGGCGCACGGTCTCCACGGCCGCCGCGTCCAGCAGGGCCGCCGGCGCGTCCGCACCCGGAGCGATGCCCGGCGGGGTGCGCCGGTCGGTGCCGAGCAGCGCGGTCGTGACGAGCCCTTCCCAGGCGCCCTCGGCGGGCGCGTCCACGGGTGTGGAGGTCCTGGTCATGAACTTCCCTTCTGCCGGACACCCGGGGGCGGTCGAGGACCGTCCTCTCCGGTTGTCCTGTGGTGCCGGACGATGCGTGGATCCGTGGGATGGGTGGCGGGTCGACGGGTGGATGGCCCGACGGGCCGGTGGGGCGACGGGTTGGCGGGTCGATGGGCGACGGGTGGGTGAGGTGAGTGCGGCGGTCGGCCCGTGGTGTGGGGGAGTCCGTGCGGCGCGGCGGGGGCGTCGCTGAACGCCTCGCCCCGCCGTCAGCAGAGGCTGACCGGGTCGCCAGCGCCCTCGGGCCAGGCCGTCAGTGGGGTGAAGCCCCGGTGGCCGCACTCGCCGAAGACCTTGACCGGCCCGCCGCCCGACAGGGCGACCAGCCGCCACAGGCCCGGACGGGACCGCGCCGCGGGGGTGAGCGGCAGGGCCGCGTCCTCGTCGGCGTCCGCCAACTGCCAGGAGCCGCCGTCCGGGACGGGGACGACCCGGTCCAGCGTGACGGGAACGGACTCCAGCCACGGGTCCTCGCGCAGGGCGTCGCCGTAGCGCGCGACCGCCCGGGTCGTCGTCAGGCCCGGCGGGCGGACCGCGGTCGGCGCGGGCGGGGCGAACTGCTCGCCCAGGGCGACCCGCAGCTGCCCGGCGCCGGGATACGCCGACACCTCGGCCTCCAGGGCCAGGCCCACCGGCAGCGACAACTCCGGGGCCCGGCCCGCGGCGCCGTAGGACAGGAGCAGGACCGTGCGCTGCGAGTCGGCGCCGTGCAGCCATGTCCGGCGGGTCGTCAGACGCGGGTCCGTCGTGTCGTACTGGGCGAGGACCAGCCAGCTGTCCTTGTGCGGCGGGCCGTCGGCGGAGGCCGGCAGGCCGATACGGGAGCGGACCGTGGCCGCGAGGCCGTCCGGAAGCCGCTCACGGCGCAGCCAGCCCTGGCCGAGGAGATGCAGCAGCGCACACTCCTCCAGCAGCCGCACCGGCCAGCCGGGACCGGTGGACGGGATGGCACCCAGCTCCCGGACCCGCGCGGCGAGACCCTGGGCCTGGGCGTCGACCATGCGGGCCGCCGTCTCCTCCCACAGCCCGTAACCCGCGTGCTCCGCCGAGGCCAGGCCCCCGCGGAGCAGGTCCGCCAGGCGCTGCTCCAGCTCGGTCGCGCCCGCCGTGACCCGCTCGGCCCGGCGCTCCGCCCGGCGGCGGGCGGCCTCCGGACCGGCGGAACCGGACGACCCCGCGGTGCCGTCCCCGCCCTTCCTGTCCTCAGCCTTCTCCTCGGCACGGCGGCGCCGGCCGGAGATCCACTGCTCGGCCCAGCCCGGCGGCTCCCCGGCCGGCACGGCCCCGTCCTCGCCCGCCCAGAGCAGCAGCAGCCCCAACGCGTGCTTGCACGGGAACTTGCGGCTCGGGCAACTGCACTTGTACGCGGGCCCGGACGCGTCCGCGAGGTCCACGACCGTTTGATACGGCTTGCTCCCGCTGCCCTTGCACAGCCCCCACACCGTCCCCTCGCCGGTACTCCCCGCCTCGGACCACGGCCCTGCCGTGCCGAGTTTGCTTCCCGCTTTGCGTGATGCCGCGTCAGGCGCAAGTGCCAGCACCTGGTCCGCGGTCCAGCGCACCCCCTGCTGAGTCATGGGACCGAAGGTAGATCCCGCCACTGACAATCGGCTCCGCGAGCATCGGCGGCCAGGCGTCCGCGACCGCGTTCACGCAGGTCGGAGCGCATTGTCAGTGGCGTGGTGTTACGTGGACCGCAGATCCGAACCGGGCGAGCTGGAGGGGGACTTTGCCATGACCGTGTCCGTGGAGCCGACGTCCGTCGAAGCGGGCGAGGCCCGACCGGCCGAGGCGTTGCGACCGCATGCCGAGGACGCCTTCGCGCAGGAACTGGCCGCGCTGGCCGCTCAGGACGACCGTCCGCGCCCGGTCCGCTGGAAGATGTCGCCGTGGGCCGTGGCCACGTACCTGCTCGGCGGCACCCTGCCCGACGGCACGGTGATCACGCCGAAGTACGTGGGACCGCGCCGCATCGTCGAGGTCGCCGTCACCACGCTCGCCACCGACCGCGCCCTGCTCCTGCTGGGCGTGCCCGGCACGGCGAAGACCTGGGTGTCCGAGCACCTGGCCGCGGCCGTCAGCGGCGACTCCACCCTGCTGGTGCAGGGCACCGCGGGCACCCCGGAGGAGGCCATCCGCTACGGGTGGAACTACGCGCAGCTGCTCGCCCACGGGCCGAGCCGTGACGCCCTCGTGCCCAGCCCGGTCATGCGGGCGATGGCGGAGGGCATGACCGCCCGGGTCGAGGAGCTCACCCGCATCCCGGCGGATGTCCAGGACACGCTCATCACGATCCTGTCGGAGAAGACGCTGCCGATACCGGAGCTCGGCCAGGAGGTGCAGGCGGTCCGCGGGTTCAACCTGATCGCCACGGCCAACGACCGCGACCGCGGGGTCAACGACCTGTCCAGCGCCCTGCGCCGCCGGTTCAACACGGTGGTGCTGCCGCTGCCGGAGAGCCCGGAAGCCGAGGTCGACATCGTCTCGCGCCGTGTCGACCAGATCGGCCGCTCCCTCGACCTGCCGGCCGCGCCCGACGGCCTCGACGAGATCCGCCGGGTCGTCACCGTCTTCCGGGAGCTGCGGGACGGCGTCACGACCGACGGCCGCACGAAGCTCAAGTCGCCCAGCGGCACCCTGTCCACGGCCGAGGCGATCTCCGTCGTCACCAACGGGCTCGCGCTGGCGGCCCACTTCGGCGACGGCGTGCTGCGGCCCGGCGACGTGGCCGCGGGCATCCTCGGCGCGGTGGTCCGCGACCCGGCGGCGGACCGCGTGATCTGGCAGGAGTACCTGGAGACGGTGGTGCGCGAGCGCGACGGCTGGAAGGACTTCTACCGGGCCTGCCGCGAGGTGAGCGGGTGAGTCACGCGGTGCGGGGGCCGGCCGCGGACACGGGACGGGAGGGGAGAACGGGAGGGGAGAAGGTGACGGAGGTGGAAGGGGCCGCGGTCCGGCGGTCCGGGGCGGAGCCGTTGCTGCTCGGCGTGCGCCACCACGGACCGGGATCGGCGCGGGCCGTGCGGGCCGCGCTGGACCAGGCCCGGCCGGGTGCCGTGCTGGTCGAGGGGCCGCCCGAGGCGGACGCGCTGATCCCGCTCGCGGCCGACGAGGAGATGCGGCCGCCGGTCGCGCTGCTCGCCCACGCGGTGGACGAGCCCGGCCGCTCGGCGTTCTGGCCGCTGGCCGAGTTCTCCCCCGAGTGGGTGGCCCTGCGCTGGGCGCTGGAGCACGGTGTCCCGGCCCGCTTCATCGACCTGCCGGCCACGCACACCCTGGCGTGGGACGAGCAGGGGGACGCCGGAGGGGAGCGTCCTCCGGGTGAGCCCGGCGGCGACGGCGAAGCGCCGGGCCCGAACCCCGCCGAGGTGCGGATCGACCCGCTCGGCGTGCTCGCCGAGACCGCCGGGTACGACGACCCGGAGCGCTGGTGGGAGGACGTCGTCGAGCACCGGGGCACGGGCGGGGGCGACGCGCTCGCACCGTTCACGGCGCTCGAGGAGGCCATGGCGGCCCTGCGGGAGGCGTACGGCAGCGGCGGGCGCGACCGTGACCTGGTGCGCGAGGCGTACATGCGCCTCCACGTGCGCGCGGCGCAGAAGGAGTTCGCGGAAGGGGTCGCCGTCGTCTGCGGTGCCTGGCATGTTCCGGCCCTGCGGCGGAAGACCACCGTCACCGCCGACAAGGCGCTGCTGAAGGGCCTGCCCAAGGTCAAGACGGACATGACGTGGGTGCCGTGGACCCACCGCAGGCTGTCCCGGTTCAGCGGGTACGGCGCGGGCATCGACTCCCCGGGCTGGTACGGGCACCTGTTCGGCGCCCCCGACCGGCCGGTCGAGCGGTGGATGACCAAGGTGGCCGGGCTGCTGCGCGAGGAGGACCGGATCGTCTCCTCCGCCCATGTCATCGAGGCGGTACGGCTGGCGGAGACGCTCGCCGCGATGCGCGGCCGTCCGCTGCCCGGCCTGAGCGAGACGACCGACGCCGTGCGGGCGGTCATGTGCGAGGGCTCGGACGTGCCGCTGGCGCTGGTGCAGGACCGGCTGGTCGTGGGGGACGTGCTGGGGGAGGTGCCGCCGACGGCACCGGCCGTCCCGCTGCAACGCGATCTGGACCGGCTCCAGCGCAGGCTGCGGCTGAAGCCCGAGGCGCTGGAGCGCGAGCTGGAGCTCGACCTGCGCAAGGACACCGACGCCTCCCGCAGCAGACTCCTGCACCGGCTGCGGCTGCTCGGCATCGCCTGGGGCGAGCCGGCCGCGTCCAGGAGCAGCACGGGTACGTTCCGCGAGACATGGCGGCTGCGCTGGGAGCCGGAGCTGTCCGTGCGGATCGCCGAGGCCGGCGTGTGGGGCACGACCGTCCTGTCGGCCGCGACCGCCAAGGCCGAGGCCGACGCCGTCGCCGCCCGGGGGCTCGCGGACGTCACGGCACTCGCCGAGCGCTGCCTGCTGGCCGAACTGCCCGGCGCCCTGCCCACGGTGATGCGGATCCTGGCCGACCGCGCCGCCCTCGACGCGGACGTCGGCCACCTCGCCCAGGCGCTCCCGGCCCTGGTCCGTTCCCTGCGCTACGGAGACGTCCGCGGCACGGACACCGGGGCGCTGGGGGAGGTCGCCGCCGGTCTGGCCGAGCGCGTCTTCGTCGGCCTGCCGCCGGCCTGTGCCGCCCTGGACGCGGACGCCGCCGAGGAGATGCGGTCCCATGTGGACGCCGTGCACTCGGCCGTGGGTCTCCTCGGTGACGCACCCGCGGCGGGACACCGCCGGCTGAGGGACCGCTGGCAGGCCGTCCTCCGGGTGCTGACCGCGCGGGACACCGTGCCCGGGGTGATCAGGGGCCGGGCCGTGCGGCTGCTGCTCGACGACGGCGCCCTGGAGCAGGACGAGGCGGCGCGCCTCATGGGGCTCGTCCTGTCCCCGGGCACCCCGCCCGCGGACGCGGCCGCCTGGATCGAGGGCTTCGTCGGAGGAGGTTCCGGCGGCGGCCTGCTCCTCGTGCACGACGAACGGCTGCTCGGGCTGGTCGACGCCTGGCTGACCGGTGTGCCGGCCGACGCGTTCACGGACGTGCTGCCCCTACTGCGGCGCACGTTCTCGGCGTACGAATCCGGGGTGCGCCGCACCCTGGGCGAACTGGTCCGGCGCGGCCCGGGCACCACGGGGGGCGCGGCCGCCGCGGCGTCCGGCCCGCCCGGCTTCGCGCCCGAACTCGACCCGGCGCGTGCACAGGCCGTACTGCCGGTCGTCCGGCTGCTGCTCGGCCTGGACGAGGAACACGGTGACGACGAACTGACGGGGGTGACGGGATGACGACCGACGCGACGGCCGCGACCAGGACGGTCGCCGACACGCACGAGACGGACGGCCGGCCGGGGACGACCGTGCCGGTGATGCCGCTGTGGGAACGACCGCGAGCGGGAGGGCAACGGTGACGGCCGAGGCGACGGACGCCGCGCGGGAGAGGCTGCGGCGGTGGCGGCTGGTGCTCGGGGGCGAGGCCGCCGACGGCACGGGATGCGTGCTGCCCGGGCAGGACGCGGCGATGGACGGAGCGCTCACCGCGCTCTACGGCAGGAAGGACGGCGGGAAGCAGGCCGGCCGGGACCGTTCCGCGGGCCTCGGCGCGTCGGCCCCCTCGGTGGCCCGCTGGCTCGGCGACATCCGCACCTACTTCCCGTCCTCCGTCGTGCAGGTCATGCAGCGCGACGCCATCGACCGGCTCGGCCTCGCCACACTGCTGCTGGAGCCAGAGATGCTGGAGGCGGTCGAGGCCGACGTGCACCTGGTCGGCACGCTGCTGTCGCTCAACAAGGCCATGCCCGAGACCACGAAGGAGACGGCGCGGGCCGTGGTGCGCAAGGTCGTCGAGGACCTGGAGAAGCGCCTGGCCGGCCGCACCCGGGCCACCCTCACCGGCGCGCTGGACCGCAGCGCCCGCGTCAGCCGGCCCCGTCATCACGACATCGACTGGAACCGCACCATCGCGGCCAACCTCAAGCACTACCTGCCCGAGCACCGGACGATCGTGCCGGAGCGGCTCATCGGCTACGGGCGGGCGACCCGGTCCACGAAGAAGGAGGTCATCCTCTGTATCGACCAGTCGGGATCCATGGCGGCATCGGTCGTGTACGCATCGGTGTTCGGGGCGGTGCTCGCCTCGATGCGGACGATCTCCACGCGACTCGTCGTCTTCGACACGGCGGTGGCCGACCTGACCGATCAGCTCGACGACCCGGTGGACGTCCTGTTCGGCACGCAACTGGGCGGCGGCACGGACATCAACCGGGCGCTCGCCTACTGCCAGTCGCAGATCACCCGGCCCGCGGAGACCGTGGTCGTGCTGATCAGCGACCTCTACGAGGGCGGTATCCGCAACGAGATGCTCAAGCGGGTCGCGGCGATGAAGGCGTCGGGAGTGCAGTTCGTGACGCTGCTGGCGCTCTCGGACGAGGGGGCCCCGGCCTACGACCGTGAGCACGCGGCGGCCCTGGCGGCCCTCGGGGCGCCGGCGTTCGCCTGTACGCCCGACCTGTTCCCGGAGGTGATGGCGGCGGCGCTCGAGAAGCGGCCGCTGCCGATACCGGACGCGGCGTGAGGTGAGGCCGGGGGGCCGGACCCTCGGGGGTCGGGCAGGGGCGTCCCGCGGGCCTCACCGGGCCGGCCCCCGCCCGGTGAGGCGCCTCACTCCGGCACGCACCCCGGCACGCGCCCGGCACCCGCCTCCGGCACGCACCGCGACACCCGCCTCCGGCACGCCGTGCCAGGCAGCGCGGCATCATGTGACAGGTATCACCGCTCAGGTGTGACCCTCGATTTAGAGGCCCCCCGGAAGCAGCGATAACCTGCGAGACGGACATGCCGCGCGCTCGGACACCGTGTGCGCCTCCCTTGTGACAGACAGCGGACGTCACGTTGCCCTCGCGGCACGCCCACGCAGACAACGAACCGCGAGATCACTGATAGGGACGGAAGCGCGTGGACCTGTTCGAGTACCAGGCGAGGGACCTCTTCGCCAAGCACGATGTACCGGTGCTGGCCGGTGAAGTCATCGACACGCCTGAGGCGGCCCGCGCAGCCACCGAGCGCCTCGGTGGCAAGTCCGTCGTCAAGGCCCAGGTGAAGGTCGGCGGCCGCGGCAAGGCCGGTGGCGTGAAGCTCGCCGGCACCCCCGACGAGGCGGTCGAGCACGCGACCAACATCCTCGGCATGGACATCAAGGGCCACACGGTCCACAAGGTGATGATCGCCGAGACGGCCCCGGAGATCGTGGAGGAGTACTACGTCTCCTTCCTCCTGGACCGTGCCAACCGCACCTTCCTCTCCATCGCGTCCGTCGAGGGCGGCATGGAGATCGAGGAGGTGGCGGCCACCCGCCCCGAGGCCGTCGCCAAGACGCCGATCGACGCCAACGAGGGTGTCACCGAGGCCAAGGCCCGCGAGATCGTCGCGGCCGCCAAGTTCCCGGCCGAGGTCGCCGACAAGGTCGTGAACGTCCTGGTCAAGCTGTGGGACACCTTCATCAAGGAGGACGCCCTCCTGGTCGAGGTCAACCCGCTGGCCAAGGTCGCCTCCGGTGAGGTCATCGCCCTGGACGGCAAGGTCTCCCTGGACGAGAACGCCGAGTTCCGCCAGCCGGAGCACGAGGCCCTCCAGGACAAGGACGCGGCCAACCCGCTCGAGGCCGCCGCCAAGGAGAAGAACCTCAACTACGTCAAGCTCGACGGCGAGGTCGGCATCATCGGCAACGGCGCGGGTCTCGTCATGAGCACCCTGGACGTCGTCGCCTACGCCGGTGAGCAGCACGGCGGCGTCAAGCCCGCCAACTTCCTCGACATCGGTGGTGGCGCCTCCGCCGCCGTCATGGCGAACGGCCTGGAGATCATCCTCGGCGACCCGGATGTCAAGTCCGTGTTCGTCAACGTCTTCGGTGGCATCACCGCCTGCGACGAGGTCGCCAACGGCATCGTCCAGGCGCTGCAGCTGCTCAAGGACAAGGGCGAGGACGTCACCAAGCCCCTCGTCGTCCGCCTGGACGGCAACAACGCCGAGCTGGGTCGCAAGATCCTCTCCGACGCCAACCACCCGCTGGTCCAGCGCGTGGACACCATGGACGGCGCGGCCGACAAGGCCGCCGAGCTCGCGGCTGCTGCGAAGTAAGGGACGAGGGACTACACAGCCATGGCTATCTTCCTCAACAAGGACAGCAAGGTCATCGTCCAGGGCATGACCGGTGCCACGGGCATGAAGCACACCAAGCTCATGCTGGCCGACGGCACGAACATCGTCGGTGGCGTGAACCCGCGCAAGGCGGGCACGACCGTCGACGTCGACGGCACGGAGATCCCGGTCTTCGGCACGGTCGCCGAGGCGATCGAGAAGACGGGCGCGAACGTGTCCGTGCTCTTCGTCCCGCCGGCCTTCGCCAAGGCCGCCGTCGTCGAGGCCATCGACGCCGAGATCCCGCTCGCGGTCGTCATCACCGAGGGCATCGCCGTCCACGACTCGGCCGCGTTCTACGCCTACGCCGTGTCCAAGGGCAACAAGACCCGGATCATCGGCCCGAACTGCCCCGGTCTCATCACCCCGGGCCAGTCCAACGCCGGCATCATCCCGGGCGACATCACCAAGCCGGGCCGCATCGGCCTGGTCTCGAAGTCCGGCACGCTGACGTACCAGATGATGTACGAGCTGCGTGACATCGGGTTCTCCTCCGCCGTCGGCATCGGTGGCGACCCGGTCATCGGCACCACGCACATCGACGCCCTCGCCGCGTTCGAGGCCGACCCCGACACCGACCTGATCGTCATGATCGGCGAGATCGGCGGCGACGCCGAGGAGCGGGCCGCGGCGTACATCAAGGAGAACGTGAAGAAGCCGGTCGTCGGCTACGTCGCGGGCTTCACCGCGCCCGAGGGCAAGACCATGGGCCACGCCGGCGCCATCGTCTCCGGCTCCTCCGGCACGGCCGCCGCGAAGAAGGAGGCCCTCGAGGCCGCCGGCGTCAAGGTCGGCAAGACGCCGACCGAGACCGCCAAGCTCGCGCGCGAGATCCTCGCCGGCTGAGCGCGGACGCCGCACGACGGTGGGCCCGCCCCTTCTCCGGGGGCGGGCCCACCGTCGTCTGCGGAAGGCGCCGCGGAAGGCGCCGCGGACGCCGCAGTCGCGTCACCGTGGTTGCGGCAGCAGCCGTTCCGGCCCCTTCTGCTGCTGTTCGCGCAGCTTCGAGCGCAGCTTCCGCTCCGACTCCGACAGCGGACCGGGTGCCACCGGGGGCGGCACGCCCTGGACCGTCTCCCCGGGCGGAACGGGCGGCTCGTAACGCGTCGGGGCGGTGTGGAGCGTGAGGGCCGTGGTGCCGATGAGGGCGACCGTGAAGGCGATGGCGGCCCGGGTCCAGAATCGGGCCCGGCGTTCCCCGCCGCGGCGCACGACGGGCGGTTTGGCCGCACGCAGCCGTTCGGCGGAGGCCAGTTCCACCAGCCGCCAGTGCAGCACCTCCGGGTCCGCCAGGTCCGGCAGCCGCTCCGCGACCGCCTCGCGTGCGTGCGCCAGGCGGTTCACCGTCGCGCGGGTGCTCGCCTCCGTCTCCGCCGCCGTCTCGGGCAGCTCCAGGCCGACCCCGTCGTACAGCACCAGGGCGCGGCGGTAGGGCGGCGGCAGCTCCAGCAGGGTGCTCATCAACGCCCGGTCGAGGGCGTCGGAGGGTGGCGGCTCGGGGTGGCGGTGGCGGGGCCGCAGCCGGTGCCAGGGGGAGAGGGCCCACTCGTACGCCGCCGCGCGCACCCAGCCCGCCGGGTCGGGGTCCCGGGCCACCTCGGGCCAGCGCTGCCAGGCGTTCTGGAACGCCCGCTCGACCGACTCCCGGGCGAGGTCGCGGCGGCCGGTCAGCAGGTAGGTCTGCCGGACCAGTGCGGGTGCGCAGAAGGCGTACAGCGCGTCGAAGGACTCGGCCGGGGTCAGCGCGTCGGCCGCGCCGTCCGGCCGGCGGGGTCCGGCGGTGCCGGTGTGGGCGGGCCCCCGTTCGAGAAGGGGCGGCCGGTCCCGGACGGCCACGGAGGCCGGGGACCGGTGCTGTCCGGGCCCGTGCTCGTGCCCGTGCCCGCGGCCGCGGCCGACGGGGTGCTTCCGGTCCGGCCCCGTATGACGCTCACGGTCACGGTCCCGGGCGGGTACGGGGGCGTGGTCCGCGCCGGGCGGGTGGCCGGAGGGGTGTGCCCGGTCGTGCAGGGGGGTGTGCGGGCGGTCGGGAACCGGGCCGCGGGGCCGGTCGGGGGCCGCCGGGCCCCGGCGCCGCCGGGTGAAGAGGAACCGGCCTCGGCCGCCCCCGGCCCGCTTCCGCTCCACGGTGGCCGTACGGGACCCCTCGGACGCGGCCGGAGCCGTGACCGCGCTCCCACCGGGCTGGGCGGCCGGCTGGGTGTCCGCGGCCGAACTCGTATCGGCCGTCTCGTCGGTGCGCGACGCCTCCGCCTCGCCGCCCGCCGTGCCTGACGCCGCGTCGGCCGTCTCGCCTTCCCCCGCACCGGCTGCGTCCTGCTCGGCCTGCTCGGCCTGCTCGTCCTGAGAGGACCTCACCACCGGTTCGACGTCCAGGGAGTTCAGCAGCCTCGCGTACGTCTCCGCCTTGCGGCCGCGCGGCGTGGAGCGGCCGGTCTCCCATCCGCGCACCGTGTCGCTGGTGACACCTACCTGTGAGGCCAGCTGAGCGCGCGTCAGCGAGGCGCTCTCCCGCAGGCGTCGGCGCTCCTTGGGCGGTGGAAGCGGGATGTCGGGGCGCCGGCTCACAGGACGCTCCTCCGGCCGAAAAAGTACATAAACGTATATTGAGCGACACAGCGGTGGTTCGCCTGTTACGACGGGAAAGCGCGTGTCGTTGGGAGCATGGCCGTCGTGATGGAGATGACCGCCCGCCGACGTCCCTCGCCGCCCCTGCTCACCCGGATGCGCGACCGCTCACCCGGACTGGGCGGCGGTCTCGTGGACGGCGCCGTCGCGGCCGGGCTGGGCCTCGCCTCGTTCGCCGTCCTGGTGATGCTCCTCTGGATCACCTCGCCCTACCCCGACAGCGGGCCCGGCGGGGCGCTGCACGTGGCGGCGGCCCTGTGGCTGCTGGCCCACGGTGCCGAGCTGGTGCGCACCGACACGCTCTCCGGTGTCGCGGCCCCCCTGGGCGTCACCCCGCTGCTGCTGCTCGTGCTGCCGGTGTGGCTGCTGCACCGCGCGGGGCGGGACGCGGCGTTCGGCGGAGCGGGCGACGGGCACGACGGCGGCGCCGGCCACACGGCCTACGCCCGCTACGCCGACGAGGACGAAGGACCCCCGCTGGTGCCAGCCCGCACGGCGTGGACCGGTGCCGTCCTCGGCTACCTCGCCGTCGCCGCACCCGCCGCCCTCTACGCCGCCGGCGGTCCCCTGCGTCCGTCCTGGACGGGGGCCGGGGCGTGCGTTCCGCTGATCGCCGTCGTCGCGTCCGGAGCGGGCGTCTGGTCGGCGTACGGCCGTCCCGGCGGGCCGCTGCGACGGCTGCTGCACGTGCTGCCGAGGTCCCTGCGGCCGCTGCTGCTCGGCCCGGACGGGCGCCCGGGCGCCGCCACCCGGGCCGCGGGCGCCGGACTGGCGGCCCTGCTCGGCGGCGGTGCCCTGCTGCTCGCGGTATCGCTGGTCTGGCACGGGGCGAGCGCGCAGGGGGCGTTGCTGCGGCTGACCGAGGGCTGGTCGGGGCGGTTCGCGGTGCTGCTGCTGTGCGTGGCTCTGCTGCCCAACGCGGCGGTGTGGGGTGCGGCCTACGCGCTGGGCCCCGGTTTCGCGCTCGGCGCCGGTCACGCCGTCAGCCCTCTCGCCTCCGCGCCGGCTCCGCTCCTGCCTCCCTTCCCTCTGCTGGCGGCGGTGCCGGAGGCGGGGCCGGGGACGCTCGTGCACTGGCTGGCGGGGCTGGTGCCGGCCGTCGCCGGTGTGGTGGTCGGCTGGACGGCCGCCAAGGCCGCCACCCCCTCGGCCCGGCCCCAGCCCGGCACTGCCCCGCCACCGAAGGGCACGGCGGCCGGGTCCGTCCCGCAGCAGGACGGCACGGGGCCGGGCGGCGAGGGCGCGCCCGCCGTCTGGCCCGCCGGACGCACGGCCCGGGCCGCGGCTCTGGGGGCGCTGCTCTGCGCGGCCCTGCTGACCGGGCTCGCCGTACCGGCGGGCGGACCGCTCGGCGTGGACGTCCTGGCGGAGTTCGGGCCGGTCTGGTGGCAGGTGGGCGCCGCGGCCCTGGCGTGGCTGGTGCTGCCGGCCGTGCTCACGGCACTGGTGGTGCGCTCGTGGCGGAGCCGGAGCCGGACGCTCTCGGCGGAGCAGCCGGGCATCGGCAGGCAGCGGGAGGAGGCCGGGCCGGGGCGCCCGGAGAAGGGCTCGCTGCTCGGCCGCCGCTTCCCGCGCACCGGCGTCGCGGGGCCGGCCGGGGTCACCGGGAGTGCCGACCCGGCGAAGGCGGGGCCGTCGGCGTCGGCGTCGGCGCCCCCGGACAACGCAGCCGACGCGTTCCGGTCCTCCCTCGGGCACGACGCCCTGTACGGACTGGGCGACCAGGACGACGACCCCGGCTACGAGCCGTACGACTTCCTGCCGCAGGACCCGGCCTTCGGCTTCGACCCCCTGCCGGCGGACCGGACACCGCAGCCTTTCGACAAGGCCGCCGGCCGCATGTCCCACCACACCGACACCGACACCGACATGGGCACCGAAACCGACACCGACACCACCGACGGGTCACCGCCCCCGCCCGACCGGTCCACTGGGCCCGGCCGGGGCTGACGCGGCGGCCGGGGGCCGAAGGGGCGGCCGGGGCGTCAGCCGTCCGTGCCGAACAGACCCCGCAGCTCCTCGGGCAGAAGCCGGGAGCACGACTGCTTCGCCTCGTTGGTCAGAGCGTCGTTCGTGCACGTGTAGTAGTCGCGGTAGACGAGCTGGGCCGCGAAGGACGCGGCGACCAGGGCGATCGCCAGCGACGCCGTGACCAGGCCGCTCACCGCCGCCGTCGTCTGCGGACGGCTCTGCTGCTCGGGGGCCGCCGGGGCGTCCGGCTCGGCCGGGCGGGGCTTGGCGCGCAGCGCGCTGATGGCCCAGTACAGGGCGAGCGCGCCGAGCAGCAGGGCCAGGTACTGCCAGCCGAACAGCGCGAAGAAGAAGGCCCACATGCCCGACAGCAGGGAGTAGCGCGCCCGGCGCTGGGCGGGGTCGGTCGGGTCCCAGCGCATGGCCGGCCCGCCGCCCTGGGGGCCGCCGCCCTTGTCCTCGGGGCCGCGCGGGCGGTCGCCGAAGCCGTCGGGGGAGCGGCCGGGCTGCCGGTCGCTCCACCGGCTGCCCCACGGGGAACGGTCGCCCTCCTCGCCGTCCCGGGAGCCGTCACCGGACGGGCGCCGGGGCTGCCAGGGGCGGTCCGGGGTGCCCTCGGGCGGCGGGGCGAAGGGGTTGTTCTCTTCGCGACCGCGGCCCCGGCCGTCCGGGCCCTCGCCGCCGGACGGGGCGTCGGGCGGTGAGCTGGGGCGCTCCCGCAGCAGCACGGCGCCGCGCTCCCCTCCCTGTGCTGACAGCTGGGGGATCGTGGGGAGTCGCAGGCTGCGGTCCGGCATCAAGGTGAGCGTCTTCCCGTTGGTGAGGGGGCATCGGTGGACAGAACTGGGGGGTGGTGACGGAACCCGGCCCGTCACCTCCTGAACGCACCGCGTCCGGAAGGCGTTCCCGGACCGGCTCCGCCCAGACGCTACCTCCCGGCCGGGCCCCCGTCCCGTGGGGGCCGTCCGGAGTGCCGGTATCGTTGCTGACGGCCGGCCGGTTCGTAGGCTTCCCCGTATCCGGGGAGGCGCAGCATTCGTAGGATCGCACCAACGTGGCGCACGGACGCCGGAACGGCCGCCCGGACCGACGCTCCCCCGAGAAAGGCCCACCACCGTGGCCGCCAAGCCTGTGGCCCCGCGCGCCAAGCGCCTCGTCGTGCTGGTCTCCGGATCAGGCACCAACCTCCAGGCGCTGCTCGACGAGATCGCCGCCACCGGCGCGCAGGAGTACGGGGCCGAGATCGTCGCCGTCGGCGCCGACCGCGCGGGCATCGAGGGCCTGGCCCGCGCCGAGCGCGCCGGCCTGCCGACCTTCGTGTGCCGGGTGAAGGACCACGGCAGCCGCGAGGAGTGGGACGCCGCGCTCGCCGAGGCCGTCGCCGCCTTCGCACCCGACCTCGTCGTCTCCGCCGGGTTCATGAAGATCGTCGGCAAGGAGTTCCTCGCCCGGTTCGGCGGGCGGTTCGTCAACACCCACCCGGCCCTGCTGCCCAGTTTCCCGGGGGCCCACGGCGTGCGGGACGCGCTCGCGTACGGCGCCAGGGTCACCGGCTGCACCGTCCACTTCGTCGACGACGGCGTCGACACCGGGCCGATCATCGCGCAGGGCGTGGTGGAGATCCGGGACGAGGACGACGAAGGCGCTCTGCACGAGCGCATCAAGGAAGTCGAGCGAAGGCTGCTCGTCGAGGTCGTGGGGCGGCTCGCCCGCAACGGCTATCGCATTGAGGGACGAAAGGTAGTTATCCAGTGACCGCCGAGAGCAACAAGCGGCCCCTTCGCCGGGCGCTCGTCAGCGTCTACGACAAGACCGGTCTCGAGGACCTCGCGCGCGGGCTCCACGAGGCCGGGGTCGAGCTCGTCTCCACGGGCTCCACGGCCGCGAAGATCGCCGCTGCCGGCGTCCCCGTCACCAAGGTCGAGGAGCTGACCGGCTTCCCCGAGTGCCTGGACGGCCGGGTGAAGACGCTGCACCCGCGCGTGCACGCCGGCATCCTCGCCGACCTGCGCCTGGACAGCCACCGCGAGCAGCTCGCCGAGCTGGGTGTGGAGCCGTTCGACCTCGTCGTGGTCAACCTCTACCCGTTCCGCGAGACCGTCGCCTCCGGCGCCTCCCCCGACGAGTGCGTCGAGCAGATCGACATCGGCGGCCCCTCGATGGTCCGCGCCGCCGCCAAGAACCACCCCTCGGTCGCGGTCGTGACCAGCCCCGCCCGCTACGCCGACGTCCTGTCCGCCGTGCAGAACGGCGGCTTCGACCTCGCCACGCGCAAGCGGCTCGCCGCCGAGGCCTTCCAGCACACCGCCGCCTACGACGTGGCCGTGGCCTCCTGGTTCGCCTCCTCCTACGCGCCGGTCGACGAGTCGCAGTTCCCCGACTTCCTCGGCGCCACCTGGGAGCGCGAGCACACCCTGCGCTACGGCGAGAACCCGCACCAGCCGGCCGCGCTGTACGTCTCCGGCACGGGCGGTCTCGCCCAGGCCGAGCAGCTGCACGGCAAGGAGATGTCGTACAACAACTACACGGACACGGACGCCGCCCGCCGTGCCGCGTACGACCACGCCGAGCCCTGCGTCGCGATCATCAAGCACGCCAACCCCTGCGGCATCGCGATCGGCGCGGACGTCGCCGAGGCGCACCGCAAGGCCCACGCCTGCGACCCGCTGTCGGCGTTCGGCGGTGTGATCGCCGTCAACCGCCCGGTCAGCAAGGAGATGGCCGAGCAGGTCGCGGAGATCTTCACCGAGGTCATCGTCGCGCCGGACTACGAGGACGGCGCGCTGGAGGCCCTCACCAAGAAGAAGAACATCCGGGTGCTGCGCTGCCCCGAGGGCCCGGCCGCCCCGGTCGAGGTCAAGCCGATCGACGGCGGCGCGCTGCTGCAGGTCACCGACCGGCTCCAGGCCGACGGCGACGACCCGGCCAACTGGACGCTGGCGACCGGCGAGGCGCTGGGCGAGGCCGAGCTGGCCGAGCTGGCCTTCGCCTGGAAGGCCTGCCGTGCGGTGAAGTCCAACGCCATCCTGCTCGCCCGGGACGGCGCCTCGGTGGGCGTCGGCATGGGTCAGGTCAACCGCGTCGACTCCGCGAAGCTGGCCGTCGAGCGGGCGGGCGCCGAGCGCGCGGCGGGTGCGTACGCCGCCTCCGACGCGTTCTTCCCCTTCCCGGACGGGCTGGAGATCCTCACCGAGGCGGGCGTGAAGGCCGTGGTGCAGCCCGGTGGCTCGGTCCGTGACGAACTGGTCGTCGAGGCCGCGCGGAAGGCGGGCGTCACGATGTACTTCACGGGGACGCGGCACTTCTTCCACTGAGACCGGGGCGGTCCCACGGGAACGAGGGCGGCGCCGCGCGGGAACGCGCGGCGCCGCCCGTTTTTCTGCCCCACCCGGACCCTTATCGGCGGGCCGGACCCCGAGTAACATACAGACTGATCTGTTTCAGGGGCTCCGTTCCGGTCCCCGCCCCGCACGCTCGGAGATCCGTCCCATGCCACGACAGGAACGCGCCCTGCGGACCCGGGCGCTGCTGCTCCGGTCCGCCGCCGAATGCATCAAGGAGCACGGCTACGACGGTGCCAGCACCACCGAAGTGCTCCGGCGGGCGGGTCTGACCCGGGGGGCCCTCTACTTCCACTTCGCCTCCAAGGAGGCGCTGGCCGACGCCATCGTCGAGTACCAGATCCCGTTGCTGCAGCCGGTGACCGCGGACTGCCCGCTGCAGGCGGCCATCGATCTGACGCTGTCCTACGCGCGGCGGCTGCAGACCGATGTGATCCTCCAGGCCGCGGTGCGGCTGGCGACCGAGGAGACCTCCTACGAGCCCGGCACCCGTCCCTACCTCTGGTCGCAGGAGACCGTGGGTGCTCTGCTGCAGCAGGCGAGCAGGCAGGGCGAACTCCTGCCGCACACCGACCCCGAGGAGCTCGCGATCCTGGTCGTCGGGGCCTTCACCGGCATCCAGCTGCTGTCCCAGCTGTCGACCGGCCGGGTGGACCTGCTGCACCGGATCTGCGTGCTGTGGCGGGCCATGCTGCCCGGTATCGCCGCACCGGGGCTGCTGCTGCGGCTGCGGGCCGACGAGAGGCGGGCCGAGGAGCTGGAGCAGTTCGAGGCCCACGCCGGCCGTGTGCTGCACGACGTCGGCTGAACCGGGCGCGTGGCGAGCGTCACGCCCCTGCGCGTGGCTGACGCGGATATGTCACAGCGCCGAAACGTACAAGCATGTATGTTTGTTATGAGGCCAGGCGGCACGGGGGAGCTGCTGGAGGCTGAACAACCCTCCCCCCTGCTCTGCCACAAACAGAAGGGGAACCGTAACCGTGGGAAACGCTGCTTCCGCCAGGCGCGTGGCATCTCCGCATCTCCTCGAACTCGGCCGGTTCCTGATGGCACGGCGGGCCGAGGTGTCACCGAACCAGGTCGGACTCCCGGACGCGGGCAAGCGCCGGACGCCGGGGCTGCGCCGGGAGGAGGTCGCCCTCCTCGCCGGGGTCGGGGTCTCCTGGTACACGTGGATCGAACAGGGCCGCGCCGAGAACGTCTCGGGGGAGGTGCTGGACTCCATCGCCCGGGTGCTGCGCCTCAGCGAGAACCAGCGGCTGTACCTGCGCCAGCTCGCGGGCGTACAGGCCGTGCCGCTGCTGCCGGCCAGCCCGCCGGAGGCGGAGGCCATGCGGCCGTTCGTCGAGAACTGGTGGCCCAACCCGGCGTACATCGCCGACCACGCGTGGAACGTCGTCGTCGCCAACGCCGCCGCGGAGTCCCTCCTCGGCATCCGCGGAGGGCGCACCGACGAGGCGCCGGTCGACCGCGGTGCGGCCGCCGGTCACGGGCGACGGCAGCGGCCGTACAACGTCCTGCGGGAGTTCTTCCTCAACGAGGACGTGCGCTCCGCCTACCCGCTGTGGGAGAAGATCGCGCCCGGCGTCGTGGCGCGCTTCCGCAGCCAGGTGGCGCTGCACATCGAGGACGCGGCGATCCCCGCGCTCGTGGAGGAACTGCGCGACGCCAGCCCGCTGTTCGCGCGGCTGTGGGACCGGCACGAGGTGCTGGAGGACTCCTGCGGTCCCGAACTCCTCACCCACCCTGCCGTCGGGGACCTGCATTTCACTCGAGCCACACTCGACTTCACCCGCCGCATCGCCCTGCGGATGACGGTGTTCCTGCCCACCCCGGGCACCGGCACGGAGGCCGCGCTGCGCAGGATGTCGCACGTGTCGCTGGGGCAGCAGATGAACAGCCTGGGCTCCGGCGACCTGGTGCGGGAGGCCCGGTGACCACCGTCGTGAACAGCCATGTGACGCATCCGGTCGCCGTCGCGCTCGGCACCCACCGCCTGACCTACCTGCCGGACGGCTACGTGCAGCTGAACCCGAGGACGTGGTTCCCGGACTCGCCCGAGGCGTTCTGGCGGGACCACGCCCACCACCTCGACGAGGAGGGCTTCCTGCGGGCGTCGGTCGGCGCGCTGCTCGTCGAGTGGGAGGACCGGGCGATGCTCGTCGACACCGGCTTCGGCCCGGTCCGCGTCCCCGCCGAGCACACGATCGCGCCCCTCGGACGCCTCCAGGGCGGAGGGCTGCCGGACGCCCTCGCCGCCGTCGGGAGCACGTGGGAATCGGTGGACACCGTGGCGTTCACGCACGTCCACGACGACCACGTCGGCTGGGCCTCCGACGAGCGGCTCGGCGGCGCCCGGTTCCTGGCCTCGGCGGCCGAGTGGCGGGGGGCGCACCGCCGGCCGGCCGGGCAGCCGGTGGCCGTGCGGGACGGCCAGGAGGTGTTCCCCGGCGTGACGGCCGTCGCCACGCCCGGTCACACCCCGGGACACCTCTCCTACGTGATCCGCGGTGGGGCGGACGGCCCCACGGCCGTGGTCGTGGGCGACGTGCTGCACTCGGCCCTGCAACTGGCCGACCTCACCTGGCGGGCGGCCTCGGACCTCGACCCCGCCGAAGCGGTCCGCAGCCGCCGCAAGATCGTCGCCCACCTCTCCCGGCCGGGCGCCATCGGATTCGCCGGCCACTTCTCCGGCGCGGTGTTCGGACGGCTCGCGGACTCCGGCGGCGGGCCGCGCTGGGAGCCCCTCGGCTGACCTCTCGCCCCACCCCCTTCGGCGGCTGCTGTGTTCCGGCAGCCGCCGAACTGCGTTGTGCGGACCGGGACTTGTTCCCGATCTCGGCCTAAGTGGCTGTTCCCTTCTGTTGGCGCGACCAATATGTTGCCTGCGCACTGGCAGGTCCCCGGGCACCGGCTGAGCCTTGAGGCATGTCCTCAACGGTTGTTACCCCGATGTCCTGCACGACACCGGTCGAGCCGCGGCGGCTGCGCTCCGTCGCCGGGAGGTTCACCACCGGAGTGGTGGCCGTGACGGCCCTGCGCGCCGCGGACGGTGCTCCGGCAGGGCTCGCCGTCAACTCGTTCACCTCGGTGTCCCTGGACCCTCCGCTCGTGCTGTTCTGCGTGGCGCGGACCAGCACCAGCTGGCCCGACGTCCGTTCGGCGGACCGCTTCTGCGTGAACATCCTCGGCGAGGGCCAGCGCGATCTCAGCACCCGGTTCGCCACCAGCGGGGCCGGCAAGTTCGACGGCGTCCCCTGGACGCCGTCGCCGGGCGGGGCTCCCGTGCTCGACGGGTCGATCGGCTGGATCGAGTGCTCCGTCGAGGAGGAGATACCCGCCGGCGACCACGACCTGGTGCTCGCGCGCGTCCACGACCTGGACACGCACCACGAGGACGAGCCCCTGCTGTTCTTCCGCGGGCTGTACGGGCGTTACGCCCGGATGTGACCCGCGTCCAGCCACGTACCGAAGGAAAGGACGACGCATTCGTGATGCACACAGCGGCCCCGATCGGAGTGGGGATCGTCGGACTCAGCGCCGACGGCGGCTGGGGGGCGCGCGGGCACCTGCCGGCGCTCAGAGCCGTCGGAGGGTACGAACTCCGCGCGCTGACGGCCTCCACACCCGACTCGGCGCGCAAGGCCGCCGCGGCCTTCGAACTGCCGGAATCGGCCGCCGGGACGGATGCCGCCGCACTCGCGGACCGGGACGACGTCGACCTCGTGGTGGTCACCGTCCGTGTGCCCCGCCACCGGGAGCTGATCCTGCCGGCCCTGCGGGCGGGCAAGACGGTGCTCAGCGAGTGGCCGCTGGGCAACGGCCTGGCCGAGGCCGAGGAACTGGCGGGGCTCGCCGCCGCGACGGGTGTGCGCACCGCCGTCGGTCTGCAGGCGCGGTCCGCTCCCGTGGTGCGCTACCTGCGCGACCTCGTGGCGGACGGATACGTCGGGGACGTGCTGTCCACCACGCTGGTGGGATCCGGCGGCGGCTGGGGACCGGAGGTGGCGGAGCGCACCGCGTACACCGCGGACCGGGCCAACGGCGCCACCCTGCTGACCGTCCCGTTCGGCCACACCCTGGACGCCCTGACCATGGTGCTGTCCGGATTCGCGACCCTGACCGCCACCACCGCGACGCGACGCCCCCGGGTACGGGTCTCCGAGACCGGCGCCCGGATCCCCATGACCGCCGAGGACCAGATCGCCGTCACCGGGCGGCTGGAGAGCGGTGCGATCGCCTCCCTGCACTACCGGGGCGGCTCGTCGCGCGGCACCAACCTGCTCTGGGAGATCAACGGCACGGAGGGCGATCTGGTGCTGACCGGTGACTCCGGCCATCTCCAGTTCGGCCAGGTGGAGCTCCGCGGCGCCCGGGGCGACCAGCGCGAGCTGCGCCCGCTGACGGTCCCCGACGACTATCTGCTGCCCGACGGGATCGACCGCCTGCCGTCCCTCCAGGGCCCCGCCCACGTGGTCGCCCACGCCTACCACCAACTGCGCACGGACCTGCGCGACGGCACCTCCGTGGTGCCGGACTTCGCGCACGCCGCCGCGCACCACCGGCTGCTGGACCGCGTCGTCCACGCGGCCCGGAGCGGCGAACCGCAGTAACCCCCCCCGACCCGGCGCGCGCAGGCCGCACGCCGTGCCCGACGGGCACGCGGTCGCGCGCGCCGCCACCCCCTACCCCAGGAGAACCATGCACACCGGCTTCGGAGCCTTCCTCTCCCCCCTGCACGCCCCCGGACAGGACCCCCACCTGACCATCCGCCGCGACCTGAGCCTGGTGGAGCACCTCGACGAACTCAACTTCGACGAGTGCTGGTTCGGGGAGCACCACTCACTGTCCTGGCCGACGGTCGGCGCACCGGAGACGATGATCGCGGCCCTGGCCGACCGGACCCGGCAGATCAAGCTCGCCAACGGCGTGGTGACGCTGCCCTTCCACCACCCCTTCCACGTCGCCACCCGGGCGATCATGCTCGACCACCTGACGCGCGGCCGCTACATCCTGGGCGTCGGCCCCGGCGCCACCCCGAACGACGCCCACATGCTCGGGCTCGACCTGGGCGAACTCAAGCGCATGGCGCGCGAAGCCGTCCCGACCGTCGTCGAACTGGTCAACGGCGAGGAGCGGATCTCCGAGAAGACGGACTGGTACACGCTGCAGGACGCCAAGATGCAGCTGCCGCGCTACAGCAAGCCCGGCATCGAGATCGCCGTCTCCAGCGTGGGCACCCCCAACAGCCCGCAGCTCGCCGGCAAGTACGGCCTCGGCCTGCTGTCGTTCGGCGCGCCGCCGCCCGGCTGGCCGGCCGTGGACCTGGCCCGGCAGTGGCAGTACGCGGAGGAGTCGGCGGAGGAGCACGGCCGGCAGGTGGACCGCCGCAACTGGCGCATCGCCGTGCCGCTGCACATCGCCGAGACCCGCCGGCAGGCCTTCGACGACGCCCGGGAGGGCTTCGGCAAGTGGCTGCACGGCTACTGGGGCGAGGCGGTCGGCGCGGACGTCCTGAGCGGTCTGGAGGGCGTACCGGAGTCCCAGCACCTGGAGGCGACCGTCGAGCAGGGACGGGCCGTCGTCGGATCGGTCGAGGACGCGGTGGAGGCCATCCGGCAGTTGCAGGAGACGACCGGCGGGTTCGGCACGTTCCTCACCTACGTCGTCAACTGGGCCTCCTTCGAGAAGGTGAAGCGCAGCTTCGAGCTGCTGGCGACCGAGGTGGCCCCGCGGTTCACCGGCTCCGCCGACCGCGGGCTGGAGTCGGTGCGGTGGAGCACCGAGAACCGGGCCCTGTTCCCGCACACCGAACCGCTGCGCGCCCGACTCGGCGCCACCGCCTCCTGATCCCCTTCCCTCCTGTCGCGCCCGGTCCACCTGTGGGCCGGGCGCGCGCCTGTTTTGCGGAATTGTGAATTCCATGACCACGTTCGCGTTCGATGCCGTAACGTGTATCCGGATTCTTCGTTCCGCATTCCCCGGGCATCCTGTTGTTCGTGGCAATAGCGTTGATGGCCACTGGTTCGAGTCGAACTCGACTGTGATGCTGGATCCGTGACGAAACGAATCGCCGTCGTAGGCGCCTACGGATCGGGAAAGACCACGCTTTCCACGGCGCTCTCGCATCTGACCGGCCTGCCCCGCACCCACGGTTCGCCCATGCGGGAGCCGATCGGAGGCGAGGGCCGCAGCGTCCACAACTGGACGGACGGCCAGCTCATCCAGCTCACCGTGAACCGTTACGCGGAACGCCTGCTCGGCGAGGCCGCACACCCCGAGGGGTTCGTGTCCGACGGTTCCGTGGTGCACGAGTGGGTGTACGCCAAGCTCCGCCTGGTGGCCGGTTCGTACCCGGGCACGCGCACCCCGCCGGCCGACCGGCACCGCAGCGCCACGGTGGCCGCACTGGAAGCCGCCGTGGACGACATCGGCCTGCTGATGAAGCACCACGCCCGCACGGCCTACCAGGCGTTCGTGCACGTGCCGGTGGAGTTCGAACTGGATCCGGACAACCGCCCGATCAACGAGAACTTCCGGCACCTGTCCGAGGAACTGCTGCTGCCGGCCCTCGAAGCCACGGGCCTGCCCGTGCACACCGTCCACGGCGACGTGGCCGAGCGCCTCACCCAGACCGTGAAGCACCTGGGGCTCGAGGACGCGACGGTCATGACGGTCGAGGAGGCCGTCGGGCTCGCCGCGTCCGCCCGCTGACCCACCCATCGAGCCCTCCGGCTCTCTTCCGCGAAGGTGACCCACTGTGTCCGCGCTCGAAGTACCCAGTTTCAAGGACAATCCGAAGCTCAAGCTCGCCATTTCCGGTACGTATTCCACCGGTAAATCGACGACGACCGAGGCCCTTTCCATAGCCACCGGAATTCCGCGCACCCACGCCAAGACGTCCCGAGAGCTGCTCGTGGACCTCGTCCCCGGCAAGACCGTCATGGAACTCAATGCCATGGAACTCGTGAAACTCGGACTGCGCCGCTTCGAGGAGCGCGTGCACAACGAGTCGAGCGGGGACGCGTTCATCTCGGACGGCGGCGTGTTCCACGAGTGGGTCTACTTCGAGGCGCGTATGCGCGTCGGCATCAACCCCGGCGCGGACTGGTGGTTCAAGGGCATCAAGAAGGTCATGGGCCTGCCGGTGAAGCACTTCTACCAGCGCTACACCGACACCCTCGGCGACATCACCCGCGCCCGTGCCAAGCGCATCTACGACGCCTACGTCCACCTGCCGGTGGAGTTCGACATGGAGCCCGACGGGCACCGGCCGGTCTCCGAGAAGTTCCGCCGGCTCTCCGACGACCTGCTCGTCGAGGCGCTGGAGCGGATGGACATCCCCTACCGGGTCGTCGGCGGTCCGATCCCGGACCGGATCGAGAAGATCGTCAAGATCTTCGACCTGCCGGTGGTGGTCCCGATCGAGGAGGCCATCGAAGAGGCGCAGCGCCGCGTCAAGGCGGACATCGAGGACCTCAAGGCCGACGCCCGGTTCCACGAGGCCCAGCGCGAGAAGTCGCTGGGGCGCCGCATCGCGTACGCCATGCGCTACTGACCCGCGCCGCGTCACCTCCCCGACCCCTCCCGCTCCTCTCCCCTTCCCCTCTCCCTTCCCTCCCTCTCCTCGTCCCCTGACGTCAACCACGAAAGGAAGTCGGCGTGTCCGGCATCAACTCGACACGGCCGCGTCATCTGGGAGCGGTGCTCGCACTGCTCGCCTTCGCCCAGATGATCATTGCGATCGACTACAACATCGTCTTCGTCTCCCTGCCGGAGATCGGCGAGAACCTCGGCTTCGGCACCCAGGACCTCCAGTGGGTGGTGTCCGCCTACGCCGTCGCCTTCGGCGGGTTCCTGCTGCTGGGCGGCCGGGCCACCGACCTCTTCGGCCGCAAGCGGATGTTCGTCCTCGGCCTCTTCCTCTACGCGGCGTCCTCCCTCGCGGGCGGTCTCGCGCAGGAGCCCTGGCTGCTCATCGCGGCACGGGCCGTGCAGGGCCTGGGCGGGGCCTTCCTCGCGCCGGCGACCCTCTCCCTGGTCACCACGCTCTTCGCGGAGGGCGCCGAGCGCAACCGTGCCCTGTCCGTGTGGGGCGGCGCCGGTGGATCGGGCATGGTGCTCGGTTCCATCCTCGGCGGCCTGCTGACCGACGCCTTCGGCTGGCCCTCGGTGTTCTACGTCAACGTCCTGCTGGCGGGCGCCGCGATGTTCGTCGCCATGTGGCTGCTGCCCGACGACAAGCCGCAGGCAGGCGGCGGCTTCGACCTGCCGGGCGCCCTCACCGGCACCGTCGCCTCCACCCTGTTCGTCTTCGCCCTGGTCCAGGGCCCGGAGGCGGGCTGGGGCTCCCGTCAGGTCCTGGCGGCGCTCGCCGTGGCCGTCGTGACGTTCGTGCTCTTCCTGGTCATCGAGAGCCGGAGCGCGGCCCCCATGGTGCCGCTGCGGCTGTTCGGCAAGCGGAACCTGTCCACCGGCGCCGGCATCACCTTCCTGTTCATGGCCACGTTCGGTGCGCTGGCGTACTTCCTCACGCAGTACTGGCAGGTCGTGCAGGGCTACAGCGCCTGGACCACCGGCTTCGCCTTCGTCCTGCCGTCCGGCAGCGTCCTGATCGGCACGATCGTGGGCGGCAAGTGGGCCACCAAGTTCGGTGTCCGCAACACGCTGTTCATCGGTCTGACCATGGGTCTCGTGGGCACCGTCGTGCTCGCGCTGACGCTCGGCCAGGACGCCTCGTACGGGCTGATCGCCCCGTCGCTGTTCGTGCTCTCGCTCGGCCAGGGCATCGTCTTCACCACCATGTTCGCCGCGGCCACCACCGGTGTGCAGGCAGCGGACCAGGGCATCGGCTCCGGCATCGCCACGACGGGTCAGCAGATCGGTGGTGCCGTCGGCCTGGCGGTGCTGATCGCCATCGCCGACGCCGCCGGCGGCGACGCCAAGGACACCGGGCAGCTGATGGACGGCGTCACCACCGCCACCTGGGCGATCGCCGTCGGCATCGCGCTGACGTTCCTGGTGGTGCTGAACTTCAAGAAGCCGGCGGGCGGCGACCACGTCGACCCCGCCGAGACCGAGCCGGTCGCCGGCACCGCCGAGCCCGTGCAGGCCGCCCGTACCCCCTGAGCGCAGTCCCCGGACGCCGGCGATACCCGGTCCACTGTTGCGGAGGGTCCCGGGCATCGCCGTCGCCGTTCAACGGCCTTCATCCCCAAGGGTGTCGGCCGCCTACGAAGGAAACTCTATGACTACGGCAGCACCTCTCGACACCCTGGGGACCGTGGACGACTTCCTCGGCGCCAGAGAAGGACGGTTCTTCGGCGAGGGCTTCAAGCGGGTCCACCACTCGCTCACCGACCTCACCATCGACGCCGGGGGCATCACCGCCACCGCCGGGCTGGAGATCCCGGGAGCCTGGTCCCGCAAGGGCGACAGCACCCAGCGCCCCCACCTGTCGACCATCGACGTCATGATCTACGGCGCTCGGCTCGCCGGCCTCCACGCGGCCCACACGCGCGGCCTCGGCCCTGGGGCACCGTTCGCCGTCCGGTCACTGACCATCAAGGCCGGGAACAAGCCGCAGGAGGAAGGACTCGACACCTTCCCCGTCTCGGGCCGGCTCCTGGACACGGCCGACGACGGCACCACCACCATGGAATGCCGCGTGGGACTGCTCACCGTACGGGTGGAGACCGCCGCGGGCACCGGCCGTGCGGAGGCGGCCGGTAGCACCCCCGGCACGGCTTCCCACCCCAGTGCCGACGCCCTGCCCGGGCCGTGGAACGACGCGCCGTTCGGCGTCCCGCACCGCGACCGGCGGCAACTGCTCACCTCGGTGGAGGTGCTCCCGGACTCCTCGCTCGCCCGGGCCGACCTCACCCTCGACCCGGACGGCCCGGCGACGATGATCGACCTGTTCGTCGCCGCCCTCCAGCTCGGCCAGGTCCTGCTCTACACGCTGGACGGGGTCGCCCGCGCCGACAGCAACACCCTGTGGATGCGCCGGACCAGCATCGGCCCGGCCCCCCAAGGAGCCCCGTCGGACGGCCGGTTCGAGGTCGGGCTGCGCGAGCCGCAGCTGCTGAGGAGCGCCCAGGGCACCTGGCGCAGCGCCCAGGTGGTCGCCGACCACGCCGGCCTGCGGCTCAGCTGCTCCGTCGCCCACCTGCTCCCGGCCTGACCGTTCTTCGCGCGCCCCACCACCCGGAGCCCACCGCTCCCATCCCCACCTTTGCGTCCTCGGCCGCAGCCGGGCCACTCCGGCCCCACCGGCCCATGGCCCTCCACGGGAGGCGAGAGACATGCCCCTGACCGCCGTACTCACCGGACTCGGCGCCTACCTTCCCCCGCGCCGCGTCAGCAACGAAGAACTCGCGGACCGCTTCGACACCACCGACGAATGGATCACGTCCCGCACCGGCATACGCAGCCGGCGCTGGGCCGACCCCGGCACCTCCACCGGTGACCTCGCCGTCGAGGCCGGGCACCGCGCGCTGAAGTCCGCGGGCGTCGATCCCGAACCGGGCGCGGTCGACCTCGTGGTCCTGGCGACCACCACGCCCGACCACCTGTGCCCCGCCACCGCGCCCGACGTCGCGGCCCGGCTCGGTCTCGCCGGTGCGGCGGCCTTCGACATCAGCGCCGTGTGCTCCGGGTTCGTCTACGCACTGGAGACCGCGGCCAACGCCATCAGCGCCGGACGGGCCGCCACGGCCCTGGTCATCGGCGCCGAGACCTACTCGACCATCCTCAACCCGGCGGACCGCACCACCTCCGTGATCTTCGGGGACGGGGCGGGCGCGGTCGTCCTGACCGCGGGCGACGCGGACCGGCCCGGCGCGCTGCACGGCTTCGAACTCGGCTCCGACGGCACGCAGAAGGACGTGATCTGCATCCCGGCCGGCGGCTCCCGCCAGCGCGCCGCGCTGACCGAACCGGCCCCCGGTGACGAGTACTTCACCATGGAGGGGCGCAAGGTCTTCCTGTCCGCGGTGCAGCGGATGAGCGAGTCGTCCCGCTCCCTGCTCGACCGGATCGGCTGGCCGGTCGACAGCCTCGGCCACCTGGTCGGCCACCAGGCCAACGTCCGCATCCTGCGGGCGGTCGCCGAACAGCTCGGGATACCCCCCGAGCGGGCGGTGGTCAACCTCGACCAGGTCGGGAACACCTCGGCCGCGTCCATCCCGATCGCCCTCGCCGACGCCGCGGCCTCCGACTCCCTCGCCGTGGGGGAGCGGGTCCTGCTGACCGCCTTCGGCGGCGGTCTCACCTGGGGCTCCGCGGCCCTCACCTGGCCGGACGTGGTACCCGCCTGAGCGCGCCACGGCACTCCTCGCCACCTGGCCCACCCCATCGACGGAACAGACGAAGGAAGACCATGACCGCACAGACCACCGCCACCACCGCCCCGGCCGAACTGGTTCAGGCCGTCCTCGACGTCGTCCGCGGCAAGTTCGAGGCACCGCAGGACGCCACCGCCGCCACCCCGTACGAGGACATGGACTTCGACTCCCTGGTGCTGCTGGAGCTCGCCGTCCACCTGTCGCAGGTGTACGAGGTGCAGATCACCGACGACGAGATACTCGACGCCTCCAATGTGGCCGAGACCGCCCGGCTCCTGGCCGCGAAGGGCGTGCGCCTTGCGCGTTGACGCCCCGGGAGCGGCGTTCTTCGACGTCGACGGCACCCTGACCACGGAGACCACGCTCTTCCGGTTCCTGGAGTACCGTTTCGCCGCCGAAGGACGCCCCGCCCAGGCCTACAGGGAGGAGCGGCAGCGCCTGCGCGCCATGACCGAGGCGGGCGTGTGCCGGTCGCGGACCAACCGCGCCTACTTCGCCAGCTACGCCCGCCTGAGCGCCGCCTACGTCGAGGAACTGGCCGAGGACTGGTTCCGCTCGGAGCTGGAGACGGGCGGGTTCCTCCACGGCAGCGCCGTCGCCGAGCTGCGCCGGCACCAGGCCGCCGGTGAGCCCGTCGTGTTCGTCTCGGGTTCCTTCCCGGCGCTCCTCGCCCCGCTCGCCCGGCTGCTCGGGGTGGACGCGGTCCTCGCGACGGAACCGGAGATCGTCCTCGGCCACTACACCGGTGACGCGGCCCTCACCATGATCGGCGGCAGCAAGGCCGACGCCCTGCGGTCCTGGTGCGCCGGACACGGCATCGACCCCGCCGCCACCACCGCCTACGGCGACCACGTCTCGGACCTGCCCATGCTGCGGGCCGCCGGCCGGGGCGTGGTGGTCGGCGGCGACCGCGAACTGCGGGCGATCGCCGCGCGGGAGGGCTGGCGGCTGCTCCCGGCACCGCCGCAGGCCCCGCCGACGCCCCTGCCGCCGGCGTCCCTCCGGGCAGCCGGGACGCTGCCCGCCCCCGTCCACCACTGAATCCCACCCGCCGGCCTCATCGGCCCCTGAAGAAGGTGCTCCACCATGCGTGCAGTCGGAATCCTGGAACACGGCGCGCCCGACGTGCTCGAGGTCATCGACCGGGCCATCCCCGACCCGGGCCCCGGGGAGCTGCGTCTGCGGGTGGCCGCCGCAGCCGTCAACCCCACCGACCTCATGCTCCGCTCGGGCGAGCTGGCGGCCTACGTGGCCCCCTTCGAGCCCCCGTACGTCCCCGGCATGGACGTCTCCGGCACCGTCGACGCCGCCGGGGCGGGCACGCTGTTCGCCCTGGGCGACCACGTCATGGCCTTCGTCGACCCGTTCCGCCCGCAGGGCGGCGCCCAGGCGGAGTACGTGGTCGTCTCCGCGGCGGACACGGTCCTGGTCCCGCCGGGTCTGGACCTCGTCCGGGCGGCCGGGCTGCCGATGAACGCGCTCACCGCCCATCAGGCGCTCGCCCTGCTGGGACTCCGGTCCGGCTCGACCCTGGCCGTCACCGGCGGGGCGGGCGCCCTGGGCGGCTTCGTGATCCAACTGGCCGTGCACCGCGGGCTGCGGGTGGTGGCCGAGGCCGCCGAGAAGGACGAGCCGCTGCTCAAGGAGCTCGGTGCGGAGATCGTCGTGCCCCGCGACGCGGGACCGGCGGCCCCGCGGCCCCAGGCGCCGGTGAGCCCGGCCGCGCTCGCCGAGCGCTACCGCCGTGCCGTGCCCCAGGGCGTGGACGCACTCGTGGACGCGGCCGTCCTGGGCGAACCGGTCCTCGACGTCGTCCGGGACCGCGGTGCGGTGGTGACCTGCCGGCCGGGCGCACTGCACCTGCCCCGCGGGATCGTGCGTCACGAGCTCAACGTGATGGCCTACCCGGACAAGGCCGGGGCGCTCACCGAACTCGCCGCACTCGCCTGCGAGGGGGTGCTCTCGGTCCGCACCGACTCGCTGCTCGCCCCGTCGGCCGTGCCCGAGGCCCACCGGCGGCTCGCCGCGGGCGGGGTACGAGGACGCCAGCTCGTCGTCTTCGACGGACGGCACGACATCCCCGCCCGCTGAGCGGCTCTCCCCACCGGGGCGGCGGGACGGCCCCCGCCCCGGCCCGGCCCCGGCACCCGGTGTGACAGCGCCGGACGGCACTTCCGACGACACCGAACCCGCCCGAGGAGGCGACACCCATGGCAGACGGCGCCCTTTCCTTCGCACGGACCGTCGACCGCGCGCTCACCCACCGCGCCGCCGTCAGCGAATGCTTCCTGACCGACGCCGAGCGCACCGGCCGGCGCACGTTCCGGGTGGCGGCCCAACCGCCCCGTGCCCACCTGTACTACAGCGACCACGTCAGGGACGCGTCGCCGCACGCGTACTACGACCCGCTGCTCGTGCTGGAGATCTTCCGGCAGGCGTGCATCCTCGCCTCGCACGAGTACCTCGCGGCGCCGGCCGACAGCAGCTTCGTCTTCGACCGGGGCACCCTGGAGATCCTCGACCTGGACGCGCTGCGCATCGGTGACGCGCCCGCCTCCGTGACCGTGGACGGCGAGTTCACCGAGGTCCGGGAGCGGGCCGGGCGGCCGTGCGGCACCGTCGTGGAGGTGCGGGCGTCGGTCGACGGCACGGCCGCGGCGGCTATGCGGCTCGACTTCCGCTGGATACCGCGCCCTGCCATGCGGCGGCTGCGCACCCGGACCCGCTCCGCCCTCGACCTGAGCCCGGCGCGCGCTCACCCGCTCGCCAACCGCCGGGCACCGGCGCAGGTCGGCCGCGAGCTGTCCGCCAACGTCGTCCTGGGCCGGGTCACCGTCGCGCCCGGCGCGGAGGTGGTGGCGCAGGTGGTCGTCGACCGCGACCACCCCTCGCTGTTCGACCACCCCGTGGACCACATCCCGGGCGCGGTGATGTTCGAGGCGCTCCGGCAGACGGCGACCACGGCCGTCCACGAGCTGTGGGACGGCGACGACCTGCCCCGGCACCCCGTCCTGACCGCCTGCGACGTGACGTTCCTGCGGTTCGGCGAGTTCGAGCTGCCCACCCACTGCCGTGCCCGCGTGGCCGAGGGGCCCGGGGGCCGTCCGGTCGTCGACCTGGTCGTCGAGCAGGAGGGCGACGTCCTGGCGACGGCGCGGGTGACCCTCGACGCCGGGACCGCCGTCCGCCGGGAGGAGCGGCGCGACGCCGCGGTGGTGAGCAGTGTCGTGCCGCCTGAGCCCCGCCCGAGGCTCGTGCCCGCGGCCTGAGCCGCGGCGCGGCCCGGCGGCCGTGCGCCGCGGCGGTTGCGCGCCGCCGCGGGTCACCGGCTGGGCGGCGGGGCGTACTCCTCCAGGTAGCGGGCGACGCGCGCCGCGTAGGCGCGCTGGTCCGGGGGGACGCCGCCCGCCTTGTTCAGCGTCCCGTACGAGGTCCGGTAGGCCGCGGCGACCAGGACCCGGCGGTCGCCGGGCAGGTCGTCGCTGAGGCGCGGCGCGATCCAGCACAGGTAGCGGCCCATCGCCGGGATGGACTCGGCCGGGGGGAACGGCGGCCGCGGCACGGTCTCGTTGGGGGTGCCGTCCTCGTTCATCCACCAGCGCAGCACCCGCGGGGTCCAGCGGGCGATGCCGTACTCGTCGCGGTCCGGGTCGGCGAGGTCCGGGTCGAAGTCGCTCTCCACCTTCAGCATGGCGGCGAGCAGCACCGGGCTGACCTCCTCCTGGTCGCAGTCGTGTGCCGTCTCCACGATCAGCAGCCGGTAGGCGGGCGGGATGCCCCGGTCGGTGCGCAGTTCCGGGGCCCCGTACGTGGCGGCGGCGACGTGGGCGCCCGCGCCGGATCCGCTGCCGCCCGGTGTGCCGTCCGCCCAGAGGCCGATGCCGTAGGCCAGGGCCGCGAGGGCGCAGACGGCGGCGGCCGCCCCCGCCGTGATCCACGCGCGCGCCGGGCGCCGGGCGGGGCGGCGCGGCAGGAGCGGGCTGAGCGCGGGGAACGGGCGGTGCCCGGCGCCGGCGGCCGCGCGGGCCGACCGCAGCAGCGCCGGGGTGGCGATGCGGTCGCGGTGGGTGCGGGTCAGGCAGGCGGTGATGATCCGCCGCCAGGCCTCGGGCAGTTCGGGCGACAGGCGCAGCGCCTCGGTGCCGCGGGCGTAGGCGGCCGCGGCGTCGCGGCGGGCGGCCGGGGTGGCGCCGGGCAGCGGGTAGGAGCCCGTGAGCACCAGGTGCGCCAGGACGCCGAAGGCCCACACGTCGGCGGAGGGGCGGATGCGGCGGCCGCGTTCGCCGATCTCCGTCCACAGCAGTTCCGGCGGGGTGTAGTCCGGAGTGGAGAAGGCCGGGGTGTACGCGTGCGTCCCCTCCAGCTCGGCGGCCATGTTGAAGTCGGCGAGCCGCGCCGAACCGTCCGCCATCAGCAGCACGTTGGCCGGCTTCAGGTCGCCGTGCACCCATCCCGCCGCGTGCAGCTGGACCAGGCCCTCGCAGATCTGCGCGAGCAGCACGGGTCCGGAGGCGGGCCGTGCGGCGCCGGCGAGCAGGGCGGACAGGGAGCCCTCGGCCCGTTCCAGGACGAGGACGGTGGCGCCGTCCAGGTGCGGGCGGCCCGGGTCGTCGACGGTCAGCGTCTGGTACATCCGCACCAGACGCGGCCGTCTCAACCGCCGGTACAGGGCGACCTCCCGCTCGGCCAGCTCCCTGAGGTGCGTCAGCCGGCGGGGCGTGGCCGTGCCGGTGGGCAGGAACTTCAGGGCGGCCGTGGCCGGCAGTTCGGCGCCGTCCCCGACGCGGCGGGCGGCGTACACACTGCCGAAGGCGCCGGTCGCCAGCGGCTCGCGCACCTCCCAGACGCCGACCCGGTACCCCTTCGGGACGGACACGGCGTAGGGCTCGGTCACCGGGTCACCCGGGCCGGGCCGTACCGCCGGTGCCGGAGGGCCGGACGGAGGGGGTGGGCAACGTTGTCGGGCGCGCGGCCGCCGGGGGTGTCCGTGCGGGGCGCGCATGCGGTCCGGGTGCGGTCTCGCTCGTCCTCCGTGGTCGGCGGAGGTACCACGACGATGCTGAACAAGGTGTCTCCCCGTGCCTGAACGGCTGCACCGTCAGACTAGGGCGACGCACCAGGGCCGTGCCCCCCTCGTACGGGTGAGACACGGCCCTTGGATGTGATTGGCGTGAAGTGGTCCGCCCGACCGGATCCGCTCAGTAACGGGGGCGGTTGAACCAGGCCTTGCCGGCCGCGTTGCCGACGAACACGGCGATGAGGACGGCCAGGATCGTGTGGACCAGGCCGACGATGACGAACGGGTAGATGCCGAGGACCGCCGTGATGATGGCGAACACCAGGATGGTGACGCGGGCGCCGTTGCCGCCGTTCTTGAACTTCGTGGCCAGTACGGCCGCGAACACCAGCCAGGCCAGGCCGAACACCACATAGCCCCAGATAAGGCCGGTCGAGTCACCGACCAGGTCCTGGAAGGCGGCGTTGTCCTTCAGGGACTCGTCGTCCTTCGCGGCGTTCAGCGCTATGGCGGAGAAGGCGAAGATCGCCACACCGATGACCTGCAGGCCGACGATGACCCACAGCATCACGCGGGCCGCGCCGACCGAGCCCGGCATCGTGGTGGGGGCTGCGGGGCCGCCGTAGGGGGAGACCGGAGGGGCCTGCGGGTAGCCGTAGCCGGGCGCCTGTCCCTGCTGCTGCGGGTAGCCGTAACCGGGCTGCTGCGGCTGCTGGCCCTGGGGGGCGCCGTAGGGGTTGTTCGGGTCGCCGTAGCTCATGGCGGGCTTTCCTCCGTTGGTTTCCGAGTGCGGGGACGGCGCGCGACATCCCGCACGGAGGAAAGTTCTGCAGTTGCGACCGTCCCCCCGTTGAGCTGCCCGCAGCACTTGTCAGCTCATCGTTCTGCACCGCGCACGGGCTTGTCCAGCCGCGTTCCCGATGTGTTGTGCAAGTGCAACATCGCCGATCATGTGCGGATACGGCGGGACGGGCGGCCCGGTGCCCGGATCGCGGGCGGATTGGAACCGCGGGCGGGTCATCCGCGAGGATGGGGGCATGACCGCCCAGATTCTCGATGGCAAGGCCACCGCAGCCGCGATCAAGTCCGATCTGACCGCCCGCGTGGCGGCGCTGAAGGAGAAGGGCGTCACGCCCGGCCTCGGCACGATCCTCGTCGGGGACGACCCCGGCAGCCAGAAGTACGTCGCCGGCAAGCACCGCGACTGCGCCCAGGTCGGCATCGCCTCCATCCAGCGCGAGCTGCCCGCCACCGCCACGCAGGAGGAGATCGAGGCGGTCGTCCGCGAACTGAACGAGGACCCGGCCTGCACCGGGTACATCGTGCAACTGCCGCTGCCCCGCGGCATCGACGAGAACCGCATCCTCGAACTCATGGACCCGGACAAGGACGCGGACGGCCTGCACCCGATGAACCTCGGGCGGCTCGTCCTCAACGAGCCCGCGCCGCTGCCCTGCACGCCGAACGGCGTGCTGACCCTGCTGCGCCGGTACGGGGTGGAGATCAAGGGCGCCGAGGTGGTGGTCGTCGGGCGCGGCGTGACCATCGGCCGCCCCATGCCGCTGCTGCTGACCCGCCGCAGCGAGAACGCCACCGTGACCCAGTGCCACACCGGCACGCGCGACCTGTCGGCCCACCTGCGGCGCGCGGACATCATCGTCGCCGCCGCCGGTTCCGCCCACCTGATCCGCGCCGAGGACGTCAAGCCGGGCGCGGCCGTCCTCGACGTCGGCGTCTCGCGCAGCGCCGAGGGCAAGATCGTGGGCGACGTCCACCCCGACGTGGCCGAGGTCGCCGGCTTCATCTCGCCGAACCCCGGCGGGGTCGGCCCGATGACCCGCGCGCAGCTGCTCGTCAACGTGGTCGAGGCGGCGGAGCGCAGTGTCGGCTGAGCACCCCGCCCGCGGCGAGCAGGACTCCGCGGAGGAGATCACCGTCCGCGACCCCGTCAGCGCGCCCGACGCCGAGGGCCGGCCGCGGCGGGTCACCCGGCGGTTCCCGCTGTTCACCCGGGACACGGCTCGGCCCGAGGGCGGTGGCCGGGCGGCGCCCGGGGACGCGCCGGCGCCGGCCCGGCAGTGGCCGCTGCTCGCCGTCCTGGGGCTGGCCGGGGCCGGCCTGCTGGTGACCGCGTTCGACCAGTTCCGGCTCGGGACGCTCCTGATCGGTGTCGCGCTGCTGGGCGGCGGGGCGCTGCGCTGGCTGCTGCCCGGCGTGGGCATGCTCGCGGTCCGCTCCCGCTTCACGGACATCGCCACCTACGGCGTGCTGGGCGCGGTGATCGTCCTGCTGGCGCTGATGGTCCAGCCGAACCCGTGGCTGCAGATCCCCTTCCTCAAGGACACCCTGCACTTCACCGTCACCAGCGGATGACCTGAGCGGCGGCCCGTCCTCTCCCCCGAGGAAGGACGGGCCGCCGCCGTAGGAACAATCTCCTGCACGGCGAACGGCCTGTTCAACGGCTGTCAGAGCGCTGTGGCACGGAAGTGACGGTTCCGGTACGTCCGGCGTCCGATTCTGCACGAAGTGGTGTGACACCGGTTCGGGCGTGGACAATCGGGACGGCTCGGCGTCTTTCTGCGCGCGGTATCCGCGCTCCTGTGCGCCCCGGAGCCGGGAACTGAGATCCTGCGTGGGCGCATCCCAGTGGGTAGCCACACCGGGACTCGGCCAGGGCCGCCGCGCGCGGGGGGCGCGCAGGGCGCGGGGAAACATCAGCACGACCGGGGGGAAGAGGGGGGACGCAATGCCTCGTTGGAAGGCCTTGCCCGATGAGCTCGATCCGCAGATCAGGGAGTTCACCAGCCAGTTGCGCAGGCTCGTGGACCGCAGCGGGCTGAGCATCGCGTCGGTGGCGGACCGCACGGGCTACAGCAAGACGTCCTGGGAGCGTTATCTGAACGGCCGGCTGCTCGCGCCGAAGGGCGCCGTCGTGGCCCTGGCCGAGGTCACCGGCACCAATCCGCTGCACCTGACCACCATGTGGGAGCTCGCCGAACGCGCCTGGAGCCGCTCGGAGATGCGGCACGACATGACGATGGAGGCCATACGGATCTCCCAGGCGCGCGCGGCGCTGGGGGAGTTCGGCGGGCAGGACTTCGGCGACGCCGCGCGCGCGTCCGGTGGCGGCACGGCGGCCTCCCCGGGCGGCCGGCCCGCCCGCCGCGGCGGCAGCGCCACGGTCACGCCGGGGATCGCGGGTCCCGCCGGGGTCGCGCCGAGCGTGCCGGTGCAGCCCACCGCGCCCGAGGTGCAGGACTCCACCGGAAGCGCTCCGCGCGAGGGCGGCCGGGGCGGGGCGGGCGACGTCAACTCCTGGGGGCTGGCCGGGTACAAGGGGCCGTCGCCGGCCGGCCGCCCGGCGGGCGCCGGTGACGGCACGGGCGGCCGGTCCGGCTCCGGCCCCGCGAGCCCCTCCACGCCCTCCGGCGACCGCTCCCGTCCGGCCGACGCCGGCGCGTCCGGTGAACCCCCGCAGGACGCCGTCCCCGCCGGGGCCCGGCCGGCCGACGGGGCCGCACCGGCCGCCGGCAGGCGCCGGACCGCGACCTTCGTCGCGGCCGCCGTGGGTGTGCTCGTGGTGATCGCCGGCGCCCTCTACCTGACCGGGGGCGGAGGGGACGACGAGGCGCGCGAGGGCGGCGCGTCGCCGTCCCCGACCGCCACGGCCAAGGCACAGCTGCCGCCCGGCGTGAAGTGCAGCGGCGACAGCTGCGCGGGCAAGGACGCGGAGAACATGGGGTGCAGCGGCGACCGGGTCACCACGGCCACGACCGCGACCGTCGGCACGACCGTCGTGGAGGTCCGCTACAGCGAGACCTGCAAGGCGGCCTGGGGCCGGATCACCGGGGCCGCGCAGGGCGACGAGGTCAAGATCAGCGCGGGCGGGAGGAAGCAGTCCGGGAGCATCACCGCGACCGGCGACACCATCGCGTACACCCCGATGGTCCCGGTGCGGAGCGCCGCCGACGCCAAGGCGTGCGCGACCCTGGCAGCGGGCGGCCGGGGCTGCACGAAGTAGACGCGGGAGCGCGTTCGGGTCCGGGTCCCGGTGGTGGCGCGCGGGGGAGTGCGTCCGGGTCCGGGTCCCGGTGGTGGAGCGCGGGGGAGTGCGTCCGGGCCCCAATCCCCGGAGGTGACGCGGGGGGAGTGCGTCCGGGTCCCGGTCCCGGTGGTGACGTGCGGGGGAGCGCATCCGGGCCCCATCCCGGAGGTGACGCACGGGAGAGTGCGTCCGGGCCCCGATCCCGGAGGTGACGCCCGGCAGCGCGGCCGGGCCCCGGGCAGGGAAGTGGCCGGAAATGTGCCCGGGGCGGGCATGGGCCGGGCGGATCGGGGCAGGCGGAGCGTACCCCCACGGGAGTCCGGCTCGGTCGGTTCCCCCTCCTGCGGCCGCCTTCGTCCTCCTCTCCCGGACGGGCGGCCGCTTCCCGTGCGGGCCGGGGGAGGGGTTGTGGGCCGGGCCACACCGACCCGGCGGCCCGGGATCCCGGGAGCGCGATAGCCTGACCGCTGGTCGGATCTCTTGACGCCAAGAGATCGATCACATGTCCGGGGCAGGGACCCCGCCCCTACCGCCAGCTGTCATACGGAGAACGCCATGACCCGCACTCCCGTGAACGTCACCGTCACCGGCGCGGCCGGCCAGATCGGTTACGCCCTGCTCTTCCGCATCGCCTCCGGTCAGCTGCTCGGCGCGGACGTGCCGGTGAAGCTGCGCCTCCTCGAGATCACGCCGGCGCTGAAGGCGGCCGAGGGCACGGCCATGGAGCTGGACGACTGCGCGTTCCCGCTCCTCCAGGGCATCGAGATCACCGACGACCCGAACGTCGCCTTCGACGGCACCAACGTCGGCCTGCTCGTCGGCGCCCGCCCCCGCACCAAGGGCATGGAGCGCGGCGACCTGCTGGAGGCCAACGGCGGCATCTTCAAGCCGCAGGGCAAGGCCATCAACGACCACGCCGCGGACGACGTGCGGATCCTGGTCGTCGGCAACCCGGCCAACACCAACGCCCTCATCGCCCAGGCCGCCGCGCCGGACGTCCCGGCCGAGCGGTTCACGGCCATGACCCGCCTGGACCACAACCGCGCCCTGACGCAGCTGTCGAAGAAGACCGGCACCCCGGTCTCCGAGATCAGGAAGCTGACGATCTGGGGCAACCACTCCGCCACGCAGTACCCGGACATCTTCCACGCGACCGTCGCCGGCAAGAACGCCGCCGAGGTCGTCAACGACGAGAAGTGGCTGGCCGAGGACTTCATCCCGACGGTCGCCAAGCGCGGTGCCGCCATCATCGAGGCCCGCGGCGCCTCCTCGGCCGCCTCCGCCGCCAACGCCGCCATCGACCACGTCTACTCGTGGGTCAACGGCACCGCCGAGGGCGACTGGGTCTCCATGGGCATCCCGTCGGACGGCTCCTACGGCGTCCCGGAGGGCCTGATCTCCTCCTTCCCCGTCACCTGCAAGGACGGCAAGTACGAGATCGTCCAGGGCCTGGACATCAACGAGTTCTCGCGCACCCGCATCGACGCCTCCGTCAAGGAGCTCGAGGAGGAGCGCGAGGCGGTCCGCGCCCTCGGCCTCATCTGACACCCCGGCCCATCCGGGCCGACCGCTTCCTCCGCGCAGGCCCCGCACCGGTTCCCCGGTGCGGGGCCTGCACGCGTTCCCGTTCCTTTCCGGCCACACCCGGGTGCAGGCGATCGCCGGACGTTATGCCCTGGTTTGCCCACATCTCCCGTGACACAGCGCACTTTCGGTCGCGCAGGCGCATGCAATCCAGGGAGTCGGGCAGGCGAACTCGGTCCCTTAGTGACACGTATGTGACACAGGGACGCTGATCAGGAACGGAAGGCGAAGAGCGATCATGGCGGAAAGTACCGAACTTCAGGCGCGCGAAACCATCCATGCGGGAGGAGAGTGGCGGGCCGCCCTCTCCGGGGACACGCGCGCGATCATCGACCCCGCGGACGCCGTGCCCTTCGCCCTCGTCGCGGAGGGGGACGAGAAGGACGCCGACCTGGCCGTCGCCGCGGCCCGGCAGGCGTTCGACGAGGGCACGTGGCCGCGCACCCCCGTCGCCGAGCGTGCCGCGCTGCTGCGCCGCGTCGCCGACCTCCTCGTGCGCGACCGCGACGAACTCGGGCGGCTGGAGGCCCAGGACGCGGGCAAGACCGTCGAGGAGGGCCGCGTCGACATCGACTGCGTCGCCGACGCCTTCCGCTACTTCGCCGACCTGGTGGCGGGCGAGGCCCCGGGCCGGGTCGTGGACGCCGGCTCGCCGGACGTCCACAGCGTCGTCGTGCACGAGCCGGTCGGCGTCTGCGCGATGATCACGCCCTGGAACTACCCGCTGCTCCAGGCCAGTTGGAAGATCGCCCCGGCCCTCGCCGCCGGCAACACCTTCGTCGTCAAGCCCAGCGAGATCACGCCGATGACCACCGTCGCGCTGATCGACCTGCTCGTCGAGGCCGGACTGCCCGCCGGTGTCGCCAACCTCGTGACCGGGCCCGGCCATTCGGTCGGCGCGCGCCTGTCCGAGCACCCCGACGTCGACCTGATCTCCTTCACCGGCGGACTGGTCAGCGGCACCAAGGTCGCCCAGGCCGCCGCACCCACCGTGAAGAAGGTCGCCCTCGAACTCGGCGGCAAGAACCCCAACGTCGTCTTCGCCGACGCCTGCGCCACCGAGGAGGGCTTCGACACCGCCGTCGACCAGGCCCTCAACGCCGCCTTCATCCACAGCGGCCAGGTCTGCTCGGCCGGTGCCCGCCTCATCGTCGAGGAGTCCGTGCGCGAGCGGTTCGTCGCCGAACTCGCCCGCCGCGCCGGGAAGATCCGTCTCGGCCGTGGCACCGGCGACGGCGTGGAATGCGGCCCGCTCGTCTCCGAGCAGCAGCGCGCCAAGGTCGAGGCGTACGTCGCCTCCGCCCTCGAGGAGGGCGCGGTGCTGCGCTGCGGCGGCAAGCGCCCCGAACCGTCCCCCGAGCGCCCGGAGAACGGCTACTTCTACGAGCCGACCGTCCTCGACCACTGCCACCGCGAGATGCGCGTCGTGCGCGAGGAGGTCTTCGGGCCGGTCCTCACCGTCGAGACCTTCCGCACCGAGGACGAGGCCGTCGCGCTGGCCAACGACACCGAGTACGGGCTCGCGGGCGGCGTCTGGACCGCCGACCCGGGCCGGGCCCGCCGCGTCGCCGGCCGGCTGCGCCACGGCACCATCTGGATCAACGACTTCCACCCCTACCTGCCGCAGGCGGAGTGGGGCGGCTTCGGCAAGAGCGGCGTGGGCCGCGAACTGGGCCCGGCCGGGCTCGCCGAGTACCGAGAGGCCAAGCACGTCTACCAGAACCTCGCGCCCAAGCCGGTGCGCTGGTTCGCCGGCTGAGCGGACCGGGGCACCCGCGCCCCGCCGGCCTGTCCCGACCCGACGTCCTTCCGCTCCGGTGCCCCCACGAGACCGGCGGCCCGGCGAACGGCGGCCCCCCGAGCGGCAGTCCCCCTCACGGACGGCCCCGCGAACGACGGCTCACACGGCTCCGCACCCTGTCCCCGACGAGCACACTCGTCCCGGCTCTCCTGGAGTACCACCCTCATGTCCGACCACACCCATGAATTCGACTACGTCGTCATAGGCGGCGGAACAGCAGGTTCCGTGATCGCCTCCCGACTCACCGAGAACCCCGACGTCACCGTCGCCGTCATCGAGGGCGGACCCAGCGACGTCGGCCGCGACGACGTGCTGACCCTGCGCCGCTGGATGGGCCTGCTGGGCGGCGAACTCGACTACGACTACCCGACCACCGAACAGCCCCGCGGCAACTCGCACATCCGGCACAGCCGCGCCCGCGTCCTGGGCGGCTGCTCCTCCCACAACACCCTGATCGCCTTCAAGCCGCTGCCCGCCGACTGGGACGAGTGGGAGGCCGCCGGCGCCGAGGGCTGGGGCGCGGTGCAGATGGAGGCCTACTTCGCCCGGCTGCTCAACAACATCGTCCCGGTCGACGAGAAGGACCGGAACGCCATCGCCCGCGACTTCGTCGACGCGGCCCAGGAGGCACTCGGCGTCCCGCGGGTGGAGGGCTTCAACAAGAAGCCGTTCACCGAGGGCGTCGGCTTCTTCGACCTCGCCTACCACCCCGAGAACAACAAGCGGTCCTCCGCGTCGGTGGCCTACCTCCACCCGGTGATGGACGAGCGGCCCAACCTGACACTCCTGCTGGAGACCTGGGCGTACAAGCTCCAGCTGGACGGCAACCGCGCCGAGGGCGTGCACGTGCGCACCAAGGACGGCGAGGAGATCCTCGTCAAGGCGCGCAACGAGGTGCTGCTGTGCGCCGGGGCCGTCGACTCGCCCCGGCTGCTGATGCACTCCGGCATCGGCCCCAAGGCCGACCTGGAGAAGCTCGGCATCCCCGTCACGCACGACCTGCCGGGCGTCGGCGAGAACCTGCTCGACCACCCCGAGTCGGTCATCGTCTGGGAGACGAACGGCCCCCTCCCGGAGAACTCCGCGATGGACTCCGACGCGGGCCTGTTCGTGCGGCGCGACCCCGAACTCCCGCACCCGGACCTGATGTTCCACTTCTACCAGATCCCCTTCACCGACAACCCGGAGCGACTGGGCTACCGGCGGCCCGAGTTCGGCGTCTCCATGACCCCGAACATCCCCAAGCCGAAGAGCCGCGGACGCCTCTACCTCACCAGCGCCGACCCCGACGTCAAGCCCGCCCTGGACTTCCGCTACTTCACCGACGAGGACGACTACGACGGCCGCACCCTCGTCGACGGCATCCGGATCGCCCGTGAGATAGCGAAGACCGAGCCGCTGGCCGGCTGGCTCAAGCGCGAGGTGGCCCCCGGCCCGGACGTCACCGGCGACGAGGAGCTCGGCGAGTACGCCCGCAAGGTCGCCCACACCGTCTACCACCCCGCCGGGACGTGCAGGATGGGCGCCGCAGACGACCAGCAGGCCGTCGTCGACCCCGAGCTGCGCGTGCGCGGCCTGGAGGGCATCCGCATCGCCGACGCCTCCGTCTTCCCCACCATGACCACCGTGAACCCCATGATCGGCGTGCTCATGGTCGGGGAGCGTGCCGCCGAGCTGATCGGTGGTGGTTCCCGATGACCGCGACCCTCGAACCCCCCACGGAGCAGACCATGGACACCACGCCCGTCTTCTCGGTGGAGGGACTGTGGAAGGTGTTCGGCCCGAAGGCCGAGCGCATCCCCGCCGACCCGGAACTCACCGCCCTCGACCCGGCCGAGCTGCGCTCGCGCACCGGCTGCACGGCCGCCGTCCGGGACGTCACCTTCGACGTGCGCAAGGGCGAGGTCTTCGTCGTCATGGGCCTGTCCGGCTCCGGCAAGTCCACCCTGGTGCGCTGCCTGACCCGGCTCATCGAGCCCACGGCCGGCACCATCGCCATCGACGGCGAGGACGTGCGCGCCATGGACCGCTCCCGGCTGCGCGAACTGCGGCGCCACCGCGCCGCCATGGTCTTCCAGCACTTCGGCCTGCTGCCGCACCGCACGGTCCTCGACAACGTCGCCTACGGCCTGGAGATCCAGGGCATGGGCAAGGCCGAGCGGCGCGAGCGGGCCGCGGAGGTCGTCGCCAAGGTCGGCCTGGAGGGCATGGAGCACCGCCGCCCCGGCCAGCTCTCCGGCGGCCAGCGGCAGCGCGTCGGCCTGGCCCGCGCCCTCGCCGTCGACCCCGAGGTCCTGCTGTTCGACGAGCCGTTCAGCGCGCTCGACCCGCTGATCCGGCGCGAGATGCAGGAGGAGGTGGTCCGGCTGCACCACGAGGAGGGCCGCACGATGGTCTTCATCACCCACGACCTCCAGGAGGCCCTCAAGCTCGGCGACCGCATCGCGCTGATGCGCGACGGCCGGGTCGTGCAGCTCGGCACCCCCGAGGAGATCGTCGGCGCGCCCGCCGACGACTACGTCCGCGAGTTCGTCCGCGACGTCCCGCGCGAGCAGGTCATGACCGTCCGCACCGCCATGCGCCGCCCCACGGCCGGCCAGGACGGCAGCGGTCCCGCGCTGCGGCCCGAGGCGACGGTCTCCGAGGCGATCGAGGCGGTCGCCCGCGCCGGTGCACCGGCCCGCGTCGTGGACCAGGGCCGCTGCGTCGGCGTGGTCGACTCCGACACGCTCCTCGGTGTGGTCGCCGGCACGGAGCAGCCCGCTCCACCGGGGACGGAGCAGCCCAAGGAGGCGGTGTGATGGCCACGCTCACCGCGAACCCGCCGCGCGCGGGCCTGCCCGGACTGCTGAGGAACCCGACCGTGCGCAAGCTCCTGCTGCTCGCGGTCGCCGCGGCCGTCCTCGTGCCGCTCGCGAACGCCCGCTGGGCGAGCGGCACCTGGCCGGGCGCCCTGACCGTCGACCTGTCCGAGCCGCTCGCCAGGACCAGCGACTGGATCATCGACAACCGCGACAGCCACCCGCTGTTCCTCTACTTCTTCGGCCACGTCAGCAACGTCGTCGTCCTCGCCGTCCGCGCCGTCTACCTCACCCTCCTCGCCGTCGGCTGGGCCGGGGTCACCGCCCTGGGCGCCCTGGTCGCCTGGCGGGTCGCCGGGGTGAGGCTGGCGCTCGGCACGGCCGTCGCCTTCCTCGCCTGCGGACTGCTCGGCATGTGGGTGCCGACCATGCAGACGCTCGCCCTGATGGTGGTCGCCGTCCTCGCCTCGATCGTCGTGGGCGTGCTGCTCGGGCTCGCCGCCGGGCTGTCCGACCGGATGGACCGCGTCCTGCGCCCGGTGCTGGACACCATGCAGGTGCTGCCTGCCTTCGCCTACCTGCTGCCCGTCGTCCTCGTCTTCGGCATCGGCGTCCCCGCGGCGGTCCTGGCCACCGTCGTCTACGCCGCCCCGCCCATGGCCCGGCTGACCTCGCTCGGACTGCGCGGCGCCGACAAGGAGGTGCTGGAGGCCGTCGAGTCGCTCGGCGCCACCGCCCGCCAGCGGCTGCTGACCGCGCGGATCCCGCTGGCCCGCAAGGAACTCCTCCTCGGCGTCAACCAGACGATCATGATGGCGCTGTCCATGGCCGTCATCGCGGCCGTCATCGGCGCGGGCGGTCTCGGTGACCGCGTCTACCAGGCCCTGGCCTCCGTCGACGTCGGTGCCGCGCTCGCCGCCGGCATCCCGATCGTGCTGCTGGCCGTCGTCCTGGACCGGGTCACCGGCGCGGCGGGGGAGAGGCTCGGCGCCGACCCCGAGCCGCACAGCGGACGCGGCTGGCTGTACGCCCTCGCCGGCGTCGTCGCCGTGGCGGTCGCCGGACGGCTCGCCGGCCGCCTCGACTGGCCCGACGCCTGGGTCGTCGGCATCGCCGAGCCCGTCAACCGCGCCGTCGACTGGATGACCGCCCACCTGTACTCCGGCGTCCCCGTCATCGGCGGCACCGCCGACTGGGCCGGCCACTTCACCACGTGGGTCCTGGACCCGATGCGCGACGGCCTGCAGTGGCTGCCCTGGTGGGCGGTCCTCCTCGCCGTCGCCGCCCTGGCCTGGGTCATCGGCACCTGGCGCACCGCCCTGACGGCCGTCCTCGCCATGGCCGCCATCGGCGTCCTCGGCGTGTGGAAGCCTTCCCTCGACACCCTCTCGCAGGTCCTCGCGGCCGTCGCCGTCACCCTCGTCGTCGGCTTCGCCGTCGGTATCGCCGCGGCGCGCAGCGACCGGCTGGAGCGAGCCCTGCGGCCCGTGCTCGACGTGTTCCAGACGATGCCGCAGTTCGTGTACCTCATTCCGGTCGTCGCCCTGTTCGGCGTCGGCCGCGCCCCGGCCGTCGCCGCCGCGATCGTCTACGCCCTGCCGGCCGTCGTCCGCATCACCACCCAGGGCCTGCGCCAGGTCGACCCCGCCGCCCTGGAGTCCTCCCGTTCGCTCGGCGCGACCAGCTGGCAGCAGCTGCGGCAGGTGCAGCTCCCGCTGGCCCGCCCGGCGCTGCTGCTCGCCGTCAACCAGGGCCTCGTCCTGGTCCTCGCCGTCGTCGTCATCGGCGGCCTGGTCGGCGGCGGTGCCCTCGGCTACGACGTGGTCTTCGGCCTCGCCCAGGGCGACCTGGCGACCGGTCTGGTGGCCGGCGGCGCGATCGTCTGCCTCGGCCTGATGCTCGACCGGGTGACCCAGCCCACCGAACGCCGCGCGAGGAAGGGAGCCTGACATGCGCGTCCGTACCACTGCCGCGATCGCCGCGGTGAGTTCCCTGGCGCTGCTCACCGGCTGCGGTGCCGCCGACATGACCAAGCAGGCCTCGCCCTTCGCCAACGCGCAGGGTGCTAGGACCGTGACCCTGTCCGTGCAGTCCTGGGTGGGCGCCCAGTCCAACGTGGCCGTCGCCCAGTACCTCCTGGAGCACGAGCTGGGCTACCGCGTCGACACCGTCCAGGTCGACGAGGTGCCCGCCTGGGACGCCCTCAGCCAGGGCCGCGTCGACGCGCTCCTGGAGGACTGGGGCCATCCCGAGCAGGAACAGCGCTACGTCAAGGACAAGAAGACGATCGCGCCCGGCGGCGAACTCGGCGTCACCGGCCACATCGGCTGGTTCGTCCCGACGTATCTCGCCGAGCAGCACCCGGACATCACGAACTGGAAGAACCTCGACAAGTACGCCGACCTCTTCCGCACCCCGGAGAGCGGCAGCAAGGGCCAGCTGATGGACGGCTCGCCGTCCTACGTCACCAACGACAAGGCGCTGGTGAAGAACCTGAAGCTGGACTACCAGGTGGTGTTCGCCGGCTCCGAGGCGGCGCAGATCACGCAGATGAAGCAGTTCGCCAAGGAGAAGAAGCCCTTCCTGACCTACTGGTACTCGCCGCAGTGGCTCTTCGAGAAGGTCCCGATGACCGAGGTGAAGCTGCCGCCGTACAAGGAGGGCTGCGACGCCGACCCGGAGAAGGTCGCCTGCGCCTATCCGCACACCCCGCTCCAGAAGTACCTCAACGCGGACTTCGCGAAGAAGGGCGGCAAGGCGGCGGCCTTCCTGAAGAAGTTCAGGTGGACGACCGAGGACCAGAACGAGGTCTCCCTGATGATCGCCGACAAGAAGATGTCCCCCGAGGACGCGGCGAAGAAGTGGGTGGACAGCCACGAGTCCACCTGGAGGAAGTGGCTGTCCTGAGCCCGCCTACGCCAGGAGCCCGTCGGCGATCTCCCGCAGGGCGCGGGCGGCACGCCGCTGGAGTCCCGGCCCGAAGGTGATCCGGGTGGCCCCTCGTGCGCCGAGTTCGGCGGGCGAGGGGCCGCCGTCGGCGGGCGCCACGGCATTGATCGGCCCCTGGATCCCGGCGCGCAGCAGCGGCAGCACCTCGGGCGGCGCGCCGATCGGGTACACGCAGTCGGCCCCGGCGGCGACGTACAGCGCGGCCCGCTCGATGGCCCGGTCCGGGTCGCCCACCCCGCGGAGGAAGGTGTCCACGCGCGCGTTGAGGAACAGCCGGTCCCCGGCCGCATCCCGCACCCCGGCCAGCCAGTCGGCGTGCGCGCGCGGGTCCTTCAGCTCCCCGGCCTCGGAGTCCTCCAGGTTGCAGCCGACCGCGCCCGTCTCCAGCAGCCGCTCCACCAGCTCCTTCGGCGCCAGCCCGTACCCGCCCTCGACGTCCGCCGACACGGGCACCTCGACGGCCCGGACGATCCGGGCGACCGCGGCGAACATCTCAGCCGCGGGGACCTGCCCGTCCTCGTACCCCAGACCGGCGGCCACCCCGGCACTGGGGTCGCCAGCGCCGGGAACCCGGCCTCCTCGAAGACCCGGGCGCTGGCCGCGTCCCAGGGCCCGGGCAGCACCAGCGGATCACCGGGCGCCCTGTGGTGGTGCAGGGCGCGGAACGCCTCGGCAGCGGTCACTTGTACTGCCCGGGCCGGTAGTGCCCCGGCGCCATCCGGCAGGTCACGCCGAAGCGGTTCCAGGCGTTGATCACCGTGATCGCGGCGACGACCTGGGCCAGCTCGGCCTCGCCGAAGTGCTTCGCCGCCCGCTCGTAGACCTCGTCCGGCACGAAACCGTCGGTCAGCACGGTCACGGCCTCCGTCAGCTCCAGCGCCGCGATCTCCTTGGCGGTGTAGAAGTGCCGCGACTCCTCCCACGCGCCGAGCTGCACGATCCGCTCGACGCTCTCGCCCGCGGCGAGGGCGTCCTTGGTGTGCATGTCGAGGCAGAAGGCGCAGTGGTTGATCTGGGAGGCGCGGATCTTCACCAGCTCGTACAGCGTGGGATCCAGGCCCTTGCGGGCGGCGGTGTCCAGCCGGACCATCGCCTTGTAGACCTCGGGCGCGTGCTTGGCCCATTCCAGCCGGGCGGGCTGCTCGGGGGTGTACTCCACGGGGGCCGTGTCGTCGGTGTGCGTCGTCATGCCGTCGACCCTAGGCAGCAGGCAGCCCAGGAGTATGGTCCATTTCCATGGCGGAACCCTGGGCCACTTTGGGCATCGACCTGCATCTGGAACCGACCGGGCCGGGCCTGCGGCGCGGGCTGACCGGCGCCCTGCGCGAGGCGGTGCGCTCCGGACGGCTGGCCCCCGGCACCCGGCTGCCCTCCTCCCGCGCGCTCGCCGCCGACCTCGGCATCGCGCGCAACACGGTCGCCGACGCCTACGCCGACCTGGTCGCCGAGGGCTGGCTCACGGCCCGGCAGGGCTCGGGGACCCGGGTCGCCACGGGAGCCCCGGCCGCGCCCGCCCGGCCGCCGGGGCGGACACCGCCCGCCCCGCCGTCCGGCACGGCGGCGCACGCCCAGCCCCGTGCGCGCAGCCGCCCTGTCTACGACCTGCGCCCGGGCAGCCCGGACCTCGCGTCCTTCCCCCGGGCGGAGTGGCTCAGGGCGGCCCGCCGGGCCCTCGCCGCGGCCCCCTACCACGCCCTCGACTACGGGGACCCGCGTGGACGCCCCGAGCTGCGGGCCGCACTCGCCGGGTACCTGTCCCGGGCCCGGGGCGTGCGCGCCGACCCCGAACGGATCGTGGTGTGCGCCGGGTTCGCGCACGCGCTGCGGCTGCTCGGCACGGTCCTGCGCGCCCGCGGAGCCCGGACGGTGGCGGTGGAGTCGTACGGCCTGGACGCGCACCGGGACCTGCTGACCGGCGCCGGGCTGGCCACCACGCCGCTGCCGTTCGACGCGCGGGGCACCGACCCGGCCGCGGTCCCCGGTGCCGACGCGGTCCTCCTCACGCCGGCCCACCAGTTCCCCATGGGCGTACCGCTGCACCGCGACCGCCGGGCGGCCGTCGTCGAGCTGGCGCGGCGCACCGGCGCGCTGGTCCTGGAGGACGACTACGACGGCGAGTTCCGCTACGACCGGCAGCCCGTGGGCGCGCTCCAGGGCCTCGACCCCGACCGGGTGGCCTACCTCGGCACGGCGAGCAAGTCCCTGGCGCCCGGGCTGCGGCTGGCCTGGGCCGTGCTGCCGCCGGACCTGGCCGGGGAGGTCGCCGCGGCCAAGGGCGACGTCGACACCTGCGGCGCGCTCGACCAGCTGACCCTGGCCGAGTTCCTCACCTCCGGCGCCTACGACCGGCACGTGCGGGCCGCCCGCCTGCGCTACCGGCGCCGCCGGGACGCCCTGGTCGCCGCCGTCGCGGCCCGGGCCCCGCAGGCCCGGGTCACCGGCATCGCGGCCGGTCTGCACGTGCTGCTGCGGCTGCCGCCCGGTGCGGAGCAGTCGGTGGTCCAGGCGGCCAACTGGCGTGGCCTGGCCCTGCACGGCCTGGCCCGCTACCGCGACCCCGCGGCCCGCGTGGAGCCGCTCGACGCCCTGGTCGTCGGCTACGGCACCCCGCCCGACCACGCCTGGTCGGGCGCCCTGGACGCCCTGTGCGCAACCCTGCCGGGCTGACGCCACGCGGGCGTCGGCGCGGGCCCGGTGTTCCTCAGGGCCGTCGTCCTCCCGCGTCCCCACCACCGGCCGCCCCCTGCTCGGCCGGCCCCCGTGCCGCCCCCTGCTCGGGCTCCACCGGCGCCTCCCCGAAGCGTGACAGGGCCAGCGCGCCCGCCACCGCCACCGCGAAGCCGAGGATCGCCAGCCAGCCCAGGCCCGGGCGGGTGCGGTCGCCGAGCCAGATCACGCCGATCAGCGCGGGCGCCACCGTCTCGCCCAGCACCAGCCCCGCGGTCGCCGTCGTCACCGAGCCCCGCTGGAGCGCCGAGGTCAGCAGCAGGAACGCGGCGCCGCCGCCCAGCAGCAGCGCGTAGAACGCGGGGTTGGTGAACAGCGCCGCGGGCGTCAGCCCGTCGATGAGGCGTACCGCCACCTCCACCACCCCGAAACCCAGCCCGGCCCCGAGACCGAGCGCCAGGGCGCGCCCGCGCTCCGGGAGCCGCCCGCCCGCCGCACCCAGCAGCAGCACCCCGGCCGCCGCCCCGAGCAGCGCCCACTTCAGCCAGGCCGGCCCGGTCTCGTCGCCCTCCTCCCCGGACGCCAGCCCCAGCAGTGCCAGCCCGGCGCACACGACGCCGACCGCCGTCCACTCCAGCCGGCTCAGCCGCACCTTCAGCAGCCGCGCGGCGACCACGGCCGTCACCGCCAGGCTCGCCGCCAGCGCCGCCCCGACGGCGTAGATCGGCACCGAGCGAAGCGCCAGGATCTGCAGCACGAACCCGAGCCCGTCCAGCGCCAGCCCGGCCAGATACCGCCACTGCCGCAGCGCCCGCCACAGCAGCGCCACGTCCCCGCCGGGGCCGCTCGCCGCGGCGGCCCGGGCGGCGATCGCCTGCAGCACCGTCGCCGTACCGAAGCACACCGCCGCACCAAGGGCGCAAACCATTCCAAAGATCACGTATCGACAGTAGGACAGCGGCCGGAAGCAGGGGGGCATGCGCGCCCGCCCGCGAAGTTCTCTAGGCTGACCGCTCGTCAGTGCACAACGGGGAGAATCACAGGGGGATCGCACATGGCCGAGACACGACGACGGCTGCGCTCCAGCACGGTGGTCCTGGGCGGCATGGGGGTCCTCGCGGCCGCCCTGTCCGCCTGCGGCTCCGACCCCGACCGCCGCTGCGTGGACCGCGACAGCTACGACTACCTCAACGGCTACAAGGTCGTCGCCGACAAGAACTGCACGTCCGCCGGCTCCTCGTCCGGCAAGGGCCGCAAGATCGGCAAGAGCAGGGACGCCGACTGGTACTACGACGCCGACGTGAGCAACGGCTGGGCCGACGACGGCACCTTCAGCCGCAGCGAGGCCGTCGACCGGGGCGGCTTCGGCTGCTCGGGCGGCAGCAGCGGCGGCTGACGGGCACCGGGAGGATGGAACGCCGCACGATCACCCCGCGCCCCGACTGGCAGCGCACCGTCGAGGACCAGGGCCTGATCTACCCGCTGACCCGCTACCCCGACGGTTCCCTGCGCCCCTACTGGGACGAGAGCGCCTACTACGTCTTCGGCCTGCCGGAGGTCGAGGCGCTGGAGGAGGTCGTCGAGGAGCTGCACCGCATGTGCCTGGCCGCCGCCGGGCACATCGTCGCCGAGGACCGCTTCGCGGATCTGGGCATCACCGATCCCCGGGTGGCCCGCGCGGTCGCCGAGGCCTGGCACCGCCGAGCCGAACTGCCGTCCGTGTACGGCCGGTTCGACCTGCGCTACGACGGCACCGGCCCGGCCAAGCTGCTGGAGTACAACGCCGACACCCCCACCTCGCTGGTCGAGGCCGCGTCCCCGCAGTGGTTCTGGATGGAGGAGCGCTTCCCCGGCGCCGACCAGTGGAACTCCCTGCACGAACGCCTCGTCGGGGCGTGGAAGAAGCAGGCGGCCCTCCTCCCGCCGGGCAGCCCCCTGTACTTCGCCCACTCCTCCGCCGACGAACTCGGCGAGGACCTGATGACGGTCGCCTACCTGAAGGAGACCGCCGAGCAGGCCGGCCTGGAGACCGACTGGATCTCCGTGGAGGAGATCGGCTGGGACCGCCTCTCCCGCCGCTTCGTCGACCTGCGCCTGCGCTTCATCCGCAGCGTCTTCAAGCTCTACCCCTGGGAGTGGCTCACCACCGACCGCTTCGCCGACCACGTCCTGGACACCCTGGACAACGGCGGCGGCACCGGCTCCACGCTGTGGATCGAGCCCGCCTGGAAGATGCTCCTCAGCAACAAGGCCCTCCTGGCGATCCTGTGGGAGCTCTACCCGGACCACCCGAACCTGCTCCCCGCCCACCTGGACGGACCCCGTGACCTGACCGCCACCGGCTGGGTCGCCAAGCCGCTGCTGGGCCGCGAGGGCGCGGGCGTCACCGTCCACGAGCCCGGATCCACCCCAGCCCTCCGGGACGAGCCCTGCTGCTACCAGCAGCTCGCCCCCCTCCCGGACTTCGACGGCAACCGCGTGGTCCTGGGCGCCTGGGTGGTGGAGGACGAGTCGGCGGGCCTGGGCATCCGCGAGTCCTCGGGCCTGGTCACGGACGAGTACGCGCGGTTCCTGCCCCACGTGATCCTCTGAGCGGGGGTGGGCCGACGCCTTCGGCGCGGGGCCACCCGGTAGGCTGACCGAGGGCCGTGACTGGCGCGCTGGGATGGACGAACCATCGGGGAGCGGCCCGAGCAGGACAGAGCCGTGCGCCTGGGCCGTACCGTGAACGCCGAACGCAACGTCCCGGAGGTCCACACATGCCCGCCGAGCCCCTCTCCACCGCTTCCACCGCCTACCGCGCCGCCCTCGACGTGATCCGCGCGGTCGAGCCCCGCGTGGCGGACGCCATCGGCCAGGAGGTCGCCGACCAGCGCGAGATGCTCAAGCTGATCGCCTCCGAGAACTACGCCTCCCCGGCCACCCTCCTGGCCATGGGCAACTGGTTCAGCGACAAGTACGCCGAGGGCACGATCGGCCGCCGCTTCTACGCCGGCTGCCGCAACGTCGACACCGTCGAGTCCCTGGCCGCCGAACACGCCAAGGAGCTCTTCGGCGCCCGCCACGCCTACGTCCAGCCGCACTCCGGGATCGACGCCAACCTCGTCGCCTTCTGGGCCGTGCTCGGCGCCCGCGTCGAGGTGCCCTTCCTGGAGAAGACCGGCGTCCGGCAGATCAACGACCTGACCGACGCCGACTGGGCCGAACTGCGCCAGGCCTTCGGCAACCAGCGGATGCTCGGCATGTCCCTCGACGCCGGCGGCCACCTCACCCACGGCTTCCGCCCGAACATCTCCGGCAAGATGTTCGACCAGCGCTCCTACGGCACCGACCCGGCCACCGGCCTGATCGACTACGAGGCGCTGCGCGCGCAGGCCCGCACGTTCAAGCCGCTGATCATCGTCGCGGGTTACTCGGCCTATCCCCGTCTCGTGAACTTCCGGATCATGCGCGAGATCGCCGACGAGGTCGGCGCGACCCTCATGGTCGACATGGCGCACTTCGCCGGCCTGGTCGCGGGCAAGGTCCTCACCGGCGACTTCGACCCGGTCCCGCACGCCCAGATCGTCACCACGACCACCCACAAGTCGCTGCGCGGCCCGCGCGGCGGCATGGTGCTGTGCGACGACTCGCTGAAGGACCAGGTCGACCGCGGCTGCCCGATGGTCCTCGGCGGCCCGCTGCCGCACGTGATGGCCGCCAAGGCGGTCGCCCTCGCGGAGGCCCGCCAGGAGTCCTTCCGCGACTACGCCCAGCGCATCGTCGACAACTCCCGCGCCCTCGCCGAGGGCCTGATGCGCCGCGGCGCGACCCTGGTCACCGGGGGCACCGACAACCACCTGAACCTGATCGACGTGGCCTCCTCCTACGGCCTCACCGGCCGCCAGGCCGAGGCCGCGCTGCTGGAGTCGGGCATCGTCACCAACCGCAACGCGATCCCCGCCGACCCGAACGGCGCCTGGTACACCTCGGGCATCCGCATCGGCACGCCCGCGCTCACCACCCGCGGCCTGGGCACGGCGGAGATGGACGAGGTGGCCGGCCTGATCGACCGCGTGCTCACCGCCACCGAGGCGGGCACCACCAAGTCGGGCGCCCCCTCCAAGGCGGCCCACGTCCTCGACGCGAAGGTGGCGGACGAGATCTCCCAGCGCGCCACGGACCTGGTCGCCGGCTTCCCGCTGTACCCGGAGATCGACCTGGGCTGAGGCCCCGCCCCGGCCGCGGGCTCACTCGTCCAGGTCGTACAGCACCCGGCGCGACTCCTCCCGCGGCGGTCCGGCTTCGCGCCGGGCCGCCGCGCGGCGGCCGAGCACCGTGCCGCCGACGCCGGCGGCGAGTCCGGTCACCAGTCCCGCGACCGCCCAGCGGACGTCGTCGCGGACCGCGCCGCCGCCGGCACCGGCCGCCGCGCCGGCGCTCCCGTCCGAGCCGTCCCCCGCGCCGCCGAGCAGCGGCGCCAGGCCGAGCCGCCGCAGGGCCGACCGGGGCGCCCGGTGCCAGCGGATGTCGTCGTCCTCCACGGCCGGCGCGGGGTCGGACCGCACCCAGGGCGTGCCGTCCGGTGCGACGACCAGCTGGTCCTGGCGCTCAACGGCCACGTCGCCACCGGGCGGCCGGCTCGTGGCGGGCCACCCGCCGACCCCCGACAAGCCCCACACGACCGTGAACCGCACGGGCGGGAACCGCCCCTCCGTCCAGTCCTCCGGCACCCGCTCGGTCCGGGTGTGCAGCGGCTGCAGCACCTGCCACAGCCGCGCGAAGACCGGGTCGCCCGACCGCACCGCCACCGTCCGTCCCGTACTACCGGCGATCACCACGGCCACGTCGGGCACGCCCGGCTCCCGCGCGGGAAGCGCCCGCGCACCGGCAGCGGCCGGTCCCACCGCCAGCACGGTGGCCACGACCGCACCCGCCCCCCACCGGACTCCGCCCCGTGCCCCCATCGGTCCCCCCCGGTCCACCGCACCCGGCCGAGCCGCCGGTGCCCCACCCTTGTTACACCGCGCCGGGAAACGGGGCCCCGGCTGTTTCCGGCCGGTTCCGGATCGGGGCCCGGGACCTGAGAGAATGGTGGGCATGGCCACTGACCGACCCCGCGTGCTCTCCGGTATCCAGCCCACCGCCGGCTCGTTCCACCTCGGCAACTACCTCGGCGCCGTCCGCCAGTGGGTGGCCCTCCAGGAGACCCACGACGCGTTCTACATGGTCGTGGACCTGCACGCCATCACCATCCCGCAGGATCCGAAGGACCTGCGCGCGAACACGCGCCTGGCCGCCGCCCAGCTCCTGGCGGCCGGTCTCGACCCGGACCGCTGCACCCTCTTCGTGCAGAGCCACGTCCCCGAGCACGCCCAGCTCGCCTGGGTCATGAACTGCCTCACCGGCTTCGGCGAGGCGGGCCGGATGACGCAGTTCAAGGACAAGGCCGCCAAGCAGGGCGCCGAGCGCGCGTCGGTCGGCCTGTTCACGTACCCGATCCTCCAGGTCGCGGACATCCTGCTCTACCAGGCGCACGAGGTCCCGGTCGGTGAGGACCAGCGCCAGCACATCGAGCTCACCCGGGACCTCGCCACGCGCTTCAACGGCCGCTTCGGCGAGACCTTCACGCTCCCGAAGCCGTACATCCTCAAGGAGACGGCGAAAATCTACGACCTCCAGGACCCGTCGATCAAGATGAGCAAGTCGGCGTCCACGCCGAAGGGCCTCATCAACCTCCTCGACGAGCCGAAGGCCACCGCCAAGAAGGTCAAGAGCGCCGTCACCGACACGGACACCGTGATCCGCTACGACGCCGAGAACAAGCCGGGCGTCAGCAACCTGCTCACGATCTACTCGACCCTGACCGGCGAGACCATCGGCGAGCTGGAGGAGAAGTACGCCGGCAAGATGTACGGCGCGCTCAAGACCGACCTCGCCGAGATCATGGTCGACTTCGTCACCCCGTTCCGGGAGCGCACCCAGCAGTACCTGGACGACCCGGAGACGCTGGACTCGGTCCTGGCCAAGGGCGCCGAGAAGGCCCGCGCGGTCGCCGCGGAGACCCTCGCCCGGGCGTACGACGCGGTCGGCTTCCTGCCCGCCAAGCACTGAACCCGCCCCGGCGTACGGCCGCAGCACCGAACAGCGCTGTACATCACTCCCGTTGCGCCTGCCCGTAACCCCCTCGTGGCCGTACAGTCGATAACCGGGTGGTCGTATCAGCGGCCACACTGACATGACAGGAGACGACGTGGGGACCGTAACGATCGGTGTGTCGATCGCGGTCCCGGAGCCTCACGGCAGCCGGCTTCAGCAGCTGCGCACGGGCTTCGGCGACGCCGCTGCTCACGGCATCCCCACGCACGTCACCCTGCTGCCGCCGACCGAGATCGACGAGAGTGCCCTGCCGGCCGTCGAGGCGCACCTCACCGAGGTGGCCGCGGCCGGCCGGCCGTTCCCGATGCGGCTGTCCGGCACGGGCACCTTCCGGCCGCTGTCGCCGGTCGTGTTCGTCCGGGTCGTCGCCGGGGCGGACGCCTGCACGGCGCTCCAGGAGCAGCTCCGCGACCCCGCCGGGCCGGTCGCACGGGAACTGGCGTTCCCGTACCACCCGCACGTCACCGTCGCCCACGGCATCGACGAGGCGGCGATGGACCGGGCCTTCGAGGAACTCGCCGGCTACGAGGCCGAGTGGCCCTGCACCGGCTTCGCCCTCTACGAGCAGGGCCCCGACGGCGTGTGGCGCAAGCTGCGCGAGTTCCCCTTCGGCAGCTCCGTGGTCCCGCCGCAGACCGGCCGCGCGGAGCGCGGCTCGGTCCCGACCCGCTGACGGCCCCGCGCCGCGGGACTCAGAGCGGCAGCCGGCGGAACACCGCGCGCGGCAGGTGCCGGACGGCCGCCATCACCACGCGCAGCGGGCCGGGCACCCACACCGTCTCCGAGCGGCGCCGCAGCCCCAGCTCCACGGCCGTCGCGACCGCCTCGGGCGTGGTCGCCAGCGGCGCCTCGGGCAGCCCGGCGGTCATCCGCGTCCGCACGAAGCCGGGGCGGACGACCATGACGTGCACGCCCGTGCCGTGCAGCGCGTCCCCGAGCCCCTGCGCGAAGGCGTCCAGGCCGGCCTTGCTGGAGCCGTAGATGAAGTTGGCGCGGCGGGCCCGCTCGCCCGCCACGGACGACATCACCACCAGCGAGCCGTGCCCCTGGGACTGCAGGGACCGGGCGCACACCAGGCCCGCCGAGACCGCGCCGGTGTAGTTGGTCTGGGCGACCCGTACCGCCGCCTCGGGGTCGCGCTCGTCGCGCGCCTGGTCGCCCAGGAGCCCGAAGGCGAGCAGCACCATGTCGATGTCGCCCTCGGCGAACACCTTCTCCAGCACGGCCTCGTGCGCGGACGGGTCGAGGGCGTCGAAGGCGACGGTGCGCACGTCCGCCCCGAGCTCGCGCAGGTGCCCGGCGGCCTCCTCCAGCGCGGGCGAGGGCCGGCCCGCCAGCCAGACCGTGCGGGTGCGGCGGGCGATCAGCCGGCGGGCGGTGGCCAGCGCGATCTCGGAGGTACCGCCGAGGACGAGCAGGGACTGGGGGAGGCCGAAGGCGTCCTTCATGACAGCTCCTAGTGGTTGCCTGGGGACCTGGTGGTTGCCTAGAGATGGAGGCGGCGGGCCAGGTCGGACACGAACACGCCGTGCGGGTCCAGTTCGGCGCGCAGCGTGCGGAACTCCCCGAGGCGCGGGTACATGGCCGCGAGCAGCTCCGGGCGCAGGCGGGCGTCCTTGGCGAGGTAGACGCGCCCGCCCGCCGCGGCGACCTCCTCGTCGAGCTCGTCGAGGAAGGCGCCGAGGCCGGGCAGCCCCGCCGGGACGTCCAGCGCCAGCGTCCAGCCGGGCACCGGGAACGACAGCCAGCCCGGGTCGGACTCGCCGAAGCGCTTGAGGACGGCCAGGAAGGACGGGCAGCGGCGGGCCGAGATGCGGTGCACGATGCGGCGCAGGGCGTCCTCCTGGCCGTAGCCGACGGCGAACTGGTACTGGACGAAGCCGCCGCGGCCGTAGACGCGGTTCCAGTGCGGCACGCCGTCCAGCGGGTGGAAGAACGCGGAGATCCGCTGGAGCTGCCCGGTGCGGGCCCGGGGGGCCTTGCGGTACCAGAGCTCGTTGAACAGGCCCACGGTCGTGCGGCTGAGCAGGCCCTCGGGCAGGACGGCGGGTGCGGGAGGCAGGCGGGAGGTGCGGAAGGCCAGGGGGTCGCGGCGCAGCCGGGCGGGGAGCGCGTCCAGGGGCGCGTGGTCGCCGCGGGTGAGCACCGCGCGCCCGGTCGAGGCGCCCCGGGCCAGCAGGTCGATCCAGGCCACCGAGTAGCGGTAGCGGTGGTCGGTGGCGGCCAGCCGGGCCATCAGGTCGTCCAGGTCCGCCGCCCGCTCGGTGTCGACCGACACCAGGGTCGTCTCGACCGGCTGGAGCCGGACGGTCGCGGTGAGGATTACCCCGGTGAGTCCCATGCCGCCGGCGGTGGCGTCGAAGAGCGGGGTGCCGGGGATCACCGTGCGGATCTCGCCGTCGGCGGTGAGCAGTTCGAGGGCGAGGACGTGCCGGGCGAAGGAGCCCGAGACGTGGTGGTTCTTGCCGTGGATGTCGGCGCCGATCGCCCCGCCGACGGTGACGTAGCGGGTGCCGGGGGTGACCGGCACGAACCAGCCGAGCGGCAGCAGCACCTGCATCAGCCGGTGCAGCGAGACGCCCGCGTCGCACAGGACGGTGCCGCCGTCGGCGTCGATGGCGTGGATGCGGTCCAGGGCCGTCATGTCGAGCACGGATCCGCCCGCGTTCTGCGCGGCGTCCCCGTACGCCCGGCCCAGCCCCCGCGGGATCCCGCCGCGGGCCCCGCACTCCCGGACGGCTGCCGCGGCCTCCTCGTACGTCCGGGGCCGGATCAGCCGGGCGGCGGTGGGGGCGGTGCGACCCCAGCCGGTGACGGTGGTGTGGTCCAAGCCCATGTCGTCGGAGACGTAATCGGTGTCGGCAGACATGTCCGTGACCGTATCGCCCCACTGTGGGCTATCAGTTCGGGAACATGGCACCCCTCCCCGAAATGGGTGATTAATGGGATGTCGCTCAATATTGCCGTAGTTCATGGCGGGTTGGCGTGAACAGTGAGTCCACATGGACGACCTCGACGACCTGCACGACATGGACCACCGGATCGTTTCGGCGCTCAGGGACTGCGGCAGCGACCCGCGGGTGGCGGACGCCGCCCGTGCCCTGTCCTGGGCGGGGGAGCACGCGGCGCTCTGGCTCGCGGCCGGGCTCGCCGGAGCCGCCGTGGACCGCAGGAGACGCGGCGCCTGGCTGCGCGGCACGGCCCTGACCGCCGGGGCGCACCTCGTCAGCATGGGGGTGAAGAGGATCGTGCGCCGTCCGCGCCCCGCGCACGTCGAGCCCCTGGTGCGCACCGCCGGCCGGCACTCCTTCCCCAGCTCCCACGCCACGTCCGCGGCGGCCGCCGCCGTCGCCTTCGGCGCCCTCGGGGCGCGTGCCGTTCCGCCGCTCGCCGCCGCCGTGTGCGTCTCGCGCCTGGTGGCCGGTGTCCACTACCCCTCGGACGTCGCCGCCGGCGCGGCCCTCGGCGCGCTCACGGCCCGGCTCGGCGCCCGCTGGATGACGGCGGGAGCCCCCCGTGACTGAGACGGCCGTCCTGCGGCAGCGCACCCGCGAGGAGCGGCCCGCACCGCCCCGCAAGGGCGGCCTCCTGGCCGGCCTGGTCAGAACCGCCCGGCCCCGGCAGTGGGTCAAGAACGTCCTCGTGATCGCCGCCCCGGCGGCGGCGGGCGAACTGTTCACCGCACACGCCATGGCGCAACTCGGCCTGGTCTTCGTGCTGTTCACCGCCTGCGCCGCCGCCGTCTACCTCGTCAACGACGCCCGCGACGCCGACGCCGACCGCGCCCATCCGGTCAAGCGGCACCGCCCCGTAGCGGCCGGGCAGGTCCCGGTACCCGTCGCCTACGCCGTCGGCGGCGCCCTCGGCGTCCTCGCGCCCGTCGCGGCCGCCCGGCTGTGCGGCCCGGCCGTCGCCGCCCTGCTGACCGCCTACCTCGCCCTGCAACTGGCGTACTGCATCAGCCTGAAGCACGTCCTCGTGGTCGATCTCGCGGTCGTCACCACCGGGTTCCTGATGCGGGCCATGGTCGGCGGGCTCGCCCTCGGCATCCCCCTCTCGCGCTGGTTCCTGATCACCACCGGGTTCGGCGCGCTGTTCATGGTCGCGGCCAAGCGCTACTCCGAGGCCGTGCAGATGGCCGGGAAGGCGGGCGCCACCCGCGCGCTGCTCACCGAGTACACCACCGGCTACCTGCGCTTCGTCTGGCAGCTCGCGGCCGGTGTCGCCGTCCTCGGCTACTGCCTGTGGGCGATGGAGGAGGGCGGCGTCCCGCACACCAGCGTGCTGCCCTGGCGCCAGCTGTCCATGGTCGCCTTCATCCTGGCCGTCCTCCGCTACGCCGTGTTCGCCGACCGGGGCACGGCGGGGGAGCCCGAGGACGTCGTCCTGCGCGACCGGGCCCTCGCCCTCATCGGCGTGGCCTGGGCGGCCATGTACGCCCTGGCGGTGGCCAATTGGTGACCGCACGCGCGGCGTGGGGCCCGGGATCGCCGCTGCGGCGGGAGGTCCTGGGCTTCGCCGGCGTCGGCCTGCTGGCCTACACCGTCGACCTCGCCCTGTTCACCGGCCTGCGCGGCCCGGCCGGGTGCGGCCCGCTCACCGCCAAGGCGCTGTCCTTCCTGGCCGCCTGCTCCGTCGCCTACGCGGGCAACGCCCTCGGCCCCTACCGCGACCGCCGGCCGAGGGGCCTGCTGCCCTGCGCGGTGTTCGCCGCGGTGAACCTGGCCGGCGCCGCCGTGCAGCTGCTGTGCCTCGCCGTGAGCCACTACGGCCTCGGCCTCACCTCCCAGCGCGCCGACACCGTCTCCGGCGCGGTGGTCGGCATGGCCCTGGCCACGATCCTGCGGTTCTGGGGTACCCGTACATGGGTGTTCCGGGCGGAGGGCAGAGTCGGATCATGGACTGGCTGAAAAGACTCCCGGTGGTCGGGCCGTGGGCGGAGCGGCTGATGATCACCCACGCGTGGCGGTCGTACGAGCGGCTCGACCGGGTGAAGTGGACGCGGCTGGCCGCCGCGATGACCTTCACGAGCTTCGTCGCGCTCTTCCCGCTGCTCACGGTGTCGGCCACCATCGCCGCCGCCACGCTCAGCACCGAGCAGCAGGACCAGCTCCAGGACAAGATCGCCGAGCAGGTGCCCGGCATCTCCGACCAGCTGGACATCGCCGGTCTGGTCGACAACGCGGGCACGGTCGGGCTGATCGCGGGCGCGGTGCTGTTCTTCACCGGCGTCAGCTGGGCCGGCTCCATGCGCGAGTGCCTGCGGGCGGTGTGGGAGCTGCCCGACGAGGAGGAGAACCCCCTCGTGCGCTACGGCAAGGACGCCGGGGTCCTGATCGGCCTCGGCGGCGCGCTGCTGCTGACCATCGCCGCCTCCGCCGTCGCCTCCGCGATGGTCGGCTGGATCACCCGGCAGCTCGGCATCGACGAGGGCGGCTTCAGCGGCGTGCTGCTGCACATCGCCGCGTTCCTGGTCGCCGTCCTCGCCGACTTCCTGCTGCTGCTCTACGTCCTGACCCTGCTGCCCGGCGTGGAGCCCACGCGCCACCGCCTGTTCGTGGCGGCGCTGACCGGAGCGGTCGGCTTCGAACTGCTCAAGCTGCTGCTCAGCGGCTATCTGCAGGGCGTGGCCGCGAAGAGCATGTACGGCGCGTTCGGCGTGCCCGTCGCCCTGCTGCTGTGGATCAACTTCACCTCGAAACTGGTGCTGTTCTGCGCCTCCTGGACGGCGACGCAGAGCAAGCGGGACGAGGTCCCCGCGTTCACGGGCGGGTCCGGCGGCGCACCAGATCCGGCAGCGGCCAGCGGCGGTTGACCAGGAACGCGCCGCCCACGAGCAGCACCAGCACCCCGCCGGTGATGCCCAGTGCGGTGCCCATCCCGCTGGAGCCGCCCGCCGCCGGGGCGCCGGCCACCGGCCGGCCGCCGGTCCCGGCGCCGCTCCCGGCGCCCCCGGCCTCCCCGGAGGGGTTCGCGCCGGGCTGGGCGCTGGGCCGGGCGGCGCTCCGCGGCGGCACCAGCTCACCCACCGGCTGCACCTTCCCGGCCGCCTTGAAGCCCCAGTCGAAGAGCCGGGCTGTCTCCTTGTAGACCTCGTTGTGCTCCGGCTTCTCCGGATTCATGACGGTCACCAGCAGCACCTTGCCGTTCCGCTCGGCGACCCCCGTGAAGGTGGCGCCCGCGTTGGTGGTGTTGCCGTTCTTCACCCCCGCGATGCCCTGGTAGACGGGCACGTCCGAGTCGCCGGACAGCAGCCGGTTGGTGTTCTGGATCTCGAAGGACTCGCGCACCGACTTGCCCTTCTTGCCCTTCTTCGTCTCGCCGGGGAACTTCGCGGAGACCGTGGCGGCGTACTCGCGGAAGTCCTTCTTCTGCATCCCGGACCGGGCGATCAGCGTCAGGTCGTAGGCCGAGGAGACCTGGCCCTCGGCGTCGTAGCCGTCCGGGCTGACCACGTGCGTGTCGAGCGCCTGCAACTCCACGGCGTGCTCGTTCATCTCCCGGACGGTGTTGTCGACGCCCTGGTTCATGGCGGACAGCACGTGCACCGCGTCGTTGCCCGAGCGCAGGAAGACCCCGAGCCACAGGTCGTGGACGGTGTAGGTCTCCTCCTCCTTTATCCCGACCATGCTGGACCCGGCGCCGATCCCGGCCAGGTCGGAGGGGACCACCTTGTGCTTGCCGGTCCTGGGGAACTTCGGCAGCAGCGTGTCGGCGAACAGCATCTTCAGCGTGCTCGCCGGGGCGAGGCGCCAGTGGGCGTTGTGCGCGGCCAGCACGTCACCGGTCTCGGCGTCGGCGACGATCCAGGAGCGGGCGCTGACGCCCTTGGGCAGCACCGGCACACCGCTCGCCAGGTTCACCTGCGTCCCCGGCCTGCCGAGCCGGGCACCGCCCACGGTCGACATCGACGCCGGGGGCGTGGCCGACGGGCTCGCCGAGGGGCTGTCCGAGGGCTTGGGGGCCGCGACGGCGGCCGGCGCGGTCAGGGCGAGGGACGACAGAACGGCGGAGGCGACCAGCAGGGATCGCCCGGCGGTCTTCTTCGGTGCGGGCACGATCGGAAACGTACATGCCGTGCGGGGGGAAGTCCCGCCCCCGGCCCCACCCCGCGAACGGAACCGGACAGGCCCTGGCGATACTGGGTGCATGAAGCTCAGCCGCCCCGTCTCCTGGTTCCTGCTCGCCTTCGGGGTGTGGAGCTGGGTCATCTGGATCACTTTCGTCAAGAACCTGGCCGCGGACGGCAGCGGGCTCGCCTTCGACGACGGCCGTCCCACGGCCTACTTCTGGGTGCACCTGCTGCTCGCCGTCGTGTCCTTCGTATTGGGGACGATCGTCGGGGCCATCGGGTTGCGTGGTCTGCGCGCACTGCGCCGGACGTCATAACGGCAATCGGGAGACACGACACCGTGGCCATCGTCTTCGTGCTCGTCGCCCTGCTGGTCCTGGCCGTCATCGTGACGGCCAACTGGTACGTGTGGCGCCGCCTGTTCCGCGACACCACCCGGGGCCCTGGCCCCCTGCGCCGCGCGGGCGCGGTCCTGATCGCCGGCGGCTGGGTCCTGGCGATCGCGGCCCTGGTCGCCGAACGCTCGGGCGCCCCCTTCTGGCTCCAGCGGACCCTCGCCTGGCCGGGTTTCCTGTGGCTCGCGCTGTCGATGTACCTCCTGCTGGCGGTGCTGGCCGGGGAGCTCGTCCGGCCGCTGCTGGGCCGGTTCCTGCGACGGCGGGCCGGGTCCCGGGGCCAGGCGCCGGAGCCGGCGCCCCCGTCGCGGACCGAGCGCGTCGCCGTGCCCGGCGGGCCGGCCGGCACCGCGACGGCCGACCCGCAGGCGGGCCCCGCGCCCGCGTCCGGCGGCCCCGCCGAGCCGCCCACGGCCACGGGCCCGGCCCCCGCCGCGGCCTCGGGCCCCTCCCGCCGCCTCTTCGTCTCCCGGGTCGTCGCCGGGACCGCCGCTGCCGCCGCCGTCGGAACCGTCGGGTACGGCACGTACGGCGTCCTGCGCGGGCCGAAGGTCAAGCGGGTCACCGTGCCGCTGGCCAAGCTGCCGCGCGCCGCGCACGGCTACCGGATCGCCGTCGTCAGCGACGTGCACCTCGGGCCCGTCCTGGGCCGCGGCTTCGCCCAGAAGGTCGTCGACACCGTCAACGCGACCCAGCCCGACCTGATCGCCGTCGTCGGCGACCTGGTCGACGGCAGTGTGAAGGACCTCGGTCCCGCCGCCGCCCCGCTCGCACAGCTGACGGCGCGTCACGGGTCCTACTTCGTCACCGGCAACCACGAGTACTTCTCCGGCGCCGAGCAGTGGGTCGAGGAGGTGCGCCGGCTCGGACTGATCCCCCTGGAGAACGCCCGCCGGGAGATGCCCCACTTCGACCTGGCCGGGGTCAACGACGTGGCCGGCGAGGACGAGGGCCGGGGCCCCGACTTCGCCAGGGCGCTCGGCGACCGGGACACCGCCCGGGCCTGCGTGCTGCTCGCCCACCAGCCCGTGCAGATCCACGACGCCGTCGAGCACGGCGTCGACCTGCAGCTGTCCGGCCACACCCACGGCGGCCAGCTCTGGCCCGGCAACCTCGTCGCGTCCGGCGCCAACCCCACCCTCGCGGGCCTGGAGCGCTACGGCGACACCCAGCTGTACGTCTCGCGCGGCGCCGGGGCCTGGGGCCCGCCCACGCGCGTGGGGGCGCCCTCGGACGTCACGGTGATCGAACTGGCCTCGAAGCAGGCGTAGGCGTCCCCGGGGCAGGCCCTAGGAGCCGTCCCGGGGTGCCGTGTCCTCGCGGCGTGCCGCCGGGTCCGGGATCGCCCGGGTCATCCCCGGCAGGAAGTCCGTGAACAGCTCGTGCACCTCGCGCACGAGCGGGCGCAGCACCCGGAAGCGGGCCAGGGAGACGCCGCGTGCGGTGAGCCGGGCGCCCCGCTCCGCGAGCCGGTAGCTGCGCTCGCGGCCCTCGGTCCGGTCGAAGATCCAGTACAGGCACAGGCCCATCTGGGACAGCCACATCAACTCGGGCAGGATGTCCCGCAGTTCCTCGGGCACCTTGGTCTTCGTCGCCCCGGCCAGCACGTGCCGGTGCACGCTGATGGCCTCCTGGCGCGCGTGCTCGGACTCGGGGGAGAAGGGGCTGAGCGGGCTGTCCGGGTCGGCGGCGTTCTTGAAGAACTGCACCGCGAACTCGTGGTAGGGCGCCGCGATGTCCAGCCAGGCGCGCAGCACCCCGGCGAGCCGGGCCTCCAGGTCGGTCTCCCGGGCCAGGATCTCCCGGACGGCCACCTGGTGCTCGGCGGCGATCCGGTCGTAGAAGCCCTGGATCAGGTGCTCCTTGCCCGCGAAGTAGTAGTACGCGTTCCCGACGGAGACCCCGGCCTCCGTGGCGATGGCCCGCATGGTCGTCTTGTCGTAACCGCGCTCCTGGAACAGCCGCATGGCCGTCTCCAGGATCAGTGCGCGGGTCTGCTCGGACTTGGTCGGGTTGGCGCCGTCGTCGGGGCCGTCGTTCTTCGCGGGCACGGAAAGAGAGCCTAACGTCAGCGCCCCGGTGCCTGCCGGGGGGCGCAGCTCCCGTCGGCGCAGCCGGGGCTGCCGTAGGTCCAGCCGGTGTCCGGGGCGTAGGACCAGCCGTCCGCCCGCCGGTACACCCGGCCGCCCCACGGACCGGCGCCGCCCTGCCCCCGGTTCCCCTGCGCTCCGCGCCACTTGGCGGCGGCGAGGACCGCGCCCCTGGCCAGCAGGGCTCCGGCGGGGGTACTGAGCCGGTGGGCGAGACGCCGGTGCCCGCGCAGCGCCCAGAGGGTGACGACCCAGGCGGCCGGGCCCCGGTAGACCTGCCCGGCGTCCCCGACGACGGTGATCTCGTCGAGGGTCGCCGCGTGGTCCAGCCCGGGGAAGCGCCGCCGGGCCTCCTCGGAGCCGGCCGGGACCGGCTCCAGCGGCACCAGGTGGGGCTGCCGCAGGAGCCAGTCGCGCAGGAACGCGCACAGGGAGCACTCGGCGTCGTACAGGACGGTGAGCCGGCGGACCGGGGCGGCGGCGGGCCGCCCGGCCGGTGTGGTGGCGTTCACGGGGTGGTCTCCGCTCAGACCTGGGCCTGCGGGGCGACCCAGCCCTGCGGCGGGACGGGCGGCACCTGCTCCCGCTCCATCGCGCCCCGGCGCCGGATGCGGTTGAGCACGTAGACGTTGGCCAGATGCATGAAGCCGAGCACGAGGAGCACCACACCGAGCTTGGTCGACAGGGCCTCGAAGACGCCGCGCGTGTCGGTGATGGTCTCGTCGTCGCTCAGGTACAGCGCGACGAACCCGAGGTTGACGAGGTAGAAGCCGACCACCAGGAGGTGGTTGACGGCGTCGGCGAGCTTCTCGTTGCCGTGCAGCACGTCGGCGAGGAAGATCCTGCCGTTCCGGCTGAGCGTGCGGGCCACCCAGATGGTCAGACCGATGCTGACCAGCAGGTAGATGACGTAGGCGACGACCGTGCGGTCCATTGCCCCCACCCTTCTTGAACACGTTCAAAACGCTGTCGGAGATGACTGTAGACCTCTTTTTGAACATGTTCAACACAATGGGGAGGGCCGGGAACGGGAGAAGGCCCCGTCACCAGCGGTGACGGGGCCTTCCGGTCGAGCGGTCGAGCGGTGGGGCTCAGTAGCGGCGCGTGATGAGCGCCCTCTTCACCTCGGCGATCGCCTTCGTGACCTCGATACCGCGCGGGCAGGCGTCCGTGCAGTTGAAGGTCGTGCGGCAGCGCCACACGCCCTCGCGGTCGTTGAGGATCTCCAGGCGCTGCTCGCCGGCCTCGTCGCGCGAGTCGAAGATGAAGCGGTGCGCGTTGACGATGGCGGCCGGGCCGAAGTACTGCCCGTCGTTCCAGAAGACCGGGCACGACGTGGTGCAGGCCGCGCACAGGATGCACTTCGTGGTGTCGTCGAAGCGCTCGCGGTCCTCGGCGGACTGCAGCCGCTCACGCGTGGGCTCGTTCGTGTCCTTCGTGATGAGGAAGGGCATGACGTCCCGGTACGCCTGGAAGAACGGCTCCATGTCGACCACGAGGTCCTTCAGGACCGTCAGGCCCTTGATGGGCTCGACCGTGATCGGCTTCTCGGGGTTGATGTCCTTGATGAGGGTCTTGCAGGCAAGACGGTTCTTGCCGTTGATCCGCATCGCGTCCGACCCGCAGATGCCGTGCGCGCACGAGCGGCGGAACGTCAGCGTGCCGTCGACCTCCCACTTGATCTTGTGGAGGGCGTCGAGCACACGCTCCTTCGGGTCGATCTCGACCTGGAAGTCCTCCCAGGTGGCCTCGGCCGCGACCTCGGGGTTGAAGCGGCGGACCCGGAAGGTGACCGTGATGTAGGGGGAGTCGGCGAAACCGGGCTCGGGCTTGCCGGCCGCGTCTTCCTTGTCCAGAACGGGGGTAGCCATCAGTACTTACGCTCCATCGGCTGGTAGCGGGTCTGGACGACCGGCTTGTAGTCGAGACGGACGGTTTCGGAGCCGTCGGCGCCGACCTCGCGGTACGCCATGGTGTGCCGCATGAAGTTGACGTCGTCGCGGTTCGGGTAGTCCTCGCGGTAGTGACCGCCGCGGGACTCCTTGCGGGCGAGCGCGGAGACGGCCATGACCTCGGCGAGGTCGAGCAGGTTGCCCAGCTCGATGGCCTCCAGCAGGTCCGTGTTGAACCGCTTGCCCTTGTCCTGGATCGCCACGTTCTTGTAGCGCTCGCGCAGCTCCGCGATCTTCTCGACCGCCGTCTTGATGGTCTGCTCGGTGCGGAACACCATGACGTTGGCGTCCATGGTCTCCTGCAGCTCGCGCCGCAGCTCCGCCACGCGCTCGGCGCCGGTGGAGTTGCGCAGCCGCTCCACCTGCTCCAGCACGAGCTCCGCCGGGTTCTCCGGCAGCTCGACGAAGTCCGCCTTCTGCGAGTACTCCGCCGCCGCGATGCCGGCCCGCTTGCCGAAGACGTTGATGTCCAGCAGCGAGTTGGTGCCCAGGCGGTTGGCGCCGTGCACGGACACGCAGGCGACCTCGCCGGCCGCGTACAGGCCCGGGACGACCGTGGTGTTGTCCGCCAGGACCTCACCCTCGACGTTGGTCGGGATGCCGCCCATCGCGTAGTGCGCGGTGGGCTGGATCGGGATCGGGTCCGTGTAGGGCTCGATGCCGAGGTAGGTGCGGGCGAACTCGGTGATGTCCGGGAGCTTGGCGTCCAGCTGCTCCGGCGGCAGGTGCGTCAGGTCGAGGTAGACGTGGTCGCCCTCGGGACCGCAGCCGCGGCCCTCGCGGATCTCCGTGTAGATGGAGCGGGACACGACGTCACGGGACGCGAGGTCCTTCATGACCGGCGCGTACTTCTCCATGAAGCGCTCGCCGTCCTTGTTGCGGAGGATGCCGCCCTCACCGCGGGCGCCCTCCGTCAGCAGGATGCCCATGCGCCAGATGCCGGTCGGGTGGAACTGGAAGAACTCCATGTCCTCCAGCGGCAGGCCCCGGCGGTAGACGGCGGCCTGGCCGTCACCGGTCAGGGTGTGCGCGTTGGACGTCACCTTGAAGAACTTGCCGCAGCCGCCGGAGGCGTAGATCACGGCCTTCGCGTGGAAGACGTGGATCTCGCCGGTGGCCAGCTCGTACGCCACCACACCGGCCGACCTCTTGACGCCGTCGACCTCGGTGATCAGCTGGTCGAGGACGTAGAACTCGTTGTAGAACTCCACACCCTCCTTGACGCAGTTCTGGTACAGCGTCTGGAGGATCATGTGGCCGGTGCGGTCGGCCGCGTAGCAGGAGCGGCGGACCGGGGCCTCGCCGTGGTTGCGGCTGTGACCGCCGAAGCGGCGCTGGTCGATGGTGCCGTTCGGCGTGCGGTTGAACGGCAGGCCCATCTTCTCCAGGTCGAGGACGGAGTCGATGGCCTCCTTCGCCAGGATCTCGGCGGCGTCCTGGTCGACCAGGTAGTCACCGCCCTTGACCGTGTCGAAGGTGTGCCACTCCCAGTTGTCCTCCTCCACGTTGGCCAGCGCGGCGGCCATGCCGCCCTGCGCGGCGCCCGTGTGGGAGCGGGTGGGGTAGAGCTTGGTGAGCACGGCGGTGCGGCTGCGCTTCGTCGACTCGATGGCGGCGCGCATACCGGCGCCACCGGCGCCGACGATGACGGTGTCGTACTTGTGGATCTTCATGATTCTCGCAGCCCCGTGCCTAGCGGATGTTCGGGTCGAAGGTGAAGATCACCAGCGTGCCCAGCAGGATGGTGAACACCGTGGCGGTGTAGAGCAGAGCCTTCAGCCACAGCCGGGTCTGCGCGCGCTCGGCGTAGTCGTTGATGACCACGCGCAGGCCGTTGGCGCCGTGCAGCATCGCCAGCCACAGCATCAGCAGGTCCCAGACCTGCCAGAACGGGGACGCCCAGCGGCCGGCCACGAAGGCGAAGCCGATCTTGGAGACGCCGCCGTCCAGCACGAGCTGGATCAGCAGGTGGCCGAGGACCAGCACGACCAGCACGACGCCCGACAGGCGCATGAAGAGCCATGCGGCGAGCTCGAAGTTGCCCCGGGTGGACCTGGGGGACTTCTTGGTGCGCTTGCGCGGGGCCTCGATGAGGGGCGCCGGGTTGTCGACGGTGTAGACGGCCCCGCCCTCGACGGGGCCCACGCCGGCTGCGGTCTTGTCAGTCGTGGACATTGGCGTCAGCTCCCGAACAGTTCACGAGCGGCGTGGCCGAGAACGGGGTAGATCGCCCCGAGCATCAGCACGACCCACAGGGCGACGACGGTCCAGAGCATCTGCTTCTGGTAGCGGGCGCCCTTGATCCAGAAGTCGACGGCGATGACACGCAGGCCGTTGAGCGCGTGGAAGAGGATGGCGGCGACGAGGCCGTACTCCAGCAGCGCGACGATCGGCGTCTTGTACGTGGCCACGACCTTGTCGTAGGCCTCGGGGGACACACGGACGAGCGCGGTGTCCAGCACGTGAACGAACAGGAAGAAGAAAATGAGGACGCCGGTGACTCGGTGAGCCACCCAGGACCACATTCCTTCCCGGCCGCGGTACAGCGTTCCAGCCGGCACGGAAGTTTCCTCCGGGAGCGGTGATTGGGGCCGCGCCGGCTTTCCTTGTCGGTCGGGCCCGGCCGGGTACGGTCCACCGGCCCCCAGCATCGTAGCGAGGCGCCGACGCGGCGCTGAGCGGGGGTCCGGCTGTGTGATCAAACTGGCATGCGTACGGCCTAGCCCCGCGGGTCGTGGAGCGGGATGTCCGGTTGCCGGCCGGGCGCGGCGCCGTCGTGGCCCGTCGCGCGGTTCCCGGCGCCTCTGAGGGCGTGGACCAGCCGTTCTCTCGCCAGGCGGCGCAGTTCGTCGGCCACCACCTCCCGCTCCTCCTCCGGATCGTTCGCCAATCGTGACCGGACGGTCTCCAGGATCCGGTCCAGCGCCTCGGAGGGGGGCACCCCGTCCAGGCAGATGACGAACACGTGCCCGAAGCGGGCCTCGTAGGCGGCGTGGGCCGCGCCCAGGGCCGTGTGGGCCGCCGCGTAGGTGTCCGGCGGGAGGGCGGGCAGGGACTCGGCGGCCAGGGCTTCGCTCAGATCGGCCCAGGTGAGGTCGTAGGCCGCCTCGTCCGCGGCGGCGAGCAGGGAGTCCACGTCCGGGTAGGGGCGGTGGTCGGCGACCCGCCGCGACCACCGGGCGCTGTGCAGGCAGCGGAGGAGGATGCGGCGCAGGTCCTCGGTGGAGGCCGCGTTGAACGGGTCCACCGGTATGTCGAGCCGGCCGGGGAGATCGGGGAGACGGTGCGCGGGCAGCGTGGGTCCTCGTGGGCGTCACGTGTGTCAGCAGGGCACTCTGTGAGAGTTGTGACGTCACGCTATCGAGTGCGACCGAGACGTGTCCGACGGATGCCCGAATTTCACTCGGGAGAGAGAGTTTCGGAACGCGTGGTGGACGCGCGCGGTACCGGATCGGGTTTTAGGTTGGCGGTGTGAATCAGCACAGGCGCCGGGCTCCGGCGAAGCAGGGAAAGCAGCGGCAGGTGCTGGTCGTGACCATGGCGGTAGCCCTGGTGGTGGTCGCGGCCGGGGTGAGTCTCGGGCTGTGGGCGGCCTCCGGCGGCGACGGCGGGTCCACCGGGCCGGAGGCGGGGTCCACCCGGGGCGCGGCCGCCGCGCCGAGCACGACCGGGCCGGACGGGGGCGCGAGCCCCGCTCCCAGCCGCTCCTACCCCCTGTCCGAGGCACCGAGGACGATCCCCGCCGTGCGGGAGCACACGCCCGCGCGCGGGCCGGGCTGGCGCCCCGCGAAGGGCGACCGGGTCGTCGTGAACGACCCCGCCCTCGCCGACGAGGGCCGCCTGGTCGCCGGCGAGCTGGGACTGACGTACGCGGGCGAGAAGGACGACAAGCGCGACGGGGACCTGCGGCTCACGCTGAACGACGGCAAGGGCGCGAACCCCGAGTCGTACGTGATGACCGTGGGCGGCGGGCGCGTGGAGATCAGCGGACCCACCGAGGCCGGCGTCTTCCACGGCACCCGCACCCTCAAGCAGGAGACGCACGACGGCGGCACCGCGCCCGAGGGCGTGGTGAAGGACGAGCCGGCCAAGCCGGTGCGCGGCTTCATGCTCGACATCGCCCGCAAGAACTTCACCGCCGGCTGGATCGAGGACCGGATCCGCGAGCTGGGCGACCTGAAGTACAACCAGCTGGGGCTGCACTTCTCCGACGACCAGGGCTTCCGCATCGAGTCCGACACGCACCCGGAGATCGTCTCCGCCGAGCACCTGACCAAGGCGCAGGTGCGCAACATCATCGACCTGGCGGAGAGCCGGCACATCACGATCGTGCCCGAGATCGACTCGCCCGGGCACCTCGGCGCGGTCATCGACGCCCACCCCGACCTGCAACTGCGCACCGTGCAGGGATCGCCCGTGCAGGGCGCCATCGACATCTCCAAGGCCGAGAGCGCCGAGATCGTCGACGACCTGCTCAACGAGTACGCGGAGCTGTTCCCCGGCACGCCCTGGCACCTGGGGGCCGACGAGTACCAGGCACTGGTCCGCTCCGACCCCGAGGCGTCCTTCCCGCAGCTGGCCGCCGCGGCGCGCGAGAAGTACGGCTCCGGCGCCACGGTCGCCGACCTCACCACCGGCTGGCTGAACGACCGGGCCGCGACCGTCCGCGAGCACCAGCGCGTCCCGCGGGCCTGGAACGACGGCTTCTTCCGCGGCGGGTCCGTGCAGGCCGGCAAGGACATCCAGGTGGCCTATTGGACGGGCAAGGAGATCGGCGCCCGGACACCCCTGGAGTACCTGGAGGCCGGCCGCAAGGTGATCAACTACAACGACGAGTTCCTGTACTACGTGCTCGGCGAGCCGCAGACCTTCGTCTACCCGACCGGCCAGCGGATCTACGAGCAGTGGACGCCACGGGTGCTGCGCGGCACCACCCCCGTGCCCGCGCGGTACGACGGGCAGATCCTCGGCGGGTCGTTCGCCGTCTGGTGCGACCAGGCGAACGCCCAGACCGAGGCGCAGGTGGCCGCCGGGATCCGGATGCCGCTGCGGGCGATGGTGCAGAAGCTGTGGGACCCGGACAAGCCCGAAGCGTCCTGGGCGCAGTTCCGGGCACTGGCGGACAGCCTCGGCTGACCGGCGCAGGAATTGCCCCGTCCGGCTGCGCCCGCCCGTGCGGCTGTGGTGGTCTGGCGTCGCGAGCCGAGTCGGACAGGCCGGGGGGACCGGACATGGGCTACTGGGGTTACTTCGTCGTGGGCCGGGGGGACCGGCCGCTGGCGGGAACGACCGCGCTGTCGGGGGCGCGGGACGCCCTGACCCGGCGGGCGTCGGCGCCGGGCGGATGGCAGGTGTGGGAGTACGCGAGCCGCGAGGGCGACGTGGGGAGCATGAACGCCCTCGCCGGCGAGACCGGCGCGCCCGCGCTGTTCGGGTACGTGATGGACAGCGCCTGCGTGGTGCTGGAGGCAGCGGCCCCGCAGAGCGGGGGCTGGACGACCTGCCTCGCCCGGTCCGCGACGGCCGCGTACCTGGGCGGCGGCAGGGAGGGCCTCACTCTGGAGGACTACTTCCTGGAGCCGCGCGACGCGGCCGAACGGGCCGTCCGCTGGGCTGCCGAGGCCGGGCACGAGGTGGACGCCGAGGCCGTGGCCGACGTCCTGACCGCGGACCCCGACCCCCTGGCCGAAAACCTGTTCTTCCGCTTCCTCGACCGGCTGGGCGTGGTGCCCCTGTGACACTCCCGGTCCGTTGCACGCAGTAAGGGGAAGTGCGGGATCCGTGAGGGGTGTGGCCGGGAAGGGCCTGGCAGGGCCCTGGTGAAGGCCCGCGGAGGGAGGCGTGGATGAGTCTGGTGGAGTTGATCGCGCAGGCCGACGAGCGCGGGCTGGCCGCGAGCGGACTGGCTTGTTTGGATCGGTGCGTGCCCCTGCTGGGCGGTGACGACGAGGTGCTGCGGCCGGTGTGGGCCAGTCTCACCGAGGCCGCCGGGACCGGTGAGTGGGGCGAGCGGCTGGAGCAGACCCGGGCGAAGCTGGACGCCCCGGGCACGGACGACGAGGCCGCCGTGCTCGCCCACCGGATGCTCCGGGACGCCCCCGCCGAGCTGTCGGGCGGTCCGGTCCGGGCGTGGGCCGACGCCTGCTCCGTGGCCTCCCTGCAGATCCACCGCCTCCTCGACACGGCCGAGGACGAGGCCGGCTCGGTCGACGCGCGCCGCGAGGGGCGTACGGACGGCATGTCGCCGCTCGTCGCCGCCGAACTGCGCCGCCAGGTCATCGTGCTGGAGGTCCTCGCCGGGCACGGACCGGCCGGGCTGCGCCGGGCCCTGGAGATCTCCGTCGAGGGCCGCCGGGTGCTGCGCGCGGTGGTGTCGCGCCGCAACCGGCAGCAGGGCTAGGGCCTGCCGGGCCAGGGCCTGCCGCGCAACGCCCTCCCGTGCCGCCGCCCGGCCCAAACCCCGCTCCTGCAAGGGTCCTGTGAGTGTCCCCCGGACGGCATGGGGTGGTCCTGCGCCGCTTCGGGAAAGCCGCCGGATCGGGGTGACGAAACGGTTCTCCCGAGCGCTTTCCCGAGTGTGACGACTCAAGCGGAGACCAGGCCTTCCGCCGCGGCCAAGCCGGTGCGCTGGGCGGCGGACACAGTGGCGACCATGCGCGAGGGAGCACGACTGCGCCTCGACTACTCGGCGCAGAGCCTGTGGAGGATCGACCGGATGATCGAGGAGATACGGCGCGAGGGCGCGCCCTACGCGGCGGTGCAGGAGGTGCTGCGCGGCTTCGGCGCCTACGCCGGCGAGGTGATGGCGCGTCAGAGCGGCGCCGAGTGGTGGGCGAGTGGCGGCGAGCACTGGATCCGCACGCCCGACGGGCGCCTGTGGGACCCGATCGACGAGGCCCGCCGCTGCTGGTCCGGGCACGGCTCGCTGCGGCTGCTGTGCCGGGACGCGGCGGGTGCCGCGCCCCGGCGGCAGGCAGGCGGCAGCAGGCGGTTCTAGCGGACGGGCGGGCCCTCGCCGCCGAGGGCGGCCGGGGCCGGTTCCGCCGGCTTGGCGGCGTTCGCGGCCAGGGTGCGGATCTCGGGCAGGTCGTCGTAGAGATGCTGCCCGGGGCACTCGGTCGGATAGCCGTCGCGGTGACCGGAGATGCGGTGCATCGTGACCTGCTGGCCCAGCTTGTACTTGCCGTTGTCCGCCCCGGCCGTGAGCACCACGGTCCCGGTCGGGTCGAGGCCGTACAGGCCGAGCTTCCAGGCGGCGACCTTGGCGACCGACTCGCGCACCGCGGCGCCGGCGGTCGCCGTCGAGTAGTCCCCGAGCACGGAGATGCTGCTGGTGGCGGTGTTGAAGCCGTAGGTGTGCGCGCCGAGGACGGGCTTGTCGATGCCTCCGGCGCGGCCCTCGAAGACGGTGCCGCACTTGTCGACGAGGAAGTGGTAGCCGATGTCGTTCCAGCCGTTGCTCTTCACGTGGTAGAGGAACACGCCCCGCACGATCGACGCCGACTCCGAGCAGGCGTAGTCGTTGGTGCCCGCCGTGTGATGCACGAAGATCGCCTTCGTGTCGGCGGTGTAGGTGGGCGGGTCCTTCACCAGGGACTCGTCGGCGCCCCACGCGGAGCGGGACGTCACCGCCGGGCGCTCCGCCGAGGGTGCCCCGGCGGCCGGGGGCACGGCGGCCGGGGGCACGGCGTCCGGGTCGACGGCCCCGGTGTGCACGGCGTCCGTCCCGCCGGCCGGGTCCACCAGGTCCACGCGCAGCCCCTCCGGCAGCGCCGTGCCCGAGACCCGCACCTGCACCCCGTCCGAGGGGCCGGTCCACAGCGGCTGGGTGCCGCCGCGCACCCCGGCGCGGTCGCGGTCGGGCCCCGTCTCGGGGGTCCGGACGCCGAGGTCCAGGGCGTGCCAGGCGCTCCACGCGCCCGTCTGACGGGAGCGGGTGCGCACCTGAGCGGTGCCCTCCAGCTGCGCCTTCGGGTCGTCCCAGGTGACCCCGAGCAGGCTGAACGGTTCGGTGGTGCGCGGGGCGAGGGACCGGTCGTGCGGGTCACCGTCCGGCACCCGGACGGTGTGCACCCCGTCGGAGGCGTCGGCCCGGGCGGGCTGGGCCAGACCGAGGGCACCGAGGGCCAGGGCGGTGGCGACCGCGGTGGGCAGCAGGCGGGAGGTCATACGGCGCTCGCCTTTCGTGGGCGGTGGCATCGCGGGCAGCACTCCCCGGTACGTCACTTGGACCAAACCTGTCCGGCCGCGCGCTCCCGAGGACGGCGGGTCGGATTGACCCGAACGGTGGGCGGGACCCGGGAGCCTGACGCGCTGTGACACTTCCGCGCGCACCGGCGCTGATCACCGTGAGGATCGCGCACGCGGCACGGACGAGGACGTCACTTGGGTCAGGGAGCGGAACCCCGGCGCGCGCAGGCGCACGACGGGGAACTGGGCGCGGCCGTCGCACGGGCCCAGCAGGGTGACGAGGACGCCTTCGCGACGGCCTACCGGCTGGTGCAGCCCGGGCTGCTCGGCTACCTGCGCGGGCTCGTCGGGGACGACGCCGAGGACGTGGCGTCCGACGCCTGGCTGGAGATCGCCCGGGACCTCGGGCGGTTCCGGGGCGACGGGGCGGGCTTCCGAGGCTGGACGGCGACCATCGCCCGGCACCGGGCGCTGGACCACTTGCGCCGGCAGCGGGTACGGCCCCGGCCGTCGGCGCTGGAGCAGGACGTGCTGGACCTGCCCGGGCCGCAGAGCACCCACGACCAGGCGCTGGAGGCCCTGTCCACCGAGTGGGCCCTGGAGCTGGTGCGCGGGCTGCCGCGCGACCAGGCCGAGGCGGTGCTGCTGCGCGTGGTGGTCGGTCTCGACGGACCGGCGGCCGCCCGCGTCCTGGGCAAGCGGCCGGGTGCCGTGCGCACGGCCGCCCACCGGGGACTGAAGCGGCTCGCGAGCCGGCTCGGCGCGCCGGGTGTGACGGATGAGGCGCCGCGGACGCTGGGTGAGTCGACGTGAGCGGAGCCCCGGGCTCCGCCACCCGGCGGGCCCGGGCTTCCGGGCGCACGCACCCCGCGGGGCTCTGAACAGGGCCGATCGGCGGGACGTACGGAGGAGACCGGGTGGGCCGGGTCGGGCGGATCGAGCAGAGGCGGGGCGGACATGGGTGAACGGCGAAGCGACGGCGGGCTTGCCGGCCGTGGTTCCCGTCACACCCTCCTCGAGGCCGATGTCGAGGCGCTGATCGTCGCGTGCCTCGTCCGGGACGGCGTCGACGCCGAGGCCGAGCAGCGGGCCGTGGCCGCCTTCCGGGCCGCCCGGGACGCCGGGGCCGCGCACCGGCACGTCCGCCGGCGGCGCGACGACTGGAGCCCTGGGGGACCGCGCCTGCTCGGACGCTCCCTGCGGACCACGCTGTCCGTGCTGCTCGCCAGCCTCACCCTGGGCGGGGTCGCCGTGGCGGCGATCGGCGTGGCCGGCGGCTCGGCGGACGGACCGGACGACACCCCCGAGCGGCCGCCCTCCTCCAGCGCCGCCCCGCGCGACCCGGCCCCGCACCCGCCCGGGACCCCCCGCACCCCGCACCCGGGCGACGGCTCGGCCCCGGCCGGCCGGACACCCGGCCGGGAGGCGGCGGGGACGGGGAAGGGCGGCAACGCCGCGGACGCCCGGGACATCGAGGCGCACTGCCGCGCCTACGAACGGGCCGGGGGCAGCGGCCGGGCGATGGAGAGCACGGCCCTGAAGCGTCTGATCGACGCCGCGGGCGGTGAGAGGAACGTCACGGCGTACTGCGCCGCACGGGGGTCCGGGGCCGAACCCGGCCGGAGCGGCGCCCCTGCCACCAAGCGTCCCGGTGCGCAGGGCTCCCCGGCCGCGGGCGAGGGCTCGGACGGCAAGGCGGGCGGGGAAGCGGGCCAGGGGGCGGACAAGGGCCGCTCCGACGGCAAGCGCTCACCGTCCAACGGCCGCCGACCCTGAGGGACTTCGCGCCGTCCGGCCGATGCCGATGGCAACGGCCGGGGCCGCCACCCCCCACAGGAGAGGCCCCGGCCGTCGCGCGGCACGGGCCGCGCGGCGGCCCGTACTCCCTACAGCGCGCCGAGTGCGGTTTCTGTCACACCCCGCCGTGTCACGGCTTAGTTGCATCTCCGGCGGACATGGACGGGGAGTGGTTTCAGGTCGTAACGTGCCATTCGCGCCAGGGGCGGAGGCGGCAGGACCACCGCAATCACCTGCGGGCTTGTGACCGCAAGCATCAATCGGACGACCACGACGGCGAGAACCCGGCCCGCGAGAGCGGCGCCGGATCAGGCGCAGAAGGGCGCGCGGTGCTGGGGGACGACGCGGAGCTGACCGCCGCGGTGCGCGCGGCACAGGACGGGGACGAGACCGCGTTCCGGACCGTGTACCGCACCGTGCACCCGCGGCTGCTCGGATACGTACGGACGCTGGTCGGCGACCCCGACGCCGAGGACGTCACCTCCGAGGCGTGGCTGCAGATAGCCCGCGACCTGGAGCGGTTCACCGGCGACGCGGACCGCTTCCGCGGCTGGGCCGCCCGGATCGCCCGCAACCGGGCGCTGGACCACATACGGATGCGCGGGCGCCGTCCCGCCATCGGCGGCGACGAGACCGAACTGACCGGCCGGGCCGCCGAGTCCGACACGGCCGGCGAGGCCATCGAGGCCCTCGCCACCGACGGAACGTTCTCCCTGATATCCAGGCTGCCGCAGGACCAGGCCGAGGCGGTGGTGCTGCGTGTGGTGGTGGGACTCGACGCCAAGAGCGCCGCCGAGACGCTCGGCAAGCGGCCCGGCGCCGTCCGCACGGCCGCGCACCGGGGCCTGAAGCGGCTCGCCGAGCTGCTCGGTGACGCCCCTCGGGCCGATCCGGAATCGGCGGGGGTGCTCGACGCCCTGCCGCCCCAGAGAGAACCACGTGGCGGTGCGGTGACGTCCGCAGGTGTGACGCACGGCGTCGCGCGGACGCAGAAGGATGTGTGATGGCCGACGAGCAGTACGGGTGGCTGGACCGCGAGACGGCGGAGCGTTTGCTGAGCGGAGAGCCACCGGAGGCTGTCGACGGCGCCGGCCGGGACGAGGCCGCACGGCTCGCCGCGATCCTCGGAGCCCTGTCCCCCGCACCCCCGCCGGCCGGTGAGGAACTGCCGGGCGAGGCCGCTGCGGTGGCCGCTTTCCGCAAGGTCCGTGCCGAGCGCGCCGACGCGCACGCGGCCGGTGCCGCGGCCGCGGGCCGGGAGCCGTCCGGGTCCGCCGACGCCGGGCTCGTGCACATCGGGCACGCCCGCGCGGGCGCGGCCGCCCGCGGACCCCGCCGTCTGCGCCCCGCCCGCCTCGCGCTGGCCGCCGCGCTGGCCGTCGGCATGGTCGGCGGGGTCGCGGTGGCCGCCGGAACCGGAGCGCTGACGCCGTTCGGCGGGGACGATCCCGCCCCCGGCTCCTCGGTCTCGGCCGGCGCCGCCTCCTCCGGGCGCCCGCCGGGGTCGCCCTCGCCGAGCGACGCCGCTCAGGGCGGCGCCGGCTCCGGCGGCCTCGCCCCCGGCGGCGGCCCGACGGGCGCGACCGGCGGCGCCGGACGCCACGAGGCGGGAGGCGGCTCGACCGCGAAGCCGGAGCCCGGCGGGAGGCCCGGGCCGTCCGGCGGGGACCGCGAGGTCCTCGCCTCGGCCTGCCGCGACCTGCGCCAGGGCAAGCGCCTGGACGACCACCGCCACCGCGCCCTGCGCGACGCGGCGGACGGCACCCGCGTGTGGACGTACTGCAAGGGCCTCCTGTCCGGAGCCGACCGGGGCTCCGCCGGGCGCAACGGCGCGGGCAAGGGCAACGGCGCGGGCAAGGGCGACGGCACGGGCGCGGACCACGGCAAGGGCACGGCCCACGGCGACGGCGCGGGCTCCGGCAAGGGCACGGGCAAGGGCGCCGGCAAGGGCGAAGGCGGCCACCCGGGCTGGGAGCGGAACAAGCCCGACCGCGGGCAGGACCGCGACCGGGGCCGCGGGCAGGACGGGCCCGACCGGGCCGACAAGCCGTCGGCCCACCGCGACCCGTCGGCCGGCGGCGCGGACGGCGGCCGGGCCCAGTACGCGCCCGCACCGCTGCGACCTGCGGTTTCGTACACCGTGAAGGGCGCCTCGCCGAGGGTGTGACGTTTTTGCGGCCCGCGACGCAGTACTGAGTGAGCCGACTGGTCATCGGCTGTCGCACAGAGCCGGGGTTCCCCCCGTACCTACGGCTCGTGCACCTGAGCGCGGGCGGGACACGTTCCCCCGGTCCCGCCCGCGCCCCATCTTCCGCCCGCGCCCCTCACCAGGACACGACGACCTTGTCGCCGTCGCGGACCTGTGCGTACAGCGCGGCGATCGCCGCCTCGTCCCGGACGTTGACGCAGCCGTGCGAGGCGCCCGCGTAGCCCCGGGCCGCGAAGTCCGCCGAGAAGTGCACCGCCTGGCCGCCGCTGAAGAACATCGCGTAGGGCATGGGCGAGTCGTACAGCGTCGACACGTGGTGGCGGGACTTCCAGTAGACGGAGAAGACACCCTCCCGGGTCGGGGTGTACTCCGAGCCGAAGCGGACGGCCATCGTCGACACCGTCCGGCCGTCGATCATCCAGCGCAGGGTCCGGCTGGTCTTGTCGATGCAGAGCACGCGCCCCGTCGCGCAGCGCGGGTCGGGCCGGTCCGCGGGCTGGCCGCCCATCAGATACAGGTCCCACCGGCCCGGCTCGCGGGTCATCCCCCGCAGCCGCTGCCAGGTGACGCTGTCGGTCCGGCCCGTGCGCGGCAGCCCGCGCTTGCCCTGGAAGCCGCTCACCGCCTCCCGCGTCCGCTCGTCGTACGTGCCGGTCGGGCCCTCGAACAGCCACGCCACCTGCCGCAGCCGCGCCTGGAGTTCCCGGACGTCCCGGCCGGTGTCGCCGTAGGACCACAGCACGCGGGGCGGGGTGCGCGGCTTGCCGTCGGCGCCGGACGGCGTCCCGTCCCCGCCGCCCGGCGTGCGGGTGGGGGAGGGGGTGCCGCCGGGCGGTTCGACGTGCACCGGCGGGCGGTGCCCGCCCTCGCCCGCGGGCGTCTGCACGGTGCAGCTCGTGAGTGCGGCCAGTGCGGCCGATGCGGCCAGTGCCGTCGCGACGGCTCGTCCCCTGCCCGTGATACGCACGCGCCCCCCTGTCGTCCCGCCGCCGTGCCCGGATGTCACCTGAGATGTTCCCCGGGCGTGACCCGCCGCGAACCAGGGGGCATGGTGGTGAGCGAGGTCACTGCTGAGCGGGAGGCAATGCACCATGGCGCGCGAGTCGGAGTCGGGTCTGCCGATCGAGCCGGTCTACGGGCCGCAGGCCCTGGAGGGCTGGGATCCGGCACGGCGGCTGGGGGAGCCCGGGGCCTATCCGTACACGCGGGGGGTCTACCCGACGATGTACACCGGCCGGCCCTGGACGATGCGCCAGTACGCGGGCTTCGGGACGGCGGCGGAGTCCAACGCGCGGTACCGGCAGCTGATCGCGCACGGCACGACGGGTCTGTCGGTCGCCTTCGACCTGCCCACCCAGATGGGCCACGACTCCGACGCCCCCCTCGCGCACGGCGAGGTCGGCAAGGTGGGCGTGGCGGTCGACTCGATCGACGACATGCGGGTGCTGTTCGGCGGGATCCCCCTGGACCAGGTCTCCACGTCCATGACGATCAACGCCCCGGCGGCGCTGCTGCTGCTCCTGTACCAGCTGGTGGCCGAGGAGCAGGGCGTGCACGGCGGGCAGTTGACCGGCACGGTCCAGAACGACGTGCTCAAGGAGTACATCGCCCGCGGCACCTACATCTTCCCGCCCCGGCCCTCGCTCCGGCTCACCGCCGACATCTTCCGGTACTGCAACACGGAACTGCCGCGCTGGAACACCATCTCCATCTCCGGCTACCACATGGCCGAAGCCGGTGCCTCGCCCGCGCAGGAGATCGCCTTCACCCTCGCCAACGGCGTCGAGTACGTGCGCACGGCCCTCGCGGCCGGGATGGACGTGGACGACTTCGCGCCGCGCCTGTCCTTCTTCTTCGTCGCCCGCACGACCCTGCTGGAGGAGGTCGCCAAGTTCCGTGCCGCACGCCGGATCTGGGCCCGCCTGATGCGCGAGGAGTTCGGTGCGAGGAACCCGAAGTCGCTCATGCTGCGCTTCCACACCCAGACCGCCGGCGTCCAGCTGACGGCCCAGCAGCCCGAGGTGAACCTCGTCCGCGTCGCGGTCCAGGGCCTGGCCGCCGTGCTGGGCGGCACCCAGTCGCTGCACACCAACTCCTTCGACGAGGCCATCGCCCTGCCCACCGACAAGAGCGCCCGCCTGGCCCTGCGCACCCAGCAGGTCCTCGCCCACGAGACCGACGTCACCGCCACCGTCGACCCCTTCGCCGGCTCCTACGCCGTGGAGCGGATGACCGACGACGTCGAGGAGGCCGCCCTCGCCCTGATGCGCAGGGTCGAGGACCTGGGCGGCGCCGTCGAGGCGATCGAACGCGGCGTGCAGAAGGACGAGATCGAGCGCAACGCCTACCGCATCAGCCAGGAGACCGACTCCGGCGAACGCGTCGTGGTCGGGGTCAACCGCTTCCGGCTCGACGAGGAGGAACCCTACGAACCCCTCCGCGTGGACCCCGCCATCGAGGCCCGGCAGGCCGAACGCCTCGCCGCGCTGCGCGCCGGACGCGACCGGCGGGCCGTGCACACCGCCCTGTCCGCCCTCAGGAAGACCGCCGAGGGCGAGGACAACCTCCTCCACCCGATGAAGGACGCCCTGCGCGCCCGGGCCACCGTCGGCGAGGTCTGCGACGCCCTGCGCGAGGTGTGGGGCACGCACGTCCCGTCGGACGCCTTCTGAGGCCAGGACCGAGCGGGAAACGGCATGTCGTACCGCCCGTCCCGCGTGCGACACTCCTTCGCATGTTCGGTGTCATCGATCTGCCCACCTACCTGGCGGGCCTCGCCCTGATCATCCTGCTCCCCGGCCCCAACTCGCTGTACGTGCTGTCCGTGGCCGCCCGCCGCGGCGTGCGGGCCGGGTACACCGCCGCCTCCGGCGTCTGGTGCGGCGACGCGGTGCTGATGACGCTGTCCGCGGCCGGCGTCGCCTCGCTGCTCCAGGCCAACGCCGTGCTGTTCGCCGTCGTCAAGTACGCGGGCGCCGGCTACCTGACCTGGCTCGCCGTCGGCATGCTGCGGGCCGCCCGGGCCATGTGGCGCACCCGCGCCGAGCGGACCGCCGCCACGGCGTCGACGCCCGTGCCCGCCGAGGAGCGGCCGTTCCGCCGCGCCCTGGTCGTGAGCCTGATCAACCCCAAGGCGATCCTGTTCTTCGTCGCCTTCTTCGTGCAGTTCGTGGACCCGGGGTACGCCCATCCCGCGCTGTCGTTCGTCGTCCTCGGGATCCTGGCCCAGCTCGCCAGCGTGCTGTACCTCAGCGCGCTGATCTTCGGCGGCACCCGGCTGGCCGCCGCCTTCCGCCGCCGCAGGCGCCTGTCGGCGGGGGCGACCTCGGCGGCGGGCGCGCTGTTCCTGGGCTTCGCGGTGAAGCTGTCCCTCGCGAGCGGCTGAGACCGGCCGGCCGGTCCAGGGCCTGTTGTTCGGATCACGGCGCAGGGCATCCGCAGCACTGGTCAGCGCCGGTGAGCGGGGCCTGGTGCGTGCAGCTGCAAGGCGGAGGAGGGAGTCGACGCGGAGCGTCGGTGACCGACGACAACGTGGCAGGTGTGCGTGCCAGGACCCGCGTCTGCGGCGTGATCCGAACGACAGGCCCTAGCGCAGGCCCACGGTGGCCAGGTAGTCCGTGAGCCCGGCCGCCGTGGTGCCCGCCCAGCCGACGTAGCCGTCCGGCCTGACGAGGTACAGACCCGGGCCGTACGCCGCCGGTGCGGAGCCCCGGACGACCCGGATCCGGGGGGTGGGGCCGGGGGCCTCGGCGCCGCCCAGGGCCAGCAGGGTCCAGTGCGGGCCGCGGAAGGCGTCGAAGAGCCGCACGCCGTCCACCCGCCCGTCGGGTGCCCGGTCCCCGGCCCGCAGGGGGCCCGGGTCGGTCCGGGTCTCCCGGGTGAGCGGCGAGTCGGGGTAGCCCAGGGAGAGCTGCCGGGTGGCCCCGCCGCGCCGGGTCTCGCCCCGGTGCACGCGGGTGGACAGCCCGAGCATGTCCGCGGCGACGGGCCGGCGTTCCGCCTCGTAGGAGTCCAGCAGATCCGGTCCGGCGCCGTCGCGCAGCACCGCGCCCAGCTTCCAGCCCAGGTTGTAGGCGTCCTGCACGCTGGTGTTGAGGCCCTGGCCCCCCGCCGGCGAGTGCACGTGGGCCGCGTCCCCGGCGAGGAAGACCCGCCCGGAGCGGAAGCGGTCCGCGAGGGCGGCCCGGGGCCGGAAGTCCGAGGCCCAGCGCACCTGCGTCACCGCCTCCGGCGCGAGGTGGGAGCGCGCGGCGACGACCTTCCGCAGCCCTTCGACGGACAGGTCCGGGGCGGACCCGTCCGGGAACTCGGCCACCAGCTGGAAGTCCTCCGTGCCGGCCAGCGGGCAGATCGCCAGGAAGCCGTCGCCCGGGCCGCGCGGCGGGAAGAGGTGCCAGTTGTCCCGGTCCAGGCCGCTGATCCGCACGTCGGCCACGAGCGTCGGGTGCGGGTCGAGGGTCTCGCCGGTCATGGCGATGCCGAGCAGCCGCCGGACGGCCGACCGGCCGCCGTCGGCCGCGACCGCGTACCGCGCGGTGACGTCCGCGCCCGAGGCGAAGACCGCGCGGACCCCGGCCGCGTCCTGCGTCAGACCGGTCAGCTCCCGGCCGAAGGCCACCCGCCCGCCCAGTTCCTCCAGCCGCGCGTGCAGGATCTCCTGCGTCCGCCACTGGGGCACCATCCACGGCTCGTCGTAGGGCGCCTCCTCGCTCGGCTCGGCAGGCTCGAACATCCGGTGCTCGCCCGCGCGCCGGCCGTCCTGCCAGACCATCCCGACCGGGTAGGGGCCGCCCGCGGCGCGGATCGCGCCGAGCACCCCCAGATCGTCGAACACCTCCATCGTCCGCGGTTGCAGTCCCTTGCCCCGCGAGCCGGGGAAGAGCGTCCCCGCCCGTTCCACGACCAGCGCGGACACCCCCCGCCGGGCCAGGTCGACGCCGAGCGCCAGCCCGGTCGGGCCGGCCCCCACCACCAGGACGTCCGTCTCCATCGCCACCCACTCCTTAACGCTGTTAAGTGCCGCTGTGCCCACGAGGGTCGCCTTAACGGTGTTAAGTTGTCAAGCGTGAGTACGGAACGACGCCCGCCGCTGGACCGCCGCCGGGTCGCGGACACCGCCCTGCGGCTGCTGAACGAGGTGGGCCTGGACGGCCTGAGCCTGCGCGCCATCGCCCGGGAACTGGACGTGAAGGCGCCCGCCCTCTACTGGCACTTCCGGGACAAGCAGGCGCTGCTCGACGAGATGGCGACGGAGATGTACCGGCGGATGGTCGCGGACACCGCGCTCGATCCCGCCGACACCTGGAGGGAGCGGCTGGTGAAGGCCAACCGCGGGCTGCGCACGGCCCTGCTGGGCTACCGGGACGGCGCGAAGGTGTTCAGCGGCTCGCGCTTCACCGGCATCGTGCACGCCGCGCAGATGGAGGACAACCTGCGCCTGCTCACGGCCGCCGGGTTCACGCTCCCGCAGGCGGCCCGCGCGTTCACCACGGTCTACCTGTACACCCTCGGGTTCGTCACCGAGGAGCAGGGCGTGCACCCCCTGCCCGGCGAACGCCGCGAGGGCTACGACATGGACGAACGCGCCCGCCTGCTGGCCGACTTCCCGCTGTCGGCCCGGGCGGGCGCGGAGATCTTCGAGGACTACGGACGCCACTTCGAGGAGGGCCTGGCCCTCGTCGTCGACGGGATCGCGGCCCGCTACGGCGTCTCATGACACCGCGGCCGCTCCCCGCTTCCCCCGCCCGCGGGCCCGCCGCACGGCGCGGGTGACCAGCGGCGGAAGCAGGTCCCTGGCGAGCCGGCGGGCCCGGGAGGGCACGGGCCGGGCGGGGCGCGCGGCAGCCGGGGGCTCGGGTGCCGCCGGGGCCGGGGCCTGCGCCGGGACCGGCGCCACGTAGTGCCGGGAGGTCGGGAAGGCGGGCGGCTTCATGCCCCGGGACCGGGCCCGCACCAGCCGGTGGCCGGCCGCCTGCTGCACGCTCACCGAGCAGTCCGTGCGCTCCCGCAGCATGGCGAGCAGCTCCTCCTGGAGCGGCTCGGGGTCGCCCCAGGTGCCGTACATCTTCTGGGTGCTCAGGCAGACGGGGTTCAGCCCCCGGTTCAGGACGGCCTCCCAGGCGGCGGCGGAGACGCCCGGGGTGTGCTCGGAGCGGAAGTCGTCCAGGACGACGACGCCGCCCGGCTGGAGGAGCTCGCGCGCCGCCCCGATGTCGCCGTGCACGTGCTCGTACAGGTGCGAGGCGTCGATGTGCACGAACCGGCAGGAGCCGGGGGCGACCCGCTCGGTCACCACGGAGCTGGGGGCCGCGATGACGGCCGGCAGGCTGTCGTGGAAGGAGAGGTAGTTCCGCTCGAACGCCTGGCGGGTGAGCGTGGCGTACGACTGGGCCGTCTCCACCTGGTTGGCGCCGTCCGGGGCCTCGCCCTCGAACAGGTCGCAGACGGTGAAGGTCTCGTCCTCGCCGAGGTGCCGGCCGAGCAGGATCGCGCTCTTGCCCAGGTACACGCCCAGTTCCAGCAGGTCGCCCCGGTCGCCCCGCGCGCGCTGCCGCTCCAGGAACCAGGTGAACAGCATCTGGTCCAGCGCCGGGAACCAGCCGGGCACGTCGGCCAGTTCGCCGGGGTGCTGGTCGGTGGGGGCTTGTGCGTTGGTCATGAGGCGAGCCTTCTCCCCGGGCGGTGCCCGAACCGGCGGATGGGTGAACGTCCCGTGGACAGCTCAGCGGCCCTTGGCCAGAGCGGCCCGCAGCCGTGGTGTCAGCGGTTCCTCCACATACTTGTTCAGCAGCCACGCCAGCAGCAGCATTGAGAGCACCGTCAGCCCGAAGGTCACCCCTGATGGCAGACGCAGCCCTTGGTGGAGTGCCTGCACCACCACCCAGCCGAGGTGCTCGTGCACGAGGTAGAAGGGGTACGTCAGCGCCCCCGCCACCGTCAGCCAGCGCCAGTTCACCCGGTTCAGCAGACCCAGGGCGATCGCCGCGACGGCGAGGAAGCCGACGGTGACGACGAGGACGATCCCGAGCGAGGTGCGGTGGGAGAAGCCGCCCGCGTCCGGCGCGTGCCACAGCCCCTGCACCGCGTGGTGCTGCCCGATCGCCCAGGAGACGGCGACGATGCCCCAGCCGTACACGTCCCGCCGGTCGAGGTGGACCAGGTAGAGGCCGACACCGCCGACGAAGAACGGGGCGTACTCCGGCATCGCGACGATGTCGAGCAGCGGAAGGTGCGCGTTGTCGGCGATCGCCGCCGCCAGCGTCCAGCCGGCGCAGAACATGATCACCCGGCGGCGGGTGGCCCCGGGCAGCACGACGCACAGGGCGAACAGGGCGTAGAAGCGGACCTCCGCCCACAGCGTCCAGCACACCCCGAGCACCCGGTCCACACCGAGGGGCGTCTGCAACATCGTCAGGTTCACGAGCGCGTCGCTCGGCGACACCGCCCGGTAGGCGACCACCGGCAGGGCGAACACCGCCGTCACGAGCAGCACCGCCACCCAGTAGGCGGGCAGCAGCCGGGAGGCGCGGGAGGCGAAGAACGACGTCAGCGGCCGGCCCCAGCCGCTCATGCAGATCACGAACCCGCTGATCACGAAGAACACCTGCACACCGAGGCAGCCGTAGGCGAAGTACTCGTGCAGGGTGGGGAACTGCTCCTTCGGCGAGGTGCCCCAGGCCCGTGCGATCTCGCCGTCGCGCCCGCCGTAGTGGTACGCCGCCACCATCAGGGCGGCCAGCAGCCGCAGTCCGTCCAGGGCGCGCAGCCGGCCCCCGGACCGCTCGCGGCGCCGCGGGGCGAGCGGGACGCCCGGTGGTTCGGCCGGGCTCGCGGCGGTGGGCCGGGGCCGGCGGGTGCTGACGACCGTCTCGGTCACGCTGGAAACCTTTGTGTGGCTCGTCCGTCCTTACCTGAGCCGCCTGGAGGCGGGCAGGGCGCCTGTCACCCTAGGGCGTGAATTGACGCAATCACGTTCGAAGATGACAGGCTTCGCCTGTCCGTTTCCAGGGGTTCATCCGGACGTCGCCCGGGCGGACCGCCGGGGCCCGCGGCATTCAGCCGCGGACCGCCTTGCGCAGGGCCCGAGCCCGCCGTACGACGCGGCGGGCCGTGGAATTGCGCGGGAGAAACGCCAGCCGCTGCGGAATTCCGCCGGGCAGGCCGAGCGCGGTGAGCCGGCGCTTCTTGAAATAGCGCCGGGTGCGCGGTCCGAGATGACGGGCCAGGAACTGTTCCGCCTGCGGGCGCAGGTCGGGGTAGATCTGCGGCTGCATCGTGAAACCGACGGCCGTGAGGAGTCCGGGCAGCCGCTCCGCCGGCAGGACATCACCATCGTGCGCGTCGTCCAGGTCCGGCAGGGCCGCGTCCGCCAGCGTGGTGGGGACGCGGTTGCTGTTCTGGTAGGGCGTCAGCCGCTCCAGCAGCAGCTCGGTGCCGACGCGGGCGACCGGCAGGTCGTAGAAGGCGGAGGCGGTGAACAGCGCCGTCGAGAAGCAGCCGACGACCAGGGCCGGGCGGGCGCGGTCGAAGAGGACCTCGGCGAGGACGGGGGTGTCCAGCACCGTGAGCTCCACGCCGAGTTCGCCGGCCTCGGTCTCCAGGGCGCGGCTGTAGCGGGCCGGGGCGGTCGGGTGGGGCTTGAAGACGACCGTGCGGTGGCCGCGGGCGACGGCGCCCCGCAGCATCCGCACGTGCAGGTCCTCCTCCTCCTCGGCGGAGAGGATGTCCAGCGCCGACAGGTACTGGCCCAGCAGCAGCGCCGCGTCGCCGGGCACCTCCGGCAGCCCGGGGGCGGCCGCGGCGACCTCGCCGAGCACCTTGAGGAAGGCGGGCGTCGGCACCAGGCGGGCGGGCACGCCGAACTCGGTGAGCAGCATCGGTGTCAGGCCCGGCACCAGGTCGAGGTGCAGCAGCCGCCGCACCCGCGTGCCGACCAGCGGGTCGAGCTTGTTGCGCGTGGGGCCGTAGCTCATCAGGCCGTCGGCGTAGACGTCCACGGGGGCGTCGGTGAACAGCTGGGCCACCGTCAGCGCCGGTGCGACCTGGAGGGACTCCAGGACCAGGCTGACCCGGTCGTCGCCGAGGCCCCACAGGAGCCGCAGATGGCGCTCGAACAGGGGGACGTCGTCGGCGCGCGGCGCCCACGCCCCGGGGTGGAAGGGGCGGATGGCCTCGTTCCAGGACAGCACCTCGTCGAAGTGCGAGCGCAGCGGCTCGAAGCCCGGCATCTCGTCGAGGGCCGGGGTGACCTCCGGGGTCGCGGAGTTGTTGAACACCAGCAGCACCCGGCGGTCCGGCTCCTCGAAGAGGTCGGAGTCGATCGCGGCGGCCAGGGTGGCGACGCCGTACAGCGTCGAGGCGCAGAAGATCTGGGTGGTCCCGGGCATCAGGCGGCCGCTCCCGTCGTGGTGACCCGGCGGCGCAGACGCCGCAGTCGGGCAGAGCGGTCCATGTCCATGGCCTCCAGTGCGTCGGTGAGCGCGTCCTGCGGCATCCGCCTGACGGCCGCCGCGCTCATCGAGCGCAACTGCCGGGCCACGGACGGCTCGAACCGGTCCTCCTGGGACAGGTGGTGGGCGATGATCGCGCAGTAGGTCCGCACCGCCTTGGGCAGCAGCCGGTCCGCCTCGCGGTCCCGGGCCGTCTCCTCGATCACCTGGTCGAAGGCGCGGATGAAGTCGAGCTGGCGGACGTCACCGATCTGGGTGAGCGACGAGGCGACCCCCCGCCGGTAGAACACGCCCAGCAGGCTCACCACGGCGAACGACTGCGCCTCCCGGTGCAGTTTCCAGATCCACGGCCGGTCCTCGGCCGTGCGCAGCCCGTCGGTGAAGTGGAGCAAACCCCGGTCCACCAGGCGCCGGTGGTAGGCGCCGGCCCACGCGTACGCGTAGTCCACGGAGGTGGAGCGGTGCGCGGGCAGGATCGCCTCGCGCGGGTCGAACGCCTCCCAGCGGCGCCCGACCGGCACCCGGTGCACGGACCGGGCGCGCGCGGTGGCCTGGACATGGTCGGTGCGCACGAAGTCGCAGCCCAACCGGTCCATGGCGGACACCAGTTCGGTGAGGTAACCGGGGGCCAGCCAGTCGTCGCCGTCCAGGAACGTCAGGTACTCGCCCTGAGCCGCGTCCAGTCCGGTGTTGCGGGCGGTGGCCAGACCCCCGTTGCGCTCGTGTCGGATGTAACGCACCTGCGCGACATCCGAGAGCTCCTCGGCGGCCCGTTCCAAAATGGCCGGGGTCTCGTCCTTCGAATGGTCGTCGACCAGGACGAACTCGAAATCCCGATCGGCGTTCAGCCGAAGGCTTCTGAGGGTGTCCGGGGCATATTGCTGCACGTTGTAGAACGGCACGATCACGGAAAGCTTAGGCACCCGCAAAACGTTAGGAGGCCGCCCGGCAGGGCAACTTTCCGATGCGCGTACACCGGGTGAACTCCATGTGTCAGAACGGTGCACCCCGTGTACTTCCCGCTTTCCGGCGGGCCAGTTCGGCTCGCGGTGGGGTGTTGTTAACTTTTCGTTGAGTCCCGGTTCCGCCGTACCTCGGATTCGCTTCCTAGCGTCATCGACGTGCCAGCAAGTACACCGAAGCGACCGCGTATCGCGGTTCTCGCGGACTCCGACACCCGATGGAAATGGGGTGCCCTCACCGCGCACCGCATCGTCCCCGGACCGTCCATGGAAACCGCAGGGGACCGGGCCGCGCAACCCGGACCCGTCCTCGACGGGTTCCTGCTGCGCGGCCGGGCCACACCCACCCCGCGCCAGCTGCGCGAAGTGGGTGTGAGCGCCGACTCCCTGCGGGAGGTCACCGCGGCCGAGTTCCTGCGCGTCATGGGCGAGGAGACCTACGACGTGCTGGTCCTCGCGCTCGTCGGCGGCGGTGTGCAGGCGATGCTGCACGGCCTGCGGCACGCCTGGTCGGACCGCACCTCGCGTCCCGTCGTCGTCACCGGTTACGTGGGCGTCGTCTACGAGAAGCTCGCCGACGGCCTGCTGCTGCGGCACGGAGCCGACCTGGTCCTCGCCAACTCCCGCCAGGACGCGGACCGCTTCCGCGCCGTCTACGCGGGAGTGGGCGCCGACGCCGCGTCGGTCACCGAGGTCGCCCTGCCGTTCCTGGGCGGCGCGCCCTACGCCGGGGAGCACGACCCCTACCGGGTCGTCTTCGCCGCCCAGCCCTCGGTGCCCGACAGCCGCCGGGACCGTACCTACCTGCTGGACCGGCTGGTGCGGCACGCCCGCCGGCACCCCGGGCGCGAGGTCCTGCTGAAGCTGCGCTCCAAGCCGGGCGAACACACCACCCACATCGAGGAGCTGCCGTACCAGAAGCTGGTGCAGCGGCTCGACGCGCCGGACAACTTCCGCCTGGTGTACGGCAACATGGGCGAGGTTCTGGACCGCACCGACCTGCTGGTGACGGTCAGTTCCACGGCCGCCCTGGAGTCGCTGCACCGCCGCATCCCGACCGTCGTCCTCACCGACCTCGGCGTGCGCGAGTCGCTCGGCAACCACCACTTCGTCGGCTCCGGCTGCCTCGCCTCCTGGGACCAGCTCGACGCCGGGCACCGGCCCGTCCCCGACGAGGAGTGGGTGGCCCGCCAGGGCGTGCGGGCGGACGGTTCGTACGGCACCGCCTTCGACACCGCCCGGGAACGCATCGCCGAGCTGCTCGGCCGGCCCGGCGGGCTGCCCCCGCTCGCGCCGTACTACACCCCCGCCACCGCGCCCGGCTACCTGCCCGGCGTCCTCGCCCGCCACCACCTCGGCCCCGACGGCGCGCCCCTGCCCGGAGCGCCCACCGCCGACCGGGAGCCCGGACCGGTCCGGCAGATCGTGCGCCGGGCGGCCCGCGGCGCCTACCGGCACGGCGTGCAGCGCGTGGCCCCCGTCATCCGGCGGATGGGCGAGCTGTGAGCCGCCGCCCCGCCCCACGTCAAGGAGCTGAATCCATGTCCCACTCGGAAGCGGGCCCGGCCGCCCCGGCGGTACGCCGGGTGCTCGCGGTGATCCCCGCGCGCGGCGGCTCCAAGGGCGTGCCCGCGAAGAACCTCCTCCCGGTCGGCGGCGTGCCCCTGGTGGCCCGGGCGGTGCGCGAGTGCCGCTCCGCGCGGCTCGTGACGGACGTCGTGGTCTCCACCGACGACCAGGCCATCGCCGCCGCCGCCCGCGAGGCGGGCGCCGAGGTGGTGCTGCGCCCCGCCGCCATCGCCGGGGACACCGCGACCTCCGAGGCCGCCGTCCTGCACGCCATGGACGCCCACGAGGCCCTGCACGGCGCCCCGGTGGACGTGGTCCTGCTCGTGCAGTGCACCAGCCCGTTCCTGGTCCGCGAGGACATCGACTCGGTCGCCGGGGCGGTCGCCGTGAACGGCGCCGACACCGCGGTCACCGTCGCGCCCTTCCACGGGTTCGTCTGGCGGGACGCCGACGACGAGCTCGCGGCCGGCCCCGTCGCGGAGAACGACGCGGCCGTGGGCGGCGGTTACGGCGTCAACCACGACAAGTCCTTCCGGCCCCGCCGCCAGGACCGCCCCCAGGACCTCCTGGAGACCGGCGCCGCCTACGCCATGGACGCGGCCGGGTTCCGCGAGCACGGCCACCGCTTCTTCGGCCGCACCGAGCTGGTCCGCACCGACCCCGCCCGCGTGCTGGAGATCGACGACCCGCACGACCTGGCCCGCGCCCGGGCCCTCGCGCCGCTGTTCGACGCGGAGCGGCCCGGCGCCCTCCCGACCGCCGACGACATCGACGCGGTCGTCCTCGACTTCGACGGCACCCAGACCGACGACCGGGTGCTGATCGACTCCGACGGACGGGAGTTCGTCTCCGTGCACCGCGGGGACGGACTCGGCATCGCGGCCCTCCGCAGGAGCGGCCTGAGGATGCTGATCCTGTCCACGGAGCAGAACCCGGTGGTCGCCGCCAGGGCCCGGAAGCTCAGGCTCCCGGTGCTGCACGGCATCGACCGCAAGGACCTCGCGCTGAAGCAGTGGTGCGAGGAGCAGGGCATCGCGCCGGAGCGCGTGCTCTACGTCGGCAACGACGTCAATGACCTCCCGTGCTTCGCCCTCGTGGGCTGGCCCGTGGCGGTCGCGAGCGCCCACGACGTCGTGCGCGGCGCCGCACGCGCGGTCACCACCGTCCCCGGTGGCGACGGCGCGATCCGAGAGATCGCCAGCTGGATCCTCGGCCCCTCTCTCGATTCCCTCACCAGGTAAGGACACCCCACGCCATGAGCACCAACTCCCGCATCCGCACCTTCGGTTCGCGCGAGGTCGGCCCGGGCCGCCCGGTCTACGTCTGCGGCGAGATCGGCATCAACCACAACGGCGAGCTCGAGAACGCCTTCAAGCTGATCGACGCCGCCGCCGAGGCCGGCTGCGACGCGGTGAAGTTCCAGAAGCGCACGCCGGAGATCTGCACCCCGCGCGACCAGTGGGACATCGAGCGCGACACCCCCTGGGGCCGGATGACCTACATCGACTACCGCCACCGCGTGGAGTTCGGCGAGGACGAGTACCGCGCCATCGACGAGTACTGCACGTCCAAGAACATCGACTGGTTCGCCTCCCCGTGGGACACCGAGGCCGTCGCCTTCCTGGAGAAGTTCGACGTCCCCGCCCACAAGGTCGCCTCCGCCTCCCTCACCGACGACGAGCTGCTGCGCGCCCTGCGGGCCACCGGCCGCGCGGTGATCCTCTCCACCGGCATGTCGACCCCGAAGCAGATCCGCCACGCCGTCGAGGTCCTCGGCTCGGACAACATCCTGATGTGCCACGCCACCTCGACCTACCCGGCGAAGGCCGAGGAGCTCAACCTGCGCGTGATCAACACCCTCCAGCAGGAGTACCCGAACGTCCCGATCGGCTACTCCGGCCACGAGACCGGCCTGCAGACCACCCTCGCCGCGGTCGCCCTGGGCGCCACCTTCGTCGAGCGCCACATCACCCTCGACCGCGCCATGTGGGGCTCGGACCAGGCCGCCTCCGTCGAGCCGCAGGGCCTGACCCGCCTGGTCCGCGACATCCGCACCATCGAGGCCTCCCTCGGCGACGGCGTGAAGAAGGTCTACGACTCCGAGCTGGCCCCGATGAAGAAGCTGCGCCGGGTCGCCGGCGTGGTCGCCGAGGCGGAGATCGCCACGGCGGCGGGCGAGCCGGTCGGCGTCTGAGCACCCACCCCACCACCCCCTACGACGGGACGGTCGTACGTCGATGAGCCCCCGCGCCGGGAACGCCGGCCCCCACACCCTCGCCTTCGTCGAGAGTCCGGTACAGCTGCTGAACGTGCTGGAGTGGGCGCACGCGCACGCGCCCGGCGTGGGGCTCACCCTCGTGGTGCTGTCACCCGTCGACCCGATGACGCGCGGCCAGCTGCGGCGGATGTCCGACCTGGCCCGCGACGAGGGGCACGAGGTCCGCTGGGAGGAGGCGCGCGGCGGCCCGCTGGCGCCCTTCCAGACCATCGGCGGCCTGGCCGGGCTGCTGCGCCGGGCCCGCCGGATCGTGCTGGGGGACCCCTTCTCCCGCTACGTCCAGCTGCTGCTGACGATCGCCCGCGCCCGCGACCTGGTCGTCGTCGACGACGGCACCGCCACGATGGAGTTCGTCGGCCAGCTGGCCCGGGGCGAACGGCTGGTGCGCTGGCACCGCAAGGGCGGCCGCCCCGGCCCCCGGGACGTGCTCCTCGCCCCGGTGTCGTCCGCCGCCCGGCGCCGCCTGACCCCGGGCGGCGGACGCCGGGTGGAGATCTTCTCCTCCATGCCGATGTCCCAGGTCCCCCCGGGCGTGACCGTCAGCGCCCACACCTTCGCCTGGACCCGCGCCCGGTTCGGTCCGCCCCGCATCACCAAGGGCGCGGACATGGTGGGCACGTCCCTGGTGGAGACGGGAGTGGTCGACGACGGCCGCTACCTGGAGGCGGTCCGCGCCCTGGCCGCCGCCCACGGCGCCACGCGCTACTTCGCCCACCGCCGCGAGAGCACCGAGAAGCTGCACCGCCTCGCGGTCGAGACGGGCCTGGAGATCGTCCGCCCGGAACTGCCGCTCGAACTCATCGCCCGGCGCGGCCCCATCGGCCGCACCGTCGTCAGCTTCCCCTCCACGGTCGTGCACACCCTGCCGCTCGCCCTCTCCGGCACGGGCGTGCGGGTCGCGGTCTGCGACATCGACCCGGCCTGGCTCACCGACACGGCCTCCCCCCGGGCCCAGGGCTTCCTCACCGGGGTCACCGACTCGGCCCGCGACGCCCACCGCCTCCCTCCGGCGGGCCGGGACCGCCCGGGCCCGGCCGAAGCCGGGGGCGGCGCCGGCACCGTCACCGCGAGGCAGGGCCAGGTCGGACTGGCGGCCTCCTGATCCGGAACTGCGTCCGGTCGGTGAAAGACGGCGGTGTTCGGCGCGCGGGGCGTGGTAGACGTGGAAGAGGATGGAGGGATACCGGAGTGATGCACGAGTGCGGGATGTCACACTCCGTGGGATGGCGTGCACCCGCGGGGCCCAAAAGGCAGGCAGGTTACCCATCTCAGTTGATACCTATGCGTCCGGCGGTCAGATTTTCCTCCCCTAACGGGTTGAAGTTTTTGTGATCGAGGGTCAGCAGACCGCCCTGGCGCCCTACCCTTCAAAGGGTGAAGCAATTGATGTCACTGGAGTCCGAGGTCGATCTTCCTGGGGGAGCCGAGCTCCCCGGCGCGCTGCCCGACGCTCTGCGCGCCGAGCTCATCGCGTTCCGGCGCGACCTGCACATGCACCCGGAGCTGGGCAACCAGGAGTTCCGCACCACCGCCGCGATCAAGGAGCGGCTGGAGCGGGCCGGCCTCAGGCCACGCGTCCTCCCCGTGGGGACGGGCCTGGTCTGTGACATCGGCCTGGAGGGCGACCAGTGGGAGGGCGGACCCAGCATGCTCGCCCTGCGCGCCGACATCGACGGCCTGCCCATCCCGGACATGAAGGCGGACTGCCCGTACCGCTCCACCGTGCCCGACCGCGCCCACGCCTGCGGCCACGACGTGCACACCACCGTCGTCCTCGGCGCCGGTCTGGTCCTCGCCGAGCTGCACCGGCGGGGCCAACTGCCGCGCCCCGTCCGGCTGATCTTCCAGCCGGCCGAGGAGGTGCTGCCGGGCGGCGCCGCCGACGCCATCAAGTGCGGTGCGCTGGAAGGGGTCGGCGCGATCATCGCGGTCCACTGCGACCCCCGTGTCGACGCGGGCCGGATCGGCCTGCGCGAGGGCCCCATCACCTCCGCCTGCGACCGGCTGGAGATCGGCCTGGACGGCCCGGGCGGCCACACCGCCCGCCCGCACCTGACGACCGACCTGGTCACGGCGGCGGCCCGCGTGGTCACCGACGTGCCCGCCCTGGTCGGACGGCGGTTCGACACCCGCAGCGGACTCGCCATCACCTGGGGCCGCATCGAGTCGGGCCACGCCCCGAACGTCATCCCGCAGCACGCCGAGCTCTCCGGCACGGTCCGGTGCCTCGACCTCGAGGCGTGGCGGCAGGCCCCCGACGTGGTGGTGGGCGCGATCGACGAGATCGCCAACCTGCACCGGGCCAAGTCGGAGATCAACTACGTGCGCGGCGTCCCGCCGGTGGTGAACGAGCCGGGCGTGACCGAGCTGCTGCGCGAGGCCATGATCGCCCGGCGCGGCGTCGAGTCCGTCGAGAGCACCGAGCAGAGCCTCGGCGGCGAGGACTTCTCCTGGTACCTGGAGCACGTCCCCGGCGCGATGGCCCGCCTGGGCGTCCGCACCCCGGGCGAGCGCCACGTCCGCGACCTGCACCAGGGCGACTTCGACGTCGACGAGTCGGCCATCACGGTAGGCGTCGAACTCTTCACAGCAGCGGCCCTGGTCAACGCCCTGCGCTGACACGACCCCACCAGGGGCGCGGGCCCCACGCGCCCCCGCCCCGCCTGGGCGCACGCGGTGCTGCACCGCCCCATAAGGGGCGCGGGGAACTGCGCGACCAGCCACGACGCCGCCGCACCGGGACGACGACCACCCGGGGACGCCCCGAACCCCGTAGCCCGGGCGGTGGCCATGCCCCATAAGGGGCGCGAGGAACTGCGCGACCAGCCACGACGCCCCCGCACCGGGACGACGACCCACGGGCAACGCCCCGCGCCCTGGGCACACGCCATGCCCCACAAGGGGCGCGGGGAACTGCGCGACCAGCCACGACGCAGCCGCACAAGGACGACGACCCACGGCAACGCCCCGCGCCCCGGGCACACGCCATGCCCCACAAGGGGCGCGGGGAACTGCGCGACCGGCCACGACCCCGCCGCACAGGACGACCCCCACCCGGGGACCGCCCGTCACCCCACGCACAGCCCCCGGTTGCGCCCCCCGCACCCCGGGGGCAGCCTGGTGCCCGTGACGAGCAGGCACGCGCCGTGTGCCCGAGTACACCTTTCGACCCCGTTCGAACCCGTGGTTCACAAGGGCGTAACCGGCCATCGGCACGAATGGATAACGGCCCCGCGGCGAACCGTTCCCAGGAGTGTCTACGCGCGTTAATGTGCGCCGAACCGAGCACCCACTGCGGGGCTTTGGAGAATGGGGAACTTCAGATGCGTCGGATTTCCAGGATGGCCCGAATCGCGGTGGGGGTCGCGTCGCTCGGGCTCGTCGCCACGGCGTGTGGCGGCACCAGCAGTGACAGCAACGACAGCGACAGCAACGACCGCGGCGTGGCCATCGCCTACGACGTCGGCGGCAAGGGCGACCAGTCCTTCAACGACGCCGCCTACGCGGGCCTGACCAAGGCCAAGGACGAGTTCGGCTACAAGACGGCCGACATCGAGCCCACCGAGGGCGAGACGGACGCCGACAAGGAGCAGCGCCTGGCGTCGCTGGCCAAGCAGGGCTACAACCCCGTCATCGGCGTGGGCTTCGCCTACGGCCCGGCGATGAAGGCGGTGGCCGCCAAGTACCCGAAGACCACCTTCGGCATCGTGGACTCGGTCGTCGAGGGCAAGAACGTCGCCTCCCTCGTCTTCGCCGAGGAGCAGGCCTCCTACCTCGCCGGTGTCGCGGCCGCCAAGGCGACGAAGTCCGACGTGGTCGGCTTCATCGGCGGTGTCGACGTCCCGCTGATCCACAAGTTCGAGGCCGGCTACAAGCAGGGCGTGCAGGACACCAACCCCAAGGTGAAGGTCCTGTCGCAGTACCTGACGCAGACGGCGGAGGAGGGCGGCTTCTCCAGCCCCGACAAGGGCAAGGCCGCCGCCGAGGGCCAGATCGAGAAGAAGGCCGACGTGCTGTACGCCGCGGCCGGCCTGTCCGGCCAGGGCGTGATCGAGGCCGCCGCCAAGGCGAAGGTCTGGGCGATCGGCGTCGACTCCGACCAGTACAAGCAGGCCGCTCTCGCGCCGTACAAGAACTACATCCTCACCTCCGCGCTCAAGGACGTCGGCGGTGCGGTCTACACGCTGTCCAAGTCGGTCCACGACGGCAAGCCGCTGACCGGCACCCAGACCTTCGACCTGAAGGTCAACGGCGTGGGCCTGTCGGAGTCCAACCCGGAGTACGCGAAGGTCCCGGGCCTGAAGGACGCCGTGGCCAAGGCCAAGGAAGGCATCGACGACGGCTCGATCAAGGTCAACACCGAGTGACGACGCCGTAGACGCAGCACATGGAGCGGGCGGGCACCCCTGGTGCCCGCCCGCTTCGCGTGCCGGCGGCCGGGAGCCGCGGAACCGGGCACCGGATCACCCAGCGCCACCCCCCGTTTGCGGTCGGCAACACCGGGGCCGGGACCCGGTGATGGCTTGGGCACGGGCGGATAACAAGGTGGACAGAAGGGGTTTTCAGGCAGGTCTACGCGCGTTAATCTGCGGCGAAGCCAGCGCTGAAGCTGAACCGTCCCGGCGCTGTGCGACCTCGGTTGTACGACAGGAGCACCCACACATGCGCCGGATTTCCCGGATCACGGTCGCAGGCGCAGCGACCGCCTCCCTGGCCCTCGCGCTCTCCGCCTGCGGCGGCACCTCGACCTCCGGGTCCTCGGAGTCGAAGGGCGGCGACAAGGGCCTCGCCATCGCCTACGACGTCGGTGGCAAGGGCGACCAGTCCTTCAACGACGCCGCCTTCGCGGGCCTGGAGCAGGCGAAGAAGGAGTTCGGCTACAAGACGGCCGACCTGGAGCCCACCGAGGGCGAGACGGACGCCGACAAGGAGCAGCGCCTGGCGTCCCTGGCCAAGCAGGGCTACAACCCGGTGATCGGCGTGGGCTACGCGTACGCCGCGGCCATCAAGGGCGCGTCCGAGAAGTTCCCGGACACCACCTTCGGCATCGTCGACGACTCCACCATCGAGGCCAAGAACGTCGCGGACCTGGTCTTCAGCGAGGAGGAGGCCTCCTACCTGGCCGGCGTCGCCGCCGCCAAGAGCACCAAGTCGAACGTGGTCGGCTTCGTGGGCGGCGTGGACATCCCGCTGATCCACAAGTTCCAGGCGGGCTTCGCGCAGGGCGTCAAGGACACGAACCCGAAGGCCAAGGTCCTCTCCCAGTACCTCACCCAGACGGCGGAGGAGGGCGGGTTCTCCAGCCCCGACAAGGGCAAGACCGCCGCCGAGGGCCAGATCGAGAAGAAGGCGGACGTCGTCTACGCGGCCGCCGGCCTGTCCGGTCAGGGCGTCATCGAGGCCGCCGCCGCCAACAAGGTGTGGGCCATCGGTGTCGACTCCGACCAGTACCAGCAGGAAGCCCTCGCCAAGTACAAGGACTCGATCCTGACCTCGGCGATGAAGGATGTCGCCAAGGCGGTGTACAACCTGGCGAAGTCGGTCGAGGACGGCAAGCCCGAGACCGGTATCGTTCGTGGCGATCTGAAGACCGGCGAGGTGAGCCTGTCGAACTCCAACCCGAAGTTCGCGGACGACGCCGAGCTCCAGGAAGCCATCAAGACGGCCAAGGAGAAGATCATCAGCGGCGAGATCAAGGTCAAGAGCAGCTGACGAGCGACTGCCTCGCAGCAGGCGGTAACCCCCGGGGGTTGCGTCCGCTCGACGGGGTACGGGGAGGCCGCTCCTCGTGCCCCGTCGCCGCGGGTCGCCGACCCCTTTGTATGCCGTAGGGGCGCTACGCGCGTAGACGGCCCCCGTCCCCAGGAGAGTGCGCCATCAACGCGTCCAGCAGCCCTCCGGCCGGAGCGGCGGTCAACGATTCGGTGACCGCCGTCGAGCTCGCCGGGATCACCAAGCGTTTCCCCGGTGTCGTGGCCAACCACGACATCCACCTCAGCGTCCGCAAGGGCACCGTGCACGCCCTCGTCGGTGAGAACGGCGCCGGCAAGTCGACGCTGATGAAGATCCTCTACGGCATGCAGAAGCCGGACGAGGGCACCATCGCCGTCGACGGGCAGCAGGTCGCCTTCTCGTCGCCGGCCGACGCCATCGCCCGCGGCATCGGCATGGTCCACCAGCACTTCATGCTCGCCGACAACCTCACGGTCCTGGAGAACGTGGCGCTCGGCAGCGAGAAGCTCTACGGCATCGGCGCCAAGGCCCGCCGCAAGATCAAGGAGCTCTCCGACCGCTACGGCCTCGGCGTCGAGCCCGACCGGATGGTCGAGGAGCTCGGTGTCGCCGCCCGCCAGCGCGTGGAGATCCTCAAGGTCCTCTACCGCGGCGCGACCACCCTCATCCTGGACGAGCCGACCGCGGTCCTCGTGCCGCAGGAGGTCGACGCCCTCTTCGCCAACCTGCGCGAACTGAAGTCCGAGGGCCTGTCGGTCATCTTCATCTCGCACAAGCTCGGCGAGGTCCTCTCCGTCGCCGACGAGATCACCGTCATCCGCCGCGGCACCACCGTCGGCACCGCCGTCCCGTCCGAGACGACGCCCCGTCAGCTCGCGGAGATGATGGTCGGCAGCGAGCTGCCCACGCCCGAGACGGCCGAGTCCACGGTCACCGACCGCCCGGTCATCACCGTCGACCGGGTGCGCCTCGCGGCCCCCGGCGGCAAGGCCCTCCTCGACGACATCAGCTTCACCATCCACGCCGGCGAGGTCCTCGGCATCGCCGGCGTCGAGGGCAACGGGCAGACCGAACTCGTCGACGCGCTCATCGGCCTGCGGTCCCCGGACAGCGGCACGATCCGGCTCGCCGACGAGGAGATCACCGCCTGGCCCACCCGCAAGCGCCGCGAGCAGGGCATCGGCTACATCCCCGAGGACCGCCACCGCCACGGCCTCCTCCTGGAGGCGCCCCTCTGGGAGAACCGCATCCTCGGCCACGTCACCGAGAAGCCCCTCGCCAAGGGCGTCTGGCTGGACCCGAAGGCGGCCCAGGAGGACACCCGCCGGATCGTCACCGAGTACGACGTCCGCACCCCCGGCATCGACGTCACCGCGGCCTCCCTGTCCGGCGGCAACCAGCAGAAGCTGATCGTCGGCCGCGAGATGAGCCATAAGCCGCGCTTCCTCATCGCCGCCCACCCCACCCGCGGCGTGGACGTCGGCGCGCAGGCCGCCATCTGGGACCACATCCGCGAGGCCCGCCGCGAGGGCCTGGCCGTGCTGCTGATCTCCGCCGACCTCGACGAGCTGATCGGCCTGTCCGACACGCTGCGCGTGATCTACAACGGCAAGCTGGTCGCGGACGCCGACCCGGCCACCATCACCCCCGAGGAGCTCGGCTCGGCCATGACCGGTGCCGCCACCGGGCACCTCGCGCACGACGAGACCCCCGAGATCTCGAAGGCAGACGCCCCCGAGTCTCCGGAAGACGAGGCCCGCTGATGAAGAAGTTCGACAAGGAGCGCGTGCTCCTGGCGGTGGCCGGGCCGGTCATCGCGCTCGCCGTGGCCTTCGTCCTGAGCGCGATCGTGCTGATCGCGTCGGGCAAGAACCCCGTCGAGCCCTTCGCGTTGATGTTCGAGCAGATCGGCTTCTCGGACATCCAGGTGCTGATCATCAACCAGGCCTCGATGTACTACATCGCGGCCCTGGCGGTGGCCATCGGCTTCCGCATGAACCTGTTCAACATCGGCGTCGACGGCCAGTACCAGCTCGGCGCCATGATGGCCGCCGTCGTCGGCGCCCACATGAACCTGCCCGCCGCGCTCCAGGTCCCGCTGCTGCTCCTGACGGCCGTCCTCACCGGCGCGTTCTGGTCCGGCATCGCCGGTGTCCTCAAGGTCACCCGCGGGGTCAGCGAGGTCGTCGCCACGATCATGCTCAACGCGATCGCCACCTCCGTGATCGCCTATCTGTGGCTGCCGGACGTCTTCGGCGTCAAGGTCGGCAACAACAACACCACCGGCGAGATGCACGAGTCCGGCTGGATCCCCGGCATCCCGATGGGCGACGCCGGCGAGATCTACGGCCTGGTGCTGCTGGCCGTGCTGCTCGGCATCGGCTACTGGGTCGTCCTCAACCGCACCCGCTTCGGCTTCGACCTGCGCGCCTCCGGCGCCTCGCAGACCGCCGCCGCGGCCAGCGGTGTGGACCCCCGGCGCATGGTGCTCAGCGCCATGCTGATCTCCGGCGGCATCGCGGGCCTGGCCGGCCTGCCGATCCTGCTCGGCGACACCCACACCTACAGCCTGAACTTCCCCACCGGCATCGGCTTCCTCGGCATCGGCATCGCCCTGCTCGGCCGCAACAGCCCCGTCGGCATCGCCTTCGCCGCCCTGCTGTGGGCCTGGCTCGACAAGGCCTCCCCGGAGCTGGACTTCCACGGCTACGACAAGGAGATCGCGGTCATCATGCAGGGCCTGATCGTCCTCTCCGTCGTCGTCTCCTACGAGGCCGTCCGCGAATGGGGCCTGCGCCGCCAGCAGCGCCGCGTCGGCGCCGAACTCGCCGCGGGCCACGTCCTCGGCGCCCAGAACACGAAGGAGGTGGCTGGCCGATGACCGCTCCTACCTCGGCGATCGACGTCAACCAGCCCACGCTGCAGCCCGCGGCGCCGACCGGCCGCCGCCTGTCGTGGCCCGTCCTGCTGCTGATCATCGCCGGCGGACTGGCGCTCACCTCGATCGTGCGCCTGATCACCGGCGCCGACGGCATCACCAACGTCAGCCAGATGTCCACCGCCCTCCAGCTCGCCGTGCCGATCGGCCTCGCCGGGCTCGGCGGTCTGTGGGCCGAGCGCGCGGGCGTGGTCAACATCGGCCTCGAGGGCATGATGATCCTCGGCACCTGGTTCGGCGCCTGGGCCGGCTTCCAGTGGGGCCCGTGGACCGGTGTCCTGGTCGGCATCCTCGGTGGCGCGATCGGCGGCCTGCTGCACGCCTTCGTCACCGTCACCTTCAACGTCAACCACATCGTCTCCGGTGTGGCCATCAACATCCTCGCCCTCGGCGCCACCCGCTACCTCGCGCCCCTCGCCTTCGAGGGCCACACCGGCGGCTCGGCCAAGCAGTCCCCGGCGGTGGAGTCCCTCGGCCACTTCACGGTGCCGGGCCTGTCCGACGCCCTGCGCGACCTCAACAACCAGGGCTGGTTCTTCGTCTCCGACATCGCCGGCCTGCTCGGCGGCCTGGTCACCAACGTGTCCTGGCTGACCCTGATCGCCGTGGCGCTGATCCCAGGCACCTGGTGGATCCTGTGGCGCACGGCCTTCGGCCTGCGGCTGCGCTCCTGCGGCGAGAACCCGGTGGCCGCCGAGTCCCTCGGTGTGAACGTCTACAAGTACAAGTACATCGCCGTCGTCATCTCCGGCGGTCTGGCCGGCCTCGGCGGTGTCTTCCTGTCCATCGTCGCCAACCCCTTCTACCTGGAGGGCCAGGTCAGCGGCCGCGGCTTCATCGGCCTCGCGGCGATGATCTTCGGCAACTGGATGCCGGGCGGCCTCGCCCTCGGCGCCGGCCTGTTCGGCTACACCGACAGCCTCAACCTGCGCGGCGGCTCCGCCAACGTGCACGCCCTGCTGCTGCTCGGCGCGCTGCTGCTGATCATCGGCGCGATCTGGCTGGTGATCCGCAAGAAGTACGCCCCGTCGATCATCACCGCGGTGGTCGCCGCCCTGGTGTTCGCCTGGTACGCCACCACCGACGAGGTCCCCAACCAGGTCGTCTCCGCCACGCCGTACGTCATCACGCTGATCGTCCTCGCGCTGTCCGCGCAACGGCTGCGGATGCCCAAGGCGGACGGACTGCCGTACCGGAAGGGGCAGGGCAAGTGACCGGGGCCGGCCCCGCCGCCGACTGGGAGAAGCTGCGCGCGGTGGCCCGGGACGCCATGTCCCGGGCGTACGCCCCGTACTCGGGCTACCCGGTCGGTGTGGCGGCCCTGGTCGACGACGGACGGATCATCTCCGGCTGCAACGTCGAGAACGCCTCGTACGGGCTCGGTCTGTGCGCCGAGTGCGGCCTGGTCTCGGAGCTGCACAACACCGGCGGGGGCCGGCTGACGCACTTCACCTGCGTCGACCGCGACGGTGCCACGCTCGTGCCGTGCGGACGCTGCCGCCAGCTGCTCCACGAGTTCGGCGGCCCGGACCTGCTGCTGGAGACCCCGGAGGGCATCCTGCCGCTGTCCCGCATGCTGCCCCAGGCCTTCGGCCCGGAACACCTCGCCAAGTAACGCCCGCCCGGCCCCCCTGAGTTGCCCAAGCGACCGGCTCAGGGGGGCCGTGCGGTTTCTGCAACCCTCGGAAGGAAGCCAAGCCATGGCCATGGACGTCATCTCCGTCATCCGCACCAAGCGGGACCGCGGCGAGCTCAGCGACGAGCAGATCGACTGGGTCATCGACGCGTACACCCGCGGGGAGGTCGCCGACGAGCAGATGTCCGCGCTCGCCATGGCGATCCTGCTCAACGGCATGAACCGGCGCGAGATTGCCCGCTGGACGGCCGCGATGATCGCCTCCGGCGAGCGCATGGACTTCTCGTCCCTGTCCCGCCCGACCGCCGACAAGCACTCCACGGGCGGTGTCGGCGACAAGATCACCCTGCCGCTGGCCCCGCTGGTCGCGGCCTGCGGCGCGGCCGTCCCGCAGCTGTCCGGCCGCGGCCTCGGCCACACCGGCGGCACCCTGGACAAGCTGGAGTCCATCCCCGGCTGGCGCGCCCTGCTGTCCAACGAGGAGATGCTGGACGTCCTCGACACCACCGGCGCGGTCATCTGCGCCGCCGGTGACGGTCTGGCCCCCGCCGACAAGAAGCTCTACGCGCTGCGCGACGTCACCGGCACCGTCGAGGCGATCCCGCTGATCGCGTCCTCGATCATGTCCAAGAAGATCGCCGAGGGCACGGGCTCGCTCGTGCTGGACGTGAAGGTCGGCACCGGCGCCTTCATGAAGACCATCGAGGACGCCCGCGAGCTGGCCTCCACCATGGTCGGCCTGGGCACCGACCACGGCGTGCGGACCGTCGCGCTGCTCACCGACATGTCCACCCCGCTCGGCCTGACCGCGGGCAACGCGCTGGAGGTCCGCGAGTCCGTGGAGGTCCTGGCGGGCGGCGGCCCGGCGGACGTGGTCGAGCTGACGGTCGCCCTGGCCCGCGAGATGCTCGACGCGGCCGGCGTGAAGGACGCCGACCCGGCCAGGGCCCTGGCCGACGGCTCCGCGATGGACATCTGGCGGCGCATGATCGCGGCCCAGGGCGGCGACCCGGACGCGGCCCTGCCGGTGGCCCGCGAGCAGCACGTGATCAAGGCCCCGGCCTCGGGTGTCCTCACCCGCCTCGACGCCTACGACATCGGCGTCGCCGCGTGGCGCCTGGGCGCGGGCCGCGCCCGCAAGGAGGACCCGGTGCAGGCGGGCGCGGGCGTCGAGATGCACGCCAAGCCGGGCGACACGGTCACCGAGGGCCAGCCCCTGCTGACCCTCCACACGGACACCCCCGAGCGCTTCGACTACGCCCTCCAGGCGGTCGAGGGCTCCTACGACGTGGCGGCCCCGGGCACGGACTTCAGCGCCTCCCCGGTGGTCCTGGAGCGCATCGCCTGACCAGGCGGTTTCCCTTCGGGGTGAACGGGACCGGTGGACCCCCGCCGGTCCCGTTCCTGTTCCGGGTCACCCCAACACGGCCGCCACCACCACCAGGACCGGCACCGCCGCCACCGTCGACAGCAGGATCGCCTCCCTCGCCAGCACCTCGCCCACCCGGTAGCTGCTCGCGTAGGTGAAGAGGTTCTGGGCCGCGGGCAGGGCCGACGTCACCACCACGTCCAGCAGCGACGCCCCGTGCAGGCCGAAGACGCCCACCGCCAGGGCCCAGGCCGTCAGGGGCTGGACGACCGCCTTGAGCGCCACCGCGAGCAGGACGGGCCCGCGTTCCGCGCCGCGCAGCGGCAGGGTGCTGCCCCGCAGGGAGATGCCGAACGCCAGCAGGACCGCCGGCACCGACATGTTGCCGATCAGGGTCAGGGGGTCCAGCAGCGGGCCCGGCACCGGCAGCCCCGACGCCGACACCGCCACGCCCGCCAGCGACCCCACCGCGATCGGGTTGCGCAGGGGCGTGAGCAGCCGCTGCCACAGGGGCCGCCTGTGCCCGCCGCTCGCCAGGTCCAGGACGGTGAGGGCGACGGGGGTGACGCCGACCAGCTGGAACAGCAGCACCGGCGCCACCAGCGACACGTCGCCCAGCACGTACACGGCGATCGGGATGCCGAGGTTGCCGGAGTTGACGTAGCCGGCGCACAGCGCGCCGATCGTCGTCCGGCCCACACCCCAGCCCCGTACGGCACCGGCCGCCGCGAAGACGCCGGCCACCGCCGCCGTGCTCAGGGCGGTGACGAGCAGCCGGTCGGAGAAGACCACCGACAGGTCGGCCCCGGCCAGGGTCGTGAAGAGCAGGGCGGGGGACGCCACGTGGAAGGCGAGCTTCGTCAGCACCTCGCGTCCGCCGCTGCCCAGATACCCCCGGCGGCCGATCAGATAGCCGACGCCGATGACGACGGCGATCACCGCGAAGCCGCTCAGCACTCCCTGCACGGCACCGCCTCACCGGTGCGACGGGCATCGGTCGGCGCGGGCGGGGCAGATGCATGGGGCATACAGCCAACCCTCCGGGGCGGGCCGTGCCGAGGTCAATGTGATGTTCACAGCGCGCACGGGGCCGGTGCGCCGCTCAGAGGAAGGCCTGCCGCGATGAGTTACCGCCCCCCGCCCGGTCTACCGCTCGTGGACGCCATGACACCGCCCGTGCTCGTACTGCCCGGCCCCGTCGACCGGGACGAGGTGAGGGGGCTGAGCGACGACGTGCGGGCACTGCTGCGGGGCGGCGGTGCCCGGGTCGTGGTCTGTGACGTCGGGGGCCTCGGGCCGCCGGGTCTGGCCGCCGTCGACCTGCTGGCGCGCCTGCAGCTGGCCGCCCGGCGCGCCGGGGGGCGGATACGGCTGCGCGATCCGGATCCGGCGCTATGCGCCCTGCTCGACCTGGTCGGCCTCCGCTTCGAGGTGGAGGGGCAGGTCGAAGAGGGGGAACCAGCGCTGGGTGTCGAGGAAGCAGTGGAATCCGGTGATCCGGCCGTCTGAGACCTCCAGGACCTGGACGGCCCACGGGGTGAAGCCGCCCTTCTCCGGGTCCGGCTTGTACTGGGCGAAGCCCGGCAGGCCGTTGACCTGCACCGGCACCAGTCGTGAGCCCGCGCAGGGCGCACCCAGGGTGGTCATGAAGCCCGTGATGTCGTCGGCGCCGGTCAGCCACAGGTCGAACGGCGGCATCGTCATGATGGCGTCCTCGTGCAGCAGCGCGGTCAGCGCCGTCATGTCGTAGCCCTCGAAGGCCGCCACATAGCGGTCCAGCAGCTTCTGCTGGTCCTCGTCCAGCGGGTCGGAGACGGCCGCGTCGGCGCCCGGCTGCTGCCGCTCGGCGAGGGTGGCGCGGGCCCGCTGCAGCGCGCTGTTGACCGACGCGACGGACGTGCCCAGCAGCTCGGCGACCTCGCTCGCCCGCCACGCCAGCACCTCGCGCAGGATCAGCACGGCCCGCTGCTTGGCGGGGAGCTGCTGCAGGGCGGCCATGAACGCCAGCCGCACGGACTCCTTGGCCACGGCCGCCTCCGCCGGGTCGTCGGTCGTCGGCAGCACACGGGCGTCCGGCATGGGCTCCAGCCAGGTGTTGTCCGGGCGGGGCGAGAGGGCCGCCCGGGCGAGCGGGGTGGACTCGGTCAGGTCCATGGGCCGGGCGCGCTTGTTGCCCGCGGTCAGCATGTCCAGGCACACGTTCGTCGCGATGCGGTAGAGCCAGGAACGCAGACTGGAGCGGCCCTCGAACTTGTCGTAGCTGCGCCAGGCGCGGACCATCGTGTCCTGCACCGCGTCCTCGGCCTCGAAGGAGGAGCCGAGCATCCGGTAGCAGTAACCCGTCAGCTCGGTGCGGTGTGCCTCCAGCCTGGTGTCCAGGTCCGTCGGTGCCGCCGTGCTGTTCGCCATCTCCACCCACCCCTGTGGACGTTCTGTTCACGCGCCATTGCGCCCCAGCACTTCGGAAGCTACCGCAGCCCACTGACAACGGCCCCCCGAGCGCAGGAAAGCGCAGCTCGGAGCAGGTGATCCGGAACGCCGCAGGAGCCTCCCGGCGTCACACCGCCGCGGCGAGCCGGCGCTCGGCGCGGGCGGCCCGGGTGCCGAGGACGGTGATCGCCACGACCCCGAGCACGGCCAGCAGACCGACCCCGACCGTCCCGGCCCAGCCGCCCGCGTGGAAGGCGGCCGCGCCGGCCGTGCTGCCGACGCTGGAGCCGATGTAGTACGCGGACTGGTACAGCGCGGAGGCCTGGGCGCGGCCGTGCGCGGCGGTCCTGCTCACCGCCGAGGAGGCCACCGCGTGGCCCGCGAAGAAGCCCGCCGTGATGAGGACCAGGCCCAGCAGGACCAGGGGCAGCGACCCGGCCAGGGACAGCAGCAGGCCCGCGGCCGTCGTGGCGCCGCCCGCGTACAGCGCGCCGCGCCGGCCCAGCCGGCCCACCAGGCGCCCCGCCGTGGACGCCGAGACCGTGCCGACGAGGTAGACGAGGAAGATCGAGCCGACGATGCCCTGGGGCAGGGAGAAGGGCGCCTCGGTCAGCCGGTAGCCGATGACCGTGTAGACCCCGCCGAACACCGTCATGAACAGCGCGCCGATCGCGTACAGCCGGCGCAGCAGCGGGTCGGACAGGTGGTCGCGGACGGTCCGCGCCAGGACGCGCGGGCGCAGGGAGCCGGCCCGGAAGTGCCGCGGGGCGGGCAGCAGCAGCCGGAAGGCCACCGCGCAGGCCACCGCGATCACGCCGATCACCGCGACGGCGATCCGCCAGCCCCACTCCTGCGCCACCCAGCCGGTGATGACCCGGCCGCTCATCCCGCCGACGCTGTTGCCCGCGACGAACAGCCCGATGGCCGTCACCAGAGCCCTGGGACCCACCTCCTCCGCGAGGTACGCGGTCGCCGACGCGGGCAGCCCCGCCAGGGCGGCGCCCTGGAGCGCCCGCAGCGCGATCAGCGCGCCGAGGGAGGGGGCGAGGGGCACCAGCACGCCCACGGTCACCGCCACGGCCAGCGAGGCCGTCATGACCGTGCGCCGTCCGAAACGCTCCGACAGCGCGCTCATCGGCAGGACGAACAGCGCCAGCCCGCCCGTCGCGGCGGCCACCGTCCAGCTCGCGTCGCTCGCCGCCACCCCGAACTCGCCGGAGATCAGCGGGAGCAGGGCCTGGGTCGAGTACAGCAGCGCGAAGGTCGCGACACCGGCGAGGAAGAGGGCGAAGCTCATCCGGCGGTACCCGGGCCCGCCCGGGACCATGCGGGAGTCGGCGGCAGGGACAGCGGCATCGGCGCCCACGACGGTGGACGCCCCGGTACTGGCGGGAGACATGCCTCGAACGTACGGACCGCCGTACTGATCCGTCCAATGCATGGAACGGTCATAATCATTCCCATGGTGCATCAAGCGAGTTCAGGGCGGCGCCTGTCACCGTCCAGTGACACAGAAGACACCGCGGAGATGTCCAGGGTGCTGGCCCCGCGCCTGGCGTACTTCGCCGGCGTGGCCCGTACCGAGCACGTCACGCGGGCCGCCCAGGAGATGGGCGTCCCGCAGTCCACCCTGTCCCGGTCCCTGGCCCGTCTGGAACAGGACCTCGGGGTCGACCTGTTCGCCCGGCGCGGCCGCACGGTCTCCCTCACCCCGGCCGGCCGCACCTTCCTCACCTCCGTCGAACGCGCCCTGGCCGAGATCGAGCGGGCCGCCGAGGAGGTCCGCGCCGACGCCGACCCCACCAGCGGCAAGGTCGCCTTCGGGTTCCTGCACACCATGGGCGCCGAGACGGTCCCCGGTCTCCTGCACGCCTTCCGCGCCGACCACCCCCGGGTCCGCTTCAGTCTCGTCCAGAACTACGGCGAGGCCATGCTCGAACGTCTCAGGGCGGGCGAACTCGACCTGTGCCTGACGTCCCCGGTGCCCGACGCGCCCGACCTGGTGGCCCGCCGCCTGGACGAGCAGAAGCTCCGCCTGGTCGTCCCGGCCGACCACGCCCTGGCCGGGCGCCGCCGCATCCGCCTGGCCGAGGCCGCCGAGGAAACGTTCGTCACCCTGGAGCCCGGCTACGGCCTGCGCCGCATCACCGACGACCTCTGCAAGGAGGCCGGCTTCCGGCCCCGGATCGCCTTCGAGGGGGAGGAGGCCGAGACCCTGCGGGGTCTGGTGGCGGCCGGTCTCGGGGTCGCCCTGCTGCCTCCGCCGGCCGTCCCCCGCCCCGGTGTCGTCGAACTGACCGTCACGGCCCCGAGAGCCGTCCGCGAGATCGGTGTCGCCTGGCTCCAGGGCCATCCGGACACACCCCCGGTGGCGGCCTTCAAGAAGTTCCTGCTCTCCAGGAGGGGCAGCCTGCTCCCCACCTGAAGGGGCGCTACCGCCGGGCGGGGCTGAACCCCGCGGCCAACGGCATCCGCAACCCCAGCGGCGGCGGTGCGGCCAGCGCGTCCCGCACGGGCCGCGACACCGGCCTGCCGAACAGCGCGCCCATCACGAAGTCCTCGGTCAGCGCCAGCACTTCGTCCCGGTACTGGGTCAACCCGTGCCCGTCGGCGTGGACTTCGAACCGGCACACGTCCCGGTTCGCCTTCTTCGCCCGCGCCGCGAACCGGAACGACAGCTCCGGGTCGGTGCGCGCGTCGTGGGTGCCGTGCACGATCAGCACCTGACGCCCCGCCAGCTGCTTCACCGGTTCGGGTGGCGCCGCCACGTCCTCCGCGGGAAGCCAGGGGGCAAGCGCCACCACGGAGTTGACGGCCTCGTGTCCGCCCGTCCGCAGCCCGGCCCGCCCGCCCATGCCGAGTCCCACCAGGCACACCGGGACGTCCCCGTACCGCCGCACCACCTCGTCCACCGCCCAGGCGGCGTCCCGCGCGAGATCGGCCTCGTCGCCGTTCCAGCCGCGCAGGCGGTAGTGCACCACGTGCGTGGCGAGGCCGTCCTCCCGGCCCGCGCGGGCCAGCCTGCGCCCGAGGGCGCGGACGGACGCGGTCGCCAGCAGCGGGGACGGTCTGCGGCCGGAGACCTCCTCGCCCCCGGGCAGCAGCAGCACGGCACCGCTCACCGCCTCCGGCTCCGGGCCCAGTGCCCTTCCCAGCCGGGCCCTGCGCGCCGGCGTCGCTTGGTCTGCCATGACAGAACAGTGTCAGAAGGGCGGGTGTACGCCACCCGTCCTCGGGGTCACCGTTACGTATCGGCGAAAACGTCAAGCGACGAGCACGCGCCCTCTACGCGCGTAGGAGTTAGAGTGCGGAAATGACGAGCCAGACCATCGCGAACACCCCGACACCGGACCAGATCCGGCGGGCGCCCAAGGTTCTGCTGCACGACCACCTCGACGGCGGACTGCGCCCCGCCACGGTCGTGGAACTCGCCCGTGACACCGGATACACCCAGCTCCCCGACACCGATCCGGACAAGCTCGGCCTCTGGTTCCGCGAGGCCGCCGACTCCGGCTCCCTGGAGCGGTACCTGGAGACCTTCTCCCACACGGTCGGCGTCATGCAGACTCGCGACGCCCTCGTGCGGGTGGCCGCCGAGTGCGCCGAGGACCTCGCCGCGGACGGCGTCGTCTACGCCGAGGTGCGCTACGCCCCCGAGCAGCACCTGGAGGGCGGGCTGAGCCTGGAGCAGGTCGTCGAGGCCGTCAACGAGGGCTTCCGGGAAGGCGAGCGGCGCGCCCGGGACAACGGCGCGCGCATCCGCGTCGGCGCCCTGCTCACCGCCATGCGGCACGCGGCCCGCGCCCTGGAGATCGCCGAACTGGCCAACCGCTACCGGGACCTGGGCGTCGTCGGCTTCGACATCGCGGGCGCCGAGGCCGGTTACCCGCCCACCCGGCACCTGGACGCCTTCGAGTACCTCAAGCGCGAGAACAACCACTTCACCATCCACGCCGGCGAGGCCTTCGGACTGCCCAGCATCTGGCAGGCGCTCCAGTGGTGCGGCGCCGACCGGCTCGGGCACGGCGTCCGCATCATCGACGACATCCAGGTCCACGAGGACGGCCGCGTCGAACTCGGCCGGCTGGCCTCCTACGTCCGGGACAAGCGCATCCCGCTGGAGCTGTGCCCGAGCTCCAACCTCCAGACGGGGGCGGCCTCCTCGTACGCCGAGCACCCCATCGGGCTGCTGCGCCGGCTGCACTTCCGCGCCACGGTCAACACGGACAACCGCCTGATGTCCCACACCAGCATGAGCCGGGAATTCGAGCACCTTGTCGAGGCCTTCGGCTACACGCTCGACGACATGCAGTGGTTCTCCGTCAATGCGATGAAATCAGCGTTCATTCCTTTCGATGAACGACTGGCGATGATCAATGACGTGATCAAGCCCGGATATGCCGAGCTGAAATCCGAATGGCTGTTCCGGCAGACGGCTTCCACCAGCGGTTCTGCGCCTTCGGGGAAGTGATGCGCGGGGTGCCGGGGCCGAGGAGTGCGGAACGCGTTCACCATTCGTCCGCATTTCGATGTTTGCGGCATGCGGCGCGCGGTGTTTAACGTCGCTGGACCGCTCACATCCCCGTCATCCCTTTTCGAGGACGCATTTCATGAAGCAGTCTGCTGTCAAGTCCCTCGGTGTCGCCGCGCTCGGTGCCGCCTTCGCCGCCACCGGTGCGGGTGCCGCCGACGCGGCCTCCTCCCTCCCCGACACCGCCCAGGCGCTGAAGACCGTCACCACGGCGCTCCCGGCGGAGCAGCTCTCCCAGACGCTGCCGGGCTCGGCCGAGGCGCTGGGCCAGGGACAGACGGCGGCCGGTGCCGGTCTCGCCGCCGCCCAGCCGGTCGCCGAGCAGCTGCTCGCCGAGGGGCCGACCGGCCCGGCCGCCAAGCTGCTCGGCGGACTGCCGGTGCAGAACCTGCCCACCCACGGCCTGCCGGTGAACGGCGTGCCGGTGGGCTGAGCCCTCCCGCCCGGGCGGACACCACACGCCGATGGGGCGCACCCCCGCAACGGGGGTGCGCCCCATCGGCGTTCGCGCGACGGCGGCGTCACCAGGCCGTCTGCGCCTTGCTCTGCACCTTGCTCTCCGAGGGGAACAGGATCCACAGGGCGATGTACAGCAGGAACTGCGGGCCGGGCAGCAGACACGAGACCAGGAAGATCACCCGCATCGTCGTCGCGGACGTGCCGAAGCGCCGTGCCAGTGCGGCGCACACTCCGCCGATCATGCGGCCGTGGGTGGGGCGGGCGAGGCGGGACATGTGCGTCTCCTTCAGCGTCGGGCGGTGAGGTCTCCGGTGCGAGTACCCCATCTGCCCTCGACACTACGGAGACGAAGGGGGCAAAGCGTCGCTCCACGGGGCGATCCCGACCCTGGGAATCGTCGGGGTCCGACCCTGAGCCGGCTCCGGAATGACCGGGGTCGCGCGGCCCGGACGTACCGCGTGGCGGCGCAGCCAGGAGCGGCCGGCCGGAACCAGGGCCACGTGCGCGAGGGCGACACCCGCGGTGTTCAGGAACAGCGAGTCGACGTCGACGACCTGACCGGGAACCCCGGTCTGCAGCAGCTCGATGACGGTCGACAGCAGGGCCCCGGCCGTGACCGTGCGCAGCAGGGACGCCAGCGGGGAGACGGTCAGCCTGCCGGCCACCAGCGGCAGCAGCACGCCCAGCGGCGCCAGCAGCGCCAGCTTCTCCCCGATGCTGCGGGCCGCCGCGGGCCAGCCCAGGACGAGATCGGCCCTGACCCCGTCGAACGGCCGCAGATTGGCCGGCATCACCCAGGGCACGTCCAGCGGCCGCAGCGTGAACCAGGCGACGAACGCCAGGTGTGCGACGAGGAGGACACCTCCTGTCACCCGGATGCGGAACGCGGCGCTGCCGCCGATGGAGCCTTGACGCTGCACGCCCCCCAAGACGCCGCGTCCGGCCGGATCGGTTCCGCGCCGGGCCTCCGCGCAGCGGTGAGGCATGCGCCACAGCCCGGCGGGGCCCGGCCGGTTCACTCCCCGGCCGCGTCCTTCGACGGCGGTTCGTTGCTGCCCGGACGGGCCCGGACCTCCTCGGTGCACTCGTAGCGGCGCGGGGGAACGGCGCCGGGTCCGCCGAGGACCACCGAGCCGTCGCCCTGGGCCGCCGCCGAGTCGGAGAAGGTGCACACGATCTGCGCCAGGGCGTACGAGGTGAGGCTGTCGGGGGCCGTGCTCAGCCGCAGGGTGTCCTCCGGGTCGCCGGGCCGGGGCCCGCCGGCGGTGATGCCCTCACGGACGTCGGTGCTGTAGCCGGCCTCCTTCTCGGCCGGTGACGGCGGCGTCGCGAGCTGGTCCAGCAGCCCCTGCGCCACCAGCAGGCGCCGCTCGGAGTCGGCCGCGCCGTCCGCGACCCGCACGGTCCGGTCGACGGTCACCAGCGAGGACCCGCACAGCAGGAACACCCGGACCGGCAGGCCGCGGGCGGCCTGGGTCGCCGTGTCGGCCTCGGACAGCGAGCACTGCACCCGTGAGGGCGCGGGCCCGAAGTTCGTCGGCACCTCGGTGGCCCGGATCCCGCAGCCGGCGAGCAGCAGGGCGAGGGCGGGAAGCGCGGCGAGGCGGACGGCACCCCGCCGCGGGGCCACGGGGCCGTCTCCGACCCGGGCGGCGCCCCGGGCCCCTGGGCGTCGTACGGGCATCACGCGTCCCCCTCGGCGTCGGGGCCCCGCTGCGGGCCGTCGTCCCCCGAGTCCGGGTTGTCCCCGGCCGGTTCGTCCGGGGACGTGGACGTGTCGCGCGGCAGCCGCAGCGTGAACACCGCCCCCGCGTCGGAGTTGGCCGCGGTGATCTCGCCGCCGTGGATGTGGGCGTTCTCCAGGGCGATGGACAGGCCCAGCCCGCTGCCCTCCGAGCGCGGGCGCGAGGCGCTGGCCTTGTAGAAGCGGTCGAAGACGTGCGGCAGCACGTCCTCGGGGATGCCGGGGCCGTGGTCCCGCACCTCGATGACGACCCAGTCGTCCGCCAGCCGGACCGACACCCGCACCGGCGAACCGCCGTGCTTGAGCGCGTTGCCGATGAGGTTGGCCAGGATGACGTCCAGGCGGCGCGGGTCCAGCCGCGCGTGGATGCCGCGCTCGGCGTCCAGCTCCACCGCGTCCAGCCAGGCCCGGGCGTCGATGCAGGCGGTGATCTGGTCGGCCACGTCGACGTCGTCCAGGACGAGCCGGGCGGTGCCCGCGTCGAAGCGGGTGACCTCCATCAGGTTCTCCACCAGGTCGTTCAGCCGCCGCGTCTCGCTGACGACGAGCCGCACGGCCGGCTCGATCATCGGGTCCATGCTCCCGGTCTCGGCCTCCAGCTCCTCCTCCAGCACCTCCGTGACGGCGGTGATGGCGGTGAGCGGCGTGCGCAGCTCGTGGCTCATGTCCGCCACGAACCGCCGGGACGCCTCGTCGCGCCCGGCCATGTCCGCGACCCGCTTCTCCAGCGCCTCGGCCGCGTTGTTGAACGTCCGTGACAGGTCGGCCAGTTCGTCGGTGCCGGACACCCTCAGCCGGGTGTCGAGCCTGCCCTCGCCGAGCCGCCGGGCCGCCGCCCCGAGCCGCTGCACCGGCTTCAGCACGGTCGTCGCGGCGGCCTGCGCGAGCAGCGCCGAGCCGATCAGCGCCAGGGCGGTGGCGATGCCCAGCGACCAGGCCAGCGAGTTGAGGTCCTTGGCCTCCGGCTCCAGCGACTTGAGCATGTAGCCGGTCGGACCGCCGCCGATCACCCGCGTCCCGGCCACCAGGTACGGGGTGTCGTGGTGGACTATCCGCTGCCAGTACAGGTGGTGCGGGTACTTGTTGGCGCCGTCGACCTTCTGCGTCCTGTTGACCGCCGTGCGCAGCGAGGCGGGCACGTCCCGCAGCGAGAAGCCGCTCAGCCCGCCGGAGCTGCCGTAGACGGTCCGGCCGTCGGGGTTCTCGGCGACCAGCAGCACACTGAAGCGCTGGTCGCTGCCCGCCATCCGGCCCGCGGTGTGCTGCAGTTCGTCCTGCGTGGGCCGCTCGGGCAACGCGCCCGCCCGGTTCTGCATCTCCTGCTCGAAGTCCCGCAGCACGGCGTCCTGGGTACGGGTGAGCACGGCCTCCCGGTTGAGCCAGTACGCGATGCCGGACGCGGACACGGCCGCCGTCAGCGCCACCAGTGCGAAGACCAGGACCAGCCTCAGCCGCAGGCTCGTGAAACGCAGCCGCGACAGAACTCCCTTGCGCTCCGCGGTCCAGCCGCGGTTCCCCCCTGGGTGCTGCTGGGTCACTGAGGCGGATCCAGCCGGTAGCCCACACCCCGCACGGTACGGATCAGCGTCGGGGACGACGGCACGTCCTCGACCTTGGCGCGCAGCCGCTGGACACAGGCGTCCACCAGCCGCGAGTCGCCCAGGTAGTCGTGCTCCCACACCAGCCGCAGCAGCTGCTGCCGCGACAGCGCCTGCCCCGGCCGCCGGCTGAGCTCCAGCAGCAGCCGCAGCTCGGTCGGCGTGAGCTGGAGGTCCTCGCCGTTCTTCGTCACGGTCATCGCCGAACGGTCGATGACCAGGCTGCCGAACGTGGCCGCGTCGTTGGACTCCCGCTCGCCGCGGCGCAGCACGGCCCGGATACGGGCGTCCAGCACCCGTCCCTGCACCGGTTTCACCACGTAGTCGTCGGCACCGGACTCCAGCCCGACCACCACGTCGATGTCGTCGTTGCGCGCGGTCAGCAGGATGATCGGCAACTGGTCCGTGCGCCGGATGCGCCGGCACACCTCGAACCCGTCGATGCCGGGCAGCATCACGTCCAGCACGATCAGGTCCGGCCGCTGCTCGCGCAGGAGCTTCAGACCGTCCTCACCGCTGGCAGCGGTCGCCACGCGATGGCCCTGGCGCGTCAGAGAGAGCTCCAGGGCCGTCCGGATGGCGTCGTCGTCCTCGATCAGCAACAGGGAAGGCACGGGCTCATTCTGGCCCATGGAGGGCCCGGGGTTCGACCGGTGGGGCGCACACGGTTGCTCCGGCACCGGCGACTCCTGTGAAGAGTGTGCTCTTCCTGTGGCCGACCCCTGTGACAGGTCTGTGACAGTCGGCGGACACGGCGATGAAAGTGCCGCGGCAAGCTTTTCGGCACAGGGAAGGCAGCCCGCTCCGGCGGGCCGCACACCGGAAGTCCACGACGGGGGGCGCGAGATGAACACGCTGCACGGCACCAGCACCAGCGCAGTGATCACGCGTCTGCACGACGTGAACCGGGGCACCGACCGCAGCCGCGAGCTCGGGGGGGCACGGGGGTGCGCTCGCGGTACGGGGCGTCAGCACACCGGGTTCATGACGGTGGTCGACGCACGCACGGGGGAGGACAAGGGGACGGGGGCGGCTCACGGGGGAGCCGCGTACAGGGAGGGCTCGGGGGAGCGCAGCTCGCTGACGGAGGCGGAGTTCACCGCCTACGTCCAGGAGCGCCGCGCCTCCCTGTACGCAACCGCCTACCACCTGACCGGTGACCGCTTCGAGGCCGAGGACCTGCTGCAGAGCGCGCTGTTCTCGACCTACCGGGCGTGGGACCGGATCAGCGACAAGGCCGCGGTCGGCGGATACCTCCGCCGCACCATGACCAACCTGCACATCAGCGCCTGGCGGCGCCGCAAGCTCAACGAGTACCCGACCGAGGAACTGCCGGAGACGGCCGGCGACACGGACGCGATGCGCGGCACCGAGCTGCGCGCGGTCCTGTGGCAGGCGCTGGCCCGGCTGCCCGAACTCCAGCGCACCATGCTGGTCCTGCGCTACTACGAGGGCCGCACGGACCCGGAGATCGCGGAGATCCTCGACATCAGTGTCGGCACGGTGAAGTCCAGCATCTGGCGGTCGCTCCGCCGGCTGCGCGAGGACGAGGTCCTCAGCTTCGGCCGTGACGAGGAGGACGCCTTCGGCGAGCTCGTCGCCTGAAGGTACGGGGGGGGAGCACCACAAGGGGTGGGGCCCACGGGGGAGACCGGAGGGGACGCTGGGGGGCGTCCGCTTCGGGAGAGTGGGGGACACGGGGGAGCACCGAAGCGGGGCTGGAGGGCCGGGGGGTCCGTCCAGCCCCGTTCTCGTGCGCGCTCCCTGCCGCGTGCCCCTCAGGCCGCCGTGCGCAGGTCCGCGCAGTGGCCCGCCGCCGCGGACGCCAGACGGCCCATCGCCTCGTCCCGGTCGCAGGCGTACGCGCCGAGTGCGGTCTGGCGGGCGACGATCGAACGCTCCTGCCGCATCAGCCGCCAGCCGCGGCGTAGCAGGAACGGCACCGACTTGCGGCCCTCCCGCAGATCACGCAGGAAGCGGCGGCGGAACGTCTTCACCGCCCCGCGGCTCAGGCACAGCGCGTCGGCCAGCACACCCAGCTCCCGCAGCCGTGTGACGATCTCCGCGGCGAAGATGCCCTCGGCGATGAACAGCGGGGTCGGGCCGATCTCGACCGTCTCGGCGCCGGTCCGGGCGCTCAGCGACAGGTCGTAGACCGGGACGTCCGTGCGGCCGGTGCCGCACAGGTCGACGATGGCGGCCACGGCCGCGTCCGCGTCCCAGGAGTCCGGGTGGTCCCAGTCGATGTCGGAGCTCCCCGCCACCAGGGGCAGGGTCGGGTCGTCGCCCTCCTTGTAGAAGTCGTCGAGCCGCAGCACCGGGAGCCCGGAGCGGGCCGCGAGGAGGGACTTGCCGGAGCCGGAGGGGCCGCAGAGCAGCACGACTCGGGTCTGTATGGGCAGAGGGGAACTCACGGGACACCAGTGTGAGGCATCCACCGGGCGCCGTACGACCCTGCGGGTCGTCTTTGATGCGCGCGTCACACCTCAACTACCCTCAGTCCCGAATCGATTACCCAGTGCATCAGAAGGTGGCAGTCATGGCCCGACACGACTCTCCCAAGCAGCCGACCGCCCAGCGGGCCCTGGCCGTCCTCGCGACCGCGGGCGTGGCGCTCGGCGCGGGCACGGCGTCGGCCGCGGCGGACACGACGTCGATCCTGGGGATGGTCAACACCCGCCCGACCTCGCTCGGGAAGATCGACCCGCAGTCGGGCCTCCAGGCCGCCACGGGCACCGTCGGCTACGTCACCGGCCCCGTCGCCGGTCTCAAGCCCAATCCGCTCGCCGGCACGGGAGTCGACCCGCTGGACAACGGCGTGGGCACCCAGCTCGGCGACTTCCGGCCGCTGACGTCCCAGGCGCTGACGGGGCCGGTCGCGCAGGCCCAGTCGATCGCGGGCATCCCGGTGGTGGGGCAGGCGGCCGGACTGCTGTCGCAGCAGTAGCGAAGGGGGGCACGCGAGAAGCCCCGGCCCTCCCGGACGGAGGAGGGCCGGGGCTTCGGCTGCGAGGGCGCCTAGTAGCTGGAACCCGACGCGCCCAGCGAACCCGTGGGGTGCCAGACCGTCTTGGTCTCCAGGAACGCCGTCATGCGGTCGGTGCCGGGCGTCCGGACGTAATCCACAGGCTGTGGACGGAGAACGCGCTTGAGGTTGTCGGCCGCGGCGATCTCCAGCTCCTTCGCCAGCGCCTCGTCGGCGCCCGCGAGGTCGATCGCGTTGACGTCCTGGTGGGCGGCGAGCGGCGCCGCGATCTCCGCCGTGCGGCCCGACAGGACGTTGACCACGCCGCCGGGGACGTCGGAGGTGGCCAGTACCTCGGCCAGGGACAGCGCGGGCAGCGGGGCCTTCTCGCTGGCCACCACGACGGCGGTGTTGCCGGTGGCGATCACCGGGGCGAGCACCGACACCAGCCCCAGGAAGGACGACTCCTGGGGCGCCAGCACCGCCACCACACCCGTCGGCTCCGGGGAGGACAGGTTGAAGAACGGGCCCGCGACCGGGTTTCCGCCGCCGACGACCTGGGCGATCTTGTCGGTCCAGCCCGCGTACCAGACCCAGCGGTCGATCGTCGCGTCGACGACCGCGGCGGCCTTGGACTTGCCCAGGCCCTCCGCGTCGCCCACCTCGCGCACGAACTGGTCCCGGCGGCCCTCCAGCATCTCGGCGACGCGGTAGAGCACCTGGCCCCGGTTGTACGCCGTCGCGCCCGACCAGCCGCCGAACGCCTTGCGGGCCGCGACGACCGCGTCCCGGGCGTCCTTGCGGGAGGACAGCGGAGCGTTGGCCAGCCAGTTGCCCTTTGCGTCGGTCACCTCGTACACCCGGCCGCTCTCGGAACGCGGGAACTTCCCGCCGACGTACAGCTTGTAGGTCTTGAAGACACTGAGACGGTCAACTGCACTCATTTAGCGCTCGCCCTCCGGGCTCGACGGGGCGAGGTACGCCTCCAGGCCGTGACGGCCGCCCTCGCGGCCGGAGCCCGACTCCTTGTAGCCGCCGAACGGCGAGGTCGGGTCGAACTTGTTGAACGTGTTGGCCCACACGACGCCCGCGCGGAGCTTGTTCGCCACCGCCAGGATGCGCGAGCCCTTCTCCGACCAGATGCCGGCGGACAGGCCGTACGGCGTGTTGTTGGCCTTGGCGACGGCCTCGTCCGGCGTGCGGAACGTCAGCACCGACAGCACCGGGCCAAAGATCTCGTCCCGGGCGACGGTGTGCGCCTGGGTGACGTTCGTGAACAGCGTCGGGGCGAACCAGTAGCCGCTCTCGGGCAGTTCGCAGGACGGCGACCAGCGCTCGGCGCCCTCCGCCTCGCCCTGCTCGACGAGCGAGGTGATGCGGGTGAGCTGCTCCTCGCTGTTGATCGCGCCGATGTCGGTGTTCTTGTCCAGCGGGTCGCCGAGGCGCAGCGTGGACAGACGCCGCTTGAGGGAGTCGAGCAGCTCCTCCTGGACCGACTCCTGCACCAGCAGGCGGCTGCCGGCGCAGCAGACCTGGCCCTGGTTGAAGAAGATGCCGTTGACGATGCCCTCGACGGCCTGGTCGATCGGGGCGTCGTCGAAGACGATGTTCGCGCCCTTGCCGCCCAGTTCCAGCGTGACCTTCTTCTTCGTCCCCGCGACCGTGCGGGCGATCTCCTTGCCGACGGCCGTGGACCCGGTGAAGGCCACCTTGTCCACGTCCGGGTGGGCGACCAGCGCCGCGCCCGAGTCGCCGAAGCCCGGCAGGATGTTGACGACGCCCTTGGGCAGGCCCGCCTGGCGGCAGATGTCCGCGAAGAACAGCGCGGACAGCGGGGTCGTCTCGGCGGGCTTCAGGACGACGGTGTTGCCCGTCGCCAGCGCCGGGGCGATCTTCCACGCCAGCATCAGCAGCGGGAAGTTCCAGGGGATGACCTGGCCCGCGACACCGAGCGGCCGGGGGTTCGCCCCGAAGCCGGCGTGGTCGAGCTTGTCGGCCCAGCCCGCGTAGTAGAAGAAGTGCGCGGCGACCAGGGGCAGGTCGGCGTCGCGGGTCTCCTTGATCGGCTTGCCGTTGTCCAGCGTCTCCAGGACGGCCAGCTCCCGGCTGCGCTCCTGGATGATCCGGGCGATGCGGAACAGGTACTTGGCGCGCTCCGAGCCGGGCAGCGCCGACCACGTCCCGAAGGCGCGGCGCGCGGCCTTGACCGCGCGGTCCACGTCCTCGGCGCCGGCCCGGGCGATCTCGGAGAGGACCTCCTCGGAGGACGGCGAGACGGTCTTGAAGACCCTGCCGTCCGCCGCCTCGACGAACTCGCCGTCGATGAACAGGCCGTACGACGGCGCGATGTCGACGATCGAGCGGGACTCGGGGGCGGGGGCGTATGCGAATACCGAAGACACGTTGTCCATGTTCATGGGGTTCATGGGGTCTCAGTCCACCGTCACGTAGTCGGGACCGGAGTAGCGGCCGGTGGCCAGCTTCTGGCGCTGCATCAGCAGGTCGTTGAGCAGCGAGGAGGCGCCGAAGCGGAACCAGTGGTTGTCCAGCCAGTCCTCGCCCGCCGTCTCGTTGACCAGCACGAGGAACTTGATGGCGTCCTTCGACGTGCGGATGCCGCCGGCCGGCTTCACGCCGACCTGGATGCCGGTCTGGGCGCGGAAGTCGCGCACCGCCTCCAGCATCAGCAGCGTGTTCGCCGGGGTCGCGTTGACCGCGACCTTTCCGGTGGAGGTCTTGATGAAGTCCGCGCCGGCCAGCATGCCGAGCCAGCTCGCGCGGCGGATGTTGTCGTACGTCGAGAGCTCGCCCGTCTCGAAGATGACCTTCAGGCGCGCGGAGGTGCCGCAGGCCTCCTTCACGGCGGTGATCTCGTCGTACACCTTCAAGTATCGCCCCGCGAGGAACGCCCCGCGGTCGATGACCATGTCGATCTCGTCGGCGCCGGCGGCGACGGCCTCGCGGACGTCGGTCAGCTTCACGTCGAGCGAGGCGCGGCCGGCCGGGAATGCCGTGGCCACCGAGGCGACCTTCACGCCGGAGCCGGCGACGGCCTCCTTGGCCACGCCCACCATGTCGGGGTAGACGCAGACCGCGGCCGTCGTGGGCGTCGTACGGTCGGTCGGGTCGGGCCTGACCGCCTTCGCGCCGAGCGCCCGGACCTTGCCCGGGGTGTCCGCGCCTTCCAGCGTCGTCAGGTCGACCATCGAGATGGCGAGGTCGATCGCGAACGCCTTGGCGGTCGTCTTGATCGAGCGGGTGCCGAGGGAGGCCGCACGCCCCTCGAGTCCGACCGCGTCGACGCCGGGGAGCCCGTGGAGGAAGCGGCGCAGCGCGCTGTCGGACGAGGCGACGTCCTTGAGGGGGTGAGCTGCGGTGAGTGCAGAACTGGGCATGGTCACCAGACGAGCATATCTACGCGCGTAGCGGCTGTACAGCCCCCGGATGTTCCCGAAGGCCGGCGGAGCCGCGGGTGCGGGTGCCGGGCGGGGCCCGGACGGGCCCGGGTGGGCCCGGGAGTCCGGAGCGGGGAGGGTCCGGCAGAATCGAGGCATGACGAGCCCCGATTCCCAGTCGCCCGCGCCGCAGCCCCCGGACTCCCCGTCCGGTGACCGGGTCCACCGGTCGGTTCCGGCCATCGCCGGCGGCGTGATGCTGCTCGCCATCGCCGCGTGGATCGGCATCGACGCGGTGGTCAACGGGGACGGCCGCACCCCCTGGCTGGCGCTCGCCGTGCTGCTCCTCGTCGTGCCGCTGGTCGTCGCCTTCACGCTGCGGCCCGCGGTGTACGCCGGGGAGGACCGGCTGCGGATCCGCAACCCCTTCCGCGTGATCGTGCTGCCCTGGGGACAGGTGGCCGCGCTGAAGTCCGCCTACTCGAACGAGGTCCTCACCGAGTCCGGCACGAAGTACCAGCTGTGGGCCGTCCCCGTCTCGCTGCGGGCCCGCAAGCGGGCCAGGCGGCGCGAGATGCGCGCGACGGCGCAGGCCCGGCGGCAGTTGGGCCAGGACGGCGGCGGTGCGCTCGGGTTCGCGGCCGGGCGCGGTGGCGGGACCATGTCCGACGGGCCGGTGCGGGCCGAGACCGACCGGATCATGGACGACCTGCGGGCCCTGCGCGAGGACCGGCACGGGTCCGCGTCGGCGCAGGGCGAGGTCACCGTGCGGTGGGCCTACGAGATCATGGGCCCGGCGCTCGCGGGGGCGGTGCTGGTGCTGATCCTGCTGGCGGCGGGCTGACTCACCGGCCGACGGGGCCGCTGCGGCCTGCTGGGCGGCGAAGCGTGCGCATGGCCCGGCCGGCCTTGAGGACCGGTGGCCGACTGCCCGGATACCCGCGCTGTGGGCCGGCTGCTTGCCGGTGGTTGGTTCTGTGCGGCGGAGGCTCCGAGGCGGGGTGGCGGTCGGGCGGATAGCTGTTGTGTGTCCCGGCGGGTCCGCTCGGGCTGGGAGCGCATGGGCGGCTGCGGTGGGCCGGGTGCTGTGCCGGTTGCCAGTTCTGTGCGGCGGCGGCGGTTCCACGTCGGGCGGCGGTCCGGCGGACGGCTGTTGTGTGTCCCTGCGGGTCGCTCGGGCTGGGGGTGCACGGGCGGCTGCGGTGGACCGGGTGCTGTGCCGGTTGCCAGTTCTGTGCGGCGGAGGCTCCGAGGCGGGGTGGCGGTCGGACAGCTGTTGTGTATCCGGCGGGTCCGCTCGGGGTGGGGGTGCATGGGCGGCTGCGGTGGGCCGGGTGCTGTGCCGGTTGCCAGTTCTGTGCGGCGGAGGCTGCGAGGCGGGGAGCTGCGGTCCGGCGGACAGCTGTTGGTGTGTCCCTGCGGGGCCGCTCGGGCCGGGGGCGCGCGGGCTGCCGCCTTGAGGCGTGGGCCTTGCGGGTAGGCGGTCGGCGTGGGCGGGGCTGCCCGGTGGGCTGGTTGCTTTGCCCGTCGCCGGTTCTGCGGAGCGGCTCACTTGGCGGGTGGGTCGTTCGCCGCGTGTGGGCCTGCCCGCTCGGCTGCCCGGGAGGGCCTGTGCCCCGCCGAAAAGCAGTGGAGCGGGCCGGGCGGTGAGCCTAGGTTCGGGGGATGAGTACTCGTACCTTCCGCGTCACCGTGCGCGGCGTCTTCGACGGGCTGAGCGACGAGCAACGGGCCGCGCTGCTGGAGCGCGCCGCGGAGCACGACATGCTGCACGCGGCCTTCACGCCCGAGGGGCACCTCTCCTACGACGTGGCCGCGCGCCCCGCGTTCACCTTCCGGTTCCTGGACTCCGGGGACGCCGAGGAGGACATCCTGGAGGCCACCGAGCGGGCCGAGAACGCCGCGCGGTCGTGGCTGGAGGAGCGCGGGTACGGCTACAAGAAGCTGCGGTCCTCGGCCGAGGACCTCTCCCAGGCGCCCCTGGGCAAGCGGCAGCGGCGGGAGGCCGCCAAGAAGGGGGCGTAGGGGTTCGGGGCCTGCCGGCCCCGGTGGCCGAGGGGCCGCCGGGGCCGGCAGGCACTGCGCCGGGCGGCTCCCGGGGGAGTGCCCGGAGCCGGCACGGCCGTCGGGCACCCGGCGGTGGCCGGGCGCCCTGCCGTGTCAGATGCCCGCGGCCGCCGCGAGGTCGCGCTTGACGGCCTCCAGGACCTCCGTGGCCTTCGCCCGGGCCTCGGGGAGGTCCGTGCGGGAGGCGACCGGGACCACGACCTCCAGGTAGCACTTCAGCTTCGGCTCCGTGCCGCTCGGGCGGACGATCACCCGCGCCCCGTCCAGGGTGTAGCGCAGACCGTCCGTGGGCGGGAGGGACTCCGTGCCCCGGGTGAGGTCCTCCGTGCGGGTGATCGGCAGGCCCGCGAGCCGTGTCGGCGGGTGCTCGCGCAGGCGGGTCATGGCCGACGCGATCACCGAGAGGTCCTCGACGCGGACCGACAGCTGGTCCGTCGCGTGCAGCCCGTGCTCCACCGCGAGGTCGTCCAGCAGGTCCAGGAGGGTGCGGCCCTCCTCCTTGAGCCGGGACGCCAGCTCCGTGGTCAGCAGGGCGGCCGTGATGCCGTCCTTGTCGCGCACGCCCTCGGGGTCGACGCAGTAGCCCAGCGCCTCCTCGTAGCCGAAGCGCAGGCCCTCCGCCCTGGCGATCCACTTGAACCCGGTGAGGGTCTCCACGTGCCGCAGGCCGGCCTTCCCGGCGATGCGGCCGAGCAGCGACGACGAGACGATCGACTCGGCGAAGGTGCCGGTCGCGCCGCGGTGGACCAGGTGGGCGGCGAGGAGCGCGCCGACCTCGTCGCCGCGGAGCATGCGCCAGCCGTCGCCGTCCTGCACGGCCACGGCGCAGCGGTCCGCGTCCGGGTCGTTGGCGACGACGAGGTCCGGGCCGGTCTCGCGGGCCTTGGCGAACGCCAGGTCCATCGCGCCGGGCTCCTCCGGGTTGGGGAACGCGACGGTCGGGAACTCCGGGTCCGGCTCGGCCTGCTCCGCGACGAGGACCGGCTCCGGGAAGCCGGCGCGGGCGAACGCGGCCAGCACGACGTCCTTGCCGACGCCGTGCATCGCCGTGTACACCGTGCGGGCGGTACGCGGGGAGCCCTCGGCCAGGACCGCGTCCGTGCGGGCGAGGTAGGCGTCGAGGACGCCGTCGTCGAGTGTGTCCCAGCCGCCGTCGGGCCGGGGGACGTCGGTCAGGCTGCCGATCGCCTCGATCTCGGCGGCGATCTCCGCGTCGGCGGGCGGGACGATCTGGGAGCCGTCGCCGAGGTAGACCTTGTAGCCGTTGTCGCGGGGCGGGTTGTGGCTGGCGGTGACCTCGACACCCGCGACCGCGCCGAGGTGCCTGATCGCGAACGCGAGCACCGGCGTGGGCAGCGGGCGCGGCAGCAGGGCCGCGCGCAGGCCGGCGCCGGTCATGACGGCGGCGGTGTCGCGCGCGAAGTCGGCCGACTTGTGGCGGGCGTCGTAGCCGATGACGACCAGGCCGTCGCCGTGGCCCTGCTTCCTGAGGTACGCGGCCAGGCCCGCGGCGGCGCGGATGACGACCGTGCGGTTCATGCGCATGGGGCCGGCGCCCAGCTCACCGCGCAAGCCTGCGGTGCCGAACTGGAGCGTGCCGGCGAAGCGGGCGGCGAGCTCGGTCTCGTCCCTGGCGTCGATGAGGCGGGCGAGTTCGGCGCGGGTGTCCGGGTCGGGGTCCTCGGTGAGCCAGGTCTGGGCCTGTGCGATGAGTTCTTCGTACACGGTTCGGTGTCGGCCTCTCCGTCGTGTGTGGTGTGCCTGCGGCGGCCTGTGCCGCTTCGGGGGATGTGCGCGTCGCGCGTGGCGCCGGGTGGTGGGTCGGGGCCGCCCCGGGGGGTGTCCGTCCTCGGAACGGCGCGATGGGGTCGGATACCGACCAACCGTCCGTCGACGCGCCGACCGCTGCGGGCGGACACCCCCCGACGCGACCCCTTGCGTCGTCCGGCGGATGCGGCTGCGTCCCGATGCCCGCAGCCGCCGGACGACCTGCGGAAGCGTCCCTCAGAGGCGGCCCAGGACCTGGGCCAGCAGGGAGCCCATACGGGTGGCGCTGTCGCGGCCCGCCTGGAGGACCTCCTCGTGGTTCAGCGGCTCGCCCGTCATGCCGGCGGCGAGGTTCGTCACCAGGGAGATGCCGAGGATCTCCGCGCCCGCCTCGCGTGCGGCGATCGCCTCGAGGACGGTCGACATGCCCACCAGGTCCGCGCCGATGACCCGGGCCATGCGGATCTCCGCCGGGGTCTCGTAGTGCGGGCCGGGGAACTGGGCGTAGACGCCCTCCTCCAGCGTGGGGTCGACCTCCTTGCACAGGGCGCGCAGGCGCGGGGAGTAGAGGTCGGTCAGGTCGACGAAGTTCGCGCCGACGATCGGGGAGGTCGCCGTGAGGTTGATGTGGTCGCTGATCAGGACCGGCTGGCCGGGGCGCATGCCCTCGCGCAGGCCGCCGCAGCCGTTGGTCAGCACGACCGTCTTGACACCGGCGGCGACCGCGGTGCGCACGCCGTGCGCGACCGCCGCCACGCCGCGGCCCTCGTAGTAGTGCGTACGGCCCAGGAAGACCAGCGCCCGCTTGTTGCCGATGCGGTACGAGCGGATCTTGCCGCCGTGGCCCTCCACCGCCGGCGGCGGGAAGCCGGGCAGCTCGGTGACCTGGAACTCGGCCTCGGGGGCGCCCAGCGCGTCCACGGCCGGGGCCCAGCCGGAGCCCATCACGAGGGCGACGTCGTGGGTCTCGGCGCCCGTCAGTTCGCGCAGGCGGGCCGCGGCGGCGTCGGCGGCCGCGTGCGGGTCGCCCTGGATGTCGTCCGGAAGAAGAGATGCGTTCACGCGCATGAGGGTAGCCGCTGATTGCCTACGCGCGTAGATGTCATAGCTCACGGGGTGGCGATCGTTGTCTTGTCGTTTCCGACGAGCGCGGCCCGGGTCGGCCCTCAGCAGGGGCGCTTGCGCAGCTCCATCACATAGTCGTGCGGGGCCCCGGCCGACTCGGCCGCGTCGGCGATCTCGCCCAGGTAGCGGGCGGAGGGCAGCCCGCCCTCGTACGCGTTCAGGGTGAAGGCCCACGCGGACTCCTCGCCGTCCAGGGTGTGCACCCTGACCCGAGTCCGGCGGTAGATGTCCAGCCCCACGCCCTCCCAGCGGTCCAGCGACTCCTCGTCCATCGGGGCGATGTCGTACAGCGCGACGAAGACCTGGCAGAGGGGGTCCTCCACGATCGTCGGCAGCGCGCCCTCCCAGCCCATGTGCTCGCCGCCGAACGTCAGCCGCCAGCCGTTCATCCAACCGGTGGCGCGCAGCGGCGAGTGCGGGGCGCGGCGGGACATCAGCCGCGCGTCGAGGTTGCCGGCGTACGCGGCGTAGAGCGACATGGGGGAAGGGTACGGCAGGTGCTCCGGCGTCACTCGGGTAACGACAGGCCCGTCGGCGGGCCCCCGGGCGGTGTCCCCTTGTTGGGTGCGGGACAATGGAGTACGTGACTCGGATCGTGATCATCGGTGGCGGACCCGGCGGATACGAAGCGGCGCTGGTGGCCGCTCAACTCGGCGCGGAGGTGACCGTCGTCGACTGCGACGGCCTGGGCGGGGCGTCGGTGCTGACCGACTGCGTCCCGTCGAAGACTCTCATCGCCACGGCCGAGGTGATGACCACCTTCGACTCCTCGTACGAGGAGTTGGGGATCATCGTCGCCGACGACACCCCGCACATCGAGCAGGCCGCCCGGGTGGTGGGCGTGGACCTGGGCAAGGTCAACCGGCGTGTGAAGCGGCTCGCGCTCGCCCAGTCGCACGACATCACGGCCTCCGTGACGCGTGCCGGAGCGCGTGTCGTGCGCGGGCGCGGGCGGCTGGAGGGCATGCAGGCCCTCGACGGGTCGCGCAAGGTGGTCGTGCGCGCCGCCGACGGCAGCGAGGAGACCCTCACGGCCGACGCGGTCCTCATCGCCACCGGCGGGCACCCCCGCGAGCTGCCCGACGCCCAGCCCGACGGCGAGCGCATCCTGAACTGGACGCAGGTCTACGACCTCGACGAGCTGCCCGAGGAACTGATCGTGGTCGGCTCGGGTGTGACCGGCGCCGAGTTCGCCGGCGCCTACCAGGCGCTGGGCTCCCGCGTGACGCTCGTGTCGTCGCGCGACCGCGTGCTGCCCGGTGAGGACCCGGACGCCGCCGCCGTGCTGGAGGACGTCTTCCGGCGGCGCGGCATGAACGTGATGGGCCGTACCCGCGCGCAGTCGGCCAAGCGGGTGGGGGACCGGGTCGAGGTGACCCTGTCCGACGGGCGGGTCATCACCGGCTCGCACTGCCTCATGGCCGTCGGCGCCGTGCCCAACAGCGCCGGCATGGGGCTGGAGGAGGCCGGTGTCCGGCTGCGCGACTCCGGGCACATCTGGACCGACAAGGTCTCGCGCACGACCGCTCCCGGCGTGTACGCGGCCGGTGACGTGACCGGGGTGTTCGCCCTCGCGTCCGTCGCGGCCATGCAGGGGCGCATCGCCATGTACCACTTCCTGGGTGACGCGGTGGCGCCGCTGGACCTGAAGACCGTCTCCTCGAACGTCTTCACCGACCCGGAGATCGCGACCGTCGGCTACACGCAGTCCGACGTCGACGGCGGGAAGATCGACGCGCGGGTCGTGAAGCTGCCGCTGCTGCGCAACCCGCGCGCCAAGATGCAGGGCATCCGCGACGGCTTCGTCAAGATCTTCTGCCGCCCCGGCACGGGCATCGTCGTCGGCGGCGTGGTCGTGGCCCCGCGCGCCTCGGAACTGATCCACCCCATCTCGATCGCGGTCGACAACAATCTGACGGTCGAACAGATCGCGAACGCCTTCACCGTCTACCCGTCCCTGTCGGGCTCGATCGCCGAGGTGGCACGGCAGTTGCACACGCGCAAGGAGTCTGCGGAGGGCTGAGAGGCCGGTTCCGTCCCGTCGCCGCTCACGAGGAGTGTCCGACCGTGCGGACGGCATAGGCGGCGGGACTAGGCCTTATACCACTGCGCGGGGTCCGCTGCGAACATCTTCTGCTATTCAGCGCAAACTGCTGAAAGCAGACGGTCGCTGGCGTTACTGTCAGTTTCGTGTTCGCTGCAGAACGTCGCCAATTGATCCTCGAAATGGTGCGAGCGAACGGGGCCGTGTCGCTCCGTGAGCTCGCCCGCGTCGTCCAGACCTCCGAAGTGACCGTACGGCGGGACGTGCGCGCGCTGGAGGCAGAAGGACTCCTCGACCGCCGGCACGGCGGTGCGGTACTGCCGGGCGGTTTCACGCGGGAGTCCGGCTTTCCGCAGAAGTCTCACCTCGCGACCGCCGAGAAGACCGCCATCGCCGACCTCGCCGCGAATCTCGTGGAAGAGGGCGAGGCGATCGTGGTCGGGGCGGGTACGACGACCCAGGAGCTGGCCCGCCGGCTCGCCCGGGTGCCCGGCCTGACCGTCGTCACCAACTCGCTGCTGGTGGCGCAGGCACTGGCCCACGCCAACCGGGTCGAGGTCGTGATGACCGGCGGGACACTCCGCGGCTCGAACTACGCCCTCGTCGGCAGCGGGGCCGAGCAGTCCCTGCACGGGCTGCGGGTGTCGCGGGCGTTCCTGTCCGGGAGCGGGCTCACCGCCGAGCGGGGGCTGTCCACGTCCAACATGCTGTCCGCGTCCGTCGACCGGGCGCTGGTGCAGGCCGCGGCGGAGGTCGTGGTCCTCGCGGACCACACCAAGCTCGGCACGGACACCATGTTCCAGACCGTGCCGACGGACCTCATCACCCGCCTCGTGACGGACGAGCCGCCCGCGCACGACGACCGCGCCGGGACGGAGCTCCAGGCCCTTGCCGACCAGGGCGTGCAGATCGCCGTGGCCGGCGGGCAGGGAGGTGCCACGGGAGCGGCAGGCTCCGGGGGTGATGCCGTCCCGGCGCGCCAGCAGCGCCGGGACGTGCCGCTGCCGGGACCCCGGCGGCAGGTGCCGGGCGGCGGGGGCGGCGCCCTGCGCTCCACCGCGATGCTCGGCGAGCAGGGCCCGGGAGCCGAACGGGCCCGGGTCGCGGACCTGCGCCGCCGCTGACACCGGGGCCGGCCGGGAGGCGCCGCACGTCACGGCCGGCCGCCGACCGAGGTCGTGACCTGGGGGGCCCGTGGTCCCGTCACCCGGTGGGCCGGTGGGCCGGTGGGCCGGTGGTCCCGTCACCCGGTGGGCCGGTCGGCCGGTGGGCCGGTGGGCCGGTGGGCCGGTAGGGGTGACCCGCGCGCCCAGCCGACACGGGCGTCTGCGGGCGGGACAGCGGCGCCGACGCTCGTCGAGCCGCAGTCGGCCGTCCGGCTCGGGCCGTGACCGGTGACGCTGTGCCGAGCGGCCCGAGCCGGCCGAAACACCTGCGGCGCGCCTTAGGCCGGACGTGCGGCGGCGCCGGCGTCAGCGGGCGGCGGGGCGGGTCGTGATCGCCCGTCAGCCCGGCCGGGACCGGATGGGCCGGACGGGGGGCGACGGAAACGGCTGCGGCGCGTCCCCGGGTCGGGGACGCGCCGCAGCCGGTGGTTCTCGTGGATCAGTCCTTGATCTCGCAGATCGCCGCGCCCGACGTCACCGACGCGCCGATCTCCGCCGACAGGCCCTTGATCGTGCCGGAGCGGTGGGCGTTGAGGGGCTGCTCCATCTTCATGGCCTCCAGGACGACGACCAGGTCGCCCTCCTTGACCTCCTGGCCCTCCTCGACCGCGACCTTGACGATCGTGCCCTGCATCGGCGAGGTCAGTGTGTCACCGGAGGCGACGGGGCCGGACTTCTTCGCCGCGCGGCGCTTGGGCTTGGCGCCCGCCGCGAGGCCCGTACGGGCCAGGGACATGCCCAGCGACGACGGCAGGGAGACCTCGAGGCGCTTGCCGCCGACCTCGACGACGACCGTCTCGCGGCCCGCCTCCTCGTCCGCCTCCGCGTCCGCGGGCGCCGCGAACGGCTTGATCTCGTTGACGAACTCCGTCTCGATCCACCGCGTGTGGACCGTGAAGGGCTCGGAGGAGCCAGTGAGCTCGGGCGCGAACGCCGGGTCCTTCACCACCGCGCGGTGGAACGGGATGGCCGTGGCCATGCCCTCGACCTGGAACTCCTCCAGCGCACGCGCGGCCCGCTCCAGGGCCTCCTTGCGCGTACGGCCGGTGACGATCAGCTTGGCCAGCAGCGAGTCCCACGCCGGGCCGATGACCGAGCCGGACTCCACGCCCGCGTCCAGCCGGACACCCGGGCCGGACGGCGGGGCGAAGGTGGTGACGGTGCCGGGCGCGGGCAGGAAGTTGCGGCCCGGGTCCTCGCCGTTGATGCGGAACTCGAAGGAGTGGCCGCGCAGCTCCGGGTCGCCGTAGCCGAGTTCCTCGCCGTCGGCGATACGGAACATCTCGCGCACCAGGTCGATGCCGGCGACCTCCTCGGTGACCGGGTGCTCCACCTGGAGGCGGGTGTTGACCTCCAGGAAGGAGATCGTGCCGTCGAGGCCGACGAGGAACTCCACCGTGCCGGCGCCGACGTAGCCGGCCTCCGTCAGGATCGCCTTGGAGGCGGAGTACAGCTCCTCCATCTGCGCCTCGGACAGGAACGGCGCGGGGGCCTCCTCCACCAGCTTCTGGTGGCGGCGCTGCAGCGAGCAGTCACGGGTGGAGACGACGACCACGTTGCCGTGCTGGTCGGCCAGGCACTGGGTCTCCACGTGGCGGGGCTTGTCGAGGTAGCGCTCGACGAAGCACTCGCCCCGGCCGAAGGCCGCCACGGCCTCGCGGACGGCGGAGTCGTACAGCTCGGGCACCTCTTCGAGGGTGCGGGCGACCTTCAGGCCGCGGCCGCCGCCGCCGAACGCCGCCTTGATGGCGATGGGCAGGCCGTGCTCCTCGGCGAAGGCGACGACCTCCTCCGCACCGGAGACCGGGTCGGGCGTGCCGGCCACCAGCGGGGCACCGGCGCGCTGGGCGATGTGCCGGGCGGCCACCTTGTCACCGAGGTCGCGGATCGCCTGCGGCGGCGGGCCGATCCAGATCAGACCCGCGTCCAGCACCGCCTGGGCGAACTCGGCGTTCTCGGAGAGGAAGCCGTACCCGGGGTGGATCGCGTCCGCGCCCGACTCCCGGGCGGCCTTCAGCACCTTCTCGATGTCGAGGTAGCTGGTGCCCGGGGTGTCACCGCCCAGGGCGAACGCCTCATCCGCGGCGCGGACATGCAGAGCGTCCCGGTCCGGGTCGGCGTAGACGGCCACGCTCGCGATCCCGGCGTCCCGGCAGGCCCGGGCCACGCGGACAGCGATTTCGCCACGGTTGGCGATGAGCACCTTGCGCACGATTGAGGCTCCCTCCTTGAAACAAGCCGAGTTTAGGGACAGCCGACACGGCACTTCGACCCGTCCCCAATGGTGAGCTTGCCCACACGGAGCGTGATTCGAGGCTCGCTCGACCTGCGAAATCCCTTGTCGCACCGCAGAACGCAGTACTCCTCCGGGAAACCCTAGCCGTCTCCTGTGGTCAAGGTCTCTGTCATCACGTGCTGCGGGCCACTCTGTTTCTTTGTGGAGTCCCTACGAATGGCCCAATGATTCTTTGCTTGCCGCCGGACCCTTGTTCCCTCGTTTACCCGTGAGTAGCCTTCGCGGTGTCCCGAACGGCGGAAGGGGGCGCGTGGTGCGCAGGCCGGTGGCGTGGGTCGTGGCGGTCGTGCTGTTCGCCGAGGCGTTCGGCATCGCCGCGCTGAACTGGATCCTCGGGATCGCCGTCGACCGGCAGGACATGTCGCTGGCCGGGCTCGACCCGCACATGATGTCGGTGTCCTCGAAGATCGGCGGGATCGTCTTCGGCCTCTACTTCGCGCTGTGCGGCCTGGTCGCCCTGCTCGTGGCGCTGCGGGACCAGCGCCCGGCCGGCTTCGGACGGGTGCTGCTGGTCAGCGCGGCCGTGGTGCACGGGCTGCTCGGGGCGTTCACCTGGGGCCCGGTGGGCCCGCCGGCGTTCCTCTTCATGGTGCTGGTGCTCGCCCTGATCGTCCTGCTGCTGATGACGTACGACCGTCCCGCCGGGCCCGCCGGCGCCGCGCCCGAGGACGGCCCGGGCGGCGGCGCGGACGCGGTCACCTCTCCGCCGGCGCCCACAACTCCGTGATGCCCACGCCCAGTTCCTTCAGCAGCCGCCGGACCAGGGGCAGGCTGATGCCGATGACGTTGCCGTGGTCGCCGTCGATGCCGTCGATGAACGGCGCGGAACGGCCGTCCAGGGTGAACGCCCCGGCGACGTGGAGGGGTTCGCCGGAGGCCACGTAGGCGGCGACCTCCTCGTCGGTGGGTTCACCGAAATGGACGACGGTCGACGCGGTGGCGGAGACGTACCGTCCGGTGACCGTGTCGTAGACGCAGTGGCCCGTCTGGAGGGTGCCGGCCCGGCCGCGCATCGCCGTCCAGCGGGCGGTGGCCTCCTCGGCGTCCGCGGGCTTGCCCAGCGCCTTGCCGTCCAGGTCGAGCACGGAGTCGCAGCCGATGACCAGCGCGCCCTTGGCCTCCGGGCGGGCGGCCACGACGGAGGCCTTCGCCTCGGCGAGGGCGAGCGCCAGTTCGGCGGGGGTGGGGGCGGTGACGGCGTCCTCGTCGACGCCGCTGACGATCACCTCGGGGGCGAGACCTGCCTGGCGGAGCAGACCGAGCCGGGCGGGGGACTGGGAGGCGAGGACGAGTCGCCTGCTGCGCTGAGCGGTCATGCCGTCAGATTAGTCACCCGGGCGGGCCGGCTCACCTCACGCCGATCCCGATCATCACCAGCACCATGGCCACCGCCAGGAGAACGCTCAGCCGCCGCAGCATGCCCTGCATGTCACGCAGTTCCTCGGGCGGTTCGTTCTCGGGGTCGGACCACAGCATGACTCCAGCGTGCGGCCCAGCGGGGCGGGGCGCCTGAGTAGGCGTACTCAAATCGGCGCCCCGCGTTCCGCTACGCATCCGCATCCGCTGCCGTGAGTCCCTCGTACGGCCGAGGGGGCGGGTCACCCCGGCCAGTAGGTGCGGCCCCACGCGGCCGGCCCCGGCTGGGGCAGGCGGTGGGCCGTGATCCGGGACGGGTCGGACCACGCGTCGCGCGGCGCGGGCGCGCCGGACGGCGCCGCGGCGGCCGCCGCGGCGCGCGCCCTGACCACCGCCAGGGCGGCGGCCAGCTCCTCCGGGGTCGGGTTGCCTCGCAGGACCTTGATGTTCATGGCGGCTCCCAGCAGGCCTAGAGGGGGATGTTGCCGTGCTTCTTCGGAGGCAGGGATTCCCGCTTCGTGCGCAGCTGACGCAGGCCCCGGACGATGTGCCGGCGCGTCTCGGACGGCAGGATGACGGCGTCGACGTACCCGCGCTCGGCCGCGACGTAGGGGTTGAGGAGGGTGTCCTCGTACTCCTGGATCAGCCGGGCCCGCACCGCCTCCAGGTCCTCCCCGGCGGCCTCCGCCTCCGCGAGCGTGCGGCGGTGCAGGATGTTGACCGCGCCCTGGGCGCCCATGACGGCGATCTGGGCCGTCGGCCAGGCCAGGTTGAGGTCGGCACCCAGGTGCTTGGAGCCCATGACGTCGTAGGCGCCGCCGAAGGCCTTGCGGGTGATCACCGTGATCAGCGGGACGGTCGCCTCGGCGTAGGCGTAGATCAGCTTGGCGCCGCGCCGGATGATGCCGTCGTGCTCCTGGTCCACGCCCGGCAGGAAGCCGGGGACGTCGACGAAGGTGAGCACCGGGACGTTGAAGGCGTCGCAGGTCCGCACGAAGCGGGCCGCCTTCTCGCTGGCCTTGATGTCCAGGCACCCGGCGAACTGCATGGGCTGGTTGGCGACGATGCCGACCGGACGGCCCTCGACGCGCCCGAAGCCGGTGACGATGTTCGGCGCGTACAGCGGCTGCGTCTCGAAGAACTCGGCGTCGTCCAGGACGTGCTCGAGCACCGCGTGCATGTCGTACGGCTGGTTCGCGCTGTCCGGGACGATCGTGTCCAGCTCGCGGTCCTCGTCGCCGACCTCCAGGTCGGCCTCCTCGGGGAAGACCGGCGCCTCGGAGAGGTTGTTGGACGGCAGGTAGGACAGCAGCTGCTTGATGTACTCGATCGCGTCCTTCTCGTCGCCCGCCATGTGGTGGGCCACGCCGGAGGTCGCGTTGTGGGTCCGGGCGCCGCCCAGCTCCTCGAAGCCGACGTCCTCGCCGGTGACGGTCTTGATGACGTCGGGGCCGGTGATGAACATGTGCGAGGTCTGGTCGACCATCACCGTGAAGTCGGTGATGGCCGGGGAGTAGACCGCCCCGCCCGCGCACGGCCCGACGACCAGGCTGATCTGCGGGATCACACCGGAGGCGTGGGTGTTGCGGCGGAAGATCTCGCCGTACGCGCCGAGCGAGGCCACACCCTCCTGGATGCGCGCGCCGCCGGAGTCGTTGATGCCGATGACCGGGCAGCCGGTCTTCAGCGCGAAGTCCATGACCTTGACGATCTTCTGCCCGTAGACCTCGCCCAGCGCGCCGCCGAAGACGGTGAAGTCCTGCGAGAACACGGCGACCGGCCGGCCGTCGACGGTGCCGTAACCGGTGACGACCCCGTCGCCGTACGGGCGGTTCTTGTCGAGGCCGAAGTTGGTCGAGCGGTGCCGGGCGAACTCGTCGAGCTCGACGAAGGAGCCCTCGTCCAGCAGGAGTTCGATCCGCTCACGGGCCGTCAGCTTGCCCTTGGCGTGCTGCTTCTCCACCGCACGGGCGGATCCGGCGTGTGTCGCTTCCTCGATGCGGCGCTTCAGGTCCGCGAGCTTGCCCGCGGTCGTGTGGATGTCGGGCTGCTGCTCTTCCGGCTCGGACATCGGGATGCGGCTCCCTGCCTGCTCAAAAGGGGGGACGGTTACTCATCCGTAGAGTAGTGGGGTGCCTCCGCATCGGCAGTGCGGCGTTTACCACACCTAGGGTGGCTTGCATGACGCCGCGAGATGCATCAGAGCCGAACGGGAGCCGTTGGTCCGACCTGGACCGGCCGCCCCTCAACGTCACCGCCCTGCGCCGGGGCCTGGTGCGGGAGGGAGGGCTGTGGACCGGGGTCGACGTGGTGCAGCGCACCGGCTCCACCAACTCCGACCTCGTCGCCCGCGCCGAGGAGGGCCGGGCGGCGGAGGGCGCGGTGCTGATCGCCGAGGAGCAGACCGCCGGACGCGGGCGCCTGGACCGGCAGTGGACGGCGCCCCCGCGCTCCGGCCTGTTCTTCTCCGTGCTGCTCACCCCGCGCGAGGTGCCGGTGGCCCGCTGGGGCTGGCTGACCCTGCTCACGGGCGTCGCCGTGGCCACCGGCCTGTCCCGGGCCGCCGGCGTGGACACGGCCCTGAAGTGGCCCAACGACGTGCTGGTCACGGTGGGCGGCGAGGAGCGCAAGGCCGGCGGCATCCTCGCCGAGCGGGCCGGTGACGGCGGGGTCGTCATGGGCGTCGGCATCAACGTCACGCTGAGGGAGGACGAGCTGCCCGTGCCGACGGCCGGGTCGCTTGCGCTGGCCGGCGCGGTGAGCACCGACCGGGACCCGCTGCTGCGGGGCGTCCTCCGGTCCCTGGAGGACTGGTACGGCACGTGGCGTGCGGCGGAGGGCGACCCCGGCGTGAGCGGGTTGCAGGAGGCGTATGCCGCCGGGTGCGCGACGCTCGGGCGGGTGGTGCGGGCGGAGCTGCCGGGGGACCGGGCCGTACGCGGGGAAGCGGTGGCCGTGGACGGCGACGGGCGGTTGGTGCTGGCGACGGAGGCGGGCGTGGAGCCGGTGGGAGCCGGGGACATCGTGCACCTGCGGCCGGCCTGAGACGGAGCCGGGGGCCGGGGCCGGGGCCGAGTTCGGGCCCCCGCGGGTCGCGGACCGGCTGAACGGCCGGCCGGGGGTGCCCGGCCCGTCCGGCGCTCGACGAGAGGGCGTTCCGGCCGGACAGGGCCCGGCCCCGCACCCACCGGCCGAACCTGACGGAGTGAGCTGGCGCACACCTGCCGTAGAGTTGAGGCCGGTCGATACCTGACCGTGACAGATCGGAAGGGCAGCACGCGTGACCGTCGACGACTCGGGCTCCGGCACGGACGCGCAGGGCGCCGACTCCGGCGAGGATCCGCTCGCCCTGCGCCTCGAAGGGCTCATCCTGGGCGCCGAGCGCCGCTACACCCCGTTCCAGGCGGCCCGCAGCGCCGGCGTCTCCATGGAACTGGCCTCCCGCTTCTGGCGGGCCATGGGCTTCGCCGACATCGGCCAGGCGAAGGCCCTGACCGAGGCGGACGTCCTCGCGCTGCGCCGCCTGGCCGGTCTGGTCGAGGCGGGCCTGCTGAGCGAGGCGATGGCCGTGCAGGTGGCCCGGTCCACCGGGCAGACCACCGCGCGGCTCGCCGAATGGCAGATCGACTCCTTCCTGGAGGGGCTGACCGAGCCGCCGGAGCCGGGCATGACCCGCACGGAGGTCACGTACCCGATCGTCGAGCTGCTGCTGCCCGAGCTCCAGGAGTTCCTCGTCTACGTCTGGCGCCGGCAGCTCGCCGCCTCGGCCGGGCGGGTCGTGCAGGCCGCCGACGACGAGGAGATGGTCGACCGGCGGCTCGCCGTGGGCTTCGCCGACCTGGTCGGCTTCACCCGGCTCACCCGGCGCATGGAGGAGGAGGAGCTCGGCGAGCTGGTCGAGGCCTTCGAGACCACGGCCGCCGACCTGGTAGCGGCCAACGGCGGCCGGCTGATCAAGACCCTCGGTGACGAGGTGCTCTACGCGGCCGACGACGCCGGCACGGCCGCCGAGATCGCTCTGCGCCTGATCGAGACGATGGCGAACGACGAGACCATGCCGGAGCTGCGCGTCGGCATGGCGTTCGGCACGGTCACCACCCGCATGGGCGATGTCTTCGGCACGACCGTGAATCTCGCCTCCCGGCTCACGTCGATAGCGCCCAAGGACGCCGTCCTGGTCGACACGGCCTTCGCGGAGGAACTCATCCGCACGCAGGACGCGCCGTCCTCGGAGGCGGAGGCCGCCGAGGAGGCCGCGGCGGCGGAGAAGGAGGGCGAGGAGCCCCCGTCGTACCGGTTCGCCCTCCAGCCGATGTGGCAGCGGCCCGTGCGTGGCCTGGGCGTCGTGGAGCCGTGGCTGCTCACGCGCCGGGACGACACGCCGTAGGCGCGCCGCCCCTCAGGGGCGGGCGGCGAGCGGGGTGTCGACGCACAGGCCGATGATCGGCACGCACAGCCCGGGATCCCGCGGCTTCTCCGGCCTCTCCGGCCTCTCCGGCTCCTCGCGAGGGGGCGGCGGAGGCGCGGGGGTGGTCCGGCCCGGTGGTGCGGGCGGGGCCGGGGCGGGCTCCGGGGCGCCCGTCGGGGCGGCCGGGCCCGGGGCGCGGGGTGTGTCCGGCGCGTTCGGCTCCTCCGGGATGCCCGTGGACCCGGTGCCGGGCCCGTACCCGGCCCCGGGGGCCGTGGCAGCCGCACCGGGCGCCTCCGCGCCCTGCGGGCCGCCGGCGGTGGCGGCGGAGGTCGCGGCCGGTGACGCCCCCTTCGTGAACGGTGACGGGGTCAGGCCGCCGAGGGCAGTGGGCGACGAGGGGCCCGCCTCGGGCGCGGCGGGAGTGGTCGCGGCGGTGCCGCCGGTCCCGTCCGCGCCGGTCGTGGCCGGGCCGGGGAGGGGCCCCGCCTCGTGGGCACCGGTGCCGTCCGGGACCGGCTCGGAGGACAGGCGCAGCGGGCTCAGCGCGCCGGCGGCCAGGGCGAGCCCTCCGGCGGCGAGCAGCACCTTGCGGGGACGGGGCTTGCGGTGCCGCCCGCGCACCCGGGCCGTCAGGCGACCGCTCGCGGCTGCCGGTGCGCGTGCGGGTTCCCGTCCGTGTCCGGGTTCCCGTACGGGCCGGTGACCGAGTGCGGGTGCGGTCGGCGGGGTGGCGGGCTCGCGCGGGGTGGCCGGGCGGTGACGGCGCTGTGCCGTCGTGGTGGCCGTGTTCCGTCGTGGCTGTGGTGTCGCCGGTCTCTTCGTCGTCATGCGGTCGGTCCCTCCCCGATGCCCCGCGCCCCCGGGTGCGCCGTGGCTGACGCACGTTATGCGCTGCTCCCGGTGACCGGGCCCGAGTGGCGAGGACTTCACTCGAACGGGTGGGCGGGCCGGGGCGGGATCGGACGGGTCGGGCCTTCCGCCGGTGGGGCACGGCTGCGATGATCGGAGCGGTGTCTTGTTAACCCGCGTTAACCGGAGGGTGTCATGAGTGAGGAACGGTTCGGGGAGTTCGTGCTGGTGCGGCGGCATGAGCAGGGGCACGTCGCGGAGCTCGTCCTCGACCGGCCCAAGGCCATGAACGCCGTGTCGACGGAGATGGCGCGGTCCATCGCCGGTGCCTGTACGGCCCTGGGGGAGGACCGGGAGGTGCGGGCGGTCGTCCTGACCTCCACGCACGAGCGGGCGTTCTGCGTCGGCGCCGACCTGAAGGAGCGGAACTCGTTCAGCGACGCCGACCTGCTGCGCCAGCGGCCCGTGACCCGGGGGGCGTACACCGGGGTGCTGGAGCTGCCGGTGCCGACGGTGGCCGCGGTGCACGGCTTCGCGCTCGGCGGCGGGTTCGAGCTGGCCCTGGCGTGCGACGTGATCGTGGCGGACCGTACGGCCGTGGTGGGGCTGCCGGAGGTGTCCGTCGGCGTGATTCCCGGCGGCGGCGGTACGCAGCTCCTGCCGCGCCGGGTCGGGGCGGCCCGGGCGGCCGAGCTGATCTTCTCGGCGCGGCGGGTGGAGGCCGCGGAGGCGGGGGAGTGGGGACTGGTCGACCAGGTCGTCGAGACCGGCCGGGACCGCGACGAGGCGCTGGCGCTGGCCGCGCGGATCGCCGGGAACTCCCCGGTGGGTCTGCGCGCGGCCAAGCGGGCGCTGCGGCTGGGCCAGGGACTGGACCTGCGGGCCGGCCTGGAGGTGGAGGACGCGGCGTGGCGGGCCACAGCCTTCTCGGGCGACCGCGCGGAGGGCGTCGCGGCCTTCAACGAGCGCCGCAAGCCGGAGTGGCCCGGGGAGTGAACCCCGGAAGCGGACCCGGCGGCACCCCACCGGGCCCGCTCCCGCCCCCGGCGGGGGCCCGCTCCCGGCGGCAGGCGCAACCCGTACTGCCCGGGCTGCAGCAGCGGACCTCCCCGTGCTCGTTCCTCCCCGTTCGCGTCAAGAACAGGTCGGTTTGGCTGAAAACTCCCTAGCCTGGAGTGATGGGTGAGGACAGACGGCTGGTCGCCGTCGTCGCGTTGGCTCAGGGGATGGCGGCCGCGCACGGGTCACGTGAGGCGTGGCGTGCCGCGGCCCAGGGGGCCTGCCGGGCGCTGGGCGGGAGTTTCGCCGCGCTGTCGGTGTGGGAGCGGGAGCTGGGGCGGCTGAAGGTCCTCGTGAACGTCGGGGAGCTCGCCGAGGGGGAGGAGGAGTTCCCCGAGGACGAGTCCTACCCGGTGCACCAGTTCGCGGAGATCACCGAGTTCCTGCACGAGCAGTGGGCCGGGGGCGGGGAGCCGGACGCCTGGGTGGAGACCGCCGAGGGGCCCGCCGGAGGGCGGCCCGGGTACTGCCACCAGCGCGTCGCCGCCCTGCGCCGCCGCGGCCGCGGCTGCTGCGTGGTCGCGCCGATCGTGCTGCACGGCAGGGCCTGGGGCGAGCTGTACGTGGCCCGGCCGGTGGGCCGGCCCGTCTTCGGACGGGCCGACGCCGACTTCGCCACCGTCCTGGCCTCCGTCGTGGCGGCCGGCATCGCCCAGACGGAGCGGCTGGAGGAGGCCCGCCGGCTGGCCTTCACCGACTCCCTCACCGGACTCGCCAACCGCCGGGCCGTCGACGTACGGCTGGAGCAGGCGATCGAACGCCACCGGCGGGAGGACGCCGTGGTCAGCCTGGTCGTCTGCGACCTGAACGGGCTCAAGCGGGTCAACGACACCCACGGGCACGCGGCAGGCGACCGGCTGCTGGAACGGTTCGGCTCGGTGCTTTCGCTGTGCGGGGCGATGCTGCCGGGGGCGCTCGCGGCCCGGCTCGGCGGGGACGAGTTCTGCCTGCTCGCGGTCGGGCCGCCCGCCGACCAGGTGGTGAAGGCGGCCGGGGAACTGTGCCGCCGGGCGGCCGAGTTGGGGCTCGGCGACGGCGTGGCCTGCGGGGTCGCGTCCACCGAGGACCCGATCGGTCCGGTGCGCTCCGCGCGGCGGCTCTTCCGCCTCGCCGACGCGGCCCAGTACCAGGCCAAGGCGCAGCGGGCCGCGAAGCCGGTCGTCGCCGGCCGGGCCGGTCCCGACGACCCCGTCCTGCGGCTCGCGGACGAGCCGTCGAAGGAGACGGCCGACGGGGAGCGCCGGAGCTTCCGCGGCCGGCACGCCCCCTGAGCGCCGCGCGGGGGCCGGGCGCTGTGACGTATCGGTAAGGGGTGAACCCGGTCCCCAGTGGTGACACCATCGAATTCACTGCGTACGCTCCTGAATATGGATATGCACACTGTGGTGGTGGGGACGTCCGGGACGACGGCGTCCGACGTGCTCGCCGTGGCGCGTGCCGGAGCCCGCGTCGAGCTCTCCGGGGAGGCCGTGGCCGCCCTCGCCGCGGCCCGGGAGATCGTGGACGCCCTGGCGGCCAAGCCGGAGCCCGTGTACGGCGTGAGCACCGGCTTCGGCGCCCTGGCGACCCGGCACATCAGCCCCGAGCTGCGCGCTCAGCTGCAGCGCAACATCGTCCGCTCGCACGCCGCCGGCATGGGCCCGCGGGTGGAGCGGGAAGTCGTCCGGGCCCTGATGTTCCTGCGCCTGAAGACCGTCTGCTCCGGGCGCACCGGCGTGCGTCCCGAGGTCGCGCAGACCATGGCGGACCTGCTCAACGCCGGGATCACCCCGGTCGTGCACGAGTACGGCTCCCTCGGCTGCTCCGGGGACCTCGCGCCGTTGTCCCACTGCGCGCTCGCCCTGATGGGCGAGGGTGACGCCGAGGGCCCCGACGGCGTCGTGCGCCCGGCCGCGGACCTGCTCGCCGCGCACGGCATCCAGCCCGTCGAACTGCGCGAGAAGGAGGGCCTCGCCCTCCTCAACGGCACCGACGGCATGCTCGGCATGCTGATCATGGCCCTGGCCGACCTGGAGACGCTCTACCGGTCCGCCGACGTCACGGCCGCCCTGTCGCTGGAGGCCCTGCTCGGCACCGACAAGGTCCTCGCCCCCGAGCTGCACGCCATCCGGCCGCACCCGGGCCAGGCCGCCAGTGCCGCCAACATGCTCGCCGTGCTCCAGGGCTCGGGCCTGACCGGCCATCACCAGGACGACGCGCCGCGGGTCCAGGACGCCTACTCGGTGCGCTGCGCCCCGCAGGTCGCCGGGGCCGGGCGGGACACCATGGCCCACGCCCGGCTGGTCGCGGACCGCGAGCTGGCGGCCGCCGTGGACAACCCCGTCGTCCTGCCCGACGGCCGGGTGGAGTCCAACGGCAACTTCCACGGCGCGCCCGTCGCCTACGTCCTGGACTTCCTGGCCGTCGCCGCCGCCGACCTCGGCTCCATCGCCGAGCGCCGCACCGACCGGCTGCTCGACAAGAACCGCAGCCACGGGCTGCCGCCGTTCCTCGCCGACGACGCCGGTGTGGACTCGGGCCTGATGATCGCTCAGTACACGCAGGCCGCCCTGGTGAGCGAGCTGAAGCGGCTCGCCGTGCCGGCGTCGGCCGACTCGATCCCCTCCTCCGCCATGCAGGAGGACCACGTCTCGATGGGCTGGTCGGCGGCGCGCAAGCTGCGCACGTCCGTGGACAACCTCACCCGTGTGCTGGCCGTCGAGCTGTACGCCGCGACCCGGGCCGTCGAACTGCGCGAGGGACTCGCCCCGGCGCCCGCGACGCGAGCCGTCATCGACGCCGTACGGGAGGCGGGAGTTCAGGGGCCGGGGCCGGACCGCTTCCTGGCGCCCGACCTCGCCGCGGCGGACGCGTTCGTACGCGACGGGCGGCTGCTGGCCGTGGTGGAGAAGGTCACCGGGCCGCTGCTGTAGCGGTCGCGGCGAGCGGGACGAGGGGCCCTGCCGTTGGGCGGGGCCCCGTCACGCGCGGTCGGAGCCCGGCCCAAGTGCGGTCAGAGACCGAGCCGTTCCCGGCGGACCGAGTACACGACGAACCCGGCGCCCAGCGCTAGGCAGAACGTGCCGCCGATGACGTACGGCGTGCTGTCGAAGCTGCCGGTGTCGGCGAGCCGGGTCCCCGGCACGGAGGTGCCGGTCGTGGTGGCGGCGATCCTCGCCTGCTCCGTGACCTGCGGCGACGGACCGGCCGAGGCCGTCTCTCTCACCGGGCTCTCCGACGTCGCGTTGGCGGACGGGACGAACCACATGGCGCCCAGCAGGGACGCCGCGGCAGTGGCGGTCAGCAACGGGCGGCGGGCGGATGACACGGAATATCGATCCCCTTGTGACGTCGGCGAATTGGCCGTGTGGGGCGATGTTAGTGAAAGTCGCGGGTCACGGGAAAGTCACGTGTGGGCCTCGACGTACGCTCGCGCCATGAGCACTCCTGAGACATCACGTTTTGTACGGCTTCGGGTCGACCTCGTCCTCGAGGTCGACGACGCCGACGCGGTCACCAAGGCGGCGCTGCGCCGGATCGGCGAGGACGAGGGCATGCCGGCGGCCGAGCGGACCCATGCCGAGAGCGCTGTGACGGAAGACACCGCGGAGGCGCTCGCCTACCTCGTCGACCCGTTCGACCTGGTCAGCCAGGTGCCGGGGGTGGACCTGCAGCAGGCCTCCTGGAGTGCCGAGCGGATCGACCACGACCCCGATGCGCAGGACTGGGACCTCGACGAGGATGATGGGGACGACGGCGACGACGGCTGAGCGCGCGGGAGAACCGGCCCGGGCGGCGGCCGTCGCCCGGGGTCCTCGCCCCCTCGGCCGGCGCACCGGCCGCACCCGCCTCGTCCGGCACGGCCCACCGCGGACGTGTCGAGCCCCACACCTGTGCCACTGGGGAACCGGACCGACCGGTCGTAGCGTTGAAAGTTATCGACGGGGACTCCCGGCCGGGACTCACGCGGCGCCGCGTGGGCACTTGGTCCGTGGCGGGGGACTCGGGGTTCTGGGGAAATCGGCAACGATGGAGAAGCGTGTGATGACGGTCAGTAAGCGGCGCAGGGGCCTGACGGTCGCGTCCGCACTGCTCGGCGGAGTGCTGGTGCTCTCGGCCTGTTCCGGCGGCGACGACAGCGCCTCCGGCGGGGACGGTGGCGACAGCTCCCAGTCGAAGGTCGACGAGGCCGCGGCCAAGAAGACCTCCGAGGCCCAGATCAAGATCACGCCCAAGGACGGCTCGAACAACGCCTCGATCAACAACTCGGCGACCGTCACCGTGAGCAAGGGCACGCTCACGTCGGTGAAGATGACCACCGCCGACGGCACCGAGGTCAGCGGCCAGATATCCGCGGACAAGAAGAGCTGGAAGCCCAGCACGCAGCTGGAGCGGTCGACCGCCTACAAGCTGGCGGCGGAGGCCAAGGACGCCGACGGGCGCATCGCGCACGAGAACGCCTCGTTCACCACGGTCTCCCCGGCCAACAGCTTCATCGGCAACTTCACCCCGGACGACGGCACCACCGTCGGTGTCGGCATGCCGGTCTCGATCAACTTCGACAAGGCGATCACCAACAAGGCCGCGGTCCAGAAGGGCATCACGGTCACCACCACCGGCGGCCAGGAAGTGGCTTGCCACTGGTTCAACGCCAACCGCATGGACTGCCGTCCCGAGGACTACTGGAAGGAAGGCTCCACCGTCACGCTGAAGCTCGCGCTCGACGGTGTCGAGGGTGCCAAGGGCGTCTTCGGCGTCCAGCAGAAGACGGTCACCTTCAAGATCGGCCGCAACCAGGTCTCCTACGTCGACGCGAAGACCAAGCAGATGAAGGTCACGCAGGACGGCAAGGTCGTGCGGACCATCCCGATCTCCGCCGGTTCGCCGGAGAACAAGACCTACGAGGGCATCATGGTGATGTCCGAGAAGTTCAAGGAGACGCGCATGAACGGCGCGACCGTGGGCTTCACGGACGACGACGGCAAGGGCGAGTACGACATCAAGGACGTGCCGCACGCCATCCGCCTCTCCAGCTCCGGCACCTTCATCCACGGCAACTACTGGGGCGCGAAGTCCATCTTCGGCAGCGCCAACACCAGCCACGGCTGCGTGGGTCTCCAGGACGCCAAGGGCGCCAACGACCCGGACATGCCGGGTGCCTGGTTCTTCGACAACTCGATCCTCGGTGACGTGGTCGTCGTCGAGAACACCGGCGACAAGACCATCGCGCCGGACAACGGCCTCAACGGCTGGAACATGAGCTGGGCCGACTGGAAGGCCGGCTCGGCCGTCTGACGGACCGCCGGAACCACCCGCGCACGAAGGCCGCCGCCCACCCCTCCAAGGGCCGGGTGGCGGCCTTCGGCCGTTCCCGGACACCGGGCCGCGCCTCGTCAAGGAGCACACGCGGAGCCAACTCCGCTCATCCGTAACGGAGTTCCGGCGATCGTGTAACAGCCTGCCGACGGATCCCGCACCCCCCTCCCCGCTCTTGAGCAGCTGATCACCCCTCGGCATACTGCGTCCTCCGGGGGCGTACGCGCATGCGTGCGAGACCACCCCCGGCCGGGTGAACGGGGATTCGCCCGGTTCTTCTGCAAGGGGGAAACTTGCGCAGACAAGTGAAAAGGGCGTGCGCCGCCACGGTCGCGACAGCGGCGGCCGTGGCTCTGGCGGCGGGCATGACCGGCCCGGCGTCGGCGAACGGCGAGCAGGCGGCCGCGGCCGCCGCGCCGGCGACCCTGACCGCCAGGCACCACGTCACCCTCATCACCGGCGACCGGGTCACCCTGGACGCCAAGGGCCGCGTCGTCGGCTTCGAACGGGCCGAGGGCCGCGAGAACATACCGGTCCAGGTCCGCAGGCTCGACGGGCACACCCTGGTGATCCCGGCCGACGCGGCCCGGCTGATCGCCACCGGCAGGCTCGACCAGCGGCTCTTCGACGTCACCGAACTCGGCAGGTCGGCCACCCGCAAGGCCCAGAAGAAGGGCCTGAAGGTCATCGTCGGCTACCGGGGCGGCGCCGCCGCGGCCAAGGCCGACGTCCGGGACGCGGGCACCCTGCGCCACACGCTGAAGACCCTGAACGCCGACGCCGTGCAGACACCGCAGCAGGAGACGCCCGAGCTCTGGAAGGCCGTCACCGACGGCGACCGGACCGCCTCCGGCATCGCGCACGTCTGGCTCGACGGCGTGCGCAAGGCCAGCCTCGACAAGTCCGTCGCGCAGATCGGCGCGCCCAAGGCCTGGTCCGCCGGGTTCGACGGCAAGGGCGTCAAGATCGCCGTGCTGGACACCGGTGTCGACGCCACCCACGCGGACCTCCAGGGGCAGGTGGTCGGCGCCAAGAACTTCACCGCCTCGCCCGACGCCTCCGACAAGGTCGGCCACGGCACGCACGTCGCCTCCATCGCGGCCGGCACCGGCAAGAAGTCCGGCGGCACGTTCAAGGGCGTCGCACCCGGCGCGAAGATCCTCAACGGCAAGGTCCTCGACGACGACGGGTTCGGCAGCGACTCCGAGATCCTCGCCGGCATGGAGTGGGCCGTCGCCGAGGGCGCCGACGTCGTCAACATGAGCCTGGGCGGCGGCGACACGCCCGCGATCGACCCGATGGAAGCGGCCGTCAACAAGCTCTCCGAGGACAAGGGCGTCCTGTTCGCCATCGCCGCCGGCAACGAGGGCGACTTCGGCGAGCAGACCATCGGTTCCCCGGGCAGCGCCGCCGCGGCGCTGACCGTCGGCGCGGTCGACGGCAAGGACAAGATCGCCGACTTCTCCAGCCGCGGTCCGGGCCTGGACGGCGCCCTCAAGCCGGACGTGACCGCCCCCGGCGTGGACATCACGGCCGCCTCGGCCAAGGGCAACCAGATAGCCGGCGAGGTCGGCGAGAAGCCGGCCGGCTACATGACGATCTCCGGCACCTCGATGGCCACCCCGCACGTCGCGGGCGCGGCGGCGATCCTCAAGCAGCAGCACCCGCAGTGGAAGTACGCCGAACTGAAGGGCGCGCTCACCGGCTCCACCAAGGGCGGCGCGTACACGCCGTTCGAGCAGGGCTCGGGCCGCATCCAGGTCGACAAGGCCATCAAGCAGACCGTCATCGCCGAGTCGGCGTCGGTGAGCTTCGGGGTCCAGCAGTGGCCGCACACCGACGACAAGCCGGTCACCAAGGAGCTGACGTACCGCAACCTCGGTACGAAGGACGTCACGCTGAAGCTGGCGTCGGCCGCCACCGGCCCCAAGGGCCAGGCCGCCCCCTCCGGCTTCTTCACGCTGGGCGCGGCGTCGGTGACGGTTCCCGCGGGCGGCAAGGCCACCGTCCCCTTCACCGTGAACACCAAGCTGGGCGGCACGCTCGACGGCGCGTACTCCGCGTACGTGACGGCCACCGGCGGCGGCCAGAGCGTCCGCACGGCGGCGGCGGTGCAGCGCGAGGTGGAGTCGTACGACGTCACCGTGAAGCACTTCGGCAGGGACGGCAAGCCGACGATCGGCTACACCACCGAGGCTTCGGGTTATGCCGGCCTGGGCAAGGAGCGTTCCTACTCGGTGCCCGACGCGCCCACCGGCGCGGCCACCCTGCGCCTGCCCAAGGGCTCGTACCTGCTCAACAGCCTGATCGCCGAAGACATCGAGACGTTCGAAGGAGGCATCGACTGGCTTGTCCAGCCCAAGCTGGCCGTCACCAAGAACACCACGGTGACCATCGACGCCCGCAAGGCCAAGCCGGCCGACATCAGGGTTCCGGACGCCCAGGCCAAGCCGCTGTCCGCGATGGTCGACTACTACTACGACGCGGCAGACACAGGTCTCGGCATCGGTGTCGGCACATTCACCGACTTGCGCATGGCCCACCTCGGTCCGGAGGTGTCCGGGCTGAGCCAGGTCTGGAGCGGGCAGTGGGCCAAGGGCGACAGCGCCGAGTACAACGTCGCCACCTCGGCCAAGGTCAAGAAGATCCAGGGTGACAAGGTCCGGCACTTCAAGGCGAGTGAACTCGCCACGGTGAAGCACAACATGGGTGCGGCGGCATCCGGCAAGACCGGTGACCTGTTCATCCTGGGTCTGCTTCCCGACACCCTGACCTTCGCGCTCTCGGCGGAGCAGAAGCTGCCGAGCGCGCGCACCATGTACCTGTCGACCTCGGACAAGATCCAGTGGGCGTTCGACTTCACGCAGTACAAGGGCAAGGACGCCAACGGCGACGCGATCCCCGAGGCCGGGTACTCGCTCGACCCGCAGACGTACAAGGCCGGCCAGAAGTACACGAAGACCTTCAACACGGCGGTGTTCGGTCCGCGTCTGAACGCCGACTTCGGCATCTTCCGCAGGGGTAACGCCCTATACGGCTCGCTGCCGCTGTTCGCCGACGGCTCCGGGCACGCGGGCTCGTCCGAGTTCACGTCAGTCGCCACGAACCTCTACCGCAACGGCACCAAGGTCGGCTCCAACACCGACCCGCTGTCTGGCGAGGAGTTCAGGGTCGCCTCCGGGGACGCCGAGTACAAGCTGACAACGTCGGTAAAGCGAAGCGTCAAGGTCGCCGCTGCTTCGACTCGTATCGACGGCAGCTGGACCTTCCGTTCCAAGAAGCCGTCCGGTGACACGCGTGTGAAGCTGCCCGCTTCCACCGTCCGCTTCAACGCGGCCACCGGCCTGGACAGCAAGGTCCCGGCGGGCAAGCAGGTCACCGTTCCGGTCACCGTCGAGGGCGCGGCCAAGGGCGGCAACCTGAAGTCGCTGTCGGTGTATGTGTCGTACGACTACGGCAAGACCTGGAAGAAGCTCGACGTCAAGAAGGGCAAGGTCTCCTTCAAGAACCCGGAGAAGGGCAAGGCCATCTCCTTCCACGCCAAGATCGCCGACAAGAAGGGCAACAAGTCGACGATCTCGATCTACAACGCGTACTACGGCAAGTGATTCCAGCTTGAGCCGGAACGCAATGGCCCGCCGGTTTCTTCCGGCGGGCCATTACAGGTCGGAGCTCAGGTGCACCGCACGTCGGGACCCTCGACGATGGACGTCGCGGCACCGGTTCCAGTTTGATAGCCCGTGTCGAACTTCTCCGGGCGGACATCGCAGAAGTCGAACGTCTTGCTGTAGGCGCCGATTCTTACTCTCAGACCGACGTTGAACGCGACGGGTTCTATCTCTCCGGATACACGTGTCTTACCGGCGGCCCTGTCGATGCAGGTCGTGACAGTGCCTCGGAACCCGTGGGTTTCCAGCGGGTAGGTCTTCTTGGAACAAGTGGGGGCACTGGCCTTGGCGACGGCCGGCGTCGCGATCGCGCCAAGACCGGCCGCCGCAACCAGGCAAGTGGCGGCTGTTGCCGTGGCCTTCGAGATGAGATGCTTCATTTCACGTCCTTCACTACGGCGATGATGTGCCACGCGGCAGTCACATGTGCGAGCGTGGCGGCCCACCATCCCCAGAGCTCGACGTCCCTGCGGCGTAGGACGACACACCAGTGGTGGATCAACAGGCCCACGCTCCATGCCCACACGGGCCATGCCACGAAGGAAGCCCAACTGCGTGCCCCGAAAACGTAGTCGAGAGCGACAACGAACATCAGGATGAGGGATGGCACAAGCCAGTCCAGGGTGCCGACGTATGTGTCAGGCGCTTTGCCTTCATGGCGCATCGTGTGCATGTGACGTCTCCAGAAAGAGGGCGGATGCGGCTGTCCGCGCGGTCGGGTGCGAACAGCCGCATCCGAAAACCCGGCCTAGGCCATGCCCCGAAGGATCTGGTAGATCGTGTAGAGGTCAAAGCCCCACTTGATGGCCCAGCGCAGAGCGGCGGGCACCTTGTCGGCGTACCACACCTTGAACTTGGAGTAGCTGGACTTGGCTGCGGCGGCCCAGCCCTTCACCTTCTTGAGCAGCTTGATGATGCCGGAAAGGCGATGCTGGACCACGGCCTCGGTCGTGGTGTTGCTGGAGTACAGAGCGTCGCGCTCTGCGGTGGTCAGCTCGGCTTCAGCGATGAGCGCCTGGCCCTCGGCCGAGTTGAGGTAGTTGACGAACTCGGCGTGCGTGGTCACGTCACTCGCGGCGCGGACGGCGACGCTCTGGAAGGTGCGCTCGCTGTTCCGGTGCTCCTGCGCCGCGGCCATGGGGGCGGCAACGCCTAAGGTAACTGCGGCCAACGCCACGCTGACGCCTATACGGATGTAGCGACGATTCACTATCCTGGTCCTTCGGGTAGGACGGTGCGGGCGCTTTCCTCGGTGCACTGCTGGCCTGGAAACCGTGTGCGTCGATGCAGTTGGCGCCCGCACCCCCGGCCTTGGTGCCGGAGGCGGTTCACACCGTAACCCGCTGTAGATCAGTGAATCCAGATCTCTCCGAGGCTGCGCCTTGATTCGTTCTTTGTGGCGAAATGGGACACAAAGGGAGATCGTTGATCAACTGTTCCGGACAATTGTCGTTGATCAGCATCAACCGGCGCTGGCGTCATAAGCGGACTGTCCGATACCGCCGTGTAGGTTTCTCAAATTCCGCTCAACTGCGATGGCCTCGTGCTGATGTGGCAGCCCCTATGGAGAACAGCGTGCGGGCGAAAGAAAACGTCACACAGGGAGCCGCTGCGGGTCTGTGTGCCCCCCCCCCGCGTACCTTCTCGACACGTGTGCGGCTGGATCATTGCGAGGGTGTTGAAGTGTCCGTCGAGGCCCCCGCGCGGGTCGCGTCCGTGCCCCAGCTGGCCAGCAGGCGCAGGGCCTCGGCGGAGGCGGTGTCCGGGTCCGCGTGGTAGGTGATCAGGGACTGCTCCGCGTCGTCGACCAGGCGGAACGTCTCGAAGGACAGGGTCAGGTCGCCCACCAGGGGGTGGCGCAGGCGCTTGACGCCGTGGCTCTTCTCCTTCACGTCGTGGGCGGCCCAGAGGCGGCGGAACTCCTCGCTCTTCACCGACAGCTCGCCGACCAGCGCCGACAGCTGCGGGTCGTCCGGGTGGCAGCCCGCGTCCATGCGCAGGTAGCCGACGATGTCGGCCGCCTTCTGGTCCCACTCGACGAACAGGTCGCGGTACTCGGGCCGCAGGAACACCAACCGCGCCCAGTTCCGCTCCTGCGCCGGCAGCTCCGCCCAGTCCCCGAAGAGGGCCGCGGCCATCCGGTTCCAGGCCAGTACGTTCGTACGGCGCCCGACCACGTACGCCGGCACGCTGTCGATCGCATCGAGCAGGTGCCGCAGCGCCGGCCGCACCTGCTGGCTGCGCGCCGCCGGCTTCTTCTTGTGCTGCTTCGGCTTCGCCAGGTGCGTCAGATGCGCGTGCTCCGCGCCGCTCAGCCGCAGGGCGCGTGCGATGGCGTCGAGCACCTCCGCCGACACGTTGTGCCCGTTGCCCTGCTCCAGCCGCGTGTAGTAGGCCACGGACACCCCGGCGAGCTGCGCCAGCTCCTCCCGGCGCAGCCCGGGCACCCGGCGCCGCCCGAAGTCGGGCAGTCCGACGTCCTCGGGCTTCAGCCGCGCCCGCCGCGTGCGCAGGAACTCGCTGAGTTCGGCCCGCCGGTCCAGGCCGCCGCCGCTGCCGGGGGTGGTTTCGGGCTGTACGTCCATGCCGTCCAGTATTCCTGGTCGTACGCACACGAGCCTGACCCCGCCAGTGGTACGCACGGTGTGCGTACGCAAAAGCGTGGTCTGGGTAGCGACGCCGGGATCGCGCAGGCTGGTGGACGTGCCCGGGCGGAAGATCCAGAAGGCAGCCGGGCACACCCCGTCGCTAGGAGAACCCCGGCATGACCACCGTCGCTGCGTACGCCGCTCCCGCCCCCAAGGCCCCGCTGGAGCGCACCACCATCGAACGCCGCCAGGTCGGCGAGTACGACGTCCTGATCGACATCAAGTTCGCCGGCATCTGCCACTCCGACATCCACCAGGCCAACGAGGGCTGGGGCGAGGGCATCTTCCCGATGGTCCCCGGCCACGAGATCGCCGGTGTCGTCTCCGAGGTCGGCTCCGGCGTGACGAAGTTCGCCGTGGGCGACCGCGTGGGCGTCGGCTGCATGGTCGACTCCTGCCGCGAGTGCGAGAACTGCAAGGCCGGCCGCGAGCAGTACTGCGTCAAGGGCAACATCCCGACCTACAACGGCATCGGCAAGGACGGCGAGCCCACCTACGGCGGCTACTCGCAGAAGGTCGTCGTCGACGAGAACTTCGTCGTCCGCATCCCCGACGGCCTGTCCCTGGACGTCGCCGCCCCGCTGCTGTGCGCCGGCATCACCCTCTACTCGCCGCTCAAGCGCTTCGGCGCCGGCCCCGGCAAGAAGGTCGCCATCGTGGGCCTCGGCGGTCTCGGCCACATGGGCGTGAAGATCGCGCACGCGCTCGGCGCCGAGGTGACCGTGCTGTCGCAGTCGCTGCGCAAGCGCGAGGACGGCCTGAAGCTGGGCGCGGACCACTACCACGCCACCAGCGACCCGAAGACCTTCGAGGAGCTGGCCGGCACCTTCGACCTGATCGTCTCCACCGTCTCGGCCCCGCTGGACTTCGGCGCGTACCTGTCGCTGCTGAAGACCGAGGGCACCCTGGCCAACGTCGGCGCCCCCGAGGAGCCCATCTCCCTGAACCTGTTCTCGGTGATCGGCGGCGGCAAGTCGCTCGCCGGCTCCATGATCGGCGGCATCGCCGAGACCCAGGAGATGCTCGACTTCTGCGCCGAGCACGGCCTGGGCGCCGAGATCGAGCTGATCCGCGCCGACCAGGTCAACGAGGCCTACGAGCGCGTGCAGGCCAGCGACGTGCGGTACCGCTTCGTGATCGACACGGCCACCATCTGAGACCGGACGGTCGCCGTACGACACACCCGGGCCCCGGCCACGAGCCGGCGCCCCCGCACCGAGGGCCCCGGCCACGAGCCGGGGCCCTCGGGCGTTCCTGGTGCGCGCGCCCGCGCACCCGGGTAGACAGGGGGGGAGTGCACCACGGGTTCACCGCTCCGTCAGGGGAGGCCCGCCATGACCGTGCAGCTGGACCACACCATCGTCGCCTCGCACGACAAGCGCGCGTCGGCCCGGTTCCTCGCCGGCATCCTGGGGCTGGAGGTCGGCCCGCCCTACGGCCCGTTCCTCCCGGTCGAGATCCCCAACGGCGTCACCCTCGACTTCATGGACAGCCCCGGAGCCATCACGCCGCAGCACTACGCCTTCCTCGTCTCGGAGGAGGAGTTCGACGTGATCTTCGGCCGCATCCGGGAGGACGGGGTGACGTACTGGGCGGATCCCTTCCACAGCCGCCCCGGCGAGATCAACCACCACGACGGCGGCCGCGGCACCTACTTCGACGACCCCGACGGCCACCGGCTGGAGATCATCACCAGGCCCTACGGCAGCGGCGGCTGATCCCTGACCGGATCCGGACGACAGCGCCCTAGCCCCGGCCCTCGAAGGTCCACACGGCACGGGGGCCCGGCCCGACCACGAGGCCGGAGTGCCCGATCCGCTCCACGTGCCGGTGGGGCACCGCCCTGTTCAGGGACAGGTCCACGCGCTTGAGCCCGACCCGGTCGAGCGGCGCGACGTCGAACCTCAGCGTCGTCCCGCCGCCCTTCGCGACGACGCCCCCGTCCTCGGTGGAGCGGACCCGGAAGCCGCCGGCCCTCAGCAGGGGAACGGTGGCGGCGAGGTCGCGGGCGGTCACCGCGAGGCGGATGCCCGTCACGTCCCGCATCAGGTGCTCGCGGTAGCCGTCGGACAGGTAGCGCTCACGCCCCACGTCACCGGGGTGCGCGGCGGGCTCGGTGCCGCTGCGCGGGTCGGCGAAGTACTCGGGCCGGTACTCCATGCCCCACGCGCCGAACAGGTCGTACTCGCCGGTGGTGAAGACCGCGTCGAACCAGGGCACGGGCACGCCGTCGCCGAAGTCGCGGGTCTGGCGGAACCGGACCGGGTCGGTGACGCCCTCCTCGCGCAGCCGGGCGACCACGGTCTCCAGGTCGCCCGCCCGCTCGACGGAGACGCCCAGGCCCGCGGCACCGAGGGTGCCGTCCTTGCCGGGGACGTCGCCGATCCCGAGCAGCTCGAGGTAGGTCTCGCGGCCCATCAGGTAGCGGCCGGTCCAGGTCTGCCCGTCGGCACCGGTGGTGGTGCGGACCTGGAAGTTCGCGAACCGGCGGAGGTAGGCGGAGTGCTCGATGGCGTCGGCGGTCTCCCGGTCGAGGACGCCGTATGCGTGGTTGTAGAACAGCAGTTGCCGCCCGTCCCCGCCCTGCCCGGCGTGCGCCGTGCCCTGGACCGCCCCGGCGAGGGCCAGGACGACGACCATGATCACCTGTAACGCTCGTCTGAGAACCATGCGAGGGAGCGTAGGGCGGGAACGGCGGCCTCCGCCGGGGTTCCCGGGAGGGGAACGGAGACCTCCGCCGACGTTCCGGGAGTGGAGTGACGGCCTCCGCCGGGGTTCGGGGAGGGGAGCGACGGCCTCCGCCGGGGACCTGGGATGGGGAGCGACGGCCTCCGCCGGGTTCCCGGAGGGGAGCGACGGCCTCCGTCGGGTTCCGGGGAGGGGAGCGCCGGGCCCGCGCTCAGGCCCCGGCCCGTACCGGGCGGCGCAGCAGATACACCGCGGCCGTGGTGACCAGGACGCCCATGCACGCGATGAACACCAGCCCGGCGCCCTGGAGGCCGAGCGGTTCCGTCAGCAGCCCCACGCCGATCACCGGGACCGAGATCCCGGCGTACGCCACGACGAACAGCGTCGAGATCACCGCCGCCCTCCGGTCCGCCGGAGACGCCGCGGCCACCGCGGACAGCGCCCCGCGGAACGCCAGTCCCTGCCCGACACCGCCGACGAGCGCGCTCAGCACCACCAGCGCCAGCAGGTTCCAGAGCAGGGCGCCCGCGAGCAGCAGCAGACCCGCGAACAGGACGGAGCAGCCCAGCGGCAGGGACCGGCCGACGCCGACGCGCCCGACCGCGAGCTGCCCGGCGGTCGAGGAGAAGAAGGCCAGGGCGACGACCAGTCCGCTCACGGCGTGGTCGTGCAGATCCAGGGACTCGGCGAGGAACGCCGGGCTGACGGCCGTGAACACCCCGAACAACGCGAACCCGACGAACGAGGCGGTCGCCGCCGGGCCGAACACGGCCCGCACCTGCGCGGGCAGCGCGGGCCGCTGGGGCCGGACGGTGCGCGGCGGCCGCAGCTCCCGCACGGTCTCCGGCAGGCGCAGCAGGACGGCGGCCGACAGCACCACCAGGGCCAGGTGCACGGCGAACGGCAGGGAGAGCGGCCAGGGAGCGTACTGGGCGAGCAGCCCGGCCAGCAGCGGACCGCAGCCGAGACCGCCCATGTTGGCGGCGGTCGCCACGAAGGTGGCCCGGGAGGCGCCGCCGCGGGGCGCCAGCTCCATCACGTACGCCGTGGCCGCGCCCGTGAACAGGCCCGCGGACAGTCCCGACAGCAGCCGGCCCGCGTACAGCCAGCCCAGCCCCGTCGCGCACAGGAAGCAGACGGCGCTGGCCGCCGAGAACCCGAGGCCGCCCAGCAGCACCAGCCGCCGGCCCACGGCGTCGGAGGCGTTGCCGGCCAGCAGCAGCACGCCGATGACGGCGAAGGCGTACACCGCGTAGACGACGGTCACGGTGAGCTCGGAGAAGCCGAGTTCCGCCTGGTAGAGGGGGTACAGCGGGGTGGGCAGGGTGGTCCCGGCCATGCACACGGCGAACACGGCGCCGGCGAGCAAGCAGCGGAGCCATCCCGGACGATCACCGTTCATGCGCCGACGGTATCCCTGCGGAGCCCCGCCACCGGGCCGACAGGGCGGCGACCGCGGGGACGCGACGGGCGGCCGTCAGGGGGTGACGGGGGCACCGGCCGTGTCGGTGCCGTCCGGGTCCCCGCCGGCCGCCGGGTCGACGAGCTGTTCGCGGACGTAGTTCCACACCACCGCGATCAGCGCCACGACGGGCACGGCGAGCAGGCTGCCGACGATGCCGGCGAGGCTGCCGCCCAGGGTCACCGCCAGCAGGACCACGGCCGCGTGCAGTCCGAGGCCCCGGCTCTGGATCATGGGCTGGAAGACGTTGCCCTCCAGCTGCTGCACCACGACGATGATGCCCAGCACGATCAGCGCGTCCATGAGCCCGTTGGACACGAGCGCGATGAGGACCGCGACGAACCCCGCGAAGAAGGCGCCGATGATCGGCACGAACGCCGACACGAACGTCAGCACCGCCAGAGGCAGCACCAGCGGCACGTCCAGGATCCACAGGCCCAGGCCGATCAGCACGGCGTCGATCAGACCGACGGCGGCCTGCGACCGCACGAACGCGCCGAGGGTCGCCCAGCCGCGGTCGAAGACGGTCGGCACGTCGGTGGCGAGCCGACCGGGCAGCTGACGGCCGAGCCAGGGCAGGAACCGCGGCCCGTCCTTGAGGAAGAAGAACATCAGGAACAGCGCGAGGACGGCCGTGACGACCCCGTTCACCACGGTGCTCACGCCCGTGACGACCGCGCCGACCATGCTGCCCACGCCCTCCTGGGCGCGGGCGACGGCACTGTCGAACGCCTTGTTGATCTGCGCGTCCCCGATGTTCAGCGGCGGCCCGGCCGCCCACTCGCGCAGGCGCTGGATGCCTTCCACGACCCCGTCGGTCAGCTCGCCGGACTGCGAGGCCACCGGCACGGCGATCAGCGCCACGACGCCCGCGGCGAGCAGCAGGAACAGCACCGTCACCACGGACGCGGCCAGCGCGGGCGGCCACCCGCGCCGGCGCAGGTACCGGGCGGCGGGCCAGGTCAGGGTGGTCATCAGCAGCCCGACCACGAGCGGCCACACGATCGACCACATCCGGCCCAGCAACCACAGGGCGACCGCCGTCGCGGCGAACACCAGCAGGAACTCGGCGGACACCCGCGCGCTTATCCGCAGCGCGGCACGGGACTTGTCGGAACTCAGGGGCGCAGTCACGCAGGCACCCTATTGGGTGCCCCCCGGACACCGGACCCCACCCGTCACCTCCGGTTCCCCGCCCTCAGCCCCCGGCCCGGGCCACCCCCACCGGGCAGGGCCGGTGCCGGGCGCTCCGGCTCAGTGCGGCAGGCTCGCCGGGCTGCCGCCGTTCGCCTCGTAGCCCGCCACCGCCAGCGCCCGGTACACCGCGAACTCCGCCGCCGGGTCGGCGGACAGCGTCCACGGCAGGGCGCCCACATGGCCGTCGACGTGCACCAGCTGGCTCATCGCCTCCGACCAGCGCTCGCTGCGGACCAGGAAGAACACCAGCATGTGCCGCACGTGCGCCAGCATCGGGTCGTCCGGGCGGGCCGAATGGACCGCGTGCAGCGCGCCGTGCACCGCCTTGGTGACGACCTCGCTCTGCCAGAAGCTGCTGACCAGCGTCACCTCGGGAAGGTGCTCGAACACCGCGAACAGCGGCATGGCCGCCAGCAGGGAGCCCTGCGGGGCGCGGGCCGCCGCGGCCTCCGCGAACGCGTACGCCTCCTGCCGCGAGCCGTGCCACTTCTCGCACCAGTAGTGCAGCGCGGCCAGATGCGCCCCCATGTGGACCGGGGTGCGGTCCAGGATCTTCAGCCACACCTGCTCGAAGTCCTTCTGCGAGTAGGCCAGTCCGCGGGCCACCGACAGCTCCACGATGGCGGGGACCGGATCGCCCGGGGCGAGCAGCGCGGCCTCGCCGCACGCCGCCCTGGCCTCCTCCATGATGATCCGGAACTCGTCCGACCCGGGCGTGGCCGTGCGCCACGCCTGCTGGACCAGGAACTCGGCGTGCACCGCGGCGCCGCCCGCGTCCTTGGGCGCCTCGGCCCGCCACACCCGCAGCCACTGGCCGCCCGGCGCGTCGCTCACCCCGCCGGGCCGCCGGGCCAGCTCCAGCGAGGCCGCTCCCGCGAAGGCCTGCACGCGCTGCCAGCGGCGCTCGCCCTCGGCCTCCGTGCCCGCGAGGAGCTGCTGGGCCGCGCGGTAGTCCTGCGTGCGCTGCACCACGTCCAGGACGTCCAGCAGGTCCTGGTCGGGGCCGGGCATGCGGATGTCGAGCTCCTCCTCGCGGACGAATCCGTAGTTCGCCGGGTCCGCCGCGTCCGGGTGGTCGGGCGAGACCAGCCCGACCGCACCGCGCCTGCGCCGCAGGAAGGGAAGCAGCACGAAGCCCAGCATGACCAGCGCGATCAGGACCCAGAGAATCTCCATGCGTCAAGCGAACCAGACCGCGCCGACAATTGGCCAACCTGCTCCCCGCACCTGTGGAGAACCCCGCCGCGCGGGCGGGCCGGCCCGGGGGAAAACCCTCGGAATCGCCGCTGCGGCGCCCGCGCCGCCCCGTCCCCCGGCACTCGGCGTCCCGGCGCACTACCCTCGGGCCCATGAGCGACAGGCACATCAGTCAGCACTTCGAGACGCTCGCGATCCACGCGGGCAACACCGCCGACCCGTTGACGGGCGCGGTCGTCCCGCCGATCTACCAGGTCTCCACCTACAAGCAGGACGGCGTCGGCGGCCTGCGCGGCGGCTACGAGTACAGCCGCAGCGCCAATCCGACCAGGACCGCGCTGGAGGAGAACCTCGCCGCCCTCGAGGGCGGCCGCCGCGGTCTCGCGTTCGCGTCCGGGCTGGCGGCCGAGGACTGCCTGCTGCGCACGCTGCTCGCCCCCGGCGACCACGTGGTCATCCCCAACGACGCCTACGGCGGCACGTTCCGGCTGTTCGCCAAGGTCGTCGCCCGCTGGGGAGTCGAGTGGTCGGTGGCCGACACCAGCGACCCGGCGGCCGTGCGCGCCGCCCTCACGCCCAGGACCAAGGTCGTCTGGGTGGAGACCCCCTCCAACCCGCTGCTCGGCATCACCGACATCGCCGCCGTCGCCCAGGTCGCCCGGGACGGGGGCGCCCGCCTCGTCGTCGACAACACCTTCGCCACCCCCTACCTCCAGCAGCCGCTGGCGCTCGGCGCGGACGTCGTCGTGCACTCCCTGACCAAGTACATGGGCGGCCACTCCGACGTCGTCGGCGGCGCGCTGATCACGGCCGACGCCGAGCTGGGCGAGGAACTGGCCTTCCACCAGAACGCCATGGGCGCCGTCGCCGGTCCCTTCGACTCCTGGCTGGTGCTGCGCGGCACCAAGACGCTCGCCGTGCGCATGGACCGGCACAGCGAGAACGCCGCCAAGGTCGCCGACATGCTGTCCCGCCACCCGCGCGTGACGAGCGTGCTGTACCCGGGCCTGCCGGAGCACCCCGGCCACGAGGTCGCCGCCAAGCAGATGAAGTCCTTCGGCGGCATGATCTCCTTCCGGGTCGAGGGCGGCGAGCAGGCGGCCGTCGAGGTCTGCAACCGCGCCCAGGTGTTCACCCTGGGCGAGTCCCTCGGCGGCGTCGAGTCGCTGATCGAGCACCCGGGCCGGATGACGCACGCGTCCGTGGCCGGCTCGCTGCTGGAGGTCCCCGGCGACCTGGTGCGGCTGTCGGTCGGCATCGAGAACGCCGACGACCTGCTCGGCGACCTGCAGCAGGCGCTCGGCTAGGACCGGGGCGTCCCGGCCAAGGTCACCAGCCGGACAGGGGTGGAGTCGTCTCCGACGGCGGCTCCACCCAGGGCTGGACGGTCAGCGCCCACACGGTGAACGCCGTGGCGGCCGCGACGAGCAGCAGCCACATCAGACGGCGCGCCAGCGCCCTGCGCCGCAGCATCCGGCCGCCCCGGCGCACCGCCTCCGCGTAAATCCCGGGCGGCACGGTGCGCTGCCCCTGCTCCAGCATCCGCCGCAGGGCGGCCTCCCGGTCGCCGCCCCTCATGCCCGGCCCCCGCCGCGCGCCGCACGGGACGAGCCGGTCATGACGGCACCGCCTTGGCCGCCGTGACGGCCGGTGCGCCAGGGCCCGGCCGGTGCAGCAGGGCCGACTTCGCCCGGTGGCAGATCGCCCGCACCCGCTCCGGGGACAGGCCGAGCAGGGCCGCCACCTGCTCCTCGGCGACGCCCTCGTGGAGCCGGAGCACCAGGACCAGCCGCTCCTGCGGGGTGAGGGACGCCAGCGGCCCGGCGGCCGGGGCCCGCCGCCGGAGGGCGGCGTGGTGGTGCCATGCGCCCCGGGCGAAGCGGGTGGCCAGGTACTGCCGGGTGCGGTCGTACGGGTCGTCGCCGCGCAGCCGGTCCCAGCACGCGTACGTGTGGGCCAGCGCCAGGGTCAGCAGGCGCCGCGCGCGGGGGTTGTCGTCCGGGGGCTCGGCGGTGAGCAGGGTGGCGGCGTGCAGCAGCCGCCCGGCCGCGCCCGCGACGAACGCCTCGAACTCACGGGCCCGGCGGGCTGCCTGGACAGCGTGCCGCTCTCGCACCGCGCCTCCCGCCCGACGGCGACCCCGGGGATGCGGTCCCGGCCGCATCCGGCGGGGACCCGATCTCATATCAGACCGGCGACGCCCCCGCGGTCAAGAGCCGCGCAGCCGAACGACCGTTCACGCGCGCCGCCCGGGCGACGGTGTCGGCGTCCGCCTCCGAGTGCCACGCGCGTGTGCGGCCCGTTCGTACGGGTGGTCAGGACTCGGGCTGGGCCTCCGGGCCCGGCACGCCCTGCGCCGACATCCGGGAGGACAGCGCGCTGTTGAAGCGGGTCAGGAGCGAGCAGAACGCCTCGCGTTCCTCCGGCTGCCAGTCCTGGGTCAGCTCGGCCATCAACTGGCGGCGCGAGGAGCGCACTTCCTCCAGGCGGGCCTGCCCGCGCGGGGAGAGCTGCAGGACCACCGCGCGTCCGTCCTCGGGGTGCGAGGTGCGCTTGACGAGGCCGGTGTCGACGAGCGGAGCCACCTGGCGGGTGACCGTCGAGGAGTCGATCCCCATGCTCGCGGCGAGCGCCTTGACGCCCATGGGGCCTTCCTTGTCCAGACGGTTGAGCAGCAGGTAGGCGGCGCGGTCCATGGAGTTGCGCACCTGCCCCACCCCGCCGAGCCGGGTCTGTTCGGCACGGCGGGCGAACAGCGCCACCTCGTGCTGCAGCGTGTCGAGGAGACCGCTGTCACCGACGGTCGTCATGTCCATCGACATTCCAGGTGTTGTGGGCATGGCCGGGGGCTCACTTCGTGGAGGGCTGGCAGATTGGGGGACAGGGTACGCGGCCGGGGGGCGGGCCGTACCGGCGCTGCGCAAAGCGGGTCTCGGAGGTTGGTCACAACGGTCGTTCCCGCCCGTGAACTGCGATGCTGGGAGCCATGAGCTACAGCACGGCTGACTCCTTGCGCTCGGTCACCCTCGACGACGTGCGCGGTGCCCAGAAGATGCTCGCGGGCGTGGCGCGGGCGACCGCGCTGGAGGGCAGCAGGCACCTGTCCCGGATGGTGGGCGCGCCGGTCCACCTGAAGTGCGAGAACCTCCAGCGGACGGGCTCGTTCAAGCTGCGCGGCGCCTATGTCAGGATCTCCGGCCTGCTGCCCGAGGAGCGCGCGGCCGGTGTGGTCGCGGCGAGCGCCGGGAACCACGCGCAGGGCGTGGCGCTCGCGTCGTCGCTGCTCGGCGTGCGTTCGACGGTGTTCATGCCCCAGGGCGCCCCGCTGCCGAAGGTCAGCGCGACCCGGGAGTACGGCGCCGAGGTGCGGCTGCACGGGCAGGTCGTCGACGAGACGCTCGCCGCCGCGCAGGAGTACGCGGCCGAGACGGGCGCGGTGTTCATCCACCCCTTCGACCACCCCGACGTCATCGCCGGGCAGGGCACGGTGGGGCTGGAGATCCTCGATCAGTGCCCCGAGGCCGCGACGATCGTCGTCGGGATCGGCGGTGGCGGGCTGGCCGCCGGGATCGCGGTGGCCGTCAAGGCCCTGCGGCCCGACGTGCGGATCGTGGGCGTGCAGGCGGCGGGCGCGGCCGCCTATCCGCCGTCGCTGGCGGCGGGACGGCCGGTGACGGTCGACAACCCGGCCACGATGGCCGACGGCATCAAGGTCGGACGGCCCGGTGACGTGCCGTTCGGCATCATCGGCGAGCTGGTCGACGAGGTGCGCACGGTCAGCGAGGACGAGCTGTCCGCCGCGCTGCTGCTGTGCCTGGAGAGGGCGAAGCTGGTGGTGGAGCCGGCCGGGGCGAGCCCGGTCGCGGCCCTGCTGAGCGCCCCCGGCTCCTTCACGGGCCCGGTAGTCGCGGTGCTGTCCGGCGGCAACGTCGACCCGGTGCTGATGGAGCGGGTGCTGCGGCACGGCATGGCCGCGCAGGGCCGCTACCTGGCGGTCCGGCTGCGGCTGACGGACCGGCCCGGCGCCCTGGCGCACCTGCTGGGCGTGTTGTCGCAGGCCGACGCCAACGTCCTGGACGTGCGCCACGTGCGGACCGACCCGCGGCTGGGGCTCACGGAGGCGGAGGTGGAACTGCACCTGGAGACCAAGGGGCCGGCGCACTGCGCCGAGGTGGGCCGGTCGTTGCGCGGAGCGGGTTACACGATCATGGACTGAGGTGCCGCGGACCCGGCCGGTCCGCGGCCGGTTAGTGATCACGGAGTGCGACGCGCGGAAACTCATTGTAAGACGCGATACATCGCGTTATGGTGTGTCCGTGAGCAACCTCACCGGACGGACGTCCGGCAACCTCACCGGACGTCCGTCCGGGAATCCCCGAAGACGTGGAGACTCATATGCCAGGCGCCATTCATGCCGAAGGGCTGGTCAAGACCTTCGGTGACGTCAGGGCCTTGGACGGCGTCGACCTGGACGTGCCCGAGGGCACCGTCCTCGGTCTGCTCGGGCCGAACGGCGCGGGCAAGACGACCACCGTCCGCTGCCTGACCACCCTGCTGCGGCCCGACAGGGGGCGGGCGGTCGTCGCCGGGATCGACGTGCTGAAGCAGCCCGACGCGGTCCGCCGCTCCATCGGCCTGTCCGGCCAGTTCGCGGCGGTCGACGAATACCTGACCGGCCGCGAGAACCTCCAGATGGTCGGCCAGCTGTACCAGATGAAGGCCAAGGCGGCGAAGCAGCGCGCGGCCGAGCTGCTGGAGCAGTTCCACCTCACCGACGCCGCCGACCGCCCCACCAAGACCTACTCGGGCGGCATGCGCCGCCGCCTCGACCTCGCCGCCGCCCTCGTCGTCTCCCCGCCCGTGATGTTCATGGACGAGCCGACGACCGGCCTGGACCCGCGCAACCGCCAGCAGCTGTGGGAGGTCATCAAGCAGCTGGTCTCCGGGGGCACGACACTGCTGCTGACCACGCAGTACCTGGAGGAGGCCGACCACCTGGCGCACGACATCGCGGTCGTCGACCACGGCAGGGTCATCGCCAAGGGCACCTCCGACCAGCTCAAGGCCCGCACCGGCGGGGAGCGCGTCGAGCTCGTGGTGCACGAGCGCGAGCACATCGCCACCGCCGCCGAGGTGCTCGCCGGCTTCGGCAAGGGCGACACCAAGGTCGAGGAGCACATGCGCAAGCTCACCACCCCGGTCACCGGCGGCGCCAAGCTCCTGGCCGAGGTCATCCGCGAGCTGGACACCCGCGGCATCGAGATCGACGACATCGGGCTGCGCAGGCCCACCCTCGACGACGTCTTCCTGTCCCTGACGGGGCACGTGGCCGAGACCAAGGACGAGGACAGCGACGAGGAGGCCGCGAAATGAGCGCCGTCACCGACACCGTGCGGGTCGCGCCGGCCGCGAACCCGGTCAGCCAGTCGATCCGGGACTCGATGGTGGTCGCCAAGCGGAACCTGATCCGCATGAGCCGCATCCCCGAGATGATCATCTACGGCCTGATCCAGCCGATCATGTTCGTGGTGCTGTTCACCTACGTCTTCGGCGGCTCCATGCAGATCGGCGACAGCACCAGCGCCACCGACTACAAGAACTTCCTGATGGCCGGCATCTTCGCCCAGACCGTCACCTTCGCCACCGCCAGCTCCGGCGCCGGCATCGCCGACGACATGCACAAGGGCCTCATCGACCGCTTCCGCTCCCTGCCCATGGCACGCGGCGCGGTCCTCACCGGACGCACCCTCGCCGACTCGGTGCAGACGGCCCTCACCCTCGTCGTCCTCGCCGCCGTCGCCCTGCTCGTCGGCTGGCGCGTCGGGTCCGACGGCAGCACCAACGCCGCCAAGGTCCTCGCGGCCTTCGGCCTGCTGCTCCTGCTCGGCTACGCGTTCACCTGGATCGGCGCGCTGATCGGCATGTCCGTGCGGACACCGGAGGCGGCCACCTCCAGCGGCCTCATCTGGCTCTTCCCGGTCACCTTCATCTCCAACGCGTTCGTCGACACCAGCCACATGACCCCCTGGCTGCGGCACATCGCCGAGTGGAACCCCTTCAGCGCCACCGTGCAGGCCTGCCGGGTGCTGTTCGCCAACCCGGGCCGGTCCACCTCGGACGCCTGGCCCATGCAGCACCCCGTGTGGGCCTCGCTGATCTACTCGGTCGTCATCATCGTGGTGTTCCGCACCCTGGCGGTGCGCAAGTACCGCTCCGCGACCGCATGACGAAGCCCCCGGCGCGGTGCGGCGCCGGGGGCAGGTCGATGATCCGGGAAGGAGAGGGTCAGCCCTCGTACGGCTCGGCCTTGAGAATCTTCACCGAGGCCTTCTTGCCGTTCGGCAGCTCGTACTCCGCGTCCTCGCCGACCTTGTGGCCGATCACGCCGGTGCCCAGCGGGGACTGCGGGGAGTAGGTCTCGATGTCGGAGCTGGCGTACTCGCGTGAGGCGAGCAGGAAGGTCAGCGTGTCGTCCTCGTCACCGTCGAAGGCGATCGTGACGACCATGCCGGGAGCCACCGCACCGTCGGCGGCGGGCGCCTCACCGACCTTGGCGTTCTCGAGGAGCTGGGTGAGCTGGCGCACACGGAGCTCCTGCTTGCCCTGCTCCTCCTTGGCCGCGTGGTACCCGCCGTTCTCCCGCAGGTCGCCCTCCTCACGCGCCGCGGCGATCTTCGCGGAGATCTCCGCCCGCGCAGGACCAGTAAGGTACTCAAGCTCAGCCTTGAGCTTGTTGTACGCCTCCTGGGTCAGCCAGGTGACGTTCTCGCTGGTCTGGGTCACAGGTGCTCCTCGTAGGTACTGGGAATACAAAGCATCGCCCTACCCAGAAGCATGTTCCTTCACGGAAGGGCGAAACCACGAGCCTAACAATTCAGGGGCCCCAGGGGGAGGACATAAGCGACCAGAATCACGTCCGCGCAGGTCAGCCCCGGCGTATTGCGGGTGACACCCGGTCGCTGTCAGTCGGCGTGGCAGCCCAGCAGCTCGGCCGTCGTCCCCGGCGAGGTGGTGCGCAGCGTGACGACCTTGTCGATGCGGGTCGCGTCGCCCGCGAAGCGGAAGTCGGCCCGGCCGACCTCGGCGCCGTTCTCGGCCTGGGAGCGGACCGTGCAGTAGCCGTCCGTGCCCGCGTCCTTGCGGACCTCCAGGTGCACCCGCACGGACTCCTCGCCCTGCTCGAAGCTGATGACCTCGGCGCTGATCTCGTTCTTGGCGACGTAGTGGTAGCCGAACCAGCCGACGAGCCCCAGCAGCGCCGCCGCGAGGACGGCGCCGACGACCTTGAGCGTGCGGTCGGCGCGCTCGTCCGAGGTGCGGCCGTAGCGGCCCTCGGGCGGCCGCGTGCTCGCCGTGGTCATGATCGTCCTCCAGACAGGGCCGGGACCCGCGTCCCGAAAGGGGCTCCGGGACCCGGTCCCGGAATTATTCGCCCCCCGATTCGGTCACTATAGAAGCCGCCGATTGCGCCGACGCACACCGGGCGCCGACTTACTGAGGATTGAGTCTTGACTGACCAGTTGCGACTGATGGCCGTCCACGCCCACCCCGACGACGAGTCGAGCAAGGGCGCGGCGACCATGGCGAAGTACGTGTCCGAGGGGGTGGACGTGCTGGTCGTGACCTGCACGGGCGGGGAGCGCGGCTCCATCCTCAACCCCAAGCTCCAGGGCGACGCGTACATCGAGGAGCACATCCACGAGGTACGCAAGAAGGAGATGGACGAGGCCCGCGAGATCCTGGGCGTCCAGCAGGAGTGGCTCGGCTTCGTCGACTCAGGCCTGCCCGAGGGCGACCCGCTGCCGCCGCTGCCGGAGGGCTGCTTCGCCCTGGAGGACGTCGACCACGCGGCCGGCGAGCTCGTGCGGAAGATCCGCGCCTTCCGTCCCCAGGTGATCACCACCTACGACGAGAACGGCGGCTACCCGCACCCCGACCACATCATGACCCACAAGATCTCGATGGTGGCCTTCGAGAGCGCCGCGGACACCGAGAAGTACCCGGAGGCCGAGTACGGCCCCGCCTACCAGCCGCAGAAGCTCTACTACAACCAGGGCTTCAACCGCCCCCGCACCGAGGCCCTGCACCAGGCCATGCTCGACCGCGGACTGGAGTCGCCCTACGGAGACTGGCTCAAGCGCTGGGACGAGTTCGGGATGAAGCAGCGCACGCTGACCACCCACGTCCCGTGCGGCGAGTTCTTCGAGATCCGCGACAAGGCCCTGATCGCGCACGCCACGCAGATCGACCCCGACGGCGGCTGGTTCAAGGTGCCCATGGAGATCCAGAAGGAGGTCTGGCCGACCGAGGAGTACGAGCTGGCGAAGTCCCTCGTCGATACCTCCCTCCCCGAGGACGACCTCTTTGCGGGCATCCGCGACAATGCCTGACATGAGCGCAAGCGCAAGCCTGGCAATGACGCACCTCGTCACCCTCGCCAAGGAGGTCGACGAGGACAAGGTCACCCCCGGCGTCCTCGGCTTCATCGTCTTCGCGGCGATGGCCCTGGCCGTATGGGCCCTGATGAAGTCCATGAGCCGGCACATGAACAGGGTCGAGTTCACCGAGGTCCCCGACCCCCGGGAGCCCTCCGACACGGACGCGTCCCCGGAGGGACCCGCCGGCACCGCCGACGCGGAGCCCTCGGGCCAGGGCAGGAAGCAGGACTGACCCCGTCCGGCCGGGTCTCCCCCCGGCCGGATGCGCACCCGTCGGCGGCACGCACCGCCGCCGACGGGCGCCGCGCGCATCCCGGAACCGGCCGGCTCCGCCCCCGCCCTCCGGACTCACGCGGCGCCCCGCCCGCCCGGCACCTCACGCCCGGGGGCACCTCACGCCCGGGACCGCACCGGTACGCCCATCACCTCGCGGGCGTGCCTGCTCGGCGTCATACCGAGGCCCCAGGCCTGCCATCCCGACTCCAGGCTCACGCCGCGCTCCAGCAGCAGCGCCCACGCACCGGCGTAGTCGTCGAGCTTGTCGTCGCGCAGCGGGTGGTCCGCCCGGGACAGCCGGGACAGCTCCTCCTGCGCCACCGCCGTGCCGACCTCCACACCGCCCGGCGCCGCGTACGGAAGCAGCGTGCAGCGCAGGAAGCCCGCCCAGTCCCCGCCCCGGCGGTCCCCGTACGACGCGAACAGCTCCACCGCCTCGTCACACAGGGCCAGCGCCTGCTGCGTGCGGCCGTTGCCCGCGTCCACCACCGCCAGCTCCAGACACGTCCACGCCTCCCCGTGGGCCACCCCGATCCGCTGGAAGTCCGCGCGGGCGTCGACCAGCAACTGCCGGGCGAAGCCGGAGTTGCGCAGCGAACCCGTCTGCTGCGCCCGCTGGTCGCGGGTGACCCGCGCCGAGTGGTGACGGGCGCAGGCCAGCCCGTACACGTCCCGCATGCGGGAGAACATCGTCCGCGAGCGCTCCAGCTCCCGCACCGCCCGGTCCAGGTCGCCCGTCTCCTCCAGCGCCTGACCCAGGTAGTACAAGGTCCACGCCTCACCGCGCGCGTCCTCGTTGTCGCGGTGCCGCGCCGCCGCCCCCCGCAGCTCCTCCACCGCCTGCGACGCCTCCCCCGACACCAGCAGCACCCGGGCCAGCTGCGTCAGCGCCCATGCCTCCCCGCGCGCGTCACGGGTCCGGCCGTACAGCTCCAGCGCCGCCCGCAGCTCCGCCTCCGCCCGCGCCACGTCCCCCATGCGCAGACCCAGCTGACCCAGCTGGAAGTGCGCCCACGCCTGGCCGTGCACCGACTCGCCCCTGCGGTGCAGCACCAGCGACTCCGTCAGCAGCTCCAGCGCCTCACCCAGCCGCGCCCGGTCCCGCTCCACCGCCGCGAGGGCGTGCATCGTCCACGCCCGGTCCGCCGCCAGCTCGGACGAGGACTGCAGGGCCAGAGCCTCGCGCAGCTTCTGCGAGGCCTCCGTCAGATTCCCCTGGTGGTGCAGCGTGATGCCCAGGGAGCACAGCGCCCGGGCCGCCCCCGCGTCGTGGTGGGCCTCCCGGTACAGGTCGACCACCGACGCGAGCGTCGTACGCGCCTTGTCCAGCTCGCCCAGCTGCCGGGCGGCGATACCCGTGCGCCACTGCACCGAACGGACCAGCAGCCCCTCGTCCACTGCCTGCGCCAGCTCGCTGATCTCGCCCAGCCGGTACAGGTCGCCGCGCAGCAGGCAGTAGTCACACAGTGCCCCCAGCAGGTTCAGCACCGCCCCCCGGTCCACGCCCTCGGTGTGCCGCAGCGCCGCCGTGATGAAGCTCGACTCGTCGTCCAGCCAGCGCAGCGCCTCGTCGAGCGAGGTGAAGCCGTACGGGCTGAAACGGTTGGTGCGCGTCGACATGTTGCCGTCGACCATGCGCAGCACCGAGTCGGCCAGCTCCGCGTAGTTCACGATCAGCCGCTCCTGCGCCGCCGCCCGCTCGGCCGGGTCCTCCTCGTCCAGCAGCCGCGCCCGGGCGAAGGAACGGACCAGGTCGTGCAGCCGGTACCGGTCGCCGCGCACCGGGTCGACCAGACCCGCACGGGACAGGGCCCGCAGCTGACGCGTCGCCTCCGCCTCGTCCGTGGCCAGCAGTGCGGCGGCCGCCGCGGCGCCCAGCGAGGCCCGGCCCGCCAGCGCCAGCCGGCGCAGCAGCCGGCGCACCGCCTCCGGCTGGTCGGTGTAGCGCAGCCACAGGGCCCGCTCCACCGGCTCGACCGGCCCGTACGCCGCCAGGTCCGCGGCCAGCGCACGCGGGGAGCGCACACCCAGGCACGAGCCCGCGATCCGCAGCGCCAGCGGCAGCCCGCCGCACAGCTCCCGCACCCGGTCAGCGGACTCCGCGTCGTACGGCCCGGACCGGTCCTCCGCCACCGCGCCCAGCAGCTCCTCCGCACCGGCCGCGTCCAGCGGCTCCACCGCCAGCCGGTGCACCCGCGCCGGCAGGTCCGCCGGCTCCAGCGGCTCCCGCGCGGTCACCAGCACCAGGCTGTCGGACCGCTCCGGAACCAGGGCGCGGATCTGCCCGGCGTCCGAGGCGTCGTCCAGGACGATCGTCACCGGCACGCCCGTCAGATGCTGGTGATACAGCTCGGTCAACCGCCTGACCTGCTGGTCGGGCGAGGAACGCTCCCGGAACAGCAACTGCTCGCGCGGTGCGCCCAGCCGGTTCAGCAGATGCAGCAGGGCGTCACGCGTGGACAGCGGCGCACCGCCCGGGCCCTCCGCGCGCAGGTCGACGACGCAGGCGCCGCGGAAGTAGTCCTTCAGCTCGTGCGCGGCGGCCACCGCGAGGGCCGTCCGGCCGCTGCCGGGCGTGCCGTGCAGGACCACCACGGTCGCCCGGGTCTCCGTACTCGCCCGGGCCGCCTGCACCCACTGCCGGATCTGCGCCAGCTCCCGCCGCCGCCCCGCGAACGGCTCCACCGCCCGCGGCAACTGCGCGAACGACTGCGCCAGCACGCCCCGCCCGCGCGCCGCCGCGCTCTTGTCCGCGCCCCGCAGCCGCGGCCCCGCCTTCTTCGGCCCGGTGGACGCGGCGAGCATCCGCTGCTGGTCCAGGAACGGCCGGATGCCCCGCACCTCCAGCGCCGTCAGCCACTGCAACCGCAGCTGCTCCGGACCACCGGGCTGGCCGAGCGCCCCGGCCCTGTGGTGCGCGGCCGGCACGTGCGCGCCGGCCACCTTCGCGACGGTCGCCGCCGCGCCCACCACCCCCACCATCGCGCCCGCGCCCAGGGCCGTCCCCGCGCCCGTGCCCAGCGCCAGGTCCGCGACGACCGCCGCCACCGCCGCCGCCCCCGCCACCAGCAGGGGAGTGCCCGCGCCCTCCCGCGCGTAGCGCTGCCCGAAGGTCAGCTGCCCGGCCGCGGCCTCGTCCAGGGCGCGCGTGTACGCCTCGTACTCCTCCGACGCGCTGCGCGCCAGCTCGTCGAGCGCCGCGCGCCCCCGCGCGAGCAGCACGCCGCCGTCGGTGCGCCCGCCGGAACGCCGCACCTCCTCCTCCACGGCCCGGGCCAACAACCGCTCGGCCTCCCCCCGATGACCGTCCCGCATGTCACGTCCCCCTCCGGCACCCAACTGCACTGACCACGAGTGTCCTTGGTGAGGAGCGTGAGCGCGAGGGGGCGAAGATCGAAGGCTGTTACCCGGTGACTCATGACTGGTCCGCTCGTTGGTGCGAACAGTGAACTGACTGCCGATCAGGGGGAGAAGTGACTGGCCACATCGCCGGGGGGCCCACCGGAGGAATTCCCGTCCTGTCGTACGCACGCACGTCGGACGACTCCCGCCGACGGGACAGCCATGGAGTACGCCATCAGTTGCGCATCAACGAGCGGACGGCCCGTGAGCAGGGGTGTCGCATCGTCGCGGAATACACCGACAACGGCCTCAGCGCGTCGAAGGACGGTGTCACGCGACCCGGTTTCGATCGCCTCGTCGCGGCGCTGGCCAGCGGACTGACCGCCGACCGTCAGGCGGTCCAGGGGGTTGTCTGCGTTGCGGACGACCGGCTCTACCGCCGTCCGGACGACTTCGCCCGCTTCCATGCCGCGCTGACCGCGAGGCCGGGACGGGTCCATGTGAATGCGGAGGGCACGCGGGATCCGTACTCCGGGGAAGGTCTGCTGCAGGCTCTGAGGTCGCTGGAGGCCTCGCTGGCGGAGACACGAGCGCGAAGCCGGCGTGTAGAGCACTGGCACTGGGCGCGTGCCATGGAAGGTGTGCCGCACAGCGGGCCGCGTCCCTTCGGGTGGCAGGAGGACCGGATCACACAGCACCCGGTCGAGGCCGCGCTGATCCGCAAAGCCGTGACTGATCGCGTCCGCGGTACGGCAGTACGGGCCATCGCACGGGAGTGGTGCGAGCTGGGCGTGACCGGCACGCGCGGTGCCCGACCCAATGCCCAGACGGTCACACAGATCATCACGGCGCCCCGGGTGTGTGGTTACCGGTCCAACAAGGGTCGGCTGTTGCTTGTGCCGGAGACGGGGCTACCCGTCCTCGGCCAGTGGGAGCCGATCGTGACTCCCGAGCAGTGGCAAGCGGTCTGTTCGTCCTTCTCTCCTGGCAACCTCTATCTGCACCGCGGAACAGGTGCACCGCGGAGAACAAGCGGGACGAACGCCCCCAGCCATCTCGCCAGTGGCCTGCTGCGTTGTGGTGCGCGCTTCGACGACGGAAAGCTCTGCGGGAGCCCGCTGTCCGCTCAGAGGGGCAGGAGCAGGAGAAGCCCCTATGCGTACTCCTGTCGTGCCTGCCGGCATTGCAGCATCAGCGGGCCGCTGGCCGACGAGGCCCTGGAACTGATCCTCTTCGAGCACGCCCCGCCTCGTGCGCGGCTCCCGGGGTCGGTGCATGAGCACTGGCGTGCCACCATGTCGATCACCGAGAAGAGGAACACGATCGCGAGCGTGATCACCCACTGTGTCGTACGCCCGGGTGTGAAGGGTGTCCACACCTGGGACCACTCCCGCGTAGAACCTGTCTGGCGTGGAGTGGACTCTCCGCCCGTCGTGGCGCAGGGGTAGGGAACCTGCGTTCCCCGGCCGGGCAGCCCCGGTGAGGCAGGATGGAGGCATGCCGAACCGACTGGCGCACGAGACGTCCCCCTACCTCCTGCAGCACGCCGACAACCCCGTCGACTGGTGGCCCTGGTCGGAGGAGGCCTTCGCGGAGGCGCGGCGGCGGGAGCTGCCGGTGCATCTGAGTGTCGGCTACTCCAGCTGTCACTGGTGTCACGTCCTCGCGAAGGAGAGCTTCCAGGACGAGGTGACGGCCGCTTTCATGAACGAGCACTTCGTCAACATCAAGGTCGACCGCGAAGAGCGCCCCGACGTGGATGCCGTCTACATGGAGGCCGTGCAGGCCGCGACCGGGCACGGTGGGTGGCCCATGACCGTGTTCCTGACGCCCGAGGCCGAGCCGTTCTACTTCGGTACGTACTTCCCGCCCGAGCCCCGGCAGGGCATGCCCTCGTTCCGGCAGGTGCTCCAGGGTGTCAGCCAGGCGTGGGAGGAGCGGCGAGACGAGGTCACCGAGGTGGCCGGGAAGATCGTCCGGGACCTGGCCGGGCGGGAGATCTCCTACGGGGACGCGCAGACGCCGGGGGAGCAGGAGCTGGCCCAGGCGCTGCTCGGGCTCACCCGGGAGTACGACCCGCAGCGGGGCGGGTTCGGCGGGGCGCCGAAGTTCCCGCCGTCGATGGTGCTGGAGTTCCTGCTGCGCCACCACGCCCGCACCGGCGCCGAGGGCGCCCTGCAGATGGCGGCCGACACCTGTGAGCGGATGGCCCGCGGCGGCATCTACGACCAGCTCGGCGGCGGTTTCGCGCGCTACTCGGTCGACCGCGACTGGATCGTGCCGCACTTCGAGAAGATGCTGTACGACAACGCCCTGCTGTGCCGGGTCTACGCCCACCTGTGGCGTGCCACCGGCTCGGAGCTGGCCCGGCGGGTCGCGCTGGAGACGGCCGACTTCATGGTCCGCGAACTGCGCACGAACGAGGGCGGGTTCGCCTCCGCGCTGGACGCCGACAGCGACGACGGCACGGGGCGGCACGTCGAGGGCGCGTACTACGTGTGGACGCCGGAGCAGTTGCGCGAGGTGCTGGGCGAGCAGGACGCCGAGGTGGCCGTGCGGTACTTCGGTGTGACCGAGGAGGGCACCTTCGAGCACGGTCAGTCCGTGCTGCAACTGCCCGTGGAGGACGGACTGTTCGACGCGGAGCGGATCGCCTCGATCCGGGAGCGGCTGCTGGCGGCGCGGGCCGGGCGTCCGGCGCCGGGCCGGGACGACAAGGTCGTCGCCGCGTGGAACGGGCTCGCGATCGCCGCGCTGGCCGAGACGGGCGCCTACTTCGACCGGCCGGACCTGGTCGAGGCCGCCGTGGCCGCCGCCGATCTCCTGGTGCGGCTGCACCTGGACGAGCAGGCGCGTCTGACGCGTACCAGCAAGGACGGGCACGCGGGCGCCAACGCCGGTGTCCTGGAGGACTACGCGGACGTGGCGGAGGGGTTCCTGGCGCTGGCGTCGGTCACCGGGGAGGGCGTGTGGCTGGAGTTCGCCGGGTTCCTGCTCGACCATGTCCTGGCCCGTTTCACGGACCCCGAGTCGGGTTCGCTGTTCGACACGGCCGCCGACGCCGAGCAGTTGATCCGGCGGCCGCAGGACCCGACCGACAACGCCACGCCCTCCGGCTGGAGCGCGGCGGCGGGTGCCCTGCTGAGCTACGCCGCGCACACGGGTTCCGTGCCGCACCGCACGGCCGCGGAGAAGGCGCTGGGGGTCGTGAAGGCGCTGGGGCCGCGGGTGCCCCGGTTCATCGGCTGGGGGCTCGCCGCCGCGGAGGCCGTGCTGGACGGTCCGCGCGAGGTGGCGATCGTGGGGCCGTCGCTGGACGACGCGGGCACGCGGGCCCTGCACCGCACGGCACTGCTGGGGACGGCGCCGGGGGCGGTCGTCGCCGTGGGCGTCCCGGGGAGCGAGGAGTTCCCGCTGCTGGGCGACCGTCCGCTGGTCGGTGGTGAACCATCCGCCTATGTCTGCCGTAACTTCACATGTGACGCGCCGACGACGGAAGTTGAACGGTTGCGTGCGGTGCTGAGCAACTGAAGTCGGAAATCAACGGAAACACGCTCTTTATCGGAACAGCCCCCGGGCTTCACAGTTCCCCCCTAATCTCTGCACGGTGACGTGACGGGAGAGGGCCGCATCGGCACACCGTCACGACGGGGGCTCGAGGATCTGGGGGGATCTGCTTGCTGACGTCTGTCTTCATCGCTGCCGTTTCGCTGGCTCTGTTCTGGATGGCGGCGTTCACCCTGTGGTGGCAGATGCACGCCTGGCGCACGCCGGAAGTGCTCGCCTCCACGCGGTTCACCAGTCCGGACGGGGACGAGCACGTCTCGTTCTCGCTGCTGCTGCCCGCGCGGCACGAACAGGCGGTGCTGGACCACACCATCCAGCGGCTGCTGGAGTCGAGCCACACCGACTTCGAGATCATCGTGATCGTCGGGCACGACGACCCGGAGACCACCGCCGTGGCCGAACGGGCCGCGGCGCGCGACCCACGGGTCCGGGTCGTCGTCGACACCCACGAGAAGAAGAACAAGCCGAAGGCCATGAACACGGCGCTGCCGCACTGCCGCGGCGGCGTCGTCGGCGTCTTCGACGCGGAGGACCAGGTCCATCCCGAGCTGCTCGCCCACGTCGACCACGCCTTCCGCACCACCGGCGCCGACGTCGTGCAGGGCGGGGTGCAGCTGATCAACTTCCACTCCAGCTGGTACAGCCTGCGCAACTGCCTGGAGTACTTCTTCTGGTTCCGCTCACGGCTCCACCTGCACGCGCAGAAAGGTTTCATTCCGCTCGGCGGCAACACGGTCTTCGTCCGCACCGACGTCCTGCGGCAGGCGGACGGCTGGGACCCGGACTGCCTCGCCGAGGACTGCGACCTCGGGGTGCGCCTGTCCAGCGTCGGCAAGAAGGTCGTCGTCGCCTACGACTCCGACATGGTGACCCGGGAGGAGACCCCGGGCTCGCTGATGTCCCTGCTGAAGCAGCGCACCCGCTGGAACCAGGGCTTCCTCCAGGTGTACCGGAAGAAGGACTGGAAGCAACTGCCCACCCTCGGGCAGCGGCTGCTCGCCCGCTACACCCTGATGACGCCGTTCATGCAGGCCTTCACCGGCCTGATCATCCCGCTGAACGTGGCGATCGCGCTCTTCCTCGACGTGCCCGTCGGCATCGCCTTCATCACCTTCCTGCCGGCCGTCACCGCCCTGGTGACCTTCGTCTTCGAGATCGTCGGACTGCACGACTTCGGCAGGCAGTACGGGCTGCGCGTGCGCCTCGTGCACTACCTGAAGCTGGTCCTGGGCGGCCCCTTCTACCAGGTCCTCCTCGCCGGCGCGGCCCTGCGCGCGGTCTGGCGCGAGCAGCGCGGCCGCAACGACTGGGAGCTGACCAGCCACGTCGGGGCGCACCTCGACGAGACGGCCGTGACCCGGCAGGACGCGACCCGAGAGGACGTTCCCGCGTGACCTCCACCCTTCCCGCGGCGGCCTCCGCGAAGGTCCCCGCGCAGCGCCGGCCCGCGCCCGGCACCCCCGCGCACCCTCGTCCCGAGCCGCCGAGCCGGCTGCGCTCCTCACGGCCCGACCTGCTCCTGTGCGGCGTGCTGCTCCTGGCGATCCTCGTCGTGCAGGGCTGGAACATCGCCGACTACCCCGCCCTCAGCGACGACGAGGGCACCTACCTCGCCCAGGCCTGGTCGGTGCAGCAGGGCGACGGCCTGGCCCACTACACCTACTGGTACGACCACCCGCCGCTCGGCTGGATCCAGTTGGCCCTGCTGACCTGGATCCCCGCGCTGATCAGCCCCGAGTCGATGACGGTGGGCACCATGCGCGCCGCGATGCTGGTGATCAGCGGCATCAGCGCGGTCCTGGTCTACCTGCTGGGCCGCCGGCTGGCCCTGCCGCGCTGGGCCGCCGGGCTCGGCATGGCGCTGTTCGGCCTGTCCCCGCTGTCGGTGGTCCTCCAGCGGGAGATCTTCCTCGACAACCTCGCGGTGATGTGGACGCTGCTGGCGTTCACCCTGGCCGCCTCCCCGAGCCGCCACCTGTGGCACCACTTCGGCGCGGGCATCGCGGCCGCCACGGCCGTGCTGACCAAGGAGACGATGCTCGTCGTCCTGCCGGCCCTGTTCCTCACCATGTGGCGGCACAGCCACCGCGACACCCGCAAGTTCGCCCTCACCGGCGCGGTGACGGCCTGCACCCTGATCGGCTTCTCCTACCCGCTGTTCGCCCTGCTCAAGGGCGAGCTGTTGCCGGGCGCCGGGCACGTCTCCCTCTGGGACGGCGTCACGTACCAGATGACCAGGCCCGGTTCCGGCTTCATCCTGGACCGGGGCTCCGGCTCCTGGGGCGTGCTCCAGTCGTGGCTGTACTACGACAGGATCCTGCCCCTCGGCGGCCTCGCGGGCGCCCTGCTGCTCCTGGTCATCTGGCGCTGGTCGGTCACCGCCCGCGCCCTGGCCGGACCGGCCCTGGCCGTCGCGATCCTCGCCGCGCTCGCCCTGCGCCCGAACGGCTACCTGCCCGCGATGTACGTCATCCAGGCCCTGCCGTTCCTCGCCCTGGTGCTGGCCGGCGGGACCGCCTCCGTCGCCCACGCGGTGCTCAGGCGCCGGCGCTCCGAGGCGGAGAAGCGCCACGTCAGGGCGGGCCGGTACGCGCTCGCCACCGTCCTCGCCCTGGCGGCCGGCGCCTACGTGCTGCCCCGCTGGTACGACGGCGCGCACACGGCCGTCACCACCGACGCCAACGCCCCCTACCGGGCGGCCTCCGCATGGCTGGCCACCGAGGTCGAGGACCGGGAGCGCACTCGCGTGCTGGTCGACGACGCCCTCTGGCTGGACCTGGTGCACCAGGGCTACCGGCCCGGCCTCGGCGTCATCTGGTTCTACAAGGCCGACCTCGACCCGGCGGTGACGAAGACGATGCCGCGCGGCTGGAAGGACCTGGACTACGTCGTCGCCTCGCCCACCGTGCGGCGGGACGCGGCCGACCTGCCCAACGTCCGGGCCGCCATGAAGCACTCGGACGCGGTCGCCACCTTCGGCACCGGCGAGGACCGCATCGAGATCCGCCGCATCCACACGTCCGCCGGAGGCGCGCGATGAGCCAGGAGTACACCGCCCCCCGTGAGGTCGTCGAGACCGCCGAGGTCCCCGAGCCGGGCGCCGTCACCCTCGTCGTACCGACCTTCAACGAGTCGGCCAACGTACGGCAGTTGCTGCGTCTGATCACCGACTCGGTGCCGTCCCGGCTGCCCTGCGAGGTGGTCTTCGTCGACGACTCCACCGACGACACGCCCGCGGTCATCGAACAGGCGGCGCAGGACTGCCCGTTCCCCGTGACGGTGCTGCACCGCGAGGAGCCGGCCGGCGGGCTCGGGGGTGCCGTCGTCGAAGGGCTGAAGGCGGCCACGTCCGACTGGATCGTCGTCATGGACGGCGACTGCCAGCACCCGCCGTCCCTCGTGCCCGACCTGGTCGCCACCGGCGAACGCGCCAACGCGGGGCTGGTCGTGGCCTCCCGGTACATCGAGGGCGGCAGCCGGGCCGGGCTCGCGGGCGGCTACCGCATCGCCGTCTCGCGCGGGGCGACCTGGCTGACCAAGGCGCTCTTCCCGCGGCGGCTGCACGGCATCAGCGACCCGATGAGCGGCTTCTTCGCCATCCGCCGCAGCGCGGTCACCGCCGAGATCCTCCAGCCGCTCGGCTACAAGATCCTGCTCGAACTCGCCGTGCGCAGCCGGCCCCGTACGGTCACCGAGGTGCCGTTCGTCTTCCAGGACCGGTTCGCGGGGGAGTCGAAGTCGACCGCGCGGGAGGGGATGCGCTTCCTGCGCCACCTGGCCGGGCTGCGCGCCGCCTCACCGGTCGCGCGGATGGTGGGCTTCGGCCTGATCGGGCTGACCGGCTTCGTGCCGAACCTGCTGGGCCTGTGGGCGCTGACCGCGCTCGGCATGCACTACGTACCGGCGGAGGTCCTCGCCAACCAGCTCGGCGTCGCCTGGAACTTCCTGCTCATCGAGCACCTGCTGTTCCGCGAGCGGCGCCGGCACCGGCGCTGGTGGGACCGGGCCGGGCGGTTCGCGCTGCTGGCCAACGCCGACCTGGCCCTGCGCCTGCCGCTGATCGCCCTGTTCGTGCACCGGCTGCACCTGGGCGTGCTGTCCGCCACCGCGCTCGCGCTGGTGACGACGTTCGTCCTGCGCTTCGCGGCGACCGAAGCGCTGGTCTACCTGCCGCGCCGGGGGCGTGAGAGGCCCGCGCGCGGCGACCGCACCGCAAGGAGAGCCGCGTGAACCTCCGTCGCAGAACGACCGCCCTGCTGTCCGTGGCCGGCCTCACCGCGGGTCTGCTGATGACCGCACCCCAGACCGCGTCGGCCGCCAACCTGATCAAGAACCCCGGCTTCGAGACCGCCGGCACCGGCGACATGCCGTACTGCTGGGAGAGGTCCGGCTGGGGCGACAACGACTTCACCTTCACCACCACCGCCGACGCGCACACCGGCACCAAGGCCATGAAGGTCGAACTGACCCGCCGCGTCGACGGCGACCGCAAGGCCCTGATCACCGAGTCCGCCGCCTGCGCCCCGGTGGTGACGCCGGGCAAGCAGTACGACCTGGGCCTCTGGTACAAGACGACCACGCCCGACGCGGCGATCACCCTGTTCCGGCACGACACCACGGCCGGATGGCAGTACTGGACCGACCTCAAGACCCTGGACCTGGCGGGCGGCTGGACCGAGGCCACGGTCCGCACCCCCGAGGTCCCGGCCGGCACCGACCGCATCTCCTGGGGCGTGTCGGTCTACGGCACCGGCTCGGCCACCACCGACGACTACACGATGGACCAGGTGCCCGACCCGGTGCTGCCGCCGCAGTGCACCGGCACGGCCGCACAGTGCGCCGACGGCAGGTGGGACGTACTGCCCACGCAGAACCCGGTCCGCTCGATGCACTCGGTCGTCCTGCGCAACGGCAAGGTGCTGCTGATCGCCGGCTCCGGCAACGACGAGTCGATGTTCGAGGCCGGCACCTTCACCTCCGCCGTGTACGACCCGGCGAACGGCTCCTACAGAATCGTCCCGACGCCGAAGGACATGTTCTGCGCCGGGCACGTCCAGCTCCAGGACGGCCGGGTGCTGGTGATGTCCGGCAACAAGGGCTACCCGACGGCGGACGGCCGCGTCGGCTACCAGGGCTACAAGGACAGTTACGTCTTCGACCCGGAGACCGAGACCTACACCAGGACCAACGACATGAACGACGGCCACTGGTACCCGTCGGCGACGATCCTCGGCAACGGCGACGTCATCTCCTTCGGCGGCCTGCGCGAGGACTCCACCGGCTCGGTCACCGCCGAGCTGTTCTCCGAGGCCGAGCAGCGGTGGCAGCCGCTGTGGAAGGTCAACCAGACCTGGTCGTACTGGGGCCTGTACCCGTCGATGATCCTCATGCAGGACGGCCGCCTCTTCTACTCGGGCAGCCACGTCTTCGGCAACAACATCCCCGGCACCGGCTCGGCGATCTACGACTACGGCGCCAACACCACCACCCAGGTGCCGGGCCTGCGCAACAAGGACGAGCGCGACCAGTCGGCCAGCGTGCTGCTGCCCCCGGCGCAGGACCAGAAGGTCCTCACCCTCGGCGGCGGCAACATCGACTCCAATCCGGAGGCCAACCGCCTGACCGACATCATCGACCTCAAGCAGCCGAACCCGTCCTACGTGGCCGGGCCGCCGATCCCGCAGGGCACGGTCGACCTGGGCAACGGCCCGGTCCCGCAGACCGGGAACCAGGGCAAGATGTACGTCTCCGCCGTGCTCCTGCCCGACGGCAAGGTCCTGGAGACGGGCGGCGCCCTGCACAACCGCGCCGACCCGGTCTACGAGACCTCCCTCTTCGACCCCGCCTCGGAGACCTTCGACCCGGTGGCCGTCGACCCCGAGGCGCGCGGCTACCACTCCTCGGCGTTCCTGCTGCCCGACGGCCGCGTGATGACCACCGGCGACAACCCGGGCAACGGCTCCTGGAACCACGACGTGTCGGTCTACAGCCCGCCCTACCTGTTCAAGGGCCCGCGCCCGCGGATCACCTCGGTCATCGACACCGAGTGGACCTATGGCGACACCCAGCGCATCACGGTCGACCGGCCCATCGCCAAGGCCGAGCTGATCCGCCCGGCCGCCGTCACGCACTCCTCCGACCCGAACCAGCGGTTCGTCGACCTGCCGCTGTCCGTCGACGGCGACAACGTCGACCTGAACGTGACGAGCAACCCCAACCTGGCCCCGCCCGGCTGGTACATGCTCTTCGCGGTGGACGCGAACGGGGTGCCGTCGGTCGCCGAGTGGGTGCACCTCCAGGGCCCGCAGGCCCTGAAGGCGACCGACGCCTCGGCGCACGTCCACGACTTCGCCGACGCACCGCGGGGCAAGGCCACGGGGCCCGGCAGGAAGCGGGTGTCGCAGCAGGTCGGTCCGACGGTCTCCGGCTGCGACCGCCACTACGGCTCGATCAACGTCTGCGTGCCGACGCGCTTCCCGGCGGAGGTGAAGAGGACGGCGGCGGCCCGCTGTGAGTGGCTCAGGACGAACGACTACGGCCGCCTGAAGGTCAACGGCAAGGACGATCCCTTGGGCCTGGACCGGAACAGGGACGGGATCGCCTGCGGCAAGGGGGACGTGACCAGGCGCTGAGAGCGCCTTCGAGGAACGCGCCCTCAGGGGCGGGGGGGGGAACCGCGCGACCAGTGACGACGGCCGCGCGGTCCTCCACGCTCCTCAGCCGTCCACGGCGCTCGGGCCGAAGCTCGCCACGGCCCGCTCCACGATCGCCTCCAGCTGCTCGTGATGCGCACCCTTCCAGTAGGCCCGCCCGCACGCACCGCACCGCGCGAACACGTCGTAGGTCGCCTGCGTGCCGTGTTCGAGCTGGTCGGCGACCTCCTCCTTGGTCGCCCGGCGCAGCAGCCCGTTGCAGGCGGTGCAGCGCGTCCAGGGGCGCAGGTCGGGCCGGAACCGGTCCAGGACGTCCTCGAGCTGCTCCTCGGGCCGGGTGCTGTACACGAACGCCCCGGCCCACAGCTCGCGCCGGCGCAGCAGCCCCCGGTCGCGGCTCAGCATGACCCGCTGCTCGGCGGCGGAACGGGCGGCCAGCGCCGGGTCGCCGATGTCGGTCGACTCGTAGGCCGTGTCGACGCCGAGCAGGCGCAGCCGGCGGGCCAGCGTGCCGAGGTGGACGTCGAGGAGGAAGCGCAGAGGAGCGCCCGGCACGTGCTGCGGGCGGGTGACGGCCCGCACCTCCACCGACTCCCCGGCGACCGGGACGTGCGAGACCGGGACCTCGCGGCCGTCGGCGAGCAGGACGCCCACCTCGGTCAGCGGCACGCCCAGGGACTCGACGACGTGGCCGAGGCTGGAGACGCCGTCGGTGGCGGCCCGCACGGTGCCGTCCAGGCGGGCGCGGGGGACGAAGACGTGCAGGAGGGGCGCGAATTCGACGTGGATCTCGGGACCGTTCACCCGGTCAGGATGTCACGGGGACGGGCGCCGGCCGTGGGAGTTTCCGGCCGGCGGCCCGCGCCTGGGTCGAGGGCCGCGCGCAGCCCGTGCCGCGGGACGTCCGCCCACGGCTCTACCCGTGCTGGTAGGCGACCAGGGAGATGCCCACGTAGTGCGCGATGAAGGCCGCGAGCGTGAAGGAGTGGAACACCTCGTGGAAGCCGAACCAGCGGGGGGACGGGTTCGGCCGCTTGATGCCGTAGACGACACCGCCCGCGCTGTAGAACACGCCGCCGATCACGATCAGGACGAGGACGGCGATGCCGCCGGTGCGCATGAAGTCGGGCAGGTAGAACACGGCGGCCCAGCCCATCGCGATGTAGCACGGCGTGTAGAGCCAGCGCGGGGCGCCGACCCAGAAGACGCGGAAGACGATGCCGGCCGCGGCCGCGGCCCAGATGCCCCACAGCAGCCACCGGCCCTTGGCGTCCGGCAGGAGCAGCATGGTCAGGGGGGTGTAGGTGCCCGCGATGATCAGGAAGATGTTGGCGTGGTCCAGCCGGCGCAGGATGCCGTCCATGCGGGGGCTCCAGTCCCCGCGGTGGTACAGCGCGCTGACACCGAACAGCAGGCACGCCGTCAGCGCGTAGATCCCGCAGGCGATGCGTCCTCTGGTCGAGTCGGCGAGCGCGGTCAGGACGAGTCCGGCGACGAGCGCGGCCGGGAACATGCCCAGGTGGAGCCAGCCGCGGAGCTTCGGCTTCACCGGGTGCGGCAGGTGCAGCGCCTGCGGACCGCTGCCGTCGTCCGGCGTGTCCGTGGGCGCGTCGGGGGCGAACGCAGTCATGTCGGAATGGTAGCTACGGAACCGTAAGTGGCCTATCGGCAGGGTCCCTTCGCCGGCCGCGTGTGGGCGGTCCCACCTCGTCCCGGCCGATGGTCACGCAAATGGACGGTCAGGTGAACGCAACGTGCACGCAAAGCGCCCGCGAGAAACCGTGGCGATCCTCACGTTGCTCACCTGTGCGCTCCTCTGGACAGATGGGCACTTCCATCGGATGATCAAATGAGTGCGGTCGGCACCGGATGAGCGCCAAGTCATCGACAAGCATCCGGGTCGCAGCCCCCACGGGGCCTCCACAACGACAAAAATCCCTCATCTAGGAGCAATCGTGGCGCGCGACATCGCGGCTCCCACCGTCCCCACCACCCATCAGGGACTGATCTCGTGGGTCAACGAGATCGCCGAACTGACGCAGCCGGACAACGTGGTCTGGTGTGACGGATCCGAGGCAGAGTACGAGCGGCTGTGCGAGGAGCTCGTCCAGAAGGGCACCTTCCGGAAACTCGACCCGATCAAGCGCCCCCACTCCTACTACGCCGCCTCCGACCCGACCGACGTCGCCCGCGTCGAGGACCGGACCTTCATCTGCTCCGAGAAGGAAGAGGACGCGGGCCCGACCAACCACTGGAAGGCCCCCGCCGAGATGCGGGAGATCTTCCAGGGCGCCGGCGGCGAGGGCGGCCTGTTCCGCGGCTCGATGCGCGGCCGGACCATGTACGTCGTGCCCTTCTGCATGGGCCCGCTCGGCTCGCCGCTGTCCGCGCTCGGCGTCGAGATCACGGACTCGGCGTACGTGGCCGTCTCGATGCGCACCATGACGCGCATGGGCCAGGCCGTGCTGGACGAGCTCGGCTCCGACGGCTTCTTCGTCAAGGCCGTCCACACCCTGGGCGCCCCGCTGGAGGCCGGCCGGCAGGACGTGCCGTGGCCGTGCAACCAGACCAAGTACATCTCGCACTTCCCCGAGGACCGCGAGATCTGGTCCTACGGCTCGGGCTACGGCGGCAACGCCCTGCTCGGCAAGAAGTGCTACGCCCTGCGCATCGCCTCCGTCATGGCCCGGGACGAGGGCTGGCTGGCCGAGCACATGCTCGTGCTGAAGCTGACCCCGCCGCGCGGCGAGGCCAAGTACGTCGCCGCCGCCTTCCCGAGCGCCTGCGGCAAGACCAACCTCGCCATGCTGGAGCCGACCGTCCCCGGCTGGACGGTCGAGACCATCGGCGACGACATCGCCTGGATGCGCTTCGGCGAGGACGGCCGCCTCTACGCCATCAACCCCGAGGCCGGCTTCTTCGGCGTCGCCCCCGGCACCGGCGAGCACACCAACGCCAACGCGATGAAGACGCTGTGGGGCAACGCCGTCTTCACCAACGTCGCCCTCACCGACGACAACGACGTGTGGTGGGAGGGCATGACGGAGGAGGCCCCGGCCCACCTCACGGACTGGAAGGGCAACGACTGGACCCCCGAGTCGGGCGTCCCGGCCGCGCACCCCAACGCCCGCTTCACCGTCCCGGCGTCGCAGTGCCCGATCATCGCGCCGGAGTGGGAGGACCCCAAGGGCGTGCCGATCTCGGCGATCCTCTTCGGCGGCCGCCGCGCCACCGCCGTGCCGCTGGTGACGGAGTCCTTCGACTGGAACCACGGCGTCTTCCTCGGCGCCAACGTGGCCTCCGAGAAGACCGCCGCCGCCGAGGGCAAGGTCGGCGAGCTGCGCCGCGACCCGTTCGCGATGCTGCCCTTCTGCGGCTACAACATGGGCGACTACATGGCCCACTGGGTCGACGTGGCCAAGGACAAGGACCAGTCCAAGCTGCCGAAGATCTACTACGTCAACTGGTTCCGCAAGGACGACGAGGGCAAGTTCGTCTGGCCCGGCTTCGGCGAGAACAGCCGCGTCCTGAAGTGGATCGTGGAGCGCCTGGACGGCAAGGCCGACGGCGTCGAGACCCCCATCGGCGTCCTGCCGACCAAGGAGTCCCTCGACACCGACGGCCTGGAACTGGCCGAGTCCGACCTGGAGTTCCTGCTCACGGTCGACAAGGAGGTCTGGCGCGAGGAGGCCGCGCTGGTCCCCGAGCACCTCAACACCTTCGGCGACCACACGCCGAAGGAGCTGTGGGACCAGTACCGCGCCCTGGTGGAGCGCCTGGGCTGAGCCCCACCCCGAACTCCGCGGCCGGCACGGATGTGCCCTGACCAGTGATCGTCACGGCCGGCCGCGGGACGAACCGGCGGGACCCGCACAACGGCGTGCGGGGTTCCGAGCCCGTCGCCGCCCTCCGTCCGCCCCGACGGAACCGGTGGCGACAGGCACACTCCCGCCCGCTTCGGCGCGGCCCGCCCCGCGGGCTCACGAACGTGCCGATGCATGACCGAGCGCCCCGGCCGACGCCCCGCGTCGCCCGGGGCGCCCGGGCGTCTCCGGCACAAGGCCGGGTGCACGGCCCAGCGCACGGCCGGCGCCCGGGCCTCCGCGCCGGCTGCTCCGACGGGCCGCGTACGGTACGTGCAGTGGGCACCTGATCGTCGTCCCGGTGCCGAGGAGACCTGGGCACCATGGCAGCAACCACCCACTGGCTGGGCGACCCGCCCGCGGAGCACCACCCGCTGACCGCCTGGGCGTTGTCCCGGATCGCCGCGACGGTCGCCGAGGACGCCCGGGTGGACGCGGTGGTCGAGATCTCCTACGAGGAGCGGGAGACCGCGCCGGAGCTCGCTGGGCCGTTCGGTTGCGGGACGACCGGCGGGCCCGCCCCCCGGTGGCCCGGGGGGACACGGGCCTTCCGGCTGGAAGGGGTCTCGTCCGCCCTCCTCCGGGAGGAGGACTCCTGCGAGCCGTGGGCCGCCCTGTTCGACCCCGCCCGGCTGATCCGGGGGATCGCGGCGGTGACGCGGGCCGAGCGCGGTGAGGGGGGCGTCGAACTCTCCCTGGTTCCGCACCCGCTGTTCGCCGACCCCACCGACGCATGGCTGCCGCCCGGTGCCCGGGGCCTGGTCGTGCGGCTCGATCCGGTCACCGGTTTCCTGTCGTCCGCCACGCTCCACGACGACCGCGGCCCGCTGGCCACGGCCCGGGTCGAGGAACCGGGCGTCCGCGACGTGCGGTCGTCGGCCGCCGCGGGGCGGGTGGTGGCGCGGATGGCCAGGACCCTGGTCGAGCCCGTCCGGCTGACGGCCGACGTCGCCGTCGAGGCCGACCCGTACGAGGACCTGACCTTCGCGGGCGAGCCGTCGGCCCGGTCCTGGACGGTCTCGGCCTCCGGGCGGGAGCTGAGGGTGACCGGGGACTACGCGCCGGACGCGACGAGCCCGGCGGCGGCCCGGCTGGCCGAACTGCTCGCACCGGCCAGGATCGTGTCCCACCTGGCCCACGTCACGGCCGTCTCGGCGACCTCCGTCCGGGCGGGTGTCCGTCCGCTGCGCGCCTTTCCGCTCAGCGCCTGGGCCTCTGACGAGAGCCTGACCTGCGAGTTCACGATCGACCCGGAGACGGGTGTCCTGGTGCGGGCGGAAGCGACGGCTGAGGGGACGGCTGGGGCGACGGGCGGCGAGGAGGCGGACGGCCGCGTGGTCCTCCGCCACGTCGTCACCGCCCTCGGCGCTTCGGCCCAGGGCTGATCCGGGCCGTCCCAGGCCGAGTCCGTCGCGCCGTCCGGACGGACCGCCCGGCCCGGCGTGACGACGCCCGGTGGCCCTCACGAGTACGTGCGTGGCGCCCGGTCCGCGCGTCGCTGCGGGTGCGCGCGGACCGGGGCCGTCGGGGGGAGCCCCGAAGGGGGCTCAGCGGGAGGCGAGTTCGCGGGGCTCCAGGGCCGCCGTGTGAGCGTCCATGCGCTCGGCGGCCAGGATCGCGGCCGCCGTGTCGGCACGCGAGGCGGCGACGACCAGCGCGCGGCCCGCCAGTGCGTGCGCCTTGCGGTGCAGGGCGGCGGCACTGCGCTCGCGCCGCGTGCCGGTCACCCGCGCCGGGGCGGGGCCACCCCTCAGCCGGCCCACCTGCTCCGCCAGCCGCTCCGCCGCCGTGTCCAGGTCGGCCGAGTCCTCCCGTGCGCGCAGCTCGTCCGTGACGGCGAGCAGGGCGGCGAGGTGCCCGGCGAGCTGGATGTCCAGCTCCTCCTCACGGGAACGGTGGGGGTAGTCCGGGTTGGGGCCGTCAGCCGTGTGGTGGACCGACTTCGTGCGGATCGGTTCGTACATGGGAGGGCCTCCTGAGTTCAACAGGAAACCATCCTAGCTTAGATTTCGTCTAAAGTTGAGTCGTTCACAAGATCGGACTGCCTGTACACATACGGTGAACAGGTGGTCGGCCGGAAAAGGCGGCGGGGTCAGGTCTGGCCGTAGCCGTCCAGGAAGTGGCCGATCCGGCTCACCGCGTCGCGCAGGTCCCCGACCGTCGGCAGGGTCACCACCCGGAAGTGGTCCGGCTCGGGCCAGTTGAAGCCCGTGCCCTGCACGACCATGATCTTCTCGCGCCGGAGCAGGTCGAGCACCATCCGGCGGTCGTCCTTGATCTTGAAGACCTTCGGGTCCAGGCGCGGGAAGAGGTACAGCGCCCCCTTCGGCTTCACGCAGCTCACCCCCGGGATCTGCGTCAGCATCTCGTAGGCCACGTCCCGCTGCTCGCGCAGCCGCCCGCCCGGCAGGACCAGGTCGTTGATCGTCTGGCGTCCGCTGAGCGCGGCGACGACCCCGTGCTGTCCCGGCATGTTGGCGCACAGGCGCATGTTCGCCAGGATCGTCAGGCCCTCGATGTAGGAGTCGGCGTGCGCGCGGGGCCCCGAGATCGACATCCACCCGACCCGGTAGCCGGCCACCCGGTACGCCTTCGACATGCCGTTGAAGGTGAGGGTCAGCAGGTCGGGGGCGACCTTGGCGGTCGGGGTGTGCACGGCCTCGTCGTACAGGATCTTGTCGTAGATCTCGTCGGAGCAGACCAGCAGGTTGTGGCGGCGGGCGATGTCGGTCAGGCCCTTGATCATCGCCTCGTCGTAGACCGCGCCCGTCGGGTTGTTCGGGTTGATGATGACGAGGGCCTTGGTGCGGTCGGTGACCTTGCGCTCGATGTCGGCGAGATCCGGCATCCAGTCGGACTGCTCGTCGCAGCGGTAGTGGACCGCCGTGCCGCCGGAGAGGGAGACGGCCGCCGTCCACAGCGGGTAGTCCGGGGCCGGGACGAGCACCTCGTCGCCGTCGTCCAGCAGGCCCTGCATCGCCATCACGATCAGCTCGGAGACGCCGTTGCCGATGAAGACGTGCTCGACGTCCGTCTCGATGCCGAGGGTCTGGTTGTGCATGACGACGGCGCGGCGCGCGGCCAGCAGGCCCTTGGCGTCCCCGTAGCCGTGCGCCGAGGAGACGTTGCGGAGGATGTCCTCCAGGATCTCCGGCGGGCACTCGAAGCCGAACGCCGCCGGGTTGCCGGTGTTCAGCTTGAGGATCTTGTGGCCGGCCGCTTCCAGCCGCATCGCCTCCTCGAGCACCGGGCCCCGGATCTCGTAACAGACGTTGGCGAGCTTGGTCGACTGGATCACCTGCATGCAGGGAGCTTACGGCCCGGTAACGCGGGGCGGGTCGTGTTTTCCGCCACGTGAGACGGGGCGCTTTGGTGGGATATCGCCGCGCGCTGTCCCACCAGCGCCTTCGGTCCCTAGAATGCGCCGCCATGCCCGAGCAGTTCGAGTACGCCGATGGAGCGACGGGCGGCGGCCCGCCGGGGCCGCCGCCCGTCTATCTGCCGCGCGGCGCCGCGCGCCCCGTGTACGAGGCCTACGCGGATCCGGCGGCCGCGCACGGCTGGCAGGACGGCTACGGCGCCGGGGGAGCCGCCTCGGCCGCGGGCGGTGGCGCGGACGGCGCCCCTGCCGACGGGCTTCCCGGCGGTGCGGACGGGTCCCGGGAGCCGTCCGCCGGACCGTCGCGGCGCCGTCCGGGCGCGGGGGGCGGGTCCCGGCGCAAGCCCCGGCGGACAGCCGCGCGCCGTCCGGTGGTGGTCGGCGCCGTGGGCGCCGTGGCGGTGGCCGCCGTGGTCGCCCTGGTCGCCGCCGTGGGCGGGTCCTCCCCGTCCGGTTCGCCCTCCGGCGGGACGCGGGGCGGTCAGGGCGGGCGCACGGCTCCGACCGCGCAGGAGTCCCCGGCGGCCTCGGCCACCGGCACCGCGTCCGTGCCGCCTGCCGTCCCGCTCACCGATGCGCCGGACGGCCCGGACGCGTCCGGCGGGCCGTCCACGTCCGCGTCCGCGAGTCCCGCCCGCGTCGCGGGTGCGGACCCGGCCCCGTCCGCCACCGACGGCGCTCCGCCCGCGTCCGGCGGCACGGCGACCGGGGCTCCGGAGGACCCCTCGCCCACGGTCGCGTCCGCGGGCCCCGGCCGGTCCGGCGGGAAACCGGGGCGCGGACCGGGCGGGACGAAGGGGCCCAAGTAATCGGCCGGAAAGGCCGGTTGGGACGCCCTGCGACGGAACCTGCCGTTCCGGTCGTGGAACAGGTTCTTGTGCGGACCCCTTGCGACGATGACAATGCACATGACAACAGTGCGGGCGGCCGGAGGATCTCCGGCCGCCTCCGTCGCAAGAGGGGACCCCCCATGAGAAAACCTCTCGCCGCCGCGTTCCTCGCCCTGGCGATAGCCGGGGCCGGCGCGGCTCCCGCGACCGCCGCCGACGTCGCCCCCACGGGCGTCGGCAAGGCCGCGGACGCGGGCCCGGCCACGTCTGCCGTGTCGGACGTGGTCGCGTCCGTCGGGCAGGCGCTGTCCGGGCTCACCCGGCCGTCGGCCCAGGCCGTCACCTTCGCCGGCACCGTCGCGCTCAGCAACTGCTCCGGCTCCGTGGTGCGCATGCCGGACTCCGAGAGCGACGACCCGGCGCTGGTGATGACCAACGGCCACTGCCTGGAGTCCGGCTTCCCCAGCCCCGGACAGGTGCTCGTCGACCGGTCGTCCAGCCGTACGTTCAGCCTGCTCAACGCCTCCGGCTCGCGCGTCGCCACCCTGCGCGCCGCGAAGCTCGCCTACGGCACGATGACCGACACGGACGTCGCGCTGTACCAGCTCAGCACCACCTACGGGCGCATCAAGAGCGCGTACGGGATCGACGCGCTGACGCTGAACGACGCCCACCCGGTCGCCGGCACCGCCATCAGCATCCCCTCCGGGTACTGGAAGCGGATCTACAGCTGCACCATCGACGGGTTCGTGCCCACGCTCAAGGAGGGCGGCTGGACCTGGAAGGACTCGGTCCGCTACACCTCCGCCTGCAACACCATCGGCGGCACGTCCGGCTCGCCCGTCGTCGACCAGGCCACCAACAAGGTCGTCGCCATCAACAACACCGGCAACGAGGACGGTGAGCGCTGCACGGTGAACAACCCGTGCGAGGTCGACGCAGGCGGCAACGTGACGGTCCGCCAGGGCATCAACTACGCCCAGCAGACCTACGGGATCCCCGCCTGCTTCGGCATCGACAGCAAGCTCGACCTGAGCGCGAGCGGCTGCACCCTGCCCAAGCCGTAGGGAAGGGGCCGGCCGGGCGGTCACGCGGGGGGAGTCCCGCGCACCGCCCGGCCCGCCAGCACGTCCGTGCGCCGGCCGTCCTCGATCACGAACCGGCCGTCCACCAGGACGTACGGAATGCCCGTCGGCAGGGTGCGCGGCGCGGCGAACGTCGAGCCCGCCGCCACCGTCGCCGGGTCGAACAGCACCAGGTCGGCCACGTACCCCTCACGGACCAGGCCCCGGTCGGGCAGGCGCAGCCGCGCGGCCGGGCGCGAGGTGAGGTGCGCGACGCACTCCTCCAGCGTCAGCACTCCCAACTCCCGCACGTAGTGCCCGAGGTAGTGCGGGAAGGTGCCGTAGGCGCGCGGATGCGGCTTGGCGCCCTGGAGGATGCCGTCCGAGCCGCCGGTGTGCACCCGGTGGCGCATGATCTCCCGGACGTTCTCCTCGTGGCCCACGTGCTGGAGGATCGTCGGGGCCAGCCGGTCCGCCAGCAGCAGGCCCCGCGCCGTCACCCACGGCTCCTCGCCCCGCAGCGCCGCGGACTCCTCCACCGTCCGGCCGACGAACGGGGCCAGGGCCGGGTCGTTCACGCCGGAGATCTCGATGGTGTCCCACTCGACGGGCACGCCGTGGCAGCCGTCGGAGCCGACGACCTCCAGGTGGTGGCGGATGCGCTCGGCGGTGGCGTCGTCCGCCAGCCGCCCGAGGGTCTTCTCCGGGCCGCCCTCGCTCGCCCAGCTCGGCAGGACGGCCGCGAGGGTGGTGCAGCCGGGGGTGTAGGGATAGGTGTCGAGGCTGATGTCCGCGCCGTCCGCGAGGGCCCGGTCCAGCAGGGCCAGCAGCTCGGGCGCCCGGCCCTTGTTCACGCCGAAGTTCATGGTGGCGTGGGCGAGATGCAGCGCACAGCCCGCCTCCCGGGTCAGCGCGACCATCTCCCGGTAGGCCTCCAGGGCGCCCGCGCCGTAGGAGCGGTGGTGCGGGCAGTAGTAGCCGCCGTAGGACGCCACCACCCGGCACAGCTCGGTCAGTTCGGCGTCCCGCGCGTACATGCCCGGCGTGTACGTCAGTCCCGACGACATGCCGACGGCGCCCTGCTCCATGCCCTCGGCCACCAGCTGCCGCATCCGCTCCAGCTCCCGCGGGGTGGCCGGCCGGTCCTCCCAGCCGACGGCGAGTGCCCGGACCGTGCCCTGCGGGATCAGGTAGGCCGCGTTGACGGCGATCCCGCGGTCCAGCCGGTCGAGGTACTCGCCGACCGTGCGCCAGTCGAAGTCGATGTCGTCCCCGGGGCCGTTCCACCCGGCGATCGCCCGGCGCACCTCGCCGAGCGTACGGTCGTCGACCGGCGCGTACGACAGGCCGTCCTGGCCGATGACCTCCAGGGTGACGCCCTGGGCGGCCTTGGCGCTGTGGTCGGGGTCGCGCAGCAGCGCCAGGTCGCTGTGGGCGTGCATGTCGACGAAGCCGGGGGAGAGGACCAGCCCCTCGGCGTCCAGTTCCCGGCGGGCCCTCGGCCGCTGGCAGCCGGCCGCCGCGGCCTCCTTGACGATCGCCGCGATCCGGCCGCCGTCGATCACGACGTCGGCCCGGTAGGCGTCCGCGCCGGAGCCGTCGACGACGTCGGCGTCCCGGATGACGAGCTCTTCCATCGCCGCCGACCTCCTAGAAGAACGTGCGCACGTAGTCGACGACCGTGCCGTCGGCCTCGGCGACGGGGATCAGCTGCCACTTGTCGAACGAGGTGCACGGGTGGGACAGCCCGAGCCCGACCCAGTCGCCGACCTCCAGGTCCGCCTCCGGCGTGGTGCTCAGCCAGGCGTGCTGGTCGGACAGGGCCGTGACCGTGACGCCGGTGGCGGGGCGCTCGGCGCCCTCGCGGCGCAGCACCTGGGCGACGGGCAGGTCGAGGTCGTGGGCGGCGTCCCGCTTGCCCGCGTTGAGGAAGGCCTGCTCCGCGGAGGGCCGCGACACCACCTGGGCCCACAGGCGGAACGCGGGCTCCAGGGCGCCCTCCTCGGGGACCCGGTTGAACGGGGTGAGCTTGCGGTAGTGGCCGTCGTCGTGCGAGACGTACGCGCCCGAGCGGAGCAACTTCAGCACCGGCGAGGTCAGTTCGGGGATCTGAGCGAACACGTCGGCGACCGCGTCGAACCAGGCGCTGCCGCCCGCGCTGACCACGATCTCGTCCAGGCCCGTGAACCGCCCGGCCCTGTCGAAGTCGGCGGCCAGCGCGACCAGCCGCCGCAGCCACGCCGTCACCCGCTCGGTGTCGGCCTTCGGCACCTCGCCCTCGTAGCCCGCGACGCCGGCCAGGCGCAGGGTCCGCGTGGCGGCCACCGCGTCCGCGACCGCCGCGCACCCGGTCTCGGTGCGGACGCCGGTGCGGGCGCCCTCACCGGCGGCGAGCTCGACGACGACGTCCACCGGGCGGGTGGCGCCGGCGTCCCGCAGGGCGGCGTCCATCAGCTCCACGCCGCGCACCGAGTCGACGTAGCAGACGAACCGGAAGTCCGGGTCGGCGTCCAGCTCGGCGGCGATCCACCGCAGGGCCGCCGCGTCGACCAGCTCGTTGGCCAGGAACACCCGCCGGACCCCGAACGCCCGCGCGACCCGCACCTGGTGCGGCACGGCGAGCGTGATGCCCCACGCCCCGTGCTCGAGCTGCCGCTGGAACAGCTGGGGTGCCATGGAGGTCTTGCCGTGCGGGGCGAAGGCCAGGCCGTGCCGGGCCGCGTAGGTCTCCATGAGCTCCAGGTTGTGCTCCAGCCGCTCCGCGGACAGCGCGAGCACGGGGGTGGCGAACCCGTCCGTGAAGAGGTTGCGGCGCTGGGCGGCCAGCTCGCCGACGGTCAGCCCGTCGGCGTCCGGCGGAAGCCCCTTGAAGCGGTGGTCGACCCGCTCGGCGGCCAGCCGGGCGAGGGACTCGGCTGCGGTGTCGGCTGGCATGAACCCTCCTGATCAGCAGTGTTGCATTGCTTGCAACATTCATTGCGTATAGCGCTCAACGCTGTCTAACATCTCGGCCACCCCCGGTCAATGGATCAGCCATCCACCGGACCACCGAGGAGCTACGAGCATCGTGACCCCCACCGGACCCTGCAACGCCCCCGACGTCGTGGACGTCGTCGCGCTCGGCGAGTCCATGGTCACGTTCCTGCCCTCCCGGCCGGGCCGCCTCGCCGACGTGCCGTCCTTCGACCGCGGGATCGGCGGCGCGGAGTCCAACGTGGCGTGCGTGCTGGCGGCAGCGGGCCACTCCACCCGGTGGGTCAGCGCCGTGGGCGCCGACGGCTTCGGAGACCACCTCGTCGCGGAGATCGGCGGGTACGGCGTCGACGTCGCGTCCGTGCGGCGCGACCCGGCCCGCCCGACCGGCATCTACTTCCGCACCGCGGGCGACCGCGCGGACGACGCCCACGAGGTCGCCTACTACCGGGCCGGCTCGGCCGCCTCGGCCATGTCCACCGCCACGGTCGACCTGGCGGCGGCCCGCGCCGGACGCGTCCTGCACCTGTCCGGGATCACGGCGGCCCTGTCCGGAACCTGCCTCGACCTGCTGTGGGAACTGACCGAGCCGGGAACGGAACGCCCGCTCGTCTCCTTCGACGTCAACCACCGCCCGGGGCTGTGGGCCGAACCGGACCGGGCGCGGGTGCTGCTCGACCTGGCCCGCCGCGCGGACGTCGTCTTCGTCGGCGCCGACGAGGCCCTCGACGCCTGGGGCCTGAGCGGGGCGGCCGCCATCCGGGCCGCGCTGCCCGAGCCCGCCCTGGTGGTCGTCAAGCTGGGTGCGGACGGCGCCGTCGCCCTCGGCGGGGACACCACACGCGTGCGCGCCCCCCGGGTCGACGTCGTCGCCGCCGTCGGCGCCGGGGACGCCTTCGCCGCCGGGTTCCTGTCCGCCACCCTGCGCCGGCTGCCCGTACGGGACCGGCTGCGCCACGGGCACCTGACGGCCGCCGCCGCGCTCACCGCCCCCGGCGACCTCGCCGCCCCGCCCGCCCGGGACCACGCCGACCGCCTCGCCGCCCTGGACGACGACGCATGGGGGAGACTGCGACTCGGCCCGGGCTGGACCGAGGAGACACAGCGGGCCGACGAGGAGGTACGTCCGTCATGAGCCAGACCGTCGACCGCGCGCTCAGCATCCTGCCGCTGCTCGCCGAGGGCCCCGCCGACCTGGGGCAGGTCGCCGACCGCCTCGGCGTGCACAAGTCCACGGCGCTGCGCCTGCTGCGCACCCTGCACGAGCACGGCCTGGTCTACCGCCAGTCCGACCAGCGCTACCGGCTGGGCGCCCGGCTGTTCGCCCTCGCCCAGGAGGCCATGGAGAACCTCGACGTCCGCGAGATCGCCCACCCCCACCTGGTCCGCCTCAACGAGACCTGCGGGCACACCGTGCACCTCGCCGTGTACGAGGAGAACGAGGTCCTCTACATCGACAAGGTCGACAGCCGCTACCCGGTGCGCATGTACTCGCGGATCGGCAAGCCGGTCGCCATCACCGTCGCCGCGGTCGCCAAGCTGCTGCTGGCCGACCTGCCCGAGCACGAGCGGCGGGCCGTCGCCGAGAAGCTCGACTACCCCTCCTACACGTCCCGTTCGACCCCCCACGCCGGCGCGTTCCTGCGCGAGCTGGAGAAGGTGCGCGAACAGGGCTGGGCCACCGACCTCGGCGGCCACGAGGAGTCCATCAACTGCGTCGCGGCGCCCATCCGCGGCGCCGACGGCCGGGTCGTCGCCGCCATGTCGGTCTCCGCGCCGAACGTCGTCGTCACCGCCGACGAACTCCTCACCCTCCTGCCGCTGGTGCGCCGCACGGCCGACGCCATCAGCGGGGAGTACTCCGGCAGAACACCAGTGAAGGGCACCACCACCGCATGACCGACAAGATCGCACTCACCCCGAAGACCCACACCACCCCGCCGGCCCGGTTCTCCCACGGGGTGAGGAAGGGCAACATCCTCCAGGTCGCCGGGCAGGTCGGCTTCCTGCCCGCCGAGGAGGGCAAGGCGCCCACGCCCGCCGGCCCGGCCCTGCGCGAGCAGACCCTCCAGACCCTCGCCAACGTCAAGGCCATCCTGGAGGAGGGCGGCGCCTCCTGGGACGACGTGATGATGATCCGCGTCTACCTGACGGACGTGGCCCACTTCCCCGAGTTCAACGGGATCTACGACGCGTACTTCGCGGAGCAGGGGCTGACCCAGCCGCCCGCCGCGCGCACGACCGTCTACGTCGGCCTGCCCGCGGGTCTCCTCGTCGAGATCGACGCGCTGGCCGTCCTCGGCTGACCCACCCCCACCCCGCCTTCCCCGAGGCGCGGCGCCTTCGATGCGCCGCGCCGCGCTCCCCCCTACCCAGAAGCTGCATGCCCTTACGCAGAGGACCCCCGTATGTCCCATCCGCTCGCCGCGTCCGCCCCCGCCGAAGCCCCGCCGCACACCGGAGGACTGCTCCTCCTCGTCGACGGCACCGCCGGGCTCCTGCTCACCGCCGCGCTCGGCATCGCACTGCTGCTCTTCCTCATCATCAGGACGAGGCTCCAGCCCTTCGTCGCCCTGCTGGCGGTCTCCATAGCCGTCGGCCTCGCGGCCGGCCTGTCCGTCACCGAACTCTTCGGCACCGTCCAGAAGTCGGACGCCGTCTCCACCATCGAGTCCGGTATGGGCGGGATCCTCGGCCATGTCGCCATCATCATCGGCCTGGGCACCATGCTCGGCGCGATCCTCGAAGTCAGCGGCGGCGCCCAGGTGCTGGCGAGCCGTCTGCTCGGCCTGTTCGGCGAGAAGCGCGCCCCGCTCGCCATGGGCCTGACGGGCCTGATCTTCGGCATCCCGGTCTTCTTCGACGTCGGCATCTTCGTCCTGGCCCCGATCGTCTACGCCGCCGCCAAGCGGTCGGGCAAATCGATCCTGCTCTACTGCCTGCCCCTGCTCGCGGGTCTGTCCGTGACACACGCCTTCCTGCCGCCGCACCCCGGCCCGGTCGCCGCCGCCGGCCTCCTCCACGTCGACCTCGGCTGGGTCATCCTCATGGGCATCGTCTGCGGTCTGCCCGCCGTGGTGGCCGCGTGGGGCTACGCCGCGTGGATCGGCCGGCGCGTCTTCGTCGCCGTGCCGCAGGACATGGTCGACGCGGCGCAGGAGGCCAGGCAGGCCGTCGTGGACGAGCAGCGCGCCGCCGGGGTGGAGCCGCGCGAGGACCCGGTCCCCCTCGGCACGGTCCTCGGCATCATCGGCACGCCCCTGGTGCTCATCCTCGCCGCCACCTTCTCCTCGATCGCCCTGGAGCCCTCCACGCTCCGCTCGGTGATCGAGTTCTTCGGCCACCCGTTCGTGGCGCTGACGATCGCCCTGTTGCTCGCCTACTACCTGCTCGGGATCCGCCGCGGCTGGTCCCGCAAGTCCCTGGAGACGGTGTCCACCGCGTCCCTCAAGCCGGTCGGCAACATCCTGCTGGTGGTCGGCGCGGGCGGCGTCTTCGGCGCCGTCCTCAAGGCGAGCGGCGTGGCCCAGGCCCTGTCGGACACGTTCCACGGCGTCGGCCTGCCGGTGATCGTGCTGTCCTACCTGATCTCCGTCGTGCTGCGCGTCGCCCAGGGCTCGGCGACGGTGGCGATCGTGACGACGGCCGGCATCGTCGCGCCGCTGCTGTCCGAGGGCGACCACTCCCAGGCGTTCGTCGCCCTGGTCATCATGGCCATCAGCGCCGGTTCCATCTTCGCCTCGCACGTCAACGACGGCGGATTCTGGATGGTGGCCAAGTACTTCGGTATCAGCGAGCGCGACACGCTCAAGTCGTGGACGGTGCTGGAGAGCGTGCTGTCGCTCGCCGGGTTCGCGGTCGCGGCGGTGCTGAGCCTGTTCGTGTAGGGGTCTGATAACGAAGTCGGGTCCGACTGTGTGCCACACAGGTTTGTCGACCATACTGCTGGGCTGTGGAGCAGCGCATAGGTTCGAGCAGCCAGCCCCTGGAAGGCGCCGGATTCGATCCGGCCTTCATCCCCGGGCTCACGTCACCCGCGTCCCCACGGGCGAAGGACGGCGAGCCGGTGGACGAACCCGAGACGGCCGAGGCGGAGCAGGCCGAGGACGCCGAGGCGGCCGCCGCCGGGCCGGAGGAGACGGACACGGTGTCCTCCTCCGGGCCGGAGGAGGACACCGTGTCCGGCGGGCCCGTGTTCGAGGCGTCCGACCGCCGCGCGCGGATGACCGCCGACCACAGGGGAGTTCGCCTCTGCCTGGACGACCAGGAGTGCGAGTTCCGCTGGGACGAGATCGGCGCGGTGGAGACGGAGACGGCCCGCTTCGGCAAGCGGTACACCGTCACCGTCCACACCCCTGACCGGCGCTGGTACCCGATCGAGATCGAGGCGCCGGCCAGGAGCCACTTCAAGGAGTGGGACGAGCAGTTGGACGCGGTCCTGGACGCCTACTTCGAGGAGAACGCCGAGTAAGGGGCGCGAGGAACCGCGCACCTCAGCTGCAGTACTGGGCTTCCTTCCCGATGGACCTGTACATGCAGTCGGCGTTCTCCAGCAACTGCAGGACCGCGTCGCGGTTGCGGGAGGTCTCCCGCTCGATCACCTCGTCGGGCGGGTAGAACCCACCCCCACCGGACCGGGGGTACATCTCGAAGGTGTACGCGAAGATCTTGTGCGTCCCCCAGAGGTAGTCGTCGATCGACCCGTCCGTGATGTAGAGGTCGCTGGACTGCTCCGCCGTGTAGCCGTTGCTCGCGGCCATCTTCCGCCCGACCGCCTTGAACGCCGCGTTGTCGTCCGCGGTCATGCCGGTCGTGGTGTCCGAGTACGTGTAGCCGAACGGCCACAGCACCAGTTCGCTGTAGGTGTGGAAGTCCACCCCGGCCGTGATCTGCTGCTCACCGCCGACGACCCTGCTGCGCACGAAGTCGGCCACGACCTTCACCTCGGGCGCGGACTCCGCCGCCCGGCCCCGGTAGGTCTCCGAGGACGTCGAGCCGGAGGAGCCGCCGCAGCAGCCCCAGCGGTAGTTCCAGTTGCGGTTCAGGTCCGTGCCGACGTAGGACGAACCGGAGTTGGGCTGGCGGTTCTTGCGCCAGGAGCGGTAGGAGCCGGTGGCGATGTCGTACTCGCCGCCGTCCGGGTTGATGTCCGGGACGATCCAGATCTCGCGGTTGTTCACCATGCTGGTGACGCGGGAGTCGGATCCGTAGCCGGAGGTCAGCTCGCGCAGCAGGTAGAGCGCCATCTCGACCGTCAGGTGCTCACGAGCGTGCTGGTGGTGGGTGAACAGGACCTCCGGCTCGGACTCGTCCGCGGCCACGTTGTCGCTGATCTTGACGGCGACGATGTTGCGGCCCTGGTACGAGGTGCCGATGACGCGCTGGCTCGCGATGGAGGGGTTGGTGGCGACGATCGCGTTGATCTCGCTCGTCATCTCCGCGTAGTTGTGGTACTTCGAGTCGCCCGACGGGAAGTCGAAGAGCCGGACGTCGTCCTTGCCCGCCGACCGGTCGGGCACCGCCCCGAGCGGGGTGACCTCGTAGCCCTGGGCGCGCAGTCTCCTGATCTGGTCGGCGCGGCCGGAGACCACGACACCGTGGCTGTCGGCCTCGTCGACGCTCACGCCGGTGCGCTGGAGCGCCGTGCGGTCCTCGGCCGTCGCGTGCAGGTGGACCTCGTACTGCCGGATGTCGTCGGCCGAGGAGGCGGCCTTCGGTGCGCTGTCGGCGGTGGCGTCGGAGGTCGTCCCGTAGAGGGGAGCCGCGAGGGCGAGGGCGAGGAGGGTGGCGAGCGCGGCGGTGCGTCTGCCGGCGCCCGGTCCTGACGTGCGAAGTCGCATGAAATCTCCTGGTGGGAGGTGGGGTTGTTCCGTGCGACGTGCGTGGTGCGGGTGGCGCACATCGTTCTGCCAATGGCATGAGCAGGTCAAGACTGAAAGCGGCCGCGCAGTGTACGCGTGCGGTGTGGTGGTGGGGGAGGAGCGGCGCAAGTGCACCCGGGGGTGTGATCCGCGCGAGCCTATCGACCCGTGACCGGGAGAGGGTGGGGGCTCGCGCAAGGGGAGCCGGGACGACCGGACCCCGGGACCACACCCCCGAAGGACTGGCTGATCATGGGCGGATCAGCGCCACGACGGGAGCATTCCCTGCCGGCCGAGACGACCAGCTTCGTCGACCGGCGTGGCGAACTGACCGAGGGCCGCGAACTGCTGGCCCGCGCACGGCTGGTGACGCTGACCGGGCCGGGCGGCGTCGGCAAGACCCGGCTGGCCGCGCGCCTCGCGGCCCGGGTACGGCGGGCCTTCCCGGACGGCGTCCGGATCGTGCACCTCTCCGGCCTGCACGACCCGGACCTCGTCCCGCTCGCCGTCGCCGACGCGCTCGGGCTGCACGACCACTCCAGCCGGCCGCAGCCGGACGCCCTGGTGGAGCAGGTGCGCGAGCGGCGGCTGCTCCTGGTCCTGGACAACTGCGAGCACCTGGCGGCCGCCTGCGCCCGGCTGGCGGCGGCGCTGCTGCGCGGTGCCGAGGGTGTCCGGATCCTCGCCACCAGCCGGCACCGGCTCGGGCTCACCGAGGAGCATCTGATGGAGGTGCGTCCGCTGCCGGTGCCCGATCCCGACGGCGACCTGTCGGCCGCCGAGGGCTACCCGGCCCTCACCCTCTTCGCCGACCGGGCCGCCGCCGTCGTCCCCGGCTTCCGCCTCACCCCCGCCAACCGGGCGGCCGTGGCCCGCCTGTGCCGCCGGCTGGACGGTCTGCCCCTCGCCATCGAACTCGCCGCCGTCCGCATGCGCGTGCTCGACGCCGAGCAGCTGCTGGCCCGCCTCGACGACCGCTACCGCGTCCTGACCACCGGCAGCCCCGCGGGCCAGCCCCGCCACCAGACCCTGCGCGCGGCGGTCGCCTGGAGCCACGACCTGTGCACCGGCCCGGAGCGGCTGGCGTGGGCCCGCCTGTCGGTCCTGGCGGGCACGTTCGACGCGGAGACCGCGGAGACGGTATGCGCGGACGCCCCACCCGTGACGCCGCCCGTGCCGGAGCCATTGCCCGGCCCGGACGGGCCCTCCGTGTCGCCGCCCGTGTGGCCGCGCGGGCCGGAGCCATTGCCCCGCCCGGACGGGCCGCCCGTGTGGTCGCCCGGGCCGGAGCCGTTGCCCCGCCCGGACGCGCCGCCCGGGCCGGGCCCGGTACTCGTTGTGGGGGCCGGGACCGGCGCGGGGTCGCTGTTCCGCCCTCTCGTGCCGCCCGTGGCCGAGCCGCCGTCCGGGCACCCGGCGCCGTCCGTGTCCGGCCCCCGGGACGCGGAGAACCGGCGTGCCGGGCCCCGTCGGGACTTCCTGCGTGCGGACGACGTCCTGGACGCCCTGGCCGGCCTCGTGGACAAGTCCGTGCTGGAGCGGGAGACGGGGCCCGGCGGGGTGCGCTACCGGATGCTCGACACCCTGCGGGAGTACGGGCTGGAGCAGTTGCGGCGGGTCCCGGGGGAGGAGGAGGCCGCCCGGCGGCGGCAACGCGACCACGTCCTGCGGCGGGTCGAGGCGTACGAGCGGGCGTGGTTCGGGCCCGGCCAGCCGGAGGCCGTCGCCCGGCTGCGCGCCGACCGGGACGCCCTGCGCGCGGCACTGGACTTCAGCCTGACCGCACCCGGCGAGGCCCTCGCCGGACTGCGCCTCGCGGGCACGCTCTGGTTCTACTGGCACGCCTGCGGCGCCTCCCGCGAGGGCCTTCACTGGCTCGACCGCGCCCTCGCCGCCTGCCCCGAGCCGACCCGGGAGCGGGCCCGCGGCCTGTGGGTGGCCGGTCTGCTCGCCGCCGCCACGCAGGACCTCCCCCGGGGCCGCCGGCACGCCGCCGACGCCCTCGCCCTGGCCCGCGCCCTGGGTGACGCCCCCGAGGCCGCGCACGCCGAGTACGTCATCGGCGTCATCCAGCTGTTCGGCGACGACCTGCCCGGGGCGCTGACCCACTTCGAGGCGACCGTCGCCCGCGGCCCGGTGCCCGGCCAGCACCTCAGTCTCGTAGGCCTCGACCAGGTCGAACTGGCCTGCGCGCTGGGCTTCCTGGGCGAGGCCGACCGGGCCGTGGACGTCTGCGAGCGGGCCCTGCGGCTCTGCGAGCGGCACGGCGAGCAGTGGGTGCGCTCGTACGTGACGCGCATGCTCGCCCTGGCGCACACCGTGCGCGGCGACTGGGCCCGGGCCGAGCGGCACGCCCGTGAGGCGCTGCGGCTGAAAGCCGCCGTCCACGACGTCATCGGCATGGCCCTCACCCTCGACCTGCTCGCCTCCGTCGCGGCCGAACGCGGCGCCCACGAGCGCACCGCCGTGCTGCTGGGCGGCGCCGACCGCCTCTGGTCCGGCATCCACGCCGGCCGCTGGGGCTCGCGCGCCCTCAACTCCGCGCGCGGGCGCAGCGAGGAGCTGGCCTGCCGGGCCCTGGGGCAGGAGGCGTTCGACCGGGCCCACCGGCACGGCGGCGGCCTCACCCTGGCCGACCTCACCGGCCACGCGCTCCAGGAGCCCGGCCGCCCCCGCCCCGGCGGGCCCGACGCGCCGCAACCCGCGCAGGACGGCCGCGCGGCCCGGCTCACCCGCCGCGAGGACGAGGTCGCCCGGCTCGTCGCCGAAGGACTCGCCAACCAGCAGATCGCCGACCGCCTGGTGATCGCCCGCCGCACCGCCGAGGGCCACGTGGAACGCATCCTCGGCAAGCTCGGGTTCAGCAACCGCAGCCAGATCGCCGCCTGGGTGGCGGCCCGGCGCTGACCCGCCGCCCACCTCCATCCGCACCCACCCCGAGGAGATCGCATGACCGACGGACGACCCGCCCCGTTCGACCACCGCATCACCGTCTTCGGCTCCGACGACGCCTTCCTCGCCGCCGCCCTGCCCTTCCTGGCCGAAGGGCTCGCCGCCCCCGGCGAACCCCCGCCCGTGGCCATCGCCGCCCCGCACCACTTGGACCTGCTGCGCGGCGCGCTCGGCGGCGACGCCGACGACGTCGTCCGCATCCGGCACACCGACTGGTACACCGGATCCGCCGCCAACGCGGTCGCCCAGGCCGCCGGCTACCTCACCGCGCACGCCGGTCCGGGCGGCGGCATCCACCTGCTCATGGAGCCGGTGTGGAGCGGCCGCGCCGGACGGTCGGCGCGCGAGACCACCGAGTGGATCCGCTACGAGGCCCTCGCCAACCTGCTGTTCGCGCCCCTGGCCACGACGGCGCTGTGCGCCTACGACACCCGCACCGCCGGGCCCGCCGTCGTCGCCGCGGCCCTGCGCGCCCACCCGGGCACAGGGGTGTACCGGGAGCCGGAGCGGATCGCGGCCGAACTCGACGCCGTCCCCCTGCCGCTGCCCCCGGCCGGGGCCCGGACCCTCCCGGCCGGGCCGGACGCGGCGGCCGTGCGGAGCTGGGCCGAGGGGCGGGGCCTGCCCGCCGCGGAGGCCGAACTGTTCGCCGCCGCCGTGGCGGAGACCGCCGCCGCCCTGGCGCCCCTCGACGGTGCCGCCCTGGTGTGGGGCGAGGCGCCCGCGTGCGTGTGCGAACTGCGCTCCGCACGCCGCGTCGACGACCCGCTCGCCGGATTCGTCCCGCCCCCGGCCGACGGCGGCGAAGCGGCACCCGGCCTGTGGTACGCGCGCCAGGTCTGCGCGTACGTGGACATCCGCGACGACAGCGACGGCGCCACGGTCCGCCTGCAGTACGCGTAGGCCCCCCACCTGCGCGAGCAGGTACGGGAACGGGTAGTCCTCCCCCTGCGCCCGGACGTACCCGGGGATCACCCTGGAGGCATGCTGCAACTCTCCGGGTGCCCCGTCCCGGACCCCGACGCCCACCACGGCCCGTTCCCCCAGCCGCCCCTGGGAGCGGGCCACCTCAGCGTCGAGTACGCCCCCGGGCCCGTCACCGTCCGCGAGGCGCGCGCGGAGGTGCGCAGGGCACTGGAGGACTGGGGCCTCGACGAGCGCGGCGAGGTCGTGGACGTGGCGGAGCTGCTCGTCGGCGAGCTGGCCACCAACGCACTGGTGCACGCCGGGACTCCCTTCCGGCTCACGCTCACCGCCGCACACGGCGTCCTGCGCTGCGAGGTCGCCGACACCGAGCGGCGGGTGCCCCGGGTCGTGGAGGCGGGCACCGGGGAGAGCGGCCGCGGGATGTTCCTGGTGGACGCGCTGGCCCGGCGCTGGGGCTGCCACCGGGACGGGCCGGGCAAGACCGTGTGGTTCGAACTCGGCACGTGCCGTGCGGACGGCTGCGGCGGGCGGCAGCCGTGACGCCCCACCGGGCCGGGCCGAGGCGGTCCGGCGTGCCGCCTCGGTCCGGTGCCGGACCGCTCACCGGATGCGGTGCTCGCGCCGTTCCCCGCGCCCCCGAGCCGGACGGCCACCGCCCTCTTGTCGGCCGCGGCGCCATGCGGTTTCTTGATCTGCATGGCTGACACCACGGAGAACCAGGCCACCCACCCCCCACAACCCCGTAAAGCCGGCTGGAAGTACATCGGCCCGGGCATCGTCGTCGCGGCGACCGGTGTCGGCGCCGGCGACCTCGTCGCCACCCTGATCGCGGGCAGCAACTTCGGCTACACCCTGCTGTGGGCCGCGATCATCGGCTGTCTGGTGAAGATCTCCCTGGCCGAGGCGGCGGGCCGCTGGCACCTGTCCACCGGCCGCACCCTCTTCGACGGCTGGGCGAGCCTGGGCCGCTGGACGACCTGGTTCTTCGCGGTCTACGTCGTGGTGTGGGGCTTCGTGTACGGGGCGGCGGCGATGTCCTCCAGCGCGCTCCCGTTGCAGGCGCTCTTCCCGGGCGTGATGGACCTGAAGTGGTGGGGCATCGCCTGCGGGCTGGTCGGGCTGGTCTTCGTCTGGTTCAACAAGTACGCGGTGTTCGAGAAGGTCATGACCATCCTGGTCGGCGTCATGTTCGTGGTGACGGTGTACCTGGCCGTCCGGGTCACGCCGAACCTCGCGGACGCCTTCGCCGGTCTGCTGCCCGTCCTGCCGGACGAGAAGGACTCGATCCTCAACACCCTGGGCCTGATCGGCGGCGTCGGCGGCACCATCACCCTCGCCGCGTACGGCTACTGGGTCAACGCCAAGGGCTGGACGAACACCGGCTGGATGAAGGTCATGCGGCTGGACAACCGGGTCGCCTACCTCACCACCGGCGTCTTCGTCATCGCGATGCTCTTCGTCGGCGCCGAGCTGCTGCACTCGGCGAACGTGGCGATCGCCGGCGGCGACAAGGGCCTGGTCCAGCTCGGCGACATCCTGGAGGAGCAGTACGGCGAGGCCACGGCCACGTTCTTCCTCATCGGCTTCTTCGCCACGTCCTTCACCTCGCTGATCGGCGTGTGGCACGGCGTGAGCCTGATGTTCGCCGACTTCGTGGCCCGGCTGACGGGCAAGGGCCAGGCCAAGGGCGAGGAGGTCGCCTCGGGCGAGCGGGAACGCTCCTGGTCCTTCCGCGGCTATCTGCTGTGGCTGACCTTCCCGCCGATGCTCCTGCTCTTCGAGGGGCAGCCGTTCCGCCTGGTCATCATCTACGGCGTGCTGGGCGCGGCGTTCATGCCGTTCCTCGCCGGCACGCTCATCTGGCTGCTCAACACCTCGCGCACCCCGCGCGAGTGGCGCAACGGCCCGCTCAGCAACGTGATGCTGGCCGTGGCCGGGCTGCTGTTCCTGGTGCTGTGCCTGAAGCAGATCTGGGACCAGCCCTGGGGCGACTTCTTCTAGCCGGACGGCCGCGGCAGCCGTCCCGGGCGGACCGACGGACCGACGGACCGACGGGGTGGAGGGGAACCGGCCCCCTCCACCCCGTCGCTGGTGCCGAGCGGGTGCTACGGCAGGGCGTGCACGTGCGGTCCGACCGCGTTGGACCAGGCGTTGCCCGCGGTGGCGTCCCAGTTGGTCGACCAGGTCATCGCGCCCCGCAGGTCGGGGTAGGTCCGCGGCGGCTTGAAGGAGCCGCAGTTGACGGCCTTGGTCAGGCAGTCCAGGGCGTTGTTGACCACGCTCGGCGCCACGTAGCCGCTGCCCGCGCCGCGGGTGGAGGCCGGGACGCCGAGGCCCACCTGGGAGGGCGCGAGGCCGTTCTCCAGCTGGATGCAGGCCAGCGCCGTGAGGAAGTCGACCGAGCCCTGGCTGTACACCTTGCCGTCGCAGCCGAGCATGGAACCGCTGTTGTAGTACTGCATGTTGACGACCGTGAGGATGTCCTTGACGTTCAGCGCGGTGCGGAAGTACGCGTTGGACGTCGACTGCATGTCGATCGTCTGCGGGGCCATGGTGAGGATCAGCGACGGTCCGGCCTTCGCCGACAGCGACCGCAGCGCCTGGGTCATGTAGGTGGCGTTGAGGCCGTTCTCCAGGTCGATGTCGACGCCGTCGAAGCCGTACTCCTGCATCACCGCGTAGACGCTGTTGGCGAAGTTGGCCGCCGAGGTGGCGTCGTTGACGGCGACGGTGCCGCGTTCGCCGCCGACGGAGATGATGACCTTCTTGCCGGCCGCCTGCTTGGCCCGGACGTCCGCCTTGAACTGGTCGACGGTGTAGCCGTTCAGGCCCGCCGTGTCCAGGTTGAAGGTGACGGCGCCGGGCGTCGAGGTGGCGTCGGCGAAGGAGACGGCGATGATGTCGTACTGGCCGGGGACGTCGGAGATCCTCTGGACGGCCGCACCGTTGTTGAAGTTCTGCCAGTAGCCGGTCACCACGTGCTTCGGCAGGGCGGGACCGGGCCCGTTCGGCTTGTTCGTGGTGGCCGTGACGGCCGCCGACTTGGGCGACTCACCGGCCGCGTTCGTCGCCGTGACCTGGAAGGAGTAGGCCGTAGAGGCGGCGAGGCCGGTCACGGTGGCGGAGGTGCCGGAGACGGCCGTGACCTTCGTGCCGTCGCGGTAGACGGTGTAGCCGGTCGCGCCCGAGACGGTGTTCCAGGCGAGGGACACCGACGAGGTCGTGGTGCCGGAGACCGTGAGGCCGGCCGGTGCCGCGGGGACGGTGGGGCCCGGGTCGGTGCCGCCGCCCCCGTCGGGGCCGACGACCGACACGTCGTCCGCATAGTAGGCGGCCTGCCCGTACCAGCCGTGGGTGTAGACGGTCACCGAGGTCGTCGAACCGCCGGTCTTGAACGTCGTCGACAGCTGCTTCCAGGCGGTGGAGTCCGGGCTCCAGGTCGACACGTCCGTCGTGCCCGTGCCGGAGACACCGAGGTAGGCGTACCCGCCGCGGACCCAGGCGCCCAGGGTGTAGGTGGAGTTGGGCTTCACCGCCACCGTCTGACTGCACCGGGCGTTGTCCTGCCCCGAGGGGGTGGCCTGGAGCGCGGCCGACCCGGAGTGCACGGGGGAGGAGACCGTCGTGCCGCTGCCCGCGGAGCAGGTCCAGTTGCTCAGGCCCGCCTCGAAGCCGGCGTTCCTGGCGTTGTTGACGTCGGCGGCCGAGGCCTGGCCGACGGTCGTGACAGTGAGGGCCAGGGCTGCCATGAGGGCACCCGACCACAGCCGCAGGGATCTGTGTGGGGACATGACAAGAAAATGGTCCAGACCAAAGCGGCTGTCAAGAGGTCCAGACCAACCTGTCGAGCAGCAGCCCCACCGCGCACCCCGCAAGCAGCACGCCCGTCGACATCCACAACGCCGGTCCGGTGAGGTCGAGCACGTCGGGCCGCAGGCCCAGCAGCAGCAGCTGCGCCGCCACGGGAGCCGCGCAGGCCGCCGCCAGATGCCGTGCGGGCACCTCCCGCCACGGCTCGGGGTGCACCCGCGCCGCCGCCCAGGTCGCCAGCACCACGCACACCAGGTTCGGCAGGTGCACCAGCGCCACGGCCGCTCCGAACGAGCCGACCCCCTCGGGCCCGACCAGAGGGTCGTGCAGCAGGGTCATCTGGAGGTACTCGGCGACCACCAGCACCACGATGCCGACGGCCCAGCAGCGGACGAGCGTCATGGGTTGCCTCCGGAGATCTCGGCGTACAGCAGGACGGCGAAGCCCAGGGCGCCCAGGCCGCAGCCCAGCGTGAGCGCCAGCGCCTGGAGCACCGGGGACCAGCTGCCCCGGCCCGCGACCGTCGCCGTGCCCGCGGGATCGCGCGGGTCGTAGGTGACGGTGACCGCGGTGCCCTCCGTCGTCGACCAGGCCGCCAGGTCCTCGAACTCGACGCGGTCCCCGTCGGCCGTACGGAAGGCGAAGACGTGCCGCCGGGCGTCGGAGCGGCCGTAGGGCTCGGTCTCCACCCGGACGCAGCTGCCCTCGGCGCGGGCGCCGCGCCGCAGCACCCGCACCACCGTCACCAGCCGCCGGGCGTACCGCGACGCCAGTGCACCGAACAGCGCGACGAGCAGCGCGGGGACGACGTAGCCGGAGCCGGGCACCTCCACGGTCAGTGCACCTGAACCGAGTCGATGATCCGGTCCAGGTCGCCGGCGGGCAGAGCGCCCCGCCGGGCGTCGATGCGGACGGCGAACGCCGTGTCGGACGAGTCGAGACCGGTGAGGATGACCCCCTTCACCGGCGTGCCCTTGGCGGGACCCCCGTCCTCACCGGTCGCCTCGAAGGAGAAATCGATCCGCCTGGCGTCGTCCGTGCCGGCCAGGTCGACGTCCTTCTGGCCCTCGACCTTCGCACCCATCTGGATGCCCGCCTCGGCCGCGATGGCGGCCTGCTCGGCCGAACCGGCCTCGGTGAAGCCCAGTTGCACGGTGAGGACCGCGGCCTTCCTGCCGCCCTCCGTGCGCACCGCGGCCGCCGCGTTGTGCCCGCCCCGTTCGGCGGCGCTCTGCTTCTGCCAGCCCTCGGGGTAGAACACGTCGACGCCCTTGGTTCTCAGCGTGCCCCAGCCGTCGGGCACGGAGCCCGCACCCGGGTCCGGGTCCCCGCATCCGGTGAGGGCCAGGGCGGTCGTCAGCAGGGCGGCGGCCAGGCAGGCGCGGCGGGTCGTCATCGGCAGGTGCTCCGTCTCGTCAGTTCGCGCAGTAGCTGTAGGGGAGATAGGAACGGCCGTCTCCGTGGGGCGCCCCCAGGAACTCGGCGCCGGTCAGGGTCTCCGCCTTCTTCTCCGTGCTGATCGTCATGCCCAGACTGAGCCCCAGATTCAACTCGAATCCGTACTCGGCCGCGTTCACCTCGCCGGTGTACGTCATCCGGCTCGACCTGCCCTGGTCGAACATCAGCTGCCCGAAAAGGTCGTCGGCGCCCGGCCGGGCGGTGGGCGCGTGGTCGGAGAACATGTACTGGAAGGGCGTCGCGATCTGCTCGTTGCTGCTGTCCAGCCACTGCTCGGCGACCGCCCGGTCCCGGTCGCCGGCCGGCCCGGGGTCGAAGGTGAGCGTGTTCGTGACGATCTCGATGCCCGTCTGCGAGTCGGTGCCCTTCACCCCGGCGTTGCCGCCGCGCTTGTCCCCGTCCTTCTTGCCGTTGTCGCCGCCCGCCTTGGCGCCGTCCTTCTGGCCGCCCTCCTCCACCGTGCGGGTCATGTCGACGCGGACCAGCTTGCCGGTCTTCTTGTCGTAGGTGACCGTGATGGTGCCCGTCAGCGTCGTGTTGGCCGTGTACTCGCCGCTGAGCGCGCCCGCCTCGTAGCTCACCTTCGAGCCGTACTCGACGGACGAGGCGTACGTGTAGGACTTGGTGTTCTTGTAGGCGTTGTCCGTCCAGGTCACCTCGGGGGCGTACTTGAAGGAACCGCCGAGGGCGGCGCTCAGCTTCTTCTCGTCGCCCGCGGAGATCTTCAGGCCCGCCGACGCCGAGGCCTCCAGGCCGACCTTGCCGTAGGTGATCTTCCGGTTGTCGCCGAGGTGCTCCTTGATCCGGTTCTGGGTGTCCTCCTCGTCCTTGAGGGGGCCCGTGCCGAAGAGGTAGAGGATGCCGTCACCGAGGCTCGCCTCCGCCCCGCCCGGCATGGTCCGGCGCATCTCGTACATCTGGAGCTTCTCCACGTCGTCGCGGAACCGCTCGGCCTCCTCCGGGCTCTCGAACACCCAGGTGTCGCCGTTGGTGACCTTGATGCCGAGCCCCAGCTCCACCTTGTCGGCGCCGAACCGGCCCACCTTCATGCCCGACTTGAAGTCCTTCTTGGCGGCGACCGAGGCGGCGTCCGTGAAGGTGAGGTACACCAGCTGGTCGCCGTCGTCGACCTTGCCGTCGCCGTTCACGTCCGTCTTCGCCTTCAGGCGCTGCTCCTGGAAGCCGTACTCCTTGCCGATCTCCCAGAAGAGGATCTTCGCCTTGGAGCCCGCCCTGTCGGTGACCGACGAGACCTGGCACAGCGCCGGTTCGAAGTCCGCGTCGGTCAGCGGCCTGCCCTGGCCCGTGCCGCCCGTGCCGCAGTCACCGCCCCCGGCGACCCGGCAGACCTGGGCGGCGATCCTGTCGTAGATCAGCTGCCCGACCCCGGTGGCCGACACCGCCAGCACGACCGCCGCGCTCACGACGACCATCCCCAGGTACTCGGTGCCGGTCGCCCCGCGGTCGTCGAAGACCGGTCTGCGTCCGTACGCCCGTATGCCACCCCCGTCGGCCATACGGCACCCCTCCTCGCGGCGAACCACCTCTGCGTGGACCGCGAGCGTAGGGACGCACCACCGCCCGGGGCGTGGGCCTCAGGGCCCAAACGAAGGCCCACCGTCAACTCCGGGCCCGTTGGGCCCACCGCCCCGGCCCGCCCCCGGACACCGACGGCGACCGGCAAGATGCTCAACCTGCCCCGTTATGACGCGTCTTGTGCAACGACAGTTGCTCCTCAGCTACACAAACGCTGTTCTCCGGTCACAGAGCCGTGGTTACAGTGCTGAGGTAGTCACGCAGTGAAGTCGACACGGCGCGCCGGAGTGACACCCGGCGTTCCGACGGGCATGGGGAAACGGGGAGCTGCGCGTGCCAACTGCCATTGCCGTGACCAGCGCCGACATGGCGCTGCCGCCACAGGACGACCGCACCCTGCCCGCCGCCGTGCTCCGGGACGTGGCCGCACGGCCCCTGGAGGAGGCCCTCACCGATCTCCAGGCCCTGGTCGAGCACCACGGGCACGTGATCGTGGTCTGCTCGCCGGCCGCGCCCACCGCCGTGCGGCGCCGGCTGCACACCCTGCGCGCGCTCATGGAGACCGACCGCGTCGCCGTGTTCCAGCCGGACCTGCCTCCGCTCGGACTGGCCGTCCTGGCCCGCCAGTTGCGCCAGCTCGCGTCCTGCGACCTCAGCCCCGGTGTGCTCGCCTCGGCCGGGCGGCTGCTGGTGCACTACATCCACGCCGGGGCGCTGCTCAACTCCGTCGCCCGGCTCGACCGGGTCCCCGTGGGCCTGAAGTCGCACGCCAAGTCCTGGGTGCCCGGCAGCCAGTTCGGCGTCCTCGCCCACCCCGAGCCCCACCTGGTGCGCATCACGCCCGAAGCCGCCCTGCCGGGGCCCGAGTTCGGCACCTGGATGCTCGTCGCCAAGGGGCAGCTCCCGTCCGACTGGGTCAGCGCCACCCTCGCGCCCTCCTGGAAGGTGCAGGGGCTGCGCGAGGTGCCGCTCCCGGCCGAGTCACCCGCCTGGTGGGGCACCGGCAAGCTGATCGAGTTCTGCAGCTACCTGCCCGACCTGTCCGTGCTCTACCAGCTCGTCACCTCCGTACGGCGCAGCCGCTGCCACTGGTGCGGCATCGACGTCATCGGAGACCGCTGCGTCTTCTGCTCGGCCACCCCGCCCGTCCACGACAGCCCGCCCCCGAGACAGCTCGAGAGCCGAACGGCCGTCGGGTGAGCCCTGACCCCGCTCGTCAGCACTGCTCCGATCCCGCTCGACCGATATCCCCAACGAGGTTGTACGGTTCATGAACTCCCGTCAGCGCCGCGGCGTGATTCTCCTGCTCCTGTCGGTCGTCTGCGCCCTGGGCGCCTTCACCGGCGTGCTGTCCGTCATCAGCGACGTCAAGTCCAAGGTCGGGCCCGAGGTCACCGCCTACCGGCTCAAGTCCGACGTGCCGCCCTACACCACCCTTGCCACGGGCCAGTTCGAGAAGATCAAGATGCCCGAGCGGTGGCTCTCGGACAACGCGGTCACCGATCTGCGCGAGATACAGGGCAAGATCGCCGTCACGACGCTGCGCGCGGGCTCCCTGCTCCAGTCCGACATGATCGTCCGCCGGCCGGCCCTCCGCCCCGGGCAGCAGGAGGTCGCCATCATGATCGACGCGGCGACCGGCGTCGCGGGCAAGATCACGCCCGGCGCCTCGGTCAACGTCTACGCCACCTTCGAGGGGCAGCGCGAGGGCGACCCCGACCAGTCGAAGATCATCGTCACCGATGCCGAGGTCCTCGACGTCGGCGAACTGACCGCGCTGAAGCCCGACGAGGGCAGCCGCACGCAGCAGCCCACCGACGCCGTCCCGATCACCTTCGCGCTGTCCGCCCGGGACGCCCAGCGCATCACCTACGCCGAGTCGTTCGCCAAGCGCGTGCGCCTCGCCCTCGTCGCGCCCGGCAGCGACACCACCGTCCCCGAGCAGGACCGGACGTACGAACTCGCGAAGGACAAGTGACCGCGCATGCCCACGAGGATCCTCCCGGCAGTCGGCGACGCGGACGCCGTCCGGTCCCTCACGACGCTGCTCAGCCAGCTCCCGGACGCCGAACCGGTCGCCCCGGTGGTCGACTCCACCCAGCTCGTCGACACCCTGGCCCGCCTGGCGGCCGAGTCCGTCGACGAGCTGCCCGAGGTCGTCGTCGTGCACGAGCGCATCGGACCGGTCCCCGCGCTGGAGCTGATCCGCGAAGTGGCCCTGCGCTTCCCGGCCGTCGGTGTCATCCTCGTCACCTCCGACGCGAGCCCCGGCCTGTTCCAGGCCGCCATGGACTACGGCGCCCGCGGGCTGGTCGCGCTGCCCCTCAGCTACGAGGAACTCGCCAGCCGCGTCCAGGCCGTCGCCCAGTGGTCCACCGGCGTGCGGCGCCACCTCGGGTCCGGCGGCGACGTCTTCACCGGCGTGGGCGGCACCGTCGTCACCGTCAGCGGCGCCAAGGGCGGTGTCGGGACCACCCTCACCGCCATCCAGCTGGCCCTGGCCGCCCAGGCCTCCGGCCGCAGCACCGCCCTGGTCGACATGGACCTCCAGACCGGCGACGTCGCCTCCTACCTCGACGTCCAGTTCCGCCGCTCGGTCGTCGACCTCGCCGCCATCAACGACATCTCCCCGCGCGTCCTGGCCGACGCGGTCTTCCGCCACGACACCGGCCTCGTCCTGCTGCTCGCCCCGGCCGAGGGCGAACGCGGCGAGGACGTCACCGACCGCTCCGCCCGCCAGATCGTCAGCGCCCTGCGCTCCCGCTACGAGGTCGTCGTCATCGACTGCGGAGCCCAGCTCGGCGGGGCGGGCGCGGCCGCCGTGGAGATGGCCGACCGGGCGCTGCTCGTCACCACGCCGGACGTGGTGGCCGTACGGGGGGCCAAGCGGGCGGTGCGGATGTGGGACCGGCTGCAGATCCGCAAGGCCGAGGAGACGACCGTCGTCGTCAACCGGCACTCCCGCCACACGGAGATCCAGCCCCAGCTGATCCAGAAGATCACCGGCACCACCGTCGCGGCCACGGCGGTCCCCGCGAACTTCAAGGAGCTCCAGGGCGTCGTGGACGCGGGCCGCATCCACGAACTGGAGAGCAAGAGCTCGGTCAAACAGGCCCTGTGGGGCCTGGCCGGGGAACTGGGCCTGGTCAAGGTCCCGGACGGCGCCCAGAAGACGGGCCGGGGACTGCGGGGCGGCGACCGGGGCGCGGTGAGCTTCAAGCGGCGCAGGGAGGGATGAGCGTGGCTTTACGGAAGCGGGACGACGAGGGCCAGGTGACGATCGAGTTCCTGGGCATGACGCCGACGATCATCGTGACGCTGATCGCGCTGTGGCAGGCCGTCCTCGTGGGCTACACCTTCGTCCTCGCGGGGAACGCCGCGGACGAGGCGGTGCGCGCGGGGACGGCGGCGGCACCGGGCGGCGCGCGCACCGCCGCCTGCCAGGAGGCCGGGCTCAGGCACCTGTCGGAGGCGTGGCGCTCCGGAGCGGAGGTCGGCTGCGGCGGCTCCGGGTACGTCACGGCCGACGTGGCCCTGGACGTCCCGGTGCTCTTCCCGGGCGCGCTGTCCGTCCCGATCCGGATCCGCGGACACGCCGGAGCGGTGGAGGAGGAGACAGGTGCCCCGTGACCCCGAGCGCCGCGACCGCGGCCAAGTCGCCATCGAGTACCTCGGCTTCCTGCCGATCCTGCTGATCGTCGCCCTGGCGGCCGTGCAGCTCGGCCTGATCGCGTACACGGCCCAGCAGGCCGGCACGGCGGCCCGGGCGGGGGCGCGCAGCGCCTCGCTGGGCGGACCGGCGGAGGCGGACTGCCGGGCGGCGGTGAGCAGCTGGCTGGCCGGCCGGACGAGCTGCTCCCCCTCGCAGGGCGCGGACGAGGTCACCGTCACCGCCACCGTGCAGATCCCGTCCCTCGTGCCGGGCTGGGAGTTCGATCCGGCCGTCAAGCGCGCCACGATGCCGCTCGACCACTGAACGACGAACCAGGAGCACCGCACTCATGAGTCTGCGAGCACGCATCAACACCCCCGAGGAGAACGGCAACCGGGGCGAGGACGGCCACATGGTCGCCTCCTACCGGGCCAAGCTCCTGGAGGAGATCGACCTCGCGGAGATGAGTTCGCTGGCCGCCGCCGAGCGCAGGGCCCGGCTGGAGCGGGTGCTGGGGCACATCATCAGCCGCGAGGGCCCGGTCCTGTCGACGGTGGAGCGCTCGCAGCTGATCCGCAGGGTGGTCGACGAGGCCCTGGGCCTCGGCATCCTGGAGCCGCTGCTGGAGGACGCCTCCATCACCGAGATCATGGTCAATGGCCCGGACGCGATCTTCGTGGAGCGCGGCGGCCGGGTCGAGCAACTGCCCCTGCGCTTCGCCTCCAACGACCAGCTCATGCAGACGATCGAGCGGATCGTGTCCACCGTCAACCGCCGCGTGGACGAGTCCAACCCGATGGTCGACGCCCGGCTGCCCTCCGGGGAGCGCGTCAACGTCATCATCCCGCCGCTGTCCCTGACCGGCGCCACCCTCACCATCCGCCGCTTCCCGCGCTCCTTCACCCTTCAGGAGCTGATCGGCCTCGGCTCGCTGGACGAGCACATGCTGTACCTGCTCGCGGGCCTGGTGCAGGCGAAGTTCAACATCATCGTCTCGGGCGCGACGGGCACCGGCAAGACGACCCTGCTCAACGCCCTGTCCGGCCTGATCCCCGAGGGCGAACGCATCATCACCATCGAGGACTCCGCCGAACTCCAGCTCCAGCAGCCCCACGTGATCCGCCTGGAGTCCCGGCCCCCGAACGTGGAGGGCAAGGGCCAGGTCACCATCCGCGACCTCGTCCGCAACTCCCTGCGCATGCGTCCCGACCGGATCGTCGTCGGTGAGGTCCGCGGCGGCGAGTCCCTGGACATGCTCCAGGCGATGTCCACCGGCCACGACGGCTCCCTCGCCACCGTCCACGCCAACAGCGCCGAGGACGCGCTGATGCGGTTGCAGACCCTGGCGTCCATGTCGGACGTGGAGATCCCCTTCGTCGCGCTGCACGACCAGATCAACAGCGCGGTCGACGTCATCGTGCAGCTCACCCGGTTCGCCGACGGCGCCCGCCGCATCACCGAGATCGCGCTGATGGACAGCCACGGCAGCGACCCGTACCGCCTGGTCACGGTCGCCCGCTTCCATGCGCAGCCGATGACGGCCGACGGCCGCATCCACGGCGCGTTCCAGTACTTCGCCCTCCCGCGCCGCACCGCGGACCGCCTCTACATGGCGGGCCAGCCCCTTCCCCAGGCGTTCGGCATCGCCCGCTCCGCGGACGAACTCGCCACCCGAGAAGCCAGGTAGGACCGACCGATGGAACTGCACACGCTCATCACGCTCACCACCGGCGTCACCCTGCTGACGTGCGTCCTCGCGGTCGTCGGCCTGCACGCGTACGCCACCGGAAAGGCCCAGCGGCAGGCGCTCGTCGACCGCCTCTCCGCCACCGGCCAGATCCCCGTGACCGGCCGGCGCCGCAACTTCCGCGGGATCGACCGCCGGCTGCGGCGCACCCGGCTCGGCAAGAAGCTGGAACTGCGCCTGGCGGCGACCGGCCTGGACGTCACACCGGGCGAGTTCTTCGTCTACATGCTCGCCACGGTCGCCGGCCTGTGGCTCATCGGCCAGGCGGCCCTGGCCCCGTTCTTCGGGCCGCTGGCGGGGCTCCTCGGCATCGGCGTCGCCGTCCAGTTCCTCAACTGGCAACGCCAGAAACGCATCGAGCGGTTCATCAACCAGCTCCCCGAGATGGCCCGGATCCTCGCCAACGCCACCCAGGCGGGCCTCGCCCTGCGCACGGCCATCGGCATGGCCGCGGAGGAGATGGAGGCCCCGGCGGGCGAGGAACTCGGCAAGGTGGCCGCGCAGCTCGCGGTCGGCGCGTCCCTGGACGACGCCCTGGACGAACTCGCCGACCGCCTCCCCTCGCGCGAACTGGTCGTCCTGGTCACCACCCTGGTGCTGTCCAACCGGGCGGGCGGGCAGGTGGTCAGCGCCCTGCGCAACCTCACCGAGACGCTGGAGGAACGCAAGGAGACCCGGCGCGAGGTCCGCACCCAGCTCTCCCAGGTCAACATGACGTCGTACGCGGTGCCCGTCCTCGGCATCGGCTCGCTCTTCCTCATGAACGGGGTGAAGGACGGCGCCCTGGACCGCATGACCGGCTCCGCGTTCGGCCAGGCGGCGGTCATCATCGCCTTCTCGCTGTACGCCGTCGGCTTCGTCCTCATCCGCCGCCTGTCCCGCATCGACGTCTGAGAGCCAGGAGGCAACCATGGGACTGCTGCTCGCGCTGCTGACGGGCCTCGGCGTCTGGGGGATCTTCGCCGGGATCCGCATGTACCGGGCCGAGGCCAAACTCCCCGGCGACCTCGCCCTCGCCCTGGAGGTCGGCTCCACCCGCACCGGGGCGGTCGACTCCCTCGTCGACCGCATGGGCATGCGCTACGCGCCCGCCGTGCTCCGCCTGATGGGCCCCAAGCAGGTGGCCAGGTACCGGCGGAAGATCGACCTCGCGGGCAACCCCGGCGGCCTGACGATCGACCGCTACGCGGCCCGCCGGGCGGTCTACGGCGCCCTGGGCGGTGTCGGCTTCCTGGTGTTCCTCCTGCGCGGCCAGCTGCTGGTCGCGCTGCTGCTGCTGGCGTTCGGGGCGTTCTGGACGGAGGTCGGCATCTGGTCGGCCATCCGCGTCCGCAAGGACGTCATCGAACGCACCCTGCCGGACTTCCTGGACGTCCTCGCCGTCGTGGTGAGCGCGGGCCTCGGCTTCCGCCAGGCACTGGACCGGGTCGCCGCCAAGTACGAGGGGCCCTGGGCCGACGAACTGCGCATCACCCTGCGCCAGATGGACCTCGGCATGAGCCGCCGCCAGGCCTTCGCGGAACTGCGCCGCCGCAACGACTCCGAGCAGGTCGCCATGTTCGTCACGGCCCTTCAGCAGGGCGAGGAACTGGGCGCGCCGATCGTCGACACGCTGGTGGCCCTCGCCAAGGACATGCGCCGCACCGACGCCCAGAACGCCCGCCGCAAGGCGGCCCGGGCCGTGCCCAAGGCCACGATGATGATCACGACCTTCATGGTCCCGGCCACCATGCTGCTGCTGGGCGCGGGCCTGATCCTCGGCTCGGGCACGGACTTCGGCTCGGTGACGGGGAAGTAGACGGGGAAGCAGGGGAGGAGGCGACAGCATGTCGATGACAGGGGAACGCCACGGTCTGCTGGGCCGTCGCCGCCGCCGCGCGGACCGCAACCCCGAGATCACCACGCCACCGGCCGGCACGGTCCTCCCGGCCCACGTCCGCACCGGCGCCCCCGACGTCCCGGTCACCTCGGTGACCCCGGCCCTGCCGCCGGGCTGGGAGGCGGCGGGCGCGGTGGGCGGCGAGCCGACACTGCGGATCGCGGGCGCGGGCGCGAGCGCGGGCGGTGGTGGCGGCGGTGGTCGCGGGCGGCCGGTGGGGACGGGGGGTGCGGGGAGCGCCGCGCAGGGCCCGGGGGCGGGCCCGGAGGGCGCCGTGGGCACTCGGGGGGCGGGCCGGACGCCGGTGCGTGCCGCCGCTCCGGCACCGGCCCCCTCGGTCCCGTCATCCCCTCCACCGGCTCAGGCACCCGCGCCCGCGCCCGGGGCAGCGCCCGAGGCGCCCGGCCGCCGCCCGGACCGGCCGTCGGGGGACACCGCCCAGGTCGACGCCCCTCAGAACGGCGCCCCGGCCCCCGCCGGTCCGGCCATCGACATCCAGGTCAACGCCCTCCAGGCCATGTGCCGGCAGGTCTTCGGCTTCCGGCTCGCCATGATCGCCCTGGCCACGCCCACGGCCCTGGTCAACGCCCACGACGGCCTCCCCACCCGCCTGGTCGGCGCCGCCGTGGTCGTCACCTTCATGACCTCCTACGTGCTCTTCCGGGACTGGGAGCGCTTCGGGCCCCTCCTCCTGCGGCACCCCACGCTCCTCGCGGCGGACACCCTGTTCGGCGCCCTGCTCCTCATCGCGGCGGGCCCCACCAGCACCCTCGCCTACGTCAGCGTCTGCACCCCGCTGCTGGCCGGCCTGGTCTACGGCTGGCGGGGCGCGGCCGTGTTCGCCTCGCTCCAGGCGCTCTTGCTGCTCCTCATCCACGCGGCCCAGGAGGATCCGGCGCCCGGCATCGCCGAGACCGCCCTCCTGCCCGGCCTCTGCGTGATCGCGGGAGCCGTCGGCTCCAGCCTCCGCAACCTCATGCTCCGCTTCGGCGCCGCCACCCAGGCCCTCACGACGGTCCAGGCGCGGCTCGCCGTCACGGAGGCGGTGAGCGCCGAACGAGCCCGCCTGGCCCGTGAGATGCACGACTCGGTCGCCAAGACCCTGCACGGCGTGGCCCTCGCCGCGGATGGTCTGACGGGTTCGGCGGGCGCCGAGCGCATGGATCCGGCCCTGGTCCGGCAGCAGGCCGCGCTGGTCGCCCGTTCGGCCCGCCGGGCCGCCGCGGAGTCCCGCGAACTCCTGGCCGACCTGCGTCGCGAGTCCGACCCGTCCCAGGCGACCGACGTGCTCGTCGAACTGGCCGCCCGCACCCGTGACTTCAGCGCCCGGACGGGCCTGCCCGCCGTGTACCGGCCCATCGGCGACCACGCCGTACCGCCGGTTCCGCCCGCGGTCGCCCGGCAACTGCTCACCATCGCCTCGGAGGCCATGGAGAACGCCCATCGCCACGCGGAACCGACCCGGGTGGACGTCTGCGCGGGCGTCCACGCCGGGCTGCTCCGCATCAGCGTCCACGACGACGGCCGGGGGCTCCCGCCGGGCACCACCCTCGAACAGCTGCGCCGGGCCGGGCACTTCGGCCTGGTCGGCATGGTCGAGCGGGCGGCGTCGGTCGGCGCCCGCATCCGCGTCGGCCGTGGTGCCCACCCCCGGGGCACGGAAGTCCGCCTGGAACTCCCCCTGGCAGCCCTGACGACCCCCACGGCGTGACCCCCACGACCCGAGAGGAGGCACCGATGCCGGACCAGCCGCCCCACCACCCCGGCGCGTTCCAGCCGCCGCCCCCGCAGAACCCCTTCGCCGGTTGCCCGCAACCGGCGCCCCCGGCTCGCCCCCTCCGGGTCGTCGTCGCCGACGACAATCCCGTGGTGCGCGCGGGCCTCACCGCCCTGCTCTCCGGTCGCGAGGACATCGAGGTGGTGGCCGAGGCGGCCGACGGCGGCCAGGCCTACGAGGCGGCCCGGCAGCACCGCCCGGACGTGGTCCTCCTCGACGTCCGCATGCCCGGCGTGGACGGCATCTCGGCCCTCCCGTACCTGGTGGGCATCGCCCCGGTCGTGATGCTGACCTACAGCAGGGAGTCGGAGATCGTCCAGGAGGCCCTGCGACGGGGGGCGGGCGGCTACCTGGTCCACGGGGAGTTCACGGCCGATCAACTGGTGCAGGCGGTACGGGACATCAGGGAGGGCAGGCCCCACTTCACGCCCACGGCGGCAGGGGCCCTGCTCACCCAGCTCCGCCGGACCCAGCAGCCGCCGACTGCACCGCTCCCCGAGGGCCTGGGTCAGTCGGGGAGTGCGACTGCATACGGAGTTTCGCCAGACGGGCATTCGCATAGTCACACTCAACAGGCTGTTCAAGCAGCGGGTTTCGGGGCAGAGCCTGCTCCCCATCCAGTCGTTTCGCCGGAAAACCTTTCGCACATGCAACCGCGTGTGGCACAGTCGTCGTCTGGGTGGTCGAGTGGCCGGCCGGCTGCTGTCGACAGGTCGCGGTTCCAGCTGAGTGCGAGGGAGGCGGAGATCATGGACCTCATCGCGTCCGGGATGAACAACCAGCAGATCGCCGCCACGTGCTTCATCAGCGAGAAGACCGTCAAGAACCACATCAACCGCATCTTCGCCAAGCTCCACAGCACGAGCCGTGCCGAGGCCGCGGCGAAGTGGATCGGCACGGCGCCGGACGCACAGCGGGGACGGGGGTGACCTCCGGTGACGGCATGGGTGAGGAAGACCGGGGTGGGCCCGAGCGATTGGGCCCGTAATTGGGCCCAGGGGCCCTGCGGCCGAGAGCCCGTCCGGCCGTACGTTCCTCGTGCCGAAAGCGGCACAGCCGAAACCGGAGGGGAACACCATGAGCGACCTGATGCTGAAGACCGCCGTCGCGACCAAGGTCCGCGTGAACGGCTGGAAGAACACGACGGTCGAGGCGATGCAGCGCCGCGCCGGCGACAAGGGCCAGACGGCGGTCGAGTACCTGGGCATCATCGCGGTGGTGGTGGCCATCGTGCTGGCGATCACGGGCACGAACATCGGTCAGACGATCCTTGGAAAGATTCAGGCGCAGATCGCCAAGGTCGCTCCTTGATCCGAGCGCGCCGCTACGGTGACGCAGGGCAGGCCTTCCCCATCTACATCACGGTGGTGGGGGGCCTGCTCTTTCTCGCGTTCGCGTACTTCGCGGTCGGCCAGGCCGGGGCGAACAGGAATGGCGCCCAGACTGCCGCGGATGCCGCGGCTCTGGCAGCCGCGCAGGACAAGCGTGACCAACTGGCGGGCGCGTGGCTGAAGGACGTGCTGGAACCGAAGAAGTGGCTGCAGATCTTCGCCGGCGACGCCGAAGGGCTCCAGCCTTCTTGCTGGCGGGCCGGCGAGTTGGCAGCACGGAACGACGCGCGGTTGGCGGGACTCGAGTGTCTGCCGGACACGCCGCTGAGTTTCGTGGTCGAGGTCGAGACCAACAAGTCCGTCGGCGAGTCCATCGTTCCCGGCACCGAGGAGCAGAAGGCCAACGCGACGGCCAAGGCCGTCATCGAGCCCCGCTGCGACTTCGACCCTCCGACCGGTGAGGTCGATCCCGACGTGTTGCCCAAGCTCTTCTGCAAGGGTGGCAAGGACTGGGAACTGAAACCGGACGACCTGTCCATCCTGCCGGAGCCCGAAGAGCTCTTCGACGTCCACCTGGCCGAAGAACCACAAGCGAACGACGAGTGACGAAGGAAGCTGAGAAATGAGCATTCGGTTCACCGCGAAGGCCTGCAGGGGGATGGTCGCGCTGACCGTTGCGGCCGGACTGGCCCTCGGTGCGGCCGGCTGCAGCGGTGGCGGCGACAACGATGACAAGTCGAGTCCGTCGGCCTCGGCCCCCGGAAACACTGGATCCAAGCCGAGTGCTCAAGAGGGCCAGTCGAAAACGCCCTTGGCCGAGCTGAGGGGCACGGATGGCCTGCTTCTGCAGATCACTTCGGCGGCGAGAGACTCCGGCGGCTTCCTCACTGTCAACGGCACCGTCAAGAACGACGGCGACAAGTCCGTGGTTGTTCCACCACAGACGAGTGGTGACGAGACGGAAGTCATCAAGCACGGCCCTTCCCTCGGTGGGGCCACCATCGTGGACCCGAAGGGAAAGAAGCGCTACTACACCCTTCGTGACACCGAAGGGCGGCCGTTGACCACCACCGGCCTCGGCAACCTGGAGGCCGGCCAGACCCTCCCGGTCTTCATGCAGTTCCCGGCGCCACCTGCCAGCACCACGGACGTCACCCTGCAGGTGCCCACCTTCTCCAGCGGCTCCATCAAGATCTCCGGGTGAGGACCGCCATGACCCCCACGCGCAGCCGGCCGGCGACGCCACGTCTCGCCCTGGTCCTCACCGCCGCTTCCCTCATGGTCGCCGCGAACGTCTACGGTGCCGTCTCGGCCCACGCCGACGAGACACCCGGCGTCCCGCCCGGCACGGAAGCCACCGCCTCCGCCCCGGTGGAGGTCGACCCCGCCGATCCCGATCTCAAGCTTCCCGAAGGCGCCACCCTCGCCGAGCCCAAGGTGCTCGACATCAAGCAGGTCGTCGAGGACCAGAGCGGTGACGAACGTCGGGAGGACACCAACTCCGACGTCAAGTTCGCCCTCCAGGCCGAGGTCCTCTTCGGCAAGGACAGTGCGAAGCTCAGCGCTCCCGCCAAGGCCCGGATCTCCGCCATCGCCGAGGAGATCAAGGCCCAGAACGCCACGAAGATCCGCGTCTTCGGCTTCACCGACAACCTCGGTTCCTCCGCCCACGGCGACGTCCTGTCCCGCAAGCGCGCCGACGCCGTGCAGAACGTCCTGGACCAGGAACTGACCAGCGCCGGCGTCACGTACGAGGTACGCGGCTACGGCGAGCAGTACCCGATCGCCGACAACTCCACGGAGTCGGGGCGCAAGAAGAACCGCAGGGTCGAGGTCTCCTTCCCCCGCTCGGAGAGCTGAGAGGGCGACCCCTTGGGCCCCGAATTGGGGCCACGGGCCCATCCCGCTCCGCCGCTCCCTCCCTAGCCTCGGTCATGTCGTGAACCAGGGAGGGGGCGGCGGCGATGGCCTGGATCGGCGGACCGAGAGAGCCCGTGCCGGAAGCCGCCGGGCAGCCGTCCGGACACCTGCCCGGCGGCGGCCGGCAGCCGATGCCACCCGCCCTCGCGGCCGCCCTGGTCCTCCTCCACACCCTCTTCGCGATCACCCTGGCCGGCGGCCTCGGCCTGCTCCTCACCGCGGCCTCGTACGACGCCGTCGACGGCCGCCTCCTGGCCCTCACCGCCTACGCGGCGGCCCCCGGCGTCCTCGGCTGGTGGCTGGCCCGCCGCACCTGGCAGGGCGGGAGCAGAACCCGCGCCGCCCTCATGGCCGTACAGCTCTGGTTGCTCGTGGGCGCGGCGACGAGCATCACCCAGGGTTCGCCCCGGGGCTTCACCCAGCTCTTCCTGCCCGTCCTGGTCCTGTACTTCCTCACCCGGCCGGACAGCCGCGCCTGGTACCGGCTCCCGGAGAACCGGCGCGCGGAACGCCGCCCCTTCTCCCTGCCCCGGATGATCCGCTGGCGCCGGGACGAGGGCCAGACGGCGGTGGAGTACGCCGGTCTCGTCGCGGTCGTCGCCGCGGTCGTCACGGCCCTCCTCGTCAGCGGCCTGGGCCCGCAGATCTACGGCGGCCTGCAGGCGGCCGTCTGCAAGGTCACCGGCGCGGCCTGCCCGGCCGGTCCGGCACCCGGCGACGGCACGGACACCACGACCGCCCACGGCAGGGCGGGCGGCGACGAGCACGACGGAACGGCCCCCCATCCCGACGGCGGGACGGCCCCCGAAGCCGGCGGTGGACAGGCCCCGGGCGAAGAGAACGACGCCACCCGCCCCGCCGACGGCGGCTCCGTGGGCGACGAGAAGGACGACGACGGCTGCTTCTCCGGCGCCGGGGCCTTCTTCGGCTGTGCCGGCGACCAGCTGAAACAGGTCGGCGAAGGACTCGTCGTCGACGGCATCGGCGGTGAGCTCGAAGGCATGTGGGACACCGTCACCCACCCGCTCGACTCCCTGGAGGGCTTGAAGGACTACGGCGGCGTCATCGCCGACCAGTGGTCGCAGGACAGTGGGGACGCCGCCGACAAGTGGGCGGCGGGCGACCACCTCGACGCGCTCACCGACTGGGGCGGCGCGACCGTGAACTCGGGCGGGAGGATCCTCGACGACATGTTCGTCGGGGACGACGTCCGCGACCAGTGGAACCAGGGCAACGAGACCCGCGCCGTCACCACCGTCATCTGGAACGTCGGCTCCCTCTTCATCCCCGGCTACGGCGAGGCCAAAGTCGCCGGCAAGGCCGGCAAGCTGGGCAAGCTCGGGAAACTGGGTGACCTGGGCAAGCTCACCGACAAGGCCGTCGGCGCGGCCGAGGACGCCCGGAAGGCCGCCGGCGCCGGTGACGCGGCGGGCGCGCGCAGGGCGGCGAAGGAGGCCGACGAAGCGGCGGACGAAGCCGAACGCAGGGCCCGGGAGTCGGGCTGCCCCATCGCCGCCCCGCCCCGCAGGGCCCCGTTCGGCGGCGGCCCCGGCACCGGCACCACGGTCCTGGCCGCCGCGCGGGCCGGTGGCGCCCACGTCGTCCTCGCGGAGGACGGCTGCGACGAGGAGGCCAGGCAGCAGGCCCAGGAGGCCCGCAAGCAGGCGGACGAGGCGGACCGGGCCGCCGACGAGGCCGAGCGGAGCACCAGGCCGGCCGACGCCTGGCAGGCCGGGGACGACATCCCCGGCCCGGCGCGCGGCAAGGTCCTGAAGTTCCCGAACAAGCGCCACACTGTCAGCGGAGCGTCCGGCGGACAGGTGAAGGAGCGCAACACGGTGATCCTCAGGGGCAACGAGGACCTCGTCCGAGCCGACATCGAGGGAATCGCGAACGGCCGCGCCACCCTGTCGGCCGACGGCAACACCTACGAGATCAACGGCCGTGCGTACGAGGTCGAGGGCAACGGGACGGTCTTCCCGAAGTCGGGCCCGGGCCTGGTGCAGATGGACCGCATCGAGTACGCGGCGCTGAAGGAGATCGCGCGCAACAAGGGCGACGTCGGCGCGTCGCAGCAACTGCGGCGCGACCCGAAGTTCGTGGGCAACCCGGAGAAGGTCGAGAAGGCCAAGGCCGTGTACGACGGGACGTACCGGTGATCGCGAACCTCTTCACCGTCGCGCCGCTGACGCCGGACGACCTGCGCCGCGCCCTCGCCCGGCTGCTGCGGGTCCCGCCCGCGGCCGTCGACGCCGCCGACGCCGACGGCGACCAGGAAGGACGCGACTGGGACGCCCCCGTGCTGTGCACCCGGCGCCTGCTGCCGCCCGGTGACCTCGCCGTCGAACTGGACGTCACGGTGCGGGACGACACCGCCGCCGGACTGACGGAGGGGGAACTGGCCCTCCGCCTCGCGGCCGCGACGGGCAGCTCCGTGCTGCACCCTGCGGACCTCGACCTGCCGAGCGCCTACTGGGCGGCCGTGCCGGACGGCCGCACGGTCAGATGCCGCCTCGAACCGGTCGACGCGGGCCCCGACGACACGGCCTACCGGGTGGAGGCGGTGGAGGAGGAGGTCCCGGACCTTCCCGGCGCACGGGTGGAGGTCCTCCCGGAGATCCTCGACCGCGAGCCGATCGGCACCCCCGTCTCCGACGCCTTCCTCGCCACCCTCCCGGAGGGCGCAACCGACGGCGTCGAGGCCCACGTCCGCTACGACCTGCGCGTGTGGGAGCGCCTGGTCCGTCGGCTGCACTCCGGCTGGGCGCCCTCCGGGAAGTACCGGGAGGACCTGTTCCGCCGTGACCTCCGGGCCCGTGACGCGCTCGAGCGGCACATCGGCGCGCTGGACGAGACGCACGCCGGTGGTCTCCGGGTGGCGGTGGCGGCGCTGGACGAGGGGTTCACCACCGGTACGGAGGCGACCGCGCCGGACGACGAGGAACAGGGCGAGCGGGCCGGCTGGTGGTGGTATCGCGTGCCCCGCCGGACGCCGTGGCGATGAGCGGGCGGCGGCGCGGACCCGCGGGGGACTAACCCGCGTCGGCCACGACCTCCACCCGGGCCCCCTCGCGCAGCCCCCACCCGGCCATCACCCCGGCAGCCGCCTCCACCACATGCCGTGCCGCCGGCCGTGGCAGGCCCAGCCGCCCCGGCCGCATGGTGCGCACGGCGAGGACACGCAGGTGCCGGTCGAGGTAGGCGACGTCGATCGGCATCCGCATCCGGAAGGTGTGCACGCTGTTGGCGGGGGAGAGCAGCAGGGCTCCGGCGACCGCGTCCCGCCCCAGCAGCCCCTTCGTGCGTGCCCGGTACGACGTCGCGATCTCCAGGGGGATCCGCGCGGCCTCCGCCCGGCCTCCCTCCGCGACCCCGTCCCCGTCCCCGTCCTCGTTTTCCATCCCGTGCACGATCAGTTCCCCGTGCCCGTCGCGCCAACGCCGTCCCATCCGTGCCGCCCCTCAGACCCTCGGTTCCGCTCCGGTGTTCTCCCAGCGCCCCTGCGCCGTCCTTCCCGCCCGAAGGTATCCCCGGCCGCCCGGCGCCACATGGGCCCACGGGCCCAGTGAGCGGAGCGGTGCACCGCAGTGCCTTGTTGAGCGCTCGCCGGGGCGGGTAGGAAGCTCCGCATGACCACACTCGGTGCCGTCTTCCGTCCCCAACTGGCCCCGGAGCGGCTGCGCTCCGTCTGCGACGCCGCGGAGAGCGCCGGGCTCGAGGAACTCTGGCTGTGGGAGGACTGCTTCATGGAGGGCGGGATCTCCACCGCCGCCGCGGCCCTCGCCTGGACCGAGCGCGTGCGGGTCGGGGTCGGCCTGCTGCCCGTGCCGTTGCGGAACGTGGCCCTGACCGCCATGGAGATCGCCTCGTTGCACCGCATGTTCCCGGGACGGGCGATGGCCGGCGTCGGGCACGGCGTGCAGGACTGGATGGGGCAGGTGGGCGCCCGCGCCGAGTCGCCGGTGACGTTGCTGCGGGAGTACCTGCTCGCACTCCGCGCCCTCCTGGACGGGGAGCGCCTGACGACCCATGGGCGGTACGTCCGGCTCGACGGCGTCGCCCTCGACTGGCCGCCGGAAGGGCGCGCGAGCGGCGGCGTGCTCGCCGGTGCCACCGGCCCCAAGTCGCTGCGGCTCACCGGTGAGGCCGCCGACGGGACCATCCTCACGGCCCACACGAACGCCGACGGCGTCCGGGAGGCCCTGCGGCTCGTCGCCGAGGGACGGGCGGCGGCGGGGCGGGCGGCCGGGCCGCACCGGGTCGTCGTCAACCTCCTCACCGCCACCGGGCCCGGCGCGGACGACCGGCTCCGCGCCGAACTGGCTGCCGAGGGCGTGGCGGCCGTGCCCGGCCTGGGCGTCGCGGGAGACGCCAAGGCGGTGGCGGCGGCCATCGAGCGGCTGGTCGAGGCGGGGGCCGACACCGTCGTCCTGCAACCGACGGCCGACGAGACCGACCCGGAGGCGTTCGTCCGCTTCGCCGCGCAGGAGGTGCGTGCCCTGGTGCCGTGAGGGCCGGCCACCGCTCGCCTCACGACCCGCGTCACCGGCCGTTGTCAGTGGCTGCTGCCACACTCCCGCCATGAGCGATGACCTCACGGACGACGACGTCCGCCTGCGCGACGTGGTGGACGCCGACCTGGAATTCTTCTTGGCGTACGAGCATGACGAGGAAGCGGCGCGCCGGTCGCGGTTCACGCCCCGGCCGCGCGAGGCGTTCCTGCGGCACTGGAGGACCAGGGTCCTCGGGGACGACACGAACCTCGTGCAGACGGTGACCGTGGCCGGCGAGGTGGCCGGCAACATCGTCGCCTGGTGGGAGGAGGACCGCCGTTTCCTCGGGTACTGGCTGGGGCGGGCGTACTGGGGGCGCGGCGTCGGCACTCGTGCCCTGGCCCTCTTCCTGGAGCGGGAGACCAACCGCCCGCTGTACGCCGACCCTTACCTGGGCAACACCGGCTCCGTGCGGCTCCTGGAGAAGCACGGCTTCCGCCGCACCGGCACCGTCCACCACGGCGAGGACGAGCACGTCCTGCTCGTCCTCGAAGAGGCCCGAGAGGCCGGCGAGGACTGACAGGCCGGGGAGGACCGAGGGGAGAGCCGCGGAAAACAACGGGCACCGGCCCCTGGCGACCTGGCACCATCCCCCCATGACATCCCCGGCACCCCCCACCTTCGAAGAGCTCGTCGACGAGGCCGTCGCCGCCCCGACCGACGGGTGGGACTTCTCCTGGTTCGAGGGCCGGGCGACGGAGGCGCGCCCCTCCTGGGGGTACGCGGTGTCGGCGGCCGGACGGCTGGGCCGCGCGCAGGCCGTGCTCGACGTGCAGACCGGCGGCGGCGAGGTGCTGGACTTCGCGCTCGCCCGGGCCGGGAGGCGGCCGCCGCTCGCCGTCGCGACGGAGGGCTGGGCCCCCAACGTGGCCCGGGCCACGGCACTGCTGCGCCCGCGCGGCGTCGCCGTCGTCGCCGCTGCCGAGGACGACCCGCTGCCCTTCGCCGACGGCGCCTTCGACCTGGTGCTGAGCCGGCACCCCGTCCGCCCGCGGTGGGAGGAGATCGCCCGGGTGCTGAGCCCCGGGGGCACGTACTTCGCCCAGCACGTGGGGCCGGCCAGCGTCTTCGAGCTCGTCGAGTACTTCCTGGGGCCGCAGCCGCAGGAGGTGCGCGACGGCCGCAGGCCCGACCACGAGCGGGCCGCCGCGGAGGCCGCCGGACTCGAGGTCGCCGAGCTGCGGGCGGAGCGGCTGCGCATGGAGTTCCACGACATCGGCGCGGTGGTCCACTTCCTGCGCAAGGTGGTGTGGATGGTCCCCGGTTTCACCGTCGAGGCGTACGAACCGCAGCTGAGGGCGTTGCACGCGCGGATCCTGGCCGACGGGCCCTTCGTCGCCCACAGCACCCGGCACCTCTTCGACGCCCGCAAGCCCGGAGGTCGAGGACCCGCCGCCTGATCACGCGTGGGGCCCGACGGTCACCTCGCCGAGGACCAGTTCCGCGGTCGCCTCGAGCACCTCGCCGACCCGCTCGGCCTGCTCGCCCAGCTCCCGTTCCTGCCGCGCCGTCAGGGAGCGCAGCACCTCGACCGTGACGGTCGTACGGCGGCCTCGGCGGCGCTGGTGCCATACCCCGGCGACCACCCCGTCCACCAGCAGCACGGGGAAGTTGCCCGCCTGACCCCCGGCCAGGGCCCGCCGGTACGCCGCCCCGGGGAACAGCCGCTCGCGGGGCTGCCCGGCGACGACGAACGCGTCGAAGTAGGGCAGCAACCGCACCCCGCGCGCGGGCCCGCCGGGGAACTCGGTGTCCCCGGCCGCCACCCAGGCCGGGCTTCCCTCGAACTCGACCTCCTCGATCCGGCCCGCGGCGGCCAGTTCGGCGAACAGGGCCGCGGCCCAGCCCGGCGGCGCGGCCAGCCACCGCGCGAATTGCGCAGCGGTCAGCGGGCCGTAGGCGCGCAGCTGGCGCTGGACGAAGGCGGGCAGTGCGTCCTTCGGGGCCGGTGTCCCCCCGCCCGTCCTCGGCGGGTGGGTGTACGTCGCCTTGCGGCCGCGGGCTGGGCCGAAGCACAGGGCGCCCGCCCAGCCCGCCCGGTGCATGGCCTGCCGCCAGCGCGGCCACAGGTCCTGGAACGCGGGCATCACCCGGTCGCCCGCCCACGGCCCGGTACGCGCGACGACCTCCTCGCCCAGTTCGTCGAGCGTCAGGCACCGGCCGTCGAGCGCCTCACCGATCGCCGCCACCACCTGGCCGGTCTGCTCCTCGGTGAGCCGCACCCCGGGCGGGAACGGGTTCGGCCCCGCCGGCACCGCGGTCAGGACCGCCGACCAGAGGGGGAGTTCACCGGCGGGAAGCAGATGGACCGTCCCGCGGGGACCGTACGTCCTGACCAGCGACCGGTCGTCCAGGAGCGCGGTCCGCACCTGCGTCCGCGTCACCCCGGGTGTCATCCGCAGCCCCACCGACAGCTCGGCCGCGGACTGCACCTGGGCATGAGCGCCCCGCATCGCACGGACCACCTCGGCGGCCGGCACGTCCGGCGTCGCCGCACCGGCCAGGAACTGCCGCTCCGCCCGCCGCGCGCCCACCGCGTCCCACATGAGCGTCCTGTTCGTCGTCATGGAGCCACGCTAGGGAGCGAGGAGGACAGAGTGTGTCCTAAATGCTACAGACGGTGCGCACGTCCGCCCCGGGGGCCAGGTCACTCCTCTCACACCCGACGAGGGTTTTCACATCGTTATCGCCCGTGGCTCGCCTCCGTGTCGCCCCTTCCCGTAGGTTCGGACCAAGGTGATTCGCGTGAGCAAAGCTGCGCGGGGCGGTACCGCGCAGTGGAGGGGGCTGCGCGGTGCCCGGACCTCGCGGCGGACCGTCGCCGCCGCCCCCCGGTGCTGCGGCCCGGTCAAGCCGGTGTCCACAGCCGGTTCACCCGTCGGGGGGACCCCCGGGCGGGTGGCCCGAAAAGGCCCGGGGAGGGCGCCGATCCGCCGGATCTCACCCCCGCGTGCCGCGTTTCCCCTGCGTACAGGCCGGTTCCCGGCCGGAAGCGACCCCGGAACGTCACCCTCCGCGGGCACCGCCGCGTCGCCGCTCGGCTCCGGAGAGTAGTTGTGGCACGCCGATGCACGCGGCATCACTTACAAAGGGTTATGGTGGAAACCCCCCCTCGGGCCGGTCCGTCTCCCCCCCACGGACCGGCCCGTTTTTTCTTCCTCCGCGCAGCGGCTCGAAGCAGCGGCCGGAACCGTTCCTTCCGCACCCGTTGGCCGCCGGCAGCCGTACCGGGGGTAGGCTTCGCCCCCGGGGATTGCCGCATGGGCGGGGACGCCCGCGGCCTCGACCGGGCCGCACGCAGCGGCCCGTCCGATCCGCACGGAGGGGCTGACGATCACGTGAACCTGCGCGACAAGCTGCGCGGCCTGCTGGTCAGGCTGTACGCACGCCGGGTGGAAGGCCACCTGGACCACGCTCAGGTGCCCAAGCACATCGGCGTCATCATGGACGGCAATCGGCGCTGGGCGAAGGCCGCCGGTTCCAGCACCGTCGACGGTCACCGGGCCGGAGCCGGGAAGATCGAGGAGTTCCTCGGCTGGTGCTCCGAGACCGACGTCGAGGTCGTCACCCTCTGGCTGCTGTCCACGGACAACTTCGACCGGCCGCAGGAGGAACTCGTCCCGCTCCTCGGCATCATCGAGGACGTCGTGCGCACCCTGGCCGCCGACGGCCGCTGGCGCGTGCACCACGTGGGCACGCCCGACCTGCTGCCCTCCGGCATGCAGACGGTCCTCAAGGAGGCCGAGGAGGCCACCGCCCACGTCAAGGGGATAGTGGTCAACGTGGCCATCGGCTACGGCGGCCGGCAGGAGATCGCCGACGCCGTCCGCTCGATGCTGCTCGACGCCCAGGACAAGGGCACCTCGATGGAGCAGCTCGCCGAGGCCGTCGACATCGAGATGATCGGGCGTCACCTCTACACCGGCGACCAGCCCGACCCCGACCTCGTCATCCGCACCAGCGGTGAGCAGCGGCTGTCCGGATTCATGCTCTGGCAGACGGCGCACTCCGAGTACTACTTCTGTGACGTGTTCTGGCCTGCCTTCCGCAAGGTCGACTTCCTGCGCGCCATGCGCGACTACGCCGCCCGGCACCGGCGCTACGGCGGCTGAGTCGCAGGTTGCAGCAGTACCGGGTACCCCGCGGCGCAGGGACGTCACGCGGAGTTCACCGCTGCGCCGTCATATGCCGTGGCATGGCGACGCTCGTTCGAGGGCATAACCCAGTCAGGTCGACGCCCGAACCACGGGTGTCGGATCTCAGCGGGCGGCACGGGGCCGTCCGCCCGGGAGGCCCTTTGCACCAGCCCGATCGTGCGGTCACAGCACGGACGAAGAGGCGGAGGGCCGGTTCTCGGCCCGCGCAGGGCGGCCGACGACCGGTCCAGCTCCATACCGTCGCTCCCCGACCTCATCCGAGGGGGTACGTCCTTCCGTGGTGACCAGCACAAAGCGCCACAAGCCCGACCGGCGCACCTATGTTCTCGACACCAGCGTCCTGCTGGCCGATCCGAACGCCCTGAGCCGCTTCGACGAGCACGAGGTCGTGCTCCCCATCGTCGTGGTGACGGAGCTGGAGGCCAAGCGGCACCACCCCGAACTCGGCTACTTCGCCCGGCAGGCCCTGCGCCTGCTCGACGAGTTCCGGATCCGGCACGGTCGCCTCGACGCCCCCATCCCGATCGGGGATCTCGGCGGGACCGTCCGTGTCGAGCTCAACCACTCGGACCCCAGCGTGCTGCCCAGCGGCTACCGCCTGGGGGACAACGACTCCCGCATCCTCGCGGTCGCCCGCAACCTGCAGGCCGAGGGGTTCGACGTCACCGTCGTGTCCAAGGACCTCCCGCTCAGGATCAAGGCGTCCTCCGTCGGGCTCCTCGCCGAGGAGTACCGCGCGGAACTCGCCATCACGGACGCCTCCGGCTGGACCGGTATGTCCGAACTGACCCTGTCCGGCGAGCAGGTGGACATCCTCTTCGAGGAGGGCCGCGTCCACGTCCCGGAGGCCGCCGAACTGCCCGTGCACACCGGCCTGGTCATCCAGTCCGAGCGCGGCAGGGCGCTGGGCCGGGTCACCCCGGACGGCAATGTCCGGGTCGTGCGCGGCGACCGTGAGGTGTTCGGCATCAAGGGCCGCAGCGCCGAGCAGCGCATCGCTCTCGACCTGCTGCTCGATCCGGACGTGGGGATCGTGTCCATGGGCGGCCGGGCCGGCACCGGCAAGTCGGCGCTCGCGCTGTGCGCGGGCCTGGAGGCCGTGCTGGAGCGGCGTCAGCACCAGAAGGTGATGGTCTTCCGTCCGCTCTACGCGGTCGGCGGGCAGGAGCTCGGCTATCTGCCCGGCTCCGAGGCCGAGAAGATGAGCCCCTGGGCGCAGGCGGTGTTCGACACACTGTCGGCCGTCACCAGCCGCGAGGTCATCGAGGAGGTCACCGCGCGCGGCATGCTGGAGGTGCTGCCGCTCACCCACATCCGCGGCCGTTCCCTCCACGACGCGTTCGTCATCGTGGACGAGGCCCAGTCGCTGGAGCGGAACGTCCTGCTCACCGTGCTGTCCCGTATCGGGGCCAACTCGCGGGTGGTCCTCACCCACGACGTGGCCCAGCGGGACAACCTGAGGGTCGGCCGCTACGACGGTGTCGTCGCCGTCGTGGAGAAGCTGAAGGGCCATCCGCTCTTCGCGCATGTGACCCTCACCCGGTCCGAGCGGTCGCAGATCGCCGCCCTTGTGACCGAAATGCTCGAAGACGGGCAAGTCTGACCAAGCGCCCCAAGCGGGGGCGATTGCTCAGGAGTTGGCGCCGTCCGGAAAGGCGAAGAGCCTAGCCGGGCGGCGCCTTCGCGTGGGGCCGTTCCTGTGAATTTCCCGCGCCAAACGAGATGTGAGCTTTCACACGCAACTCGGAATTGCCTCGCGCCGTCGGGTTACGGCAGAGTCTCACTCCTGTCAGGCCCCGCATACGACTCAGGCGTACCCCCAGCGGTACAGCGCCACCCGAACACCACGCCAACTCCATAGCGATGTCGTATGCCGCCCGAGCACCACGCGGCGCTCCCTTCGTGGGAGTTGCCCACCGGGTCCGCGCCTCCCGTGACCCGCAGTTGGGGAGGCCAGCGCCAGGGGCACGATTGCGTCCGCGAGGGTCACCGAAGCGGGCGATGCTGGAAGGAAACCGTGTGAGCCGGATCTCGGTCCGGGGACTCGCAGTGGCCTCGGCCACCGCGGTCACCGCTGTCGGAAGCGTCGTCGGCGTTGCCTCGGGCAGCACCGCGCAGAACAACGACGCCGAAGCGACGGCAAGCGGCACCACGCTGCTCGCGGACATCCCCGCGGGCCAGCAGGCCCAGGTGCAGACCGCTTCCCTGACGCAGCAGGCCGATGTCCAGGCCATCGCCGCGGACGCGAGCGCGAAGAAGGACGCCGAGGAGGCCGCCCGCAAGGCCGCCGCCGAGACGGCCATCGCCAAGAAGCAGGCCGCCGAGAAGGCAGCCGAGGCGGAGAAGGCCGCCAAGGAGCGCGCGGAGGTCAAGAAGACCGCGAGCCGCTCCAAGGACATCTCCGACTTCCCCGTCGCCAGCTCCTACTCCATCGCCCAGATCCAGGCGATGGCGCGGCAGATGGTGCCGGCGGGCCAGTTCCAGTGCTTCAGCAACATCGTGGACCACGAGTCCGACTGGAACTACAAGGCGGTCAACCCCTCGTCCGGGGCCTACGGCATGTTCCAGGCGCTGCCCGGTTCCAAGATGTCGTCCGCCGGCGCGGACTGGCAGACCAACCCGGCCACCCAGATCAAGTGGGGCCTGAACTACATGAACGAGCGCTACGGCAGTCCGTGTGACGCCTGGTCGTTCTGGCAGGCCAACCACTGGTACTGAGCCGGCCGGCCCCCGGGCCGAACCGATCCTGAGCACGAGCCCCGCACCGTCGTCCGGTGCGGGGCTCGCGCCATGTACGGTCGGACGCGGACACCTCCTCCGGGGGAGTGGCGCGGACAGACGGGGGAAGAGGACGGATCATGTCGCGAGTGCCAGGGTGGCTCGGCCGGGTCGGTGCCGGGCTGACCGAGATCAGCGAGCGGTACAACGAGCGCCGCGCCGAAGCCGAACGCCGGCGTGAGGACGACGAGTCCGGCGCACGGGTCTACGAACACGTCCCGCCGCCCCCGGACTACGCACCCGACGTCGCCCCCCGGCCCGACCCCGCGCTCGCCGTGCCCTGGGGGGTACGTGTCGCCGCCGAGGCCGGCTGGCGGCTGCTCGTCCTGGCCGGCACCCTCTGGGTGCTGATGCGGGTCATCAGCGCCGTCCAGCTCGTGGTGCTGTCCTTCGTCATCGCGCTGCTCATCACGGCCCTGCTCCAGCCGACCGTGGCGCGGCTGCGCCGGCACGGGGTACCGCGCGGCCCGGCCACCGCCCTCACCGCGATCCTCGGGTTCGTCGTGATGGGCCTCATCGGCTGGTTCGTGACCTGGCAGGTCATGGAGAACATCGACGACCTCTCCAGCCAGATCCAGGACGGCATCGACGAGTTGCGGAACTGGCTGCTGAACAGCCCCTTCCACGTCACCGACAAGCAGATCAACGAGATCGCCGCGAACCTGCGCGAGGCGGTCGGCGCCAACACCGACCAGATCACCTCGGCCGGGCTGGAAGGCGTCACGGTGGTCGTCGAGGCGCTGACCGGGATCCTGCTGGCCGTCTTCTGCACCCTCTTCCTGCTCTACGACGGCAAGCGGATCTGGCAGTGGAGCCTGAAGCTGGTGCCGGCGGCGGCGCGCCCGGGCGTGGCCGGGGCGGGCCCGGCGGCCTGGCGGACGCTGACGGCGTACGTGCGGGGCACGGTGATCGTCGCCCTGATCGACGCCATCTTCATCGGGCTCGGCATCTACTTCCTGGACGTGCCGATGGCCGTGCCGCTGGCGGTGTTCATCTTCCTGTTCGCGTTCATCCCGCTGGTGGGCGCGGTGGTGTCCGGGGCGCTGGCGGTGGTCGTCGCGCTGGTCACGCAGGGCGTGTTCACGGCCGTCATGACGCTGGTGGTGGTGCTGGCGGTCCAGCAGATCGAGGGGCACATCCTCCAGCCGTTCATCCTGGGACGGGCCGTGCGGGTGCATCCGCTCGCGGTGGTGCTGGCGGTGGCCTGCGGCGGCATGGTGGCCGGGATCGGCGGGGCCGTGGTCGCGGTGCCGCTGGTCGCCGTGACCAACACGGTCGCCGGGTATCTGCGGTCGTACTCCCGCAAGGCCGCGGTGCGGCAGGCCGTGCCGCCGCGGGGGGCCACGGCGGTGAGCGCGGAGCCCGCCCCGGCCGAGTCCCCGGCGGAGTGACGCGACGACGCGACAGGGCCCCGTCCACCGGTGGTGGACGGGGCCCTGCCATGACCGGCCGGCGGCCGGGGACTACTCGGCCAGGACGGCCTCGGCGTCCAGCGTGACGCCGACCGCCTGGATCACGGAAGCGATCTTGAACGCCTCCTGGACGACCTCACGGTCCAGGCCCGCCTTGCGCAGGACCTGCTCGTGCGAGTCGAGGCACATGCCGCAGCCATTGATGGCGGAGACGGCGAAGGACCACAGCTCGAAGTCGACCTTGTCGACGCCCGGGTTGCCGATGACGTTCATCCGCAGGCCCGCGCGCAGGCTGCCGTACTCGTGGTCCGACAGCAGGTGGCGCGTGCGGTAGAAGACGTTGTTCATCGCCATCACCGCGGCGGCGGCCTTGGCGGCCGTGTACGCCTCCGGCGACAGGTTGGCCTTGGCCTCCGGCTCCAGCTCGCGCAGCACGATCGGGGAGCGCGAGGCGATCGCCGTCGACAGGACCGTGCCCCACAGCTGCTGGGCCGGGAGGTCGGAGTTGCCGATGACCGAGCCCAGGTTGAGCTTCAGGTCCTTGGCGTAGTCCGGTATGGCGGACTTCAGTGCGTCGAGGGACATGTCAGATCACTCCCCGGAGAGCAGCGCGACCGGGTCCAGGGTCTCGTCGCCCTTGGACCAGTTGCAGGGGCACAGCTCGTCCGTCTGGAGGGCGTCCAGGACCCGCAGGACCTCCTTGGGGTTACGGCCGACGGAGCCCGCGGTCACCATGGAGAACTGGATCTCGTTGTTCTGGTCCACGATGAACACCGCGCGCTTGGCGAAGCCGTCCTCGCCCTCGATGCCCAGCTCGCGCATCAGCTCGTGCTTGGAGTCGGCCATCATCGGGAAGGGCAGGTCGCGCAGGTCGTCGTGGTCCTTGCGCCAGGCGTGGTGGACGAACTCGGAGTCGCCGGAGAAGCCGAGGACCTGGGCGTCGCGGTCGGCGAACTCGCCGTTCAGCTTGCCGAAGGCGGCGATCTCGGTCGGGCACACGAAGGTGAAGTCCTTGGGCCACGCGAAGATGACCTTCCACTGACCCTCGTAGGTCTTGTGGTTGATCTGCTGGAACTCCTTGCCCTTCTCCAGCGAGACGCAGGCGGTCAGGTCGAACTCGGGGAACTTGTCACCGACAGTGAGCACACGCTCTCCTTGCAGCGAAGAAACACCCGGATTGCGGGTGTTTCCCATGGGTTGGACGGTGTTGATGTTGGCACAGCGTCGATTGATTAGGGAAATAGCTACACTCGGTCGGGTTGATCGGAGGTAGTTATCAGTGACCGTGGGTAGTAAGCGCAGGCAGCCGAGCCTGGCGCAGCTGCGGGCCTTCGCGGCCGTCGCCGAGCACCTGCACTTCCGGGACGCCGCCGCCGCGATCGGGATGAGCCAGCCCGCGCTGTCCGGTGCCGTGTCGGCCCTGGAGGAGACACTCGGAGTGACGCTCCTCGAGCGTACGACGCGCAAGGTGCTGCTCTCGCCCGAGGGCGAGCGGATCGCCGCACGGGCCAAGGCGGTGCTGGGCGAGGTGGAGTCGCTCATGGAGGAGGCCGAGGCGACCCGTGCCCCCTTCACGGGGGTGCTGCGGCTGGGCGTCATCCCGACGGTGGCGCCCTATCTGCTGCCGACCGTCCTGCGGCTGGTCCACGAGCGCTACCCGGACCTCGACCTCCAGGTGCACGAGGAGCAGACCGCCAACCTGCTCGACGGGCTCGCCGGCGGACGGCTGGACCTGCTGCTGCTCGCCGTGCCCCTGGGCGTGCCGGGCGTGACCGAACTGCCCTTGTTCGACGAGGACTTCGTGCTCGTCACCCCGCTCGACCACCGGCTCGGCGGCCGGGAGGGCATCCCGCGCGAGGCGCTGCGCGAGCTGCGCCTGCTCCTGCTGGACGAGGGCCACTGCCTGCGCGACCAGGCCCTCGACATCTGCCGGGAGGCCGGCCGGGAGGACGCCCCCGTCACCACCACGGCCGCCGGACTGTCCACGCTGGTGCAGCTGGTGGCCGGCGGCCTCGGTGTGACCCTGCTGCCGCGCACCGCCCTGAAGGTGGAGATCTCGCGCAGCAGCCAGCTCCTCACCGGGTCCTTCGCCGAGCCGGCCCCCACCCGCCGGGTCGCCCTGGCGATGCGGACGGGGGCCGCGCGCGGCGCGGAGTACGAGGAGCTGGCGGCGGCCCTGCGGCAGGCGCTGCGGCCGCTGCCCGTACGCGTCCTGGAGCAGGACGCCTGACGGCGCGTCCGGTGCGCTACTCGGTGCGCAGTCCGTCCGGCCGCGTCAGCTTCAGCAGCGGCGGCAGGCTCAGCAGCGTCACCGCGAGCACCACGCCCGCCCCGATGCCGGTCATCATCAGCACGCTCGCCCAGTCCACCCGGACCGCCGTGGCGGTCATGCGCAGCAGGACGGCGCCCAGGGCCATGCCCACCGTCGCGGCGAGCAGCAGGCCCAGCCCGATCGGCACGGCCGACTGCCACAGCACCGACAGGCCGAGGGTGCGGCGCCGGGTGCCGAACGCGACCAGCGACGACAGCAGCTTGCGCCGCTCACGCAGCTGCTCCAGCTGCGACACCAGCAGGCTCGCCCCGATCAGCGCCAGCACCGCCGCGGCTCCGACCGACAGACCCGTGCGGATCGTCGCGTAGCGCTCGTTGCGCTCGACGCTCTGCCAGGTCATCGGATCCGACGTCGGATCCAGCCGCGCGGCCGTGTTGCGCACGTGGTCGTGCGCGTCGGGCACCGAGGGGTCCAAGCTCAGGAAGAGCCGGGAGGAGGCGTACGCCGCGAGCTTGCCGGGCAGGGCACCGGGCGTGAGCAGGACGCCGCTGCGTTCGTAGCCCGTGGGGTCCTCGCGGGACTCGGCCGTCCGCAGGTCCCGCGGCAGGGTCCAGGAGAACCAGTCGTCACCGGGGCGGGCGGTGCCGCTCGGGTCCACCCAGAGCTCGGCGCCGGGCCGGGCCGCCTTCTCGCTCTCCTCGCCGTCCCGCGCGCCCCGGAGCGCGAAGACGTCGCCGTCGCGGCAGGAGGACAGGGTGGCCACCTCGCGCAGGGAGGCGCAGTCGGCGATGGTGACCTGGACGTAGGAGGCCTCCTCGCCGCGCCGGTCGGCGAGATGGACGTCGGAGAGCGCGGTGACCTTGCGTACGCCCTCGGTGTCGCGGTACTGCCGCACGGTGGCCGCGAGGCCCGCGCCGTCCGGCACGTCCACGCTCATCTGGGCCCGGGAGACGTCGTACCCCGACGCCTTGGTGTACGACCCCTCCACCCCGGCGAACAGCATCTGCAACGCGATCGCCCCGGCCACCGCGACCGCGATGCCGTTGACCATGCGGGCCGCCGCACCGCTGCTCAACTGCAAGCGGCGTACGGCCAGTTGCCAGGCGACCCCGCCCGCGCCGAGCCGGGAGACGACCGTCTCCACCACCCACGGCAGCAGGGCCGTGACGCCGACCAGCAGCAGCATCACACCGCCGACGACCAGGTACTGGTTGAACTGCCCCCCGTCGTCGCCCTGCCCCATCATCGGGGCGAGCAGCGCGAGTCCGCCCAGCGGCAGCAGCAGCCGCCACCACAGCCGGCGCCGGGCGGGCCTGGCCGTGCGCACCACGCCCAGCGGCTCGATGACGACCCCGCGCAGGGCGAGGACGGTCACCAGCACCGCGGCCGCGGGCACCGCCAGCGCCACCAGCACGGCCAGCAGCGGGGAGGGGTTCAGATAGCTGGGGAAGACGCTGACGCCGAACACCTCGAAGGAGGCGGCCAGCCGGCGTCCGGCCAGGAAGAAGCCGGTGCCCAGGACGAGCCCCAGCAGGGAGCCGGCGAGGGCCTCGCCGGCGGCGATGCGCCGGGTGGCCCGGCTGTCGGAGCCCACCAGCCGCAGCGCCGCCAGCCTGCGGTCACGCCGTTCGCCGCCGAACCGGACGGCCGCGGCGATGAACACCGCGACGGGCATCAGCAGCACCACGAAGACGACGAGGACCAGCAGGAGCAGGACCGGGTCCCAGGGGTCGGACTGCGCCGGGCCGTCGTCGCCGAAGCCGTCGATCCGGGCCCCCTGCGCGGAGCCCTCGATCTTCCGCGCGAGCCCCTCGCCGCCCGCGTAGTAGGCGAGTTCCTGCGACCCGATGAGCCCCTGCTCGCCGATGGTGCCCGCGACGCGGTACCGCAGCCGCTCGCGCAGCAGCTCGCCCTCGTCGGAGGCCAGCAGCTCCTTCAGCGCGGGGGAGACGACCATCTCGCCCGGGCCCGGGAACTCTGCGACGCCCGGGGGCGGCGCGGCCTTCGGGCCCTCCGCCTCCAGCAGCCGCCCGCGTACGTCCAGGTCGCGGAAGGTGGTGTTCGCGTCGACGACGATCAGCGTGTCGTCGGCCTTCGGTATCTTCGGCTGGCTGTACGTGTGGTCGCTGCGGGCCTCGTCGCGCCGCTGCCGTTCCGCCAGCGCGCTGGGGAGGGCGGTGGTGAGCAGCAGCAGCGCCACCCCCAGCCCGACGCCGACGGCCGTGAGCACCGCCCGGGTCCAGCCCTCGCGCCCGCCGGCGAACGCGAACCTGGTGCCCATCGCCAGATCACGGGGCCACTGCCCGAGGCTCATACGACGCGCTCCATGTCCCGTGACTTCCCGTCGCGCACGACGACCTCGCGGTCGGAGTACGCGGCCACCCGGGCCTCGTGCGTGACCAGCACCACGGCCGCGTTGGCGGACCGGGCGGCGTCGGTGAGCAGTTCCATGACGCGTTCGCCGTTGTAGGAGTCCAGCGCGCCGGTCGGCTCGTCGGCGAAGACGACCCGCGGGTCGGTGACCAGCGCCCGGGCGACGGCCACCCGCTGCCCCTGGCCGCCGGAGACCTCACCCGGGCGCTTCTTGCGCAGGTCGTCCACCTCCAGCCGCTCCATCCAGGCCAGCGCGGTGCGTTCGGCCTCCTTGCGGGACCTGCCGCCCAGCCGCAGCGGCAGGGCGACGTTCTCCACGCAGGTCAGTTCCGGCACCAGCTGCCCGAACTGGAAGACGAAGCCGAACTCCGAGCGGCGCAGGGCACTGCGCTCCGCGTCGCTCATGGAGGTCACCTCGCGCCCGTCGAAGGCGATGGAGCCCGAGTCGGGCATCACGATCCCGGCGAGGCAGTGCAGCAGCGTGGACTTGCCCGAGCCCGAGGGGCCCATGACGGCGACGATCTCGCCCGGGTGGATGGAGAACCCGGCGCCGTCGAGCGCCGTCGTCGGGCCGTAGGTCTTGCGCAGGTCGTGTGCGGTGAGGAGCGAGCCGGCGGGAGCGGTCATCGGGCCACCGCCTCACGGAGCCTGTCCAGACGCGCCGCGGTCAGCTCCAGCCAGCGCAGGTCCGCCTCCAGGTGGAACAGCGCGTGGTCGCAGATGAGCTGGTCGGCCAGGTCGCCCTTGCGCTTGCGGTCGGTGAGGATCCGCATGCTGCGCAGGTGCTCCGAGCGCTGGGTGTCCAGGATGTCGGCGGCGTCGCGCCGGGTGAGCAGCGCGAGGACGACCTTGGTGTAGAGGGTCGACTGGAGGTAGGGCTCCGGCTTCTCGGGGGTCGCGAGCCAGCGCTCGACGTCCGTGACGCCGGCCTCGGTGATGGCGTACCGCTTGCGCTCGGGACCGCCGCCGGCCTCGATGCCGTCGACCTGGACGAGCCCGTTCTTGAGCAGGCGGGACATCGTCGAGTAGACCTGGCCGTAGTGCAGCGGCCGGTCGTGACCGAACTTCTCGTCGAAGGCCCGCTTGAGGTCGTAACCGTGGCGCGGGCCGGACTCCAGGAGCCCCAGGAGGGTGTGACCGATGGACATGGGAAGGACTGTACACGGCGTGTATACGCACGATGTATACGCCGAGTGTGCAGTGCATGGCGGGGTGTACGGGAGCGCAGGTCGGGCCTTGTTGTCACGGTTCCGCAACAGGCGGTCCGCCCTGGGGGCCGGGCGGGTTTCCCGGTGGGCGCCCCCGCCGGGGCAGCGGTCCGGTCTCCCGGGGGAGCCGGCCCGCCTCGGCCAGTGCCCTGCGCAGCAGGAACTCGATCTGCGCGTTGGCCGACCGCAGCTCGTCCCCGGCCCACCGGGCCAGCGCCTCGTACACCGCGGGGTCCAGCCGCAGCAGCACCTGCTTGCGCTGCTGCTGCGGCCGGCGGCGCGCACCCGGGCTCTCGTCGGGGACGGTCACTGGTAGAGGGACCCGGTGTTGAGGACCGGCTGGGCGGCGCGGTCGCCGCACAGCACGACCATGAGGTTGGACACCATGGCCGCCTTGCGCTCGGAGTCCAGCTCCACGATGTCCCGCTCGGTGATGCGGGCGATCGCGGCCTCCACCATTCCGACGGCTCCGTCGACGATCTGCCGCCGGGCGGCGACCACCGCGCCGGCCTGCTGCCGCTGGAGCATCGCCGAGGCGATCTCGGGCGCGTAGGCGAGGTGGGTGAAGCGGGACTCGATGATCTGCACGCCGGCCGCCTCCACGCGCGCGTGCAGTTCGACGGCGAGCTTCTCGGTGATCTCCTCTGCGTTGCCGCGCAGCGAGAGGCCGTCCTCCTCGTGGGCGTCGTAGGGGTACTCGATGGCGATGTGCCGCACGGCCGCCTCGGTCTGGGTGGAGACGAACTCGACGTAGTCGTCCACCTCGAACGTGGCCTGGGCGGTGTCCTCGACCCGCCACACCACCACGGCGGCGAGCTCGATCGGGTTGCCGTAGGCGTCGTTGACCTTCAGCACGGCGGTCTCGTGGTTGCGCACCCGCGTGGAGATCTTGGTGCGCGAGGTGAAGGGGTTCACCCACCGCAGACCGTCCTGGCGGATCGTGCCCCGGTAGCGGCCGAAGAGCTGCACGACCCGGGCCTCGCCCGGCGCGACCATGTTGAGCCCGCACATGGCGAGGAACGCGGCGAGCGCCACCAGGATGCCGGCGACGATCAGTGCGGCCTTCGCGCCGGAGGAGCCCGCGGCCGTGGCGGCGGCGATCAGCCCGGCGCCGGCGAGCAGCCCGAGCAGTCCCAGCAGCAGGGCGAGCCCGCCGCCGATGCTGTGGGCCGCGAACTCCCGCACGCGCGGCGCGGGCATCTCGGGCACGTCGGCCGTGACCTGGGTGTCGTGGGTGGGCATGGGTGAACCCCCGTTCTCGGAAGAAGCCGTCTCCAGCAGCCGGCGGCCGCATAGCTTCTGTCTAGCTAAGTGATATCACTTTAACCGTTCCTGGCAACCTCGTACAGGGTTCGTACGTCGGTTCCGTTGGGATGGGTGCTGATTGTCACGTCCGGTTGGGGCCGGATCGGCAGCCCTATCTCATATCTCCCGGTGTTAGCTTTCTGAGCTGACCTGAGCGGCGAACCTGTGTGACACACGCGCACACATGAACGAAGCGGAGCGGATCGGACCCATGGGACGAGCGGAAGAGAGACGCGCCCGACAGCGCGGTGGGCGCCGGGCGGCGCCCCGGCGCCGCCGTTCGTCGGACGCGGCCGGCAAGAGCGGCATACGCAGGCTCTTCACCTGGAAGAAGATCCTCGGGACCTTCCTCGGCCTGTGCCTCCTCGGCATGGGGGCCTTCATCGTGCTGTACATGGTGATCGACATCCCCGAGGGGAACGCCGACGCCAAGCGCCAGAGCAACATCTACAAGTACAGCGACGGCACGATCATGGCCCGCGACGGCAAGGTCAACCGGGAGAACGTCGATCTGTCCCGGGTCCCCAAGGGCGTGCGGCAGACCTTCGTGGCGGCCGAGAACAAGACCTTCTACAAGGACGCCGGCGTCGACTTCCGGGGCACCGCCCGCGGCCTGTTCAACACCCTGGCCGGACGGGGCGCGCAGGGCGGCTCGACGATCACCCAGCAGTACGTCAAGAACTACTACCTGACGCAGGACCAGACCGTCTCCCGCAAGCTCAAGGAGCTGGTCATCTCCCTGAAGCTGGACCGCGAGAAGTCCAAGGACTACATCCTCGCCGGGTACATCAACACCAGCTACTACGGCCGGGGCGCCTACGGCATCCAGGCCGCCGCCCAGGCCTACTACCGCACCGACGCCGAGAAGCTCTCCGTCGCGCAGGGCGCCTACCTCGCCGCACTGCTCCAGGCCCCCAGCCAGTACGACTGGGCGGTCGCCTCCCCGGCCGGCCGGAAGCTGGTGAAGGCCCGCTGGAACTACGTCCTGGACAACATGGTCGAGGAGGGCTGGCTCGACCGCTCCGAGCGCGACGGCATGACCTTCCCCGTCCCGAAGGATCCGAAGCCCGCCCCGGGCATGGAGGGCCAGAAGGGCTACCTGGTCAACGCGGCCAACGCGGCCCTGGAGAAGCAGCTGGTCGCCGAGGGCGCCGCCGACAGCGCCAAGGAGGCCGAGGCGCTGGTCAACGCCGGCGGCTGGACCCTCACGCTGAACATCGACAAGAAGAAGCAGGCGGCCTTGGAGAAGTCGGTCCGGCAGCAGCTGAACAGCAAGCTGGACCCGGACGAGCGCAAGGTCGACGCGGACGTCCAGGCCGGTGCCGTGTCCGTGAACCCCAAGACGGGCGCCGTGGTCGCCATGTACGGCGGCAAGGACTACTTCAAGCACTACGTGAACAACGCCACCCGCGCCGACTACCAGCCCGCCTCCACGTTCAAGCCGGTCATCCTGGCCGCGGCCCTGGAGAAGGGCGCGAAGACGCAGGACGGCAAGCCGATCACCGCGAACACCGTCTACGACGGCACGAGCAAGCGCCCGGTGGTCAGCGACGGCAGCAAGGTGGGCTTCGCGCCGGAGAACGAGGACGACGCGAACTACGGCCCGATCACGGTGCAGACGGCCATGAACAAGTCCGTCAACTCCGTCTTCGCGCAGATGGGCGTCGACGTCGGCATGCCCGAGGTGGTCGAGATCGCGGGCAAGCTCGGCATGGAGATCGAGACCATGGAGCCCGTGCCCGCCCAGACCCTGGGCAGCATGGGCGCCAGCCCCCTGCAGATGGCCGGGGTCTACGCGACCCTCGACAACCACGGCAGGAAGGTCACCCCGTCCGTGCTGAAGTCGGCCGAGCATCTGCGCCGGACGGTGAAGATGCCCGATCCGGTCGGTGAGCAGGTCATCAGCCGCGAGGCCGCCGACACGGTCACCTCCGTGCTCACCGGCGTCGTCGACGACGGCACCGCCCAGAAGTCCGTACGGGACAACCCGCAGCGCAACGGCCAGCAGGTCGCGGGCAAGACGGGCACCTCCGACAACAACAAGTCGGCCTGGTTCACCGGCTACACGCCCAACCTGGTCACGTCCGTGGGACTGTTCGGCGAGGACGACAAGCCCCCGTACAAGCAGGTCCCCATGTACAAGGCCGGCGGGCAGCCCCGCGTCAACGGCGGCGGCTTCCCGGCGCAGATCTGGGCCGCGTACACCTTCGGCGTGATGCGGCAGACGACCGCGTTCGACCTCGAGACGCTGCAGGGCGCGGCCGTGGAGCCGACGAGGACACCCTCGGCCACGCAGGAGCCCACCGAGGAACCGACGCAGGAGCCGACGACCGAGGAGCCGTCGTCCTCCCCGCCGCCGACGAGCGAGAAGCCGAGCAGCTCGCCGCCCGCCAGCCCGTCGACCACGGCACCGACGACCACCCCGCCCACGAGCCCGTCGACGACACCGCCCGGCGACGGCGGCGACCCGTTCGAGCCGCTCGGACCGGACGACGACGAGTAGGGCGGCGACGAGTAGGGCGGCGACGAGCAGGACGACGACGAGCAGGACGGCGAAGGGCGCCCGGCACAGGCCGGGCGCCCTTCGGCGCGTTCGTACGGGCGGGTGCCCGGGTCAGCCCCGGTTCAGCTCGAACCAGACCACCTTGCCGGTGCTCAGCCGGGTCGCGCCCCAGCGCCGGGCCAGCCGGTTGACCAGGTACAGGCCGCGCCCGCCCTCGTCCGTCGCGCGGGCCTGACGCAACCGCGGCAACTGCGGGACGTCGTCACCCACTTCGCAGCGCAGCACGTCCGTACGCAGCAGCCGCAGGGTCACCGGCCGGGACGCGTACCGCACGGCGTTCGTCACGACCTCGCTGACCAGCAGCTCCACCGAGTCGCTCAGCTCCTCCAGGCCCCAGCGCTGCAACGCCCGGCGGGCCAGGCGGCGGGCCCGGCCGGGGGCGGCGTCCTCCGGCTCCAGGAACCAGTAGGCCACGTCACTGGGCGCGATCCCGTCGAAGCGGGCGGCGAGCAGCGCGATGTCGTCGTCCCGGTCGCCCGGGCCGAGCATGTCGAGCACCTCGTCGCACAGCGCCTCCAGGGGCGGCGGATGGTCCGGCCCGGTGAGCTGCGCGACCGCGGCGAGCTTCTCGCGCAGCTGCTCGATGCCGGTCCACACGTCCCGCAGCCGGGACTCCACCAGGCCGTCGGTGTAGAGCAGCAGGGTCGCGCCGGCGGGCGCGTCCAGCTCCACGGCCTCGAAGTCGACACCGCCGACGCCGATCGGGGCTCCGGCGGGCACGCGCAGCACCTCCGCCCGGCCGCCCAGGTGGAGCAGAACGGGCGGCGGATGACCGGCGTTGGCGATGGTGATGCGGTGCGCGACCGGGTCGTAGACGGCGTACAGGCAGGTCGCCATGCGGTCCACACCCAGGCGCTGGGCCTGCTCGTCGAGGTGGTGCAGGACCTCCTGCGGCGGCAGGTCCAGCCCGGCGAGGGTCTGGGCCGTCGTGCGCAGCTGGCCCATGATCGCCGCCGACGTCATGGAGTGGCCCATCACGTCGCCGACGACCAGCGCTACACGGCTGCCCGGCAGCGGGATCGCGTCGTACCAGTCGCCGCCGACCCGGGCCGTCTCCGCGGCCGGCAGGTAGCGGGAGGCCAGTCGCACACCCGTCGGGCGGGGCAGCGTCTCGGGCAGCATGGTGCGCTGCAACTCGTCCGCGATGTACGCCTCGCGCCCGTACAGCACCGCCTTGTCGATGCCGAGGGCGCTGTGCGTGGCGAGCTGGGCGGCCACCAGCAGGTCGTCCGGCTCGAACGGGATGCGTTCGGGGCGGCGCAGGAACAGGGCCGCGCCGATCACCCGCCGCCGGCCCCGCAGGGGGGCCAGGATCGCGCGCTGTCCGTCGGGCAGCGCGAACTCCCCGCCCTCACCGAGCAGTTCCGGCAGGGCCGCGCGGGCGGCGGGCGCCTCGGTGAACACCGGGCGCACCCCGCGCAGCACCTCGGCGAGCGCGCTGCCGGGCCGCACCTCGCACAGCTCGGCGCCGACCGAGTCCAGCTCGCTCGGCTCGGGCTGCGCGGCCGGCAGGAAGCCGTTCTCGGTGTCGCGCTCCGCCGGTATCCGGTCGGTGCGGCGCAGCCGCAGCACCAGCGGACCGGTGGGCCGCTCGTCACCGACGGGCAGCGGGTCGCGCAGGTAGACCAGGATCGCGTCGGAGAAGGTGGGCACGGTGGCCCGGCACAGCCCCATCACGATCTCGTCGAGGTCGATGCCGCGGGCGATCCGCCGGGTGGCGGCCCCGACGAACCGCAGCCGGTCGCCGTCCCGCCGCATCGGCGTGGGGCGGCCGGGCGGCAGGGTCTGGCCGCTGCGGCGCTCCTGCGACCCGGCGTCGGGAAGCGGCCGGTCCTGCTCGTCCGCCGGCTGGAGCGGGATGCCCTCGGGGGCGGGTCGCGGCCGGGGGGTGTCGCGCTCGGCGGTCTGCTCGGCACCCGGCTGGGAGTGCTCGGAGGCGGGGTCGCTCACGGTGTCCTTGCCCTTGCCGAACGGCGTGGAGGTGCCCGGGTCCGACGTGCCCGGCGTCAGGTGCGCCGTCGTGACCGGAACGGTGACGTCGCCGCCGGGGCGGCCCTGTACCGGTAACGTGCCCGCGCCGGGCGCGTGCGCGGGTGCCGGGGTGTGCACGAGCGCCCCGCGGGGGTCCGCGGGGTCGACGCCCGGCTGGGGGCGTTCGAAGGAGGTCGGCTGCTCCGTCACGCGTGTCGAATCCGTCCGTCCGGGGCTGCACGCCACAGGTGCAGGTGGTCCCGCCGAAACTCCGATACCCGGAATACGTGCCCCAGGAACGGAATTCCCGCGCGGTCAGAGGTGGTTCCTGTGCCGGCGGCGAGCCGCCCGCGGCTCGCGGGGCCCGCGGCCCAGGTACCGCCGGTGTCGCCCTCGTACCCCTCGCTCACGTCCTGCCGCCCCTCGGTGACGATCGGTCAAGCTCAGCGCGTGCTCCGGTAGTTGTCACCCGCGCTCTTGCGGAGGACGATCCTACGTTTCCCGCCCGGGGGCGCATCAAGGGTCTCATGAGGACACGTGCGCGGGCGTACGATCCCAGTCGTCCGGCAGTGACGGTACCGGCCAGGACGGGTCCGGACGCCAGTGCTGCCAGCCTTCCGAGAACGGCGGCCCCCACGCGCGGATCAGATCCACCGCGGCCTCACCGGCCGTGCGCACCCGCTCGGCCTGCCGGTCGTCCATCAGGCCGTCCCGCCGGGCCTGGGCGAACTCGTCCTCGTCGCGCCAGTGCCAACTGCGGTCCGGGTGCACGGAGATGTCCAGAAAATGGTCCTCCGAGTCCACGCCGCCCGCCCAACGGGTCAGCGGCTCCTCCAGGTTCACGTACCAGTTCTTGAACGTCCAGCCCGGCTCCCAGAACAGCCACACCGACCAGGGCTCACCGGGGCGGGCCAGCTTCAGCACGCCCGTGCCGAACCAGCGGTCGCGCAGCACGGTGCGGGGCTTGGTGTAGCGCGTGCGCAGGGGCTCCAGGTGGACGGGCGTGCCGTCGGCGAGCACGGGCTTGACGCACTCGGTGCCGGGCGCCAGCCACACGGCGAGCAGGTCGGCGTCGTCGCGCACCACCGTGACGGGGCGGGCGATGTGGACGTGCGGACCCGCGTTCTCCCGGTACCGCCACAGGATCCGGTCCCCCGGCGCCCAGAAGCCCGCCGCACCACCCGATTCCACGCGTCTCATCGCATCACCGTCCGCCATGCACAGATATTAGGTGCCGTAGGCATACGACGCTGCGGCGCGTGTCACGGTTCACGCGCCGGGCGTACACCCGCCGCTCCGGTCACGGCCGCGTCATCCGCAGCACGTCCAGCGCCTCGTCGAGCTGCTCCGCGGTCAGGTCGCCGCGCTCCACGTAGCCGCCGTCGAGCACGACCTGACGGATGGTCCTCCGTTCGGCCAGCGCCTTCTTGGCGACCTTCGCGGCCTCCTCGTACCCGATGTACTTGTTGAGCGGGGTGACGACGGAGGGGGAGGACTCGGCGTACTCACGGGCCCGTTCGCGGTTCGCGGTGATGCCGTCCACGGTGCGGTCGGCCAGCAGCCGCGAGACGTTGGCGAGCAGCCGGACGGACTCCAGCACGTTCTTCGCGATGACCGGCAGCATCACGTTGAGCTCGAAGTTGCCGGCGGCGCCCGCGGTGGCGACGGTGGCGTCGTTCCCGATCACCTGGGCGCACACCATCAGCACGGCCTCGGGGATGACCGGGTTCACCTTCCCGGGCATGATCGAGGAGCCGGGCTGGAGGTCGGGCAGGGCGATCTCGGCGAGGCCGGTGCGCGGTCCGGAGGACATCCAGCGCAGATCGTTGGCGATCTTGGTGAGGCCGACCGCGATGGTGCGCAGCTGGCCGCTGGTCTCGACGATGCCGTCCCGGGCACCCTGCGCCTCGAAGTGGTCGCGGGCCTCGGTCAGGGGCAGCCCGGTGGTGCGGGCGACCTCCTCGATGACGGCGGCGGAGAAGCCGGGCGGGGTGTTGATGCCGGTGCCGACGGCCGTACCGCCGAGGGGCAGTTCGGCGAGCCGGGGCAGGGAGGACCGCAGCCGCTCGACCCCGTAGCGCACCTGGGTCGCGTACCCGCCGAACTCCTGGCCGAGCGTCACGGGCGTGGCGTCCATCAGGTGCGTCCGGCCCGACTTCACGACATCGGCGAACTCCTCCGCCTTGCGCTCCAGGGCGGCGGCGAGGTGCTCCAGCGCCGGGACCAGGTCACGCGTCACGGCCGCGGTGGCCGCGATGTGGATCGAGGAGGGGAAGACGTCGTTGGACGACTGGGAGGCGTTCACGTGGTCGTTCGGGTGCACGCCGCGGCCCAGCCGCTCGCTCGCCAGCGTGGCGATGACCTCGTTGGTGTTCATGTTCGACGAGGTCCCCGACCCGGTCTGGAACACGTCGACCGGGAAGTGCTCGTCCCATCGGCCCTCGGCGACCTCCCCGGCCGCCTCCTGGATCGCCTGCGCGACGTCCTCGTCCAGGACCCCCAGCTCCGCGTTGACCTTGGCCGCGGCGCCCTTGATGCGGGCCAGCGCCTCGATGTGCGCGCGCTCGATGCGCTGCCCGGAGACCGGGAAGTTCTCCACGGCCCGCTGGGTCTGGGCCCGCCACTTGGCGTGCGCGGGCACCCGCACCTCGCCCATGGAGTCGTGCTCGGTGCGGTACTCGGTCCTGTCCTGCTCGTCGGTCATCGACGATCACCTCCACGTGTCACAGCGTCAGCGCCGCGACCACTGTTCCCCGTGGAGGCGATTCGTCACCGCCCGCGTCAGGCGAGTCCGGGACCGCGTACCGGAATGGAGGTGAAGGTCGGCGCCGGGGCCGGGTCCTGGAAGAAGTCGTTGCCCTTGTCGTCCACGACGATGAACGCCGGGAAGTCCTCGACCTCGATCTTCCAGACCGCCTCCATGCCGAGCTCCTCGTACTCGACGACCTCGACCTTCTTGATGCAGTCCTGGGCCAGGCGTGCGGCCGGGCCGCCGATGGAGCCCAGGTAGAAGCCGCCGTGCGTGTGGCACGCGTCGGTGACCTGCTTGCTGCGGTTGCCCTTGGCCAGCATCACCTTGGAGCCGCCCGCCGCCTGGAACTGCTCCACGTAGGAGTCCATCCGGCCGGCCGTGGTCGGGCCGAAGGAGCCCGACGCGTAGCCCTCGGGGGTCTTGGCGGGGCCGGCGTAGTACACCGGGTGGTCCTTCAGGTACTGCGGCATCTCCTCGCCCGCGTCCAGCCGCTCCTTGATCTTGGCGTGCGCGATGTCGCGCGCCACGACCAGCGGGCCGGTCAGGGACAGGCGGGTCTTCACCGGGTACTTGGTGAGCTCCGCGAGGATCGTCTCCATCGGCTGGTTCAGGTCGATCCTCACGACGTCGCCGCTCTCGTCGAGCTGCTCGTCGGTGGTCTCCGGCAGGAACCGCGCCGGGTCCGTCTCCAGCTGCTCCAGGAAGACGCCCTCGGCGGTGATCTTGGCGACGGCCTGGCGGTCGGCGGAGCAGGAGACCGCGATGGCCACCGGGCAGGACGCGCCGTGCCGGGGCAGGCGCACCACGCGCACGTCGTGGCAGAAGTACTTGCCGCCGAACTGGGCGCCGATGCCGATCTTCTGCGTCAGCTCGAAGACCTTCTCCTCCAGCTCCTTGTCGCGGAAGCCGTGCCCGAGCTCGGAGCCCTCGGCGGGGATCTCGTCCAGGTAGTGCGCGGAGGCGTACTTCGCGGTCTTCAGGGCGTACTCGGCGGATGTGCCGCCGACCACGATCGCCAGGTGGTAGGGCGGGCAGGCCGCCGTGCCCAGCGAGCGGATCTTCTCCTCCAGGAACTTCATCATGGAGGACTCGTTCAGGACGGCCTTGGTCTCCTGGTACAGGAACGACTTGTTGGCCGAGCCGCCGCCCTTGGCCATGAACAGGAACTTGTAGGCGCCGCCGTCGGTCGCGTACAGCTCGATCTGGGCGGGGAGGTTGGAGCCGGTGTTCTTCTCCTCCCACATGGTGAGGGGAGCCATCTGCGAGTAGCGCAGGTTGAGGTTCCGGTAGGCGTCGTAGATGCCGCGGCTCAGGGCCTCCTCGTCGCGGCCCTGGGTCAGCACGTTCTGTCCGCGCTTGCCCATGACGATGGCCGTGCCGGTGTCCTGGCACATGGGCAGCACGCCCGCCGCCGCGATGTTGGCGTTCTTCAGCAGGTCCAGCGCCACGAACTTGTCGTTGCCCGACGCCTCGGGGTCGTCGATGATGCGGCGCAGCTGCGCGAGGTGGGCCGGGCGCAGGTAGTGCTGGATGTCGTGGATCGCCTCTTCGGCGAGCTTGCGCAGCGCCTCCGGCTCCACCTGGAGGAAGGTGCGCCCGTCCGGTCCCTCGACCGTCGAGACGCCCTCGGAGGTCACCAGCCGGTAGGGGGTGGTGTCCTCTCCCTGGGGGAGCAGATCGGTGTACGCGAACTCAGGCATCTCAGCCCATTCCTCACTCTATGGACGGCGGCCCGCCTCCATCGGCGAGCGCCAACCAGCGTAGAACCTGCCGCGGACGGCGAGCTTGTGAGGTAAGGCTCAGTTCGTCACACCGGCCGCGCTCCCGGGGGGTGTCGCGATCTATCGTGTTTCGGTACGCTGCTGCCGTGGACCTTCAGAAGCAGGACCTACAGAAGCCGGACACCCGGCAGCAGGCCGCGCTCGCCGCCTCCGAGCTGCGCGCCTCCGACGCCGAGCGCGACCGCATCGCCGACCTCCTGCACGACGCCCTGGCCGAGGGCCGCCTCACGGCGGACGAGCACGCCGAGCGCGTCGAGGGGGTGCTGCGCGCCAAGACGGTGGGCGAGCTGGAGGTCTTCGTCCGGGACCTGCCCGCGGCCCACGGCCGGGGCCCCGGGGCGGCCCACGCCGCGGCTCCCCACCGGCCGACGGCCGGCGCCATCCCGGTCGAGCCGGACGACAACGTCGTCGCGGTCTTCAGCAGCGCGGTCCGCAAGGGCCGCTGGCGCGCGGGCCGCCGGATCCACGCGTACGCGATCTTCGGCAGTGTCGAGATCGACCTGAGCGAGGCGCTCTACGACCACCAGCAGGTCGTCATCAAGTCGTGGGCGGTCTTCGGTAGCGTCGACATCCGCGTCCCGGAGAACGTGTCGCTGCGCGGCATGGGCGGCGGCGTCCTCGGCAGCTTCGAGGTGGCCACCCTCGACTCGGGCGATCCGGAGGCCCCCATCGTCTACGTCGACGGGTGGGCCGTGCTGGGCAGCGTCGAGGCGCGGCCCCGCCGCGGCAAGCTCGTCGCGGACATCCTGGACCGGGTGCAGCGCAAGGTCGACAAGGGTTTGCGCAGGCACCTGGGCCATTGACGATCGCGAATCGGCCGGGTGCACGAGTCCGGCCGGCCCCGGCCGGCGGTCGGTCCGCGGCCCCGCGGGACGGGGCGCGTGCAGCCCTTGGGAACTCAGTGCATAGGCGCGCGTACAGCGGGTAGGCCTTGCTGCATCGTCTCTCGCTCGCGAAGCCGTCGTCAGGAGTAGACCGTGCTGCAACCGCCGCATTCGTCCCTGCAGGTAGCTGCCGTTCCGGCCCCGCGGGTGCCAGCGCGAGACAGGGACCAGGACGCCCCGTGGCACACCGAGGCGGTGTGCCGGCGGGACGAGGCCGGCCTGTTCTTCGCCCCCTCCAAGGAGCCCACCGCGGCCCGGCTGTCCCGGGAGGAGGCGGCCAAGCGGGTCTGCGCCCGCTGTCCGGTCATGGTCGAATGCCGCGAGCACGCCCTGCTCCAGCCCGAGCCCTACGGCGTCTGGGGCGGCCTGACCGCCGCGGAGCGCCGCGTGGTCCTGGCCCGGCGCCGCCGCCGCGACATGGAGTTGAAGAAGACGGCCCGCGCGGCGAACCAGATAGCCGCGGCGGGCTGACCGCACGCCCACGGAGAAGGGCGTCCCCACCGCACCGGGGACGCCCTTCGCCTTGTCCGCCCGACGGGCGCTACTTGCCCTTGTCGAAGTCGATCGCGCTGTACGCGCGCAGCTTGGACAGCCGGTGCTCCGAATCGATCCTGCGGACCGTGCCCGAGCGCGAGCGCATCACGATGGAGTCGGTCGTCGCGGTCTCGGCGCGGTAGCGCACCCCGCGCAGCAGCTCGCCGTCCGTGATGCCGGTCGCCACGAAGAACACGTTCTCGCCGGTGACGAGGTCCTCGGTCGTCAGCACCCGGTCGAGGTCGTGGCCCGCGTCGATCGCCCGCTGCCGCTCCTCGTCGTCCTTGGGCCACAGCTTGCCCTGGATGGTGCCGCCGAGGCACTTCACGGCGCACGCCGAGATGATGCCCTCGGGGGTGCCGCCGATGCCGAGCAGCAGGTCGACCCCGGTGCCCTCCCGCAGCGCCAGGATCGAGCCGGCCACGTCACCGTCGGAGATCAGCTTGATGCGCGCCCCGGTGTCGCGGATCTCCTTGATGATGCCCTCGTGCCGCGGCCGGTCCAGGATGACGACGGTCACGTCCTCCGGCGTGGAGCGCTTGGCCTTGGCGACCCGGCGGATGTTCACCGACACCGGGGCGTCGATGTCGACGAAGTCGGCGGCCTCCGGCCCGGTGACGAGCTTGTCCATGTAGAAGACGGCCGACGGGTCGAACATCGACCCGCGCTCGGCGGCGGCCAGCACCGCGATCGCGTTCGTCATGCCCTTGGCGGTCAGCGTCGTGCCGTCGATCGGGTCGACGGCGATGTCGCACTCGGGCCCGGTGCCGTCCCCGACGCGCTCGCCGTTGAACAGCATGGGCGCCTCGTCCTTCTCGCCCTCACCGATGACGACGACGCCGTTCATCGAGACGGTGGAGACGAGTGTCCGCATGGCACGCACTGCGGCACCGTCGGCGCCGTTCTTGTCCCCGCGTCCCACCCAGCGGCCCGCGGCCATCGCCGCCGCCTCGGTCACCCGGACCAGCTCCAGGGCGAGGTTGCGGTCGGGGGCCTCGGAGGGCACATCGAGTTCGGACGGCAAGTGATGATGCTCGGTCATCGGAGCGCACCTTTCTGTACGACGACGGCCGGATGAGGGTGTTGTTCGCCCGACTCTATATCCGGGCGCGCAGAATGAGCAGGGGCCCCCACGGATGAGCGCGACGGACACCTGCGACGATAGGGGGCGTGGCAGGTACGAACGGCAAGCAGAAGACGGCGCGCGACATGATCCTCTCCCTCGGGGTCATCGTCCTCGTGGCGGGCTTCATCTACCTCTTCATCCCGCACGACGAGAGCCAACCCGACGTCAAGCGCGTCGACTACCGGGTCGAGCTGCTCACGGCCCGCCGCGCCGCCCCCTACCCCGTCGCCGCGCCCGAGGGCCTGTCCGACGCGTGGAAGGCCACCTCCGTCCGCTTCCGGGGCGACGACTTCGACGCCTGGCACCTGGGGTTCCACGACCCCGACGGGGAGTACGTGGCGGTCGAGCAGTCCACTCAGCGTCGGCCCGTCTTCCTGGACGAGGCGACGCAGGGGGCGCGGGAGACCGGCCGGACCCAGACGATCGACGGCAGGACGTGGACCCGCTACGAGGGCGGCCGCTACGACGCGCTGGTGCTGGAGGGCACCAAGGGCTCGACGACGGTCGTCACGGGCACCGCGGGGTTCGGGCAGCTGACGCGCATGGCGCAGGCGCTCGAGACGAAGTAGCCGCGCCGGACACGCGAAAGGTCCTCGCGCGACCGGCACACGACGAAGGCCCCCGGTGCGTACCGGGGGCCTTCGTCGTGTGCGGTCAGACCGTGGTGACGACCTGCTCGTACTCCAGGCGCGGGGAGCGCGGGTACCAGGCGTCCGGGCCCGGGCGGCCGATGTTGACGACCATCAGCGGGGTGTGGTCGTCGTCGAGGAACTCCTTGCGCACGCCCTCGAAGTCGAAGCCGGTCATCGGGCCGGCGGCGAGACCGGCGGCGCGGACGCCGACGATGAAGTACGCGGCCTGGAGGGCGGCGTTCATCGCGGCGGAGCCCTCACGGACGGGGCGCTCGGCGAAGAAGGCGTCCTTGGCCTGGGGGAAGGCCGGGAACAGCTGGGGCAGCTCCTCGTGGAACTCGTTGTCCGCGGCGAGGATCGCGACCAGGGGGGCGGCCGCGGTCTTGGCACGGTTGCCCTCGGACATGTGCGCGACCAGGCGCTCACGGGCCTCGGGGGAGCGGACCAGGGTGATGCGCAGCGGGGTCTGGTTGAAGGCGGTCGGGCCGTACTTGACCAGGTCGTAGATCGCCTTCACCTGCTCGTCGGTCACCGGCTCGTCGGTGAACGCGTTGGCGGTGCGGGCCTCGCGGAACAGGAGGTCCTGGGCGGCGGGGTCAAGAACGAGAGACATGGAGAACCTTCTCGGGACGTACGTCGGGCCCGGCGGGAGCCGGACCGGCTGACGTCTGCGACCCTACGCCAATGAAGTTCAACGTTCAACTAAGTGGGGGGTGTCGTGCGTCACCGTCCGGAAAACCGGAGATGACCGGGGATCCCGCTACTCGCCGTCCTCGTCGGCCACGGCCTCGTCAGCCAGCGCCGCGTCCAGCCGGGCCCGCGCCCCCTCCAGCCAGCGCCGGCACACCCGGGCCAGCTCCTCGCCGCGCTCCCACAGCGCCAGGGACTCCTCCAGCGTCGTACCGCCCGCCTCCAGACGGCGGACGACCTCGATCAGCTCGTCCCGCGCCTGCTCGTACCCGAGCGCCTCACTCACGCCCGGCGCCTGTTCCACCTCGCTGGTCATCCACCCACCCTATGTGTCCACTCGTACGGAGAACTCACCCTCGGAGACCCGGGCGCGCAGGGTCTGGCCGGGCTCCACCTCGCCCGGGTCGCGCACCGCGTGCCCGTCCGGCCGCTGGAGCACGGCGTAGCCGCGCTTGAGGGTCGCGGCGGGGGAGAGGGCCACCACGCGTGCGTGCGTGTGCGTCAGCTCCGACTCGGCCCGGTCGAGCTGGTGGCGCAGGCAGCGCCGGGCGCGGTCGAGCAGGTCCTCGACCTGGTCCGCGCGCTCGTCGATCATGCGGTGCGGGTCCTGGATCGAGGGGCGGGACAGCGCGTGCGCCAGGCCGCGCTCCTCCCGGTCGAGCAGCGCGTGCACACACCGCCGGGCCCGGTCCCGCAGCTGCCGCACCCGCTCGAACTCCTCGCCCACGTCCGGCACGACCTTCTTGGCGGCGTCGGTCGGCGTCGAGGCCCGCAGGTCGGCCACGTGGTCCAGCAGCGGGTTGTCCGGCTCGTGCCCGATGGCCGACACCACGGGCGTGCGGCACTGGGCGACCGTGCGGACCAGCTGCTCGTCGGAGAACGGCAGCAGGTCCTCGACGCTGCCGCCGCCCCGGGCGACGATGATCACGTCCACGTCGTCGAGCGCGTCGAGCTCCTTCACGGCCTGCACGACCTGCGGCACGGCGTGCACGCCCTGCACGGCCACGTTGCGCACCTCGAAGCGGACGGCGGGCCAGCGGTGCCGGGCGTTCTCCAGCACGTCCCGCTCGGCGGCCGAGGCCCGGCCGCAGACCAGCCCGATGAGCTGGGGCAGGAACGGCAGCGGCTTCTTGCGCTCCGGCGCGAACAGGCCCTCCCGGGCGAGGGACTTCTTCAGCTGCTCCAGGCGCGCGAGCAGCTCGCCGACGCCCACGGGCCGTATCTCGGTGGCCCGCAGCGACAGCTGCCCGCGCGGCGCGTACCACTCGGGCTTGGCCAGGACGACGACCCGGGCGCCCTCGCTCACGACGTCCGCCACCTGGTCGAACACCTGCCGGTAGCAGGTCACGCCGACCGAGATGTCGTGCGAGGGGTCGCGCAGGGTCAGGAACACCACACCGGCGCCGGGCCGCCGCGACAACTGCGTGATCTGCCCCTCGACCCACACCGCGCCGAGCCGGTCGATCCACCCCCCGATGAGGCGCGACACCTCACCGACGGGCAGTGGGGACTCCGGGGTCGTGTTCACTGCCATGCCGCGAGCGTAGTGGCCCCCACCGACAACACGCCCCTGCCCGCCCCCGCCCGCTCCCGGCCGTCCAGGCCGGGGTCACGACCCGCGGGCGCGTCACGGGGTGGTGTCCCGGGCGGGGCGGCGGCCTCGTTGGGCCGCGAGCACCGTCAGGCCGATCGCCAGCCACACCGCGCCCACCGCCTGGGCGGTGGGCGACGCCTCCACGATCACCGCGACCGTGATCGCCGCGCCCGCCACCGGGATCAGTACATGGCGCCACCAGCTCACCGGGCCGCCCCGGCGCCGCACCGCGAACCAGCCCACCACGCTCGCGTGCAGCAGCGTGAACGCCGTGAGGGCGCCCACGTCGACGACCGACACCAGCTGGTCCATGCCGTCGTCGCGGCGGGCCGCCCACACCGCCGCCACCAGCGTGATCACCGCCGCGACCAGCAGGGCCACCCGCGGCACCCCGGCGTCGGTCCGCGCCAGCACGCGCGGCAGCCGCCCGTCGCGTCCCATCGCGAACAGCAGCCGGCCCGCCGCGGCCTGCCCGGCCAGCGCCGCGAACGCGGCACCGATGGCCTTGCTCACCGCCACCAGGTCGTGCAGCCAGGTGCCGACCGCGGCGTCCAGCGTGTCGTAGAACGCCGACCCCTGCCGGCCCGGCTCCGCCGCCAGCCGCGCGGACGACACCGGCTCCAGCAGGGCCACCAGGTAGGTCTGCACGAGGAACAGCACACCCGCCAGCGCCAGGCAGAACAGCAGCGCCCGCGCGATCTTCGCCGAACCGCCCGTGACCTCCTCCGCGAAGGAGGCGATCGCGTCGAACCCCAGATACGACAGCACCGCCACCGACACCGCCCCCAGCACCGCCGACAGCGCGAACGCGCCCTGCGAGCCGTCCCCCGTCAGCGGCGACAGCCAATCCCGCTCCGCCCCGTCCCGCGCCAGCACCACGATCGCCGTCACGACGAACACGGCCAGGACCACGACCTCCATCGCCAGCACCAGGAAGCCCACCCGGGCGGCCGCCCGGACGCCCCACAGGTTGAGCAGCGTCGTCACCAGGACCGCGAGCGCCGACCACACCCACCGCGACACCTCCGGGACCAGCGCGTTCATCGCCACGCCCGAGAACAGGTACGCCACCGCCGGGATCAGGACGTAGTCCAGCATCGCCATCCAGCCCGCCACGAACCCGGCCCCGTTGCCGAGCGCCACGCGCGCGTAGGCGAACACCGACCCGGCCTGCGGGACTACCCGGACCATCTGGGCGTAGCTGAACGCGGTGAACGCCATCGCGACCGTGGCCACGACGTACACCAGCGCCACCGCGCCGTGCGACTTGGCGTCCAGCGTGCCGAACACGCCCACCGGGGCCATCGGCGCGATGAAGAGCAGCCCGTAGACGACCAGGTCGCGGAAGCCGAGGCTGCGCCGCAGGGCGTGCTCCCCGCCCGGGGAAGGGGCCCGCGTACCGGTCTCCGCCATCGTGGCCCGCCCTCCGCTCCGCGTCACCGCCGTTCCCGTTCGTTCAGTCTTCCCGGGGACCGCGGACGGCCGCGATCTTTGACCCGCCGAACGCGGCCTTACGATGGGACGCATGTCTGCTTCGCCTGGCCGCCGTGTCCTGCTCGCCGCCCCCCGTGGCTACTGCGCGGGCGTGGACCGCGCCGTGATCGCCGTCGAGAAAGCGCTGGAGCAGTACGGCGCTCCGGTCTACGTCCGGCACGAGATCGTCCACAACAAGTACGTCGTGCAGACCCTGGAGAAGAAGGGCGCGATCTTCGTCGAGCAGACGGAGGAAGTGCCCCCGGGGAACATCGTCATGTTCTCCGCGCACGGCGTGGCCCCCGTCGTCCACGAGGAGGCCGAGCGCGGCAAGCTCGCCACCATCGACGCCACCTGCCCCCTGGTCACCAAGGTCCACAAGGAAGCCGTGCGGTTCGCCGGTGAGGACTACGACATCCTGCTGATCGGCCACGAGGGCCACGAGGAGGTCATCGGCACCTCCGGCGAGGCCCCCGACCACATCCAGCTCGTCGACGGCCCCGGCGACGTCGCCAAGGTCGAGGTCCGCGACCCCTCCAAGGTCGTCTGGCTCTCCCAGACCACGCTGTCCGTCGACGAGACCATGGAGACCGTCGACGCGCTGAAGGAGAAGTTCCCGCAGCTCGTCTCCCCGCCCAGCGACGACATCTGCTACGCCACGCAGAACCGTCAGCTGGCCGTGAAGCAGATGGGCGCCGAGTCCGACCTGGTCATCGTGGTCGGCTCGCGCAACTCGTCCAACTCCAAGCGGCTCGTCGAGGTCGCCAAGATCGCCGGCGCCCGCGAGGCCTACCTCGTGGACTTCGCCGACGAGATCGACGAGGCCTGGCTGGAGGGCGTGACCACGGTCGGCGTCACCTCCGGCGCCTCCGTCCCGGAGATCCTCGTCGAGCAGGTCCTGGAGTTCCTCTCCCGGCGCGGCTTCGAGGACGTCGAGATCGTCAAGGCGGCCGAGGAGTCCATCACCTTCTCCCTGCCCAAGGAGCTGCGCCGCGATCTGCGCGAGGAGGCGGCCGCGCTGGTCGCCGGGCGGGGCGGCGCCGGGACCGGTGAACGTTCCGCGGAGTGATCGTGCCGAGGGCCGGGCGGTGACCGCCGTCCGGCCCGTGACCGTCCGTCGTACGTCGTAACGTGGGTGTCATGCAGATCTTCGGTGTGGACATCGGCGGTTCCGGGATCAAGGGCGCCCCGGTGGATCTCGACAAGGGCGACCTGGCGCAGGAGCGCCACAAGGTCCTCACCCCTCACCCGGCGACCCCCGACGCGGTGGCCGACGGCGTCAAGCAGGTCGTCGACCACTTCGGCTGGTCGGGGCCGGTCGGCGTCACGTTCCCCGGCGTGGTCACCGACGGGGCCACCATCCGCACGGCGGCGAACGTCGACGCCGGCTGGATCGACACCGACGCCCGGGCCCTGCTCGGCGAGCGGCTGGGCGGCCTGCCGGTGACGGTGCTGAACGACGCGGACGCGGCGGGCGTCGCCGAGATGCACTTCGGCGCGGGCCGCGGCCGCCGGGGCACCGTCATCCTGCTCACGTTCGGCACGGGCATCGGCAGCGCGCTCTTCGTCGACGGCGCCCTCGTGCCCAACACCGAGCTGGGCCACCTGGAGCTGGACGGGCACGACGCGGAGAAGCGGGCCTCCAGCAAGGTGCGCGAGGACCACGACATGACGTGGGAGCACTGGGCGACGCACCGGGTGAGCACGTACCTCGCGCACGTGGAGATGCTGTTCTCGCCCGAGCTGTTCATCATCGGCGGCGGCGTCAGCCGCAAGGCCCACAAGTTCCTGCCCCACATCGAGGGCGTCAAGGCCGAGATCGTCCCCGCGCAGTTGCAGAACAACGCGGGGATCGTCGGCGCGGCGATGCGGGTGGCGGAGCTCTAGGCGGCCGGCTGGCGCGCCGCCGCCGTCCGGCGCCGGTGCACCAGCCGGATCCGGCGGGCGATCACGAGCACCCCGGCGACGAGCGTCCCGCCGTACAGCCAGCCGGCCTGCGTGGCGAGTGCCGTCACCAGGCCCATCAGCCGGCCGCCCGCCCCGCTGTCGCCGTCGGCCAGCGGCAGCAGTCCCACGGCGAACGCGATCGGCACCACGATGGGCGCGGTCATCAGGTCCCCGGGCCGCACCCACAGTGCGGTCAGCACGCACACCGGCAGGAACAGCACCCCGTACGCCGTGAGCGACGCCCCGAACAGGGCCGAGCAGAGGGCGCCCAGCAGGAACATCACGGCCGCGCAGAACAGCCCGCTGCCGAGCCCGGTCAGCCGCGGGTTCGGCAGGCCCCGGGCGGCCGGAGCGGGGGCGGCGGCGGGCCGTCGCACCGGAGCCGGGCGCCGCTGCTGGCCGGGGGGCCGCTGCTGGCCCGGGGGCCGGGCCGGGCGCGCGGGACGGCCGTCCGCACCGCGCTTCACCTGCGGCGGCAGGGGCGGCCGCGGCCGGTCGCGTCGCGTTCCGTACTGGGCAGGTCGCGTCCTGTATCGCTCCACCGCACCAACTTAGGTCGTTCAATATGCCGAATAGGCTGTCTGACACGCCGTGGACCCCAGCCTGGGCAAGCGTTCGATACGTCGCCGGGGCGGTGGCGGGCACGCCGTAGACTGGTGGATCGGCCGCTCCATCGGCCCCCCGCCCCCTCCACTCACGGGAAGTCGCAACGTGTCGCTCACGATCGGAATCGTCGGTCTGCCGAATGTCGGCAAGTCGACCCTGTTCAACGCCCTGACCAAGAACGACGTGCTGGCGGCCAACTACCCGTTCGCCACGATCGAGCCCAACGTCGGCGTGGTCGGCGTGCCCGACCCCCGCCTGACGAAGCTGGCGGAGATCTTCAGCTCGCAGCGGGTGCTCCCGGCGACGGTCGACTTCGTCGACATCGCGGGCATCGTGCGCGGTGCGAGCGAGGGCGAGGGCCTGGGCAACAAGTTCCTCGCGAACATCCGCGAGTCCGACGCGATCTGCCAGGTCATCCGGGCCTTCAAGGACGAGAACGTCGTGCACGTGGACGGCAAGGTCTCGCCCAAGGACGACATCGAGACGATCAACACCGAGCTGATCCTCGCGGACCTGCAGACCATCGAGAAGGTCCTGCCCCGGCTCCAGAAGGAGTCGCGGATCAAGAAGGACATCGCCCCGAAGGTGAAGGCCGTCGAGGAGGCCAAGGAGATCCTGGAGAAGGGCGACACGCTCTTCGCGCACGGCGTCGTCCAGGGCAGCGAGCGCGCCGAGCTCCTGCACGACCTGCACCTGCTCACGACCAAGCCGTTCCTCTACGTCTTCAACGTCGACGAGGACGAGCTGACCGACGAGGACTTCAAGAACGAGCAGCGGGCCCTGGTCGCCCCCGCCGAGGCGATCTTCCTCAACGCCAAGCTGGAGGCGGACCTCGCCGAGCTCGACGAGGACGAGGCGCTGGAGCTGCTCCAGTCCGTCGGCCAGGAGGAGCCGGGCCTCGCGACCCTGGCGCACGTCGGCTTCCGCACGCTCGGCCTGCAGACGTACCTCACGGCCGGTCCCAAGGAGTCCCGCGCCTGGACCATCAAGAAGGGCGCCACGGCCCCCGAGGCGGCCGGCGTCATCCACACGGACTTCCAGAAGGGCTTCATCAAGGCGGAGGTCATCTCCTTCGACGACCTGGTGGAGGTCGGCTCGGTCGCCGAGGCCCGCGCCAAGGGCAAGGCCCGCATGGAGGGCAAGGACTACGTCATGCAGGACGGCGACGTGGTGGAGTTCCGCTTCAACGTGTGAGCGGCCGACATTCACGTCGGAAGGGGCCGGGCTCTGAGAGTCCGGCCCCTTCGTCGATCCCGTGCCGGATCGGTGCGGGATTCCTCCGACCAGGTGGGTGTCAGGAGACCTCAGGTGTCGTAGACGGTGGAGCGATGCCCGACGTGCACGACCCACACCACCAGTTCACCGTTGTCGAGCGTGTAGATCACGCGGTAATCGCCCACCCGGAGGCGGCGCCGGTCGGGTTGGGAGACGAGTGCCGTGGTGTTGAATCCCAGCGGGTCGCTCTCCAGCTCGGTCAGCTTGGCCAGAATGCGGAGGGCCATGTCTCGCGGGACCTTGCGGAGCTCGGCCTGAGCCTCGGGCCGGAAGACCGTGCGGTACTCACTCACTGCGCGCCAGCGTCTCCCTCATGATGTCCTCGATGGGGACGCCGGGAGCCGGGTTGGCCATGCGCTCGTCAATGATGCGGTTGATCTCGCGCTCTTCCCACTCCTGGTACTTCCGGAGGACTTCGATGGACACCACGGCAGCCACCTGCTTGCCCCGACGCGTGATCACTGTGGGCAGGTCGTCGCGGTCGGCCCGCTCCACGACCTCGGCCAGGTGTGCCCGGACATCGCGGATGGACTCTGTGGGCAACGGCTGTGTCATGCGCCCAAGTGTACCGAGTGTCTCATGTGTACACAACGGCTCAGGGGTCCGTCTGAGGTGCCGTCCTCCGCTTCGCTGCCCGCAGCCGCGGGCCTAGCCGGCCCCGGTGCGCGGACGGCGGGCGCGGTGGGCGGCCCTGACGGCGGCGGCCAGGAGCGTGACGGCGCAGGCCGTGGCGAGGAGTCTGTCCCTCTTCGTGCGGTCGCCGGGGGCCCGAGGGGCCGGGGGCCGGGGGGAGAGGTCCTGGGTGATGCGCTGCCAGACGCGCTCCGGGGGCGCGGCCGGGAGGTCGACCAGCTGGGCCGTGCGGGCGGCGGTCACCACGCGGGTCATCGTCCGCAGCTCGTCCCGGCAGCGACGGCACCGGTCGATGTGCCGCAGCGCCCCGGCGTCCTCTTCACTCGCCGTGCCATGCCCCAGGGCGAGTTCCACCAGGTGAGCGGGCTCTACGTGGGCCACTACGCCCTCCCGGGCTCGACGGGCTCCGCCGTGACGACGAGGTTGGACAGATAGCCGCCCCGCTCGGGGACGAACGGCGGCGCGCAGGTGATGAGCGTGAGCACCGGAGCGCCGGAGCGGCGGAACGCCGAGGCGGGCAGTTCGCCCTTCGGCACGGTCCGGCGCGCGACGACGCGGTAGCGCACCGGCCCGGCCTCCGCCCGGCGCACCTCCACCCGGTCCCCGGGGCGCACGTCGAGGAGCGCGGCGAACTCGCCGATCTCCCCGGTGTCGTCGTCGACGTGCCCGACGAGCACGGCCGAGCCCCGGTCGCCGCCCGGCGCGGGGCCGTAGCGGTACCAGCCGGCCTCGGAGGGGTCCTCGGGGACGGCCATGTCGCCCTGGCCCGTCACGCCCACCGGGCGGACCCGGGCGTCGAGGCCGGCGCGGGGCGCGAGGACCTGCTCGGGCGGGGGTGCCGGTGCCGCGGGGAGCCGGCGGTGCGTGATCCCCGGGCCGGCGCCCTCGGCCGGAGGGGCCGTGCGGGACGCGGCGTCCGAACGGGCCGCCCCGAAGTCCGCCCCGGCCGGGGCCTCCCCCGGGGCCGGCGGAAAACCGAGGACGGCTGCCAGAGCGGCAGCCGCCACGATCGGTCCGGTCAGCCGGCGCGCGCGGTCAGCCACGCCGGCCGGCGATCCGGCGGACCAGCAGCGCGCCCGTCAGCACGGCCGCCCCGCCCGCGACGGCCCAGCCGGCCGACAGGTCGGAGGAGTTCGGGGTCATGGCGGCCCCGCTGCCGCCGGCGGGGACACCGCGCGGAGCGGACTCCATGCCGCTGAACGTCTGGGTGGCCAGGGCCAGGTTCTTGTCCTGCGCGCTGCCCCAGGCGTAGACGACGTTGCTCGTGCCTTCCGCGAGGTTCAGGTCGGCCGGGCCGATGGCCACCGTGTCCGTGCCGGCGAGCACCACGTCCGCGTTGATCGTGCCCGCGTCGACCACGGCGGTGTCCTCCTTCGGGTTGGTCAGGTCGCTGAAGACCGTCTGCCCGCCGGCGCGGACGTCGACGGCGGGTGCCGCGGCGACATGGCGGACCGTCAGGCGGGACTTGCCCGCGTCGACCTGCGAGACGTCGTTGGTGAAGGCCGTCAGCTCGGGCTTGCCGTCGGCGGAGAGGTGGGCGGCGACCGTGGCGTTGCCGCCCTCGGGCACCTCCACCTTCTTCTCCAGGGCCGGGGTGCCGTCCGGCCCCTGACCCGCTTCGAAGATCTTGATGTCATAGGTGCCGGCGTCGAGGGACTGCGGGTCCGTCACGGTGCCGGGCTTGAAGTCGCCGATCAGTTCGTCGCCGTTGGCGTACACGTCCACCGTCATACCGGGGATGCCGTGGAAGACGGACACCATGGCCTTGCCGGAGTCGTCGGCGGCCAGGGCGGGCGCGGTCACGCCGAGCGCCAGGGCGCAGGCACCGGTCGAGGCGGCGAGGGCGAGGCGGAGGGGGGAGGTCATCGGAATCATCCCTTCAGCAAGTCTCCGTACGGTGCGGAGTCTCGGTCCTGTTTCGGGTGCCGGGGCCGCTGCGGATGCGTGCCGCCGCAGGCCGGCCGAAGTCGCGTCACACGCCGGTGTCGTGGACCGGGGGCTGCTCGACCGTCTGGCGCAGCCGGTGCAGGCCGCGGCGGGCGTGACTCTTGACGGTGCCCAGGGGCATGCCGGTGCGTTCGGCGATCTGCGTCTGGGTCAGGTCCTCGTAGAAGGCCATGCACAGCACCTCCCGCTGGTGGTGCGGCAACCGGGCCAGGGCGTCGATCAGCAGGACGCGGTCCAGGACGCGGTCCGGTGCCGACTCGCCGTGGCCCGCCGGGGCGTCCGCGTCCCGGGCGGCGGAGTCGGCGAGGGTCAGTCGCCTCGTCCTGGCCGCCAGCGCGTCGACGATCTTGCGGCGGGTGATCCCGACCAGCCAGGCGCCCAGGGGCCCCCGCTCCGGGCGGAATCCCGCGCGGCCGTGCCAGGCGCCGAGGAAGACCTGCTGGGTGACGTCCTCCGCCTCGTAGGTATCGCCGAGCACCCGGGTGGCCATGGTGTGGACCAAGGAGCCCCAGCGCCGGTATATCGCGGCGAACGCCTCCTCGTCGGCGGCCAGCAGGCCACGGGCCAGTTCCTCCTCGTCACGCGTCTCCTCCACGGGCGGGGCTGGGGCGGCGACTCGTGTGTTCGTGATCATGGCCGGGTTCCTCCTGCCGGGCTCCGTACGGGGACGGAAGGCCGTTGTCGGACCGCACCGGCTGCGGCGGGGAAGGCGCCGGCCGTGCGTTCCCCGCCAGTGTTCGGTGCATAAACGACGCAGCTCAACATGCGTCGTTTGTGCGTCGTACGATCGACGCATGGGTGCACGAGAACGCGACCGCGACGACCGCCATCACCGCGACGACCGCACGGTGGCCCGGCAGCCGCGCGCCGAGCTGCCCGGGGACGCGGGACTGACCACCGGTGAGGTGGCACGGCGGCTGGGCGTGGCCCCCACGACCGTCCGCACCTGGGACCGGCGCTACGGCCTCGGGCCCGACGCGCACACGGGGGGCCGGCACCGCAGGTGGACCGCCGTGGACATGGCCCGGCTGGAGCGCATGTGCGCGCTGACGGCGACGGGTGTGGCACCCGCCGAAGCGGCCCGGACGGTCCTGAGCGAGACGCCGCCGGCAGCGGGCGGGCCCCTCGGGGACGGGGACCCGGCGGGGGCGTCGCCCCCCGACTCCGCTCCCGGCCGTTTCGACGCAACGGACGGGGCTGCGACCGACGCGGCAGGGGTGTCCGGTCGGGGCCGGGCGGCAATCGACGCAACTTCCGGCGACGGCCCGGACGCGGAGTCGTCGTCCTCCTCCTACGCCTCCTCCTCCGCCGCCGTCGCCGGCGCGCCGGGTCGCCGCTCCGCCCGGGGTGCCGGGACGGCCCGGGGAGGCAGCCGTGCCGGAAGCGGGATGCGCCTGGGCGACGTGCGCCAGGAGTGCAAGGGCATCGCCCGGGCCGCCCTGCGGCTGGACGCCGCCGCGCTGGACGACCTGCTCGGCTCGGCGATCGACGAACACGGGCTGGTCACCGCGTGGACCGAGGTGATCATGCCGACGCTCCAGGCGGTCGGCCGCAAGTGGGAGAGCTCGGGCGAGAAGTACGTCGAGGTGGAGCACTTCCTGTCCTGGCACGTCTCCGGCGCGCTGCGGCGCTGCACCCCGCCCTCCGCCGCCGACCGCCCCGGGGCCACCATCGTGCTCGCGTGCGTGCCGGGGGAGAGCCACACCCTGCCGCTGGAGGTGCTGGCCGCCGCGCTGGCCGAACGCGGCCTGCCCGTGCGGATGTTCGGGGGCGCGCTGCCCGTGGAGTCCCTCGTCACCGCCGTCCGCAGGACCGGCCCGGCGGCGGTGGCGCTGTGGGCCCAGTCCCGTACCACCGCGAGCCGTCCCCTCGCCGCGCACGTTGCCGCGATGGAATGGGGGGTACGCGGTGCCCGGCGCAAACCGGTCGTCCTGACGATCGGGCCGGGCTGGGCGGGCCGGGCGGTGACCGGGCTGCCGCGGCCGGCCGGACTGGCGGAGGCCGTCGCCCTCCTGGAGTCGGTCGTGTCGCGTTAGCCGGGTCCGGCCGCATCCGGGAGCCGCCCGGACGGGGAAGTGACGGAGGATCGGATGGCGGCCTCGGCCGGGCGGTGGGAGCGGGTGTGCGGATGAGCGGTGCGCGCGGGCAGGCGGCCGCCGGCGCCGTCGCGGACGTGTCCGGCGGGCCGGACGTCGTGATCGTCGGGGGCGGGGCAGCCGGGCTGAGCCTGGCCCACCGGCTGCTCGGGACCGGCACGGCCACCGTCACCGTCGTGGAGCCCCCGGACGGTCCCACGCGCCCGGCCGAACGGACCTGGTGCTACTGGGACGACGGCGACGGCGACGGTGACGACGAAGGCGACGACGGGCTCGGCGCGGCGGTGACGGCCGACTGGTCCCTGCTGCGGGTGCACGGCCGCGACGGCACCGCCCTCACCGTCGACCCGGCCCCGGCGACCTACCGCATGGTGCGCTCCTCGGCGTTCGAGCGGCTCGTGCACGCGCGTCTGGAGCGGGACCCCGGCGGGCGCCTGCTGCGGGCGACGGCACAGACCGTGCGGGACGTCCCCGGGGGCGCGGAGGTCCGGTGCACGGCACCCGACGGGCGGGCCCTGACGCTGCGCGCCCGGTACGTGTTCGACTCCCGCCCGCCGCCGGGGCTGCCCCCGGCCCGCACGCAGCTGCTCCAGCACTTCCGCGGGTGGTTCGTGCGGACGGGCCGGGCCCGGTTCGACCCCGCGGTCGCCGACCTCATGGACTTCCGGGTGCCGCAGCCCCGGCACGGGCTCGCCTTCGGCTACGTCCTCCCGCTGGCGCCGGACCGGGCGCTCGTGGAGTACACCGAGTTCTCCCGCTCCCCGCTGACCACCGCGGCGTACGAGGCCGCACTCGGCCACTACGCCCGCGACGTGCTGAAGCTGGGCGCGTTCGACGTCGAGTCGGCCGAGCAGGGCGTCATCCCCATGACCGACGGGCGCTTCCCGCGCCGCGCCGGCCGCTCCGTGTTCCGCATCGGCACGGCCGGCGGCGCCACGCGCCCCGCCACCGGCTACACCTTCGCCGCCGTCCAGCGGCACAGCCGGGCCGTCGCCACCGCCCTGCGCGAGGGCCGCGGCACCGTGCCCCCGCCGCACGGGCGGCGAGCCCTCGCCATGGACGCGGTGCTGCTGCGGGCCCTGGACACCGGCCGCGTCGACGGCCCCGCCTTCTTCACCGGCCTGTTCCGCCGTACGCCCGCACACCGCCTGCTGCGCTTCCTCGACGGCGCGACCTCGCTCCGGGAGGAGTGGGGCATCGGCCTGCGCACCCCGGTGGGACCGATGCTGCGCACCGCGCTCGAGGTGCCCTTCCTGCCCCGCAGAACCCACCCCCTCCCAGGAACCGGAGAGAGCCACCGATGACCCTGCTGCGCGACCACGACCTGGCACGCGCCTTCGACCACGCGTCCCGCACCTACGACCGGCTCACGGCCCTCAACCCCGGTTACCGCACCGACCTGCTCCGCTCGGCGCGCCGGCTCCGGCTGCCCGACGACGGGGCCGGACTGCACGTGCTCGACCTCGGATGCGGCACCGGCGCCTCCACCCGGGCCCTGCTGCGGGCCGCGCCCCGGGCCCGGATCACCGCCGTGGACGCCTCCGGCGGCATGCTCCGCCGGGCGCTGGCCAAGCCGTGGCCCGACCGGGTGCGTTTCCTGCACCTGAGCGCCGAGGAACTGACGACGGCCGACGAGGGCCCGTTCGACGCGGTGTTCGCCGCCTACCTGTTCCGCAACGTCTCCGATCCGGACGCTGTGCTGCGCTCGGTGCGGACCCGGCTGAAGCCGGGCGGGCGACTGGCCGTGCACGAGTACAGCCTCGGCGGCTCACCCGCGCACCGGGCGCTGTGGACGGCCGTCTGCCAGGGGGTCGTCATCCCGGCGGGCACCCTCACCGGCGACCGGGCCCTGTACCGGCACCTGTGGCACAGCGTCCTCGCCTTCGACACCGCCCCCGCCTTCACCGGCCGGCTGGCCCGCGCCGGGTTCGCGGACGCCCGCGCGCTGCCGCTGGCCGGATGGCAGACCGGCATCACCCACACCTTCGTCGCCCGCAACGGCTCCGCCCCGGCCGCGGAGGCGACCCCGGCCGCGGAGGCCGCCCCGGCAGCGGAGGCCGCCCGATGAGCGGCGGCCGCCCGATGAGCGGCGGCCGGGCCGGACACTCCGCCCGCCGCGGCCGGGACCGCAAGGCCGAGGTGCTGATGCCCGCCCCCGGCCGGGACCGGTTCGGGCCGGGGGACGCGCCGTCCGTCGCCGTGGTGGGCGGCGGCATCGCCGGCCTCGCCGCCGCCACCGGACTGGCCGAGCGCGGCGCCCGGGTCACCCTCTACGAACGGGAGGAGTCCCTCGGCGGCCGCCTCGCCGGGCGGCGCACCCGGCTCGCCGACGGCTCCGAGGTGACCATGAGCCGCGGCTTCCACGCGTTCTTCCGCCAGTACTACAACCTGCGCGGCCTGCTGCGCCGGACCGACCCCGGCCTCGACCGGCTCACCCCGCTGCCCGACTACCCCCTGCGGCACAGCGGCGGACTGACCGACAGCTTCGCCCGCGTCCCGCGCACCCCGCCGCTCAGCGCCCTCGGCTTCGTCGCCCTCAGCCCCACCTTCGGCTGGCGCGACCTGACCTCCATGGACGCCCGCGCGGCGCTGCCGCTGCTGGACGTCCGCGTGCCGCAGGTGTACGAGCGGTTCGACCACGTCAGCGCGACCGGGTTCCTGCGCGGCGTGCGCTTCCCCGAGGCCGCGCACCACCTGGCCTTCGAGGTGTTCTCGCGCAGCTTCTTCGCCGATCCGCGGGAACTGTCCGCCGCCGAGCTGATGCTGATGTTCCACATCTACTTCCTCGGTTCGTCCGAGGGGCTGCTGTTCGACGTGCCCGACGAGCCCTTCCCCCAGGCCCTGTGGGAGCCGCTCGGCGACTACCTGCGGCGGCTGGGCGCCGACATCCGCACCGGCACGGCCGTCCACGGCATCGACCCCCTCGACGACGGCGGGGCCCGGGTACGCACCGGCACCGGCACCGCCCGGTACGACGCGGTGGTGCTCGCCCTGGACACCGAGGGACTGCGGCACACCGTCGCGGCCTCGCCCGGCCTCGGCACCGGCGCCTGGCGCGAGGACATCGACGCGCTGCGCACCGCACCGCCGTTCCTCGTCTCCCGGCTCTGGCTGGACCGCCCCGTGCGGGCCGACCGCCCCGGTTTCCTCGGCACCAGCGGCTACGAGGGCCTGGACAACATCAGCGTCCTGGAACGCTACGAGGGCGAGGCCGCCCGCTGGGCGGCGCGCACCGGCGGCTCGGTCGTGGAACTGCACGCCTACGCCGTCCCCGAGGACGCGGACCGGGACAAGGTGCAGGACGAACTGCTCGCGCAGCTGCGGCGGGTGTACCCCGAGACGAGGCGGGCGCGGGTCGTCGACGCACGGCACGAGTGGCGTGCCGACTGCCCGCTCTTCACCGCCGGCACCCACCACCGCCGTCCCACGGTGACCACCCCTCACCCGTGGCTGACACTGGCCGGCGACGGCCTGCGCTGCGACCTGCCCGTGGCGCTCATGGAACGCGCCGCCACCACCGGCTTCCTGGCGTCCAACGCGCTGCTCGCCCGGTGGGGCGTACGCGGCCAGGTGCTCTGGACCGTCCCCCGCGCGGGCCGCTCCCCGGCGCTACGCGCCCTCGGCACCCTGGCGGGACGACACCCCTGAGCCGACGCGCCCGGCCAGTCCACAGGCCCCCGGGCCGCCGAACGGCCCCCGGGCCACCTGAGGGGCTCCGGGTCGCCGGACGGGCTCCGGGTCGCCCGACGGGCACGGGCCCCGGGGTCGGCTCGGGCAGCCGGGCGGGCCCGGGCCCCGGTCGAGTCGCCCGGGCCCGCCCGGCGATGCCGTTACGGCTGGTGCGCTGCTCGGGGCTGTGCGGCGGCGCCGTTTGAGCCGGGGGCGCCGGTCGGGCTTGCCCGAGGCCCCATGACCCGGAGCGCCGCTCGGGTCACCCGGCGGGGTCTTGTCGGCCCGTGGGCCGCTCGGGCCTGTGCACCGGCGGGTTGGCCGGGGGCGCCGCTTCGGTCCGTCCGGCGGTGCCGTATCGGCTGCTGCGCTGCCCAGGGCTGTGCGCCGGTGCCGTTTGGGCCAGGGCACCGGTCGGGCCTGCCCGGGCGTGCCTTATGAGCCGGAGCGCCGCTCGGGTCACCCGGCGGGGCTTTGTCAGCCCGGCGAGCTGGTCGGGCCACCCGGCGGTGTCATACCAGGCCGGAGGCCGCTCGGGGTTTGTGCGCCGTGCCGTTTCCGCCCGGGGCGCCCCTTCGGTCCGTCCGGCCCGGCCTTGTCAGCCCCGAGCACCGCTCGGCCCTGCCCGGCGGTGCGGCTCCGGCCGATGCGCTGCCCGGGCCTGTGCGGCGGTGCCGTATCGACCGGGTGCGTCGACGGGGGCCTGCCCGGCCGGGCCTTGTCAGGCCCGAGCGTCGGTCGGTCTGGCCGGCGGTGTCGTTCGGTGGCCGGGGGCGCTGCTCGGGTCCGTCCGGCGGGCCCCCGCCCGGCGGGTCGGGCGGGGCCCCGGGCGTCAGCCCGGGAAGCGGCCCGTGCTGCGGAGTTCCCAGCGCCTCTCCGCGTAGGCCAGGTCGTCCCGCCACAGCCGTCCCGCCGTGTGCCGCATCAAGGGGCGCAGGGCCGGGGCGGCGGCCCGGGCGAGGGCGAAGCCGCGCCGCTCGGAGGTGGCGATCACCGCCTCCACCACCGCCGTGCGCGGCCGCTCGGCGCCGGGCCGGGACAGCGGCGTCGCGTGGGTCTCCACCACGGACGAGGCGCCCTCGCCGTCGGTGATCCGCATGACGACCGTGCGCGGCTCGGGCGCCGTGAACTCGGCGCGCACGGGCACCACCAGACGCCCCGCCACCCGGAAGGACACGTCGACGACGAAGGCGTCGTCCTCCTCGCCCTCCGGTTCCCGGACGACCTCCAGGTCGACGAAGGAGTACGGGTGGAACCAGGAGCCGTGCCACGGGTCGAGCCGGTTGGCGACGACGTCCTGCGGTTCGCAGCGCCCGACCCCGGTGTACACGGAGTCCACGCCCGTGCCGGCCGCGGGGCGCGGCGGGACCACGGGCCGCTCGGACGGCTCCTCCCCGCCGAGCGCGTCCAGCCGCACCCACACCAGCACCCCGTCGTCGTGGACCGGGAACGGCTGCCAGCCGGCGGTCGGGGACCCGTCCAGGGCGAGCCCGTGCCAGTGGCACACCAGCGTCCCGCACACCACCCGGCTGTCCTTGAGCGGAGCGCCCAGGTGCGGGCAGGCGCCCGGGCCCGCGCGCAGCTCACCGGAGTCCGAGCGCCACAGCACGACCTCGACACCGCCGATCGTCCGGCCGCGGGGGCCGCCCCCAGGGCGCACGTCCCGGGAGGCGCCGGCCACGAACCAGTTGCCGGAGGGCCGCGCCCCGGCGCGCTTGAGCGCGTCGGCGATCAGGCCGGGCCTCGCTGCCCGCCAGGTCGGGGTCTGTTCCGCCCACGCCGGCCCGCTGCGCCGCCGCAACGGCGAGGTCCAGCCTGCCCTGTCCGTCCGGTCACCCATGGCCCGGCTCCTTCCGTTCCCGTCCTGCGGTCCCCGTCGCCGCACGCGCCGAGCGGGCGCGCCGGCGCGCACCGGCCACGCGCACGATCCCGGCCGCCGCGGTCGCCGCCCGCCGGGGGCGGGAGACGACGGCACGGCGGTGCAGCACGGTGTACTCCTGCCGGGCGATCGCGTCGAGGATGCCGCCGTACAGCGTGAACGCCGCCCGGATGCAGGGGCGTACCCGGGGGTCGAGCATCGCGATGCCCGGCTCCGCCTGCCGGTACACGTCCCGGGTCAGCGCCTCGGCCGCCACGAACGCCGCCCGGATGCGCGCGTCCTGACGGCCGGTGCGCCGGCTCCACTCCAGCAGCGGCCGGTCCACGCCGTGCGCGGCCAGCAGGTCCGCCGGCAGGTACACCCGGCCGCGGTCCAGGTCCTCGCCCACGTCCCGCAGGAAGTTGGTCAGCTGGAACGCCACGCCCAGCGCGGCCGCGTGCGGTGCGGCCTCCTCACGCGGCCCGACCGTGCCGAGCACGGGCAGCATCTGCAGGCCGATCACCGCGGCCGAGCCGTGCATGTAGGCCCGCAGGTCGGCGTAGGTCGGGTAGTCGGTGACGGTCAGGTCCGCGCGCATCGAGGCGAGGAAGTCCTCGAACAGCGCCACCTCGATGCCGTACCGCTCGGCGGTGTCGGACACCGCCCGCACCACGGGCTCGTCGCCGCCGCCGGTGCGCAGCGCCTGCGCGAGGTCGCCCTCCAGCCGCTTCAGCGCCAGGTCGCGCTCCTCGGGTCCGAGGCCGCGGTCCAGGTCGTCGACGATGTCGTCGGCCCAGCGGGCGAAGCCGTACAGGGCGTGCACGGCCGAGCGGCGCTCCAGCGGGAGCAGGCGCGTGGCCAGGAAGTAGGTGCGTCCGTGGTGGGCGTTGAGCTCCCGGCACCGGGTGTAGTCGGCGCGCAGGCCGGGGTCGGTGATCCCGGCGGCGTCCAGTTCACGACGGGTCATGGGCTCCTGCTCCGGTCGGGGTGGACGGGAGATCCGCCGCGGCGGGGCGGGGCCGGGGCCGGGGCCCCGGGGAACGGCGGACGGCGCCGCCGGTGACGCGCGCGGCGGCGAGTTTGCCGCTGATGAGCACGGTCGGCACGCCGACGCCCGGGGTGGTGCCGCAGCCCGCGAGCACCACGTTGTCCACGCCGCGCACCAGGTTGCGGGGCCGGAACGGCCCGGTCTGGGCGAAGGTGTGGGACACGGAGAAGGGGCTGCCCGCAGCATGGCCCTGGGCCGCCCAGTCCAGCGGCGTCACCAGCATCTCCTCCTGGACGCTGCCCGCGAACCCGTCCAGGCCGCGCCGTTCCAGCTCGGCGACGAGGCTGTCGCGGTAGCGCGGGCCGAGGTCCCGCCAGGCGGCGGCTGAGGGCCCGACGTCGGTGTTGGGGCAGGGCGCCAGCACGTAGTGCAGGTGGCGGCTCGGCGGCGCGAGGGACGGGTCGTGCGCGGTCGGGCGGGTGATCAGCAGGGACGGGTCGCTCATCAGCGTCCCGGTGCGGGTCAGTTCGTCGAACGTGCGCTCCCAGGCGGCGCCGAACGACAGGGTGTGGTGGGCGAGCCCGGGCCAGGTGCGGTCCGTGCCGGCGTGCAGGATCACCGCCGAGGGGGAGTGCCGCAGCGGCACCGGGCGCCGGGGTGTCCGGCCCAGCAGGCGGTGGGCGGTGGGCAGTTCGCAGGTCAGCACCACCGCGTCGCACGGGATGCGCTCGCCCGAGGCGAGGCGGACGGCCCGCACCCGCCCGGACACCCGCTCCAGGGCGCTGACCTCCGCCGACCAGCGCAGCTCGGCACCGGCGTCCGCCGCCGCGTCGGCCATCGCGCGGGGCAGGGCGTGCATACCGCCCTTGGGGAACCAGACACCGGCCACGGTGTCCATGTAGGCGATCACCGCGTAGGCCGCGAGCGCCCGGGCCGGGGCGACCCCGGCGTACAGCGCCTGGAAGGAGAACACCCGCCGCAGCCGCGGGTCGCCGAGGAAGCGGCCGATGCGGGCGTCCAGTCGGCCGAAGCCGCCGAGGGCCGCCAGGCGGGCCAGGTCGGGGTGCGCCAGCTGCAACGGCGAGTCGAAGTTGGTGTCGATGAAGCGGCGCATCTGCGCCCGGTACAACCGCTCCAGCCACGTGCGCAGGCTGCGGTAGCCCGCGGCCTCGGCGGGCCCCGCGAAGCGCCGCACCTCCGCCTCCATGGCCTCGCCGTCGGTGTGCACGTCCAGCGCGCTGCCGTCGGCGAAGCGGGCCCGGTAGGCGGGGTGCAGCGGCGTCAGCTCGACGCGGCGGTACAGGCTGTCGCCGACCGCGGCGAACGCCTCGTCGGCCAGGTCCGGCATGGTCAGCACGGTGGGGCCGGTGTCCACCTGGTAGCCGCCGAGCCGTACCCGGCCGGCCCGGCCGCCGGGCCCTGGGTCCCGTTCGACGAGCGTGACCCGGCGGCCCGCGCCCAGCAGGTGCAGCGCGCAGGCCAGGCCGGACAGCCCGGCGCCCACGACGACGACGTGGTCGGTCGGACCCGGAACGGTCCTCATACCAGCTCCTCCGCGGGGCGCGGGGCGACGCCCGCGGCCCGCTCGACCAGGGCGGAGAACTCCCGCCGCACCTCCGGGCCGGCCCCGGTGGCCTCGAAGTGCCGCAGGCCGGCGGCCGCCAGTTCGGCGATCCTCGCCTCCACCTCGGCCCGCGCACCGGTCCGTTCCAGCGCCGCCCGCATGCGCTCCACGGTCTGCTGCGGCCGCCCGCCCGGGCCCGCGGCGAGCACGGCGGAGGCCTCGCGGTCACCGGTGGTCCCGGCGAGCCGTACGGCCGTGGCCAGCAGATGGGTGAGCTTGCGCGAGCGCAGGTCGTCGTCGGCGGGCTTCCCGGTCAGCAGCGGGTCGCCGAACGCGCCGAGGAGGTCGTCGCGCAGCTGGAAGGCCAGCCCCGCGCTCCGGCCGGCGGCCCGCAGGGCGTCCATCGTGCGCGGGTCGGCTCCCGCCAGCGAGGCACCCAGCGCCAGCGGCCGCGCGACCGTGTACAGGGCGCTCTTCAACTCGGCGATGGTCAGGGCCTCCTCGCCGCTGGAGGAGCCGTTCGCCTGGGCCTTCAGGTCGCGGTACTGGCCGGCGACCATCTCGGTGCGCATGGCCCGCCACTCGGCGTGCAGCCGGGCGCCGTGCGGCGAGGCGAGCGCCGTCTCCGTCAGCAGGTCGTCCGCCCAGGCCAGCGCCAGGTCGCCGGCCAGCACGGCCGCCGACGAGCCGAACGCCTCGGCGGAGCCGGACATCCGCGCGGCCCGGTGCCCGCGGGCGAAGTCCACGTGCAGGGCAGGCGCGCCCCGGCGCAGCGGCGAGCCGTCCATCACGTCGTCGTGGATGAGGGCGCACGCCTGGAGCAGTTCCAGGGCGGCCCCGGTCCGCAGGACGGGCCCGGTGTCGCCGGACCCGCCCGCGGCCCGCCAGCCGCACCACACGAACGCCGTACGCAGCCGCTTGCCGCCGCGCAGGGCGAACGCGGCGACGCGCTCGGCCAGATCGCGGGCGGCCACCGTGTCGGCCTGCCGGGCCTGGCGCAGCCGCGCCTCGAGCACCCGCCCGAGGACGGCCTCCACGGCCCGGGTGGCCCCGGGGGCGGTGAGCGGGGCGTCGTCCGGTGCCCCCGGTCCGGCCGCTGTCGGCCGCGGTCCAAGCATGCGCAACCCCTTCTCGCATCCGGTCATTCGCACATCAGTGCTTCCGCCGGGAGTGGTGATCCGGATGCGCACCGACGCGGCGTGGCCGCCCGTCCGCGCGCGGCCAGCTCCTGAGTACCCGGATCCTCATGAGCGACCGCGCGCCTGGCGGAAACGGGCCAGACCCTCACCGAGGCCGATGACCGGTTCGGGGTAACGCAGCGCGGCGCGCCGGTCGTCCAGGAGCCGCCAGGGTTCGTGCACCGCGCCACTCCCGACGTCGGCCAGCTCGGGCACCCAGCGCCGTACGTAGGCGCCGTCCGGGTCGTAACGCCTGCCCTGTGCCACGGGGTTGAGCACGCGGTGGGGGCGCGAGTCGGTGCCGGTGCCGGCGACCCACTGCCAGTTCATCTGGTTGTTGACGATGTCGCCGTCGACCAGGTGCCGCAGGAAGTGCCGGGCCCCGACGCGCCAGTCGACGTACAGCGTCTTGGTCAGGAAACTCGCCGTCAGCAGCCGCGCCCGGTTGTGCATCCAGCCCTCGTGGCGCAGCTGGCGCATGCCCGCGTCCACCATCGGATAGCCCGTGCGGCCCTCCCGCCAGGCGGCGATGTCCCCGGCCGCCTCGTCCTCGTCGCGCCACCGGTCGCCGCGGCTGCGGTAGTCCTGCCGGGACGCCTCGGGCCGGACCGCGAGGAGCTGGTGGTGGAAGTCGCGCCAGCACAGCTGCCGCACGAACGCCTCGGCGCCGGCGCCGCCTTGTGCCCGGGTCCGGTGGACGAGTTCGGCCGGTGACAGCGCCCCGAAGTGCAGGTACGGGGAGAGCCGTGACGTGGCGTCACCGGCCAGGTCGTCGTGCCGGTCGGCGTACCGGGCGAGGTCGCCGCGCGCCCAGTCGGCGAACCGCTCGCGGCCCGCCGTCTCGCCACCGGCCGGCAGGCCCGGCGCCACGTCCGCCTCCCGCGGGCGGGACGGCGGTTCCTCGCCGGTGGCCGCGGCGGGCACGCGGACCGCGTCCGGCGCGGGCAGGGGCTCGCGCAGCCGCTCCCGGGACCAGCGGCGGTAGTAGGGCGTGAACACGGCGAAGTGGTCGGAGCCGCTGGGCGTGACCCGTCCGGGGGCGAGGGCGGTGATGACGTCGTCGTGCACGTGCAGCGCGACGCCGTCCGCCGCGAGTGCCTCGCGCAGCCGCTCCTCGCGCCGCTGGGCGAACCCGGTGATGCCGGCGGCCAGGTGCACCTCCGCGGCACCGCAGGCGGCGGCGACCGCGCGCACCTCCCGGGCGACCGGGCCCGAGCGCACCACGAGGCGGCCGCCGCGCTCGCGCAGGGCGGCGTCCAGGTCGGCCAGGCAGTCGGCGAGGAAGGCGGCCCGGTTCGGCACGTCGAAACCCGCCGCGTGGACCGCGGGGTCGCGCACGAACAGCGGTACCACCTCGTCCGCCGCGCGCAGCGCCGCGTGCAGGGGCGGGTGGTCGTGCAGGCGCAGGTCCGAGGTGAACAGGACGACCGCGACGGTCATGTGTCACTCCTGGTGCGGTGGCGCGGTTCCGTACGGGGCTGCCCCGTGCTTCCCGAGGAGCGGTTCCGGCGGATGCGCCGGGCGCGGGCGCCGCGGCCGGTGCCGGCCTCCCCGGCCGCGGCCCGGGCGATGTTGCGCGCCATCCCGCCGAACACCACGGCGTGGAAGGGGGCGACGCTCCACCAGTAGGCGTGGCCCAGCAGGCCGCGCGGGTGGAACAGGGCGCGCTGGCGGTAGCGGGTGCGGCCCTGCTCGTCGGTCTCGGTGTACATCTCCAGCCAGGCGAGCCCGGGCAGGCGCATCTCGGCCCGCAACCGCAGCAGACGGCCCGGCTCGATCTCCTCCACCCGCCAGAAGTCCAGGGAGTCGCCGACCCTCAGGTGGTGGGTGTCACGCCGCCCCCGGCGCAGTCCCACCCCGCCGACGAACCGGTCGAGCCAACCCCGTACCGCCCAGGCCAGGGGGGAGGAGTACCAGCCGTTCTCGCCCCCGATGCCCTCGACGACCCGCCACAGTGCCTCCGGGGAGGCGTCGACGGGCCGCTCCCGCTCGTCCTGGTAGAGGCTGCCGCCCGCCCAGTCCGGGTCGGTGGGCAGCGGGTCGCTGGGCGCGCCGGGCACGGACGCCGAGGACCAGCGGGTGGACACCTGCGCGTCGCGGACCTTGCGCAGCGCCAGGGACAGGGCCTGGTCGAACGGCAGCGGCAGGCCCGGCCCGTCCGGCACGTGGCGGGCGATGTCGTGCTCCCGGCAGACGACCTCGTGCCGCAGGGACTCCGTCAGGGGCCGGGCGAGGGAGGCGGGCACGGGCGTGACCAGCCCGACCCAGTGGCTGGACAGGCGCGGGGTGAGGACCGGGACCGGCACGATGAGCCGCCGCCGCAGCCCGGCGACGGCCGCGTAGCTGAGCATCATCTGCCGGTAGGTCAGCACGTCCGGGCCGCCGATGTCGAAGGCCCGGTCGACGTCGTCGGGGAGGGACGCCGACCCGACGAGGTAGCGCAGCACGTCCCGTACGGCGATGGGCTGGGTGCGGGTGTGCACCCAGCTGGGGGTGACCATGACGGGCAGCCGTTCGGTGAGGTAGCGCAGCATCTCGAACGACGCCGATCCGGAGCCGATGACCACGGCCGCCCGCAGCACCGCCGCCGGCACGGGGGCCTCCAGGAAGATCCGCCCGACCTCGGCCCGGGAGCGCAGGTGCGGGGAGAGCTCGTGCTCGGGGACGCCGTAGGGGGTGAGCCCTCCCAGGTAGACGATCCGCCGGACACCGGCCGCCCGCGCCTGCTCGGCGAAGACGCGGGCGGCCTGCCGGTCGGTGTCCTCGAACTCCGGGCCGGAGCCGAGGGCGTGCACGAGGTAGTAGGCGATGTCGACGCCGTGCATGGCGGCGGCGACCGACTCCGGGTCGGTGACGTCCCCGCGCACGGTCTCCGCGTCGCCCGCCCAGGGGTGGTCGCGCAGCTTGCCGGGGGAGCGGGCCAGGCACCGGACGCGGTACCCGGCGTCCAGCAGCTCGGGCACCAGGCGCCCCCCGATGTATCCGGACGCCCCGGTGACCAGGCACAGCGGCCGCTGCCCGTCCGTCGTCATACCCGCCTCCGTCCGATGGGCCTCCGCGCCGCCGCGGCACGGCCGGTCCCGACAGCAGCTTTTCCCGCCCGGCGCCCGTCGCGGATGCACCCGGCCCGTGGCGCGGCCCGTTCAGCCGGACGGAGCAGCGGCGGCGGCCTTCTCCCGCGGCGCGGGCTCCTCCTCGCGGGCCAGGGCGCTCGGCCACCACGCCCTCGGCCCGACGTCGATCATCAGCGCGGGCACCAGCAGCGAGCGCACCACGAGCGTGTCCAGCAGGACGCCGAAGGCGACGATGAACGCGATCTGCACCAGGAACGCCAGCGGGATCACCATGAGCGCGGCGAACGTCGCGGCCAGCACCACACCGGCGGAGGTGATCACCCCGCCGGTCGTGGTCAGCCCGCGCAGCACGCCCTGGCGGTTGCCGTGCGCGAGGGCCTCCTCCCGCACCCGGGACATCAGGAAGATGTTGTAGTCGACGCCGAGCGCCACCAGGAACACGAAGCCGTACAGCGGCACGGAGGCGTCCGTGCCGCTGAAGCCCAGCAGATGCTGGAAGACCAGCGCCGAGACGCCCAGCGTGGCCAGGAAGTTCAGCCCGACGGTCGCGACCAGCAGCACCGGCACGAGCAGCGAGCGCAGCAGCACCATGAGGATCAGCAGGATCACCGCGAGGACGACGGGCACGATGAGCGTCCGGTCGTGGGCGGCGGTCTGCTGGGTGTCGTACTGCTGCGCCGTGTAGCCGCCGACCAGGGCGCCGGCGCCGGGCACGGCGTGCACCTTCTCGCGCAGCCGCTCGACGGTCTCCTTGGCGGCGTCGCTGTCGGCCGCGGCCTTCAGGGTGACGTCGATGCGCACCCGCCCGTCGGCCACCAGCGGCTTGCCGGACCCGGGGCGTCCGGAGGCGGAGACGGCACCGGCGCCGGCCACGCCCTCGGTGGAGCGGGCGGCGGCCGTCACCTCCTCGGTCCGGCCGGCGTCGGCGATGACGATCGCCGGGTTGCCGGAACCGCCGGGGAAGTGCTCGCCGAGGGTGCGCTGCGCCGCGACCGAGGGCGCGTCGTTGACGAAGATCTCGTCCAGGGGCACGCCCTTGGACGACAGGGACGGGGCGAAGGCCGCGCACACGGCCAGCAGCAGCGCCGTCACCGCCCAGGTGCGGCGCGGCCGGGCGGACACGAGGGCCGCGACCCGGCGCCACACCCCGCTGCCCTCCACGGAGTCCTGCGGCTGCTTCGGCCGGGACGGCCAGTACGCGGTGCGGCCCAGCAGGGCCAGCACGGCGGGCAGGAAGGTCAGCGTGGTCAGCAGGGAGCAGGCGATGCCGATGGCGCCGACGGGGCCGAGGGCGCGGTTGTTGGTGAGGTCGCTGACCAGCAGGGTCAGCAGGCCCAGCGCCACGGTGGCGGCGCTGGCGGTGATCGCGCCGGACGAGCGGCGCACCGCGGTCACGGCCGCGGCGACCCGGTCCCCGCGCACGGCCAGTTCCTCGCGGAAGCGCGCGGCGAGCAGCAGGGCGTAGTCCGTGGCCGCGCCGATCACCAGGATCGACAGGATGCCCTGCACCTGCCCGTCGACCCGGACCACGTCCCGCTCCGCCAGGGCGTAGACCACGGCGCAGGCCAGACCCAGGGCGAAGACCGAGCTGAGGATGATCAGGAACGGCAGCAGGACGCTGCGGTAGACCAGGAGCAGGATCAGCAGCACGGCGCCCAGGGCCACGCCGAGCAGCAGTCCGTCGATGCCGGCGAACGCGTCCGACAGGTCGGCCTGGCTCGCCGCGGGCCCGGCGATCCGCGCCTCGGTGCCCGGTACGCCGTCGGCCGCCTTCCGTACGGCGTCGAGGGTGGTGGGCAACTCGTCGCCGAGATCGGGCTCCAGCTGGACGACGGCCTGCATCGCCTCCCGGTCGTCGGAGAGCAGGGCGGGGGAGGGGCGGCCGACGACGCCGGGCTCGCCGGCGAGCCCGGCGACGGCCCGGGTGGCCTGCGCCTGCCGGTCCGCCGTGAAGCGCTGCCCGTCCGCCGTCCACACCACGATGGCCGGCACCGTCTCGGACTGGTCGAACGCCTTGCGGGCCTCCAGCACCCGGGTGGACTCGGCGCTGCGGGGGAGGAAGGCGGCCTGGTCGTTGGTGGCCACCTCGCCGAGCTTGCCCGCGTAGGGGCCGAGCGTCCCGCCCACCCCCAGCCAGACGAGCAGGAGGGCGAGCGGTACGAGCCGTCGGGCCCAACGCTGTGCGGTAGTCATGCGCATCCCAAGCCGTAGACGAAATAACTCACTCATAAAGTATCTCAATCATTGAGAGATACTAGGCTGGGGGGATGAGCGGTCCCGGCGTGCCCACGGCATCTCTTCCGGCGGACGACCCCATCGGGTTGCAGTCCTTCGCCGTTCTGCTGCGCCGGATGAACAGCGAGTTCAACCGCATCGCGCAGGAGTTCGCCCAGGCGCAGGGCCTGCACCTGACCGACATGCAGGCGCTGATCGCGATCCTGGACGCGGAGGCCGATCCCGAGGCGAGCGGCGAGCCCATGACGCCCGGCCGGCTGCGCAAGCAGCTGAACCTCACGTCCGGGGCGGTGACCGCCTGCCTGGACCGGCTGGAGCGGGCGGGGCACGTCCGGCGCGTGCGGGACGGCGGCGACCGCCGTGTCGTGCACCTCCACTACGCCGACGCGGCCCGCAGCCTGGCCCGGGACTACTTCCGGCCCCTGGCCCGCGGCACCGAGGCGGCCCGGAGCCGGTTCGGCCCCGACGAACTGGCCGTGGTCGTCCGCTTCCTCGCCGAGATGAACGCCGAACTCGCCCGGCTGCGCCGTACCCCGGACTGAGAGCCTCCCCGGGCACCGCATCCGAGCGGGACACAACCGCCGAAACCGGGGCATGAAGCTACGAGACGAACTCCCGGTCGACCACCACCTGGCGACCGTCTACCGCTATGGCGCCGGCTTCTGCGGCCTGGTGCTGCTGGTGTTCGCGGCCCTCGGCTTCGCCGACGCCCTGAGCCCCTTCGACACCTCCGGCGACACCGTCGCGGGCATGACCACCAACGTGGCGCTGAGCGTCATCTCCACCGTGGTCGGTCTCGCGCTGCTCGCGGGAGCGGTGATCGGGGGCAACTTCGCCTCCACCCTCAACATGACGGTCGGAGCCCTGTTCGTCCTCAGCGGCTTCGCCCACGTCTTCGTGCTGGACCGGCCCGCCAACATCCTCGACTTCGGCATGACCAACGTGATCTTCAGCTTCGTCATGGGCCTGGTCATCGCCACGTTCGGCATGTACGGCCGCGTCTCCAGCCGGCTCGCCCCCGACAACCCCTACTACCGGCGCCGCCACCCGGAGCGCGCGGCCCGCGACCCGAAGGCGCTCGGCGCCGCGGCGGCTCCCCCGCGGCGGCTCCCGGCGGCGACGACGGGCGGTGGCGCGTCCCGGGGGCACCTGCCCGGCTGAGCCGAGCCACGAGCCGCACCCGCCACGGCCGGGGGCCGGGCCGTCACCGGCCCGGCCCCCTTCCGCTCGCGTGGATCAGAACTGCAGCGCCCAGGCGTCGATCCGCCCGGTGTCGTACCGGGCGTTGTCGCTCACCCGGAGCTTCCAGGTGCCGCCTGCCACCTCCGAGGAGGCGTTCACGGTGTACGTGGTGTCGATGTTGTCCGCACTGCCGCCGGTGCCGTACGACTTCAGCGTGTACGCGGTGCCGTCCGGGGCGACCAGCTGGACCTGGAGGTCGCCGATGTAGGTGTGGACGATGTGCACCTCGACCGCCAGGGCGGCGGGGGCGTTGCCGGAGACGCCGGAGACGGTCACCGGCGACTCGGCCGTGGCGTTGTCGGCGATGGCCTGGTCGGCGCTGTTCTCGAAACGCGGCCCGGGCGGGGTGGTCGAGCCGCCGCCGACGTTCAGGAGGCGGTTGGGCGAGCCGGTGCCGGGGCTGGTGACGACGCCGGTGGTGGCGGCGGACGTCAGGGCGGCGGAGACCTGCGCGGGCGTGGCCGCGGGGTTGGCGGCCAGGTGCAGGGCCGCGGCCCCGGCGACGTGCGGACTCGCCATCGAGGTGCCGGAGATGGTGTTGGTCGCGGAGTCGCTCGAGTTCCAGGCCGACGTGATCGACGAGCCCGGGGCGAACAGGTCGAGGACCGATCCGTAGTTGGAGTAGCTCGCCCGGGCGTCGGAGGACGTCGTCGCGCCGACCGTCACGGCCTCCCCGACGCGGGCCGGGGAGCGGGTGGAGGCGTCGGTGGACTCGTTGCCGGCCGCGACCACGAAGGTGACGCCGGCGGTGATGGCGTTGCGCACCGCCGTGTCGATGGCGGTGTCACCGGGACCGCCCAGGGACATGTTGGCGACGGCCGGCTTCACCGCGTTGCGGGCGACCCAGTCGATGCCCGCGACGACCTGGGCGGTGGTGCCCTGGCCGGAGTTGTTCAGCACGCGCACCCCGACGACCCTGGCCTTCTTGGCCACGCCGTGGGCGCTGCCCGCGATCGTGCCGGCGACGTGCGTGCCGTGTCCGTGGCCGTCCTGGGCGGTGTTGTCGTTGTCGACGGCGTCGTAGCCGTTGGCGGCCCGGCCGCCGAAGTCGCCGTGCGAGATGCGGACACCGGTGTCGATGACGTACGCCGTGACACCCTCGCCGGCCGAGTCCGGGTAGGTGTACGCGTTGTTCAGCGGCAGGTTCCGCTGGTCGATGCGGTCCAGGCCCCAGGACGGCGGACCGGGCTGAGTCGCGCTGATCGAGAACGTCCGGTCCTGCACGACGGAGGCGACGGCCGGATCGGCGGCGAGACGTTTCGCCTCGGACGCGGAGGCCTCGACCGCGTAGCCGTTCAGGGCCTTGGTGTAGGTCCGCTCGATGTCAGCGCCGTACTTGTGCGCGAGCGCGCGGCCCTGGGCGGAGCCGGCCCGCCCGGTCTTCAGGGTGACGATGTAGCTGCCGGGAACGGAGTTCGCGGCGTCCTCGTACTGGATGCGCCCTTCGGCCGCGACCGGCGCCGCTCCGGCGGGGAGGGCGGAGACGAGACTCGCGACGAGTGCCGCGCAGGCAGCCGCGCCGAGCGCGGCGAGTCTGCGGCGGGGTGAACCGTGGGGAGTACGCATCACTGCCATCTGAGGGGTCCTCCTCGATCGGTGGTGCGCTGGGGGGTGGGGTGCACGCCCGTCGGTCGCCGCCGATGAGTGGCCTGAGGGTCATGGGCATGTCAATCAAGCGGCAACTCGTGTGCGTCAGCGTCAGGTTGAGGCCTGCCCGGGGATTGCACAAGGGCCCTGCGCGCACCGCAGGGCCCTTGTGGCGGTCCGTCAGGCGTCGAACGCCGTGTCCCGGCTTCGCTTCTCCCATGCCCGGACCTCGTCGCGCACCTGGTCCAGATGGCCGAGCACGGCGCTGACGCCGTCGTCCCCGAGGGGCAGGCGCAGCGGCGTGGCGTCGGAGTCCAGCGCGGCCAGGATCAGCGCGGCGGCCTTGGCCGGATCGCCCGGCTGACTGCCGTCACCCCCGGCGACCGCGGCGCGGGTCCCGGCCACCTTGGCGTAGACGCCGCTGTCCTGACTGGTCCCGGCCCGCCCGGCCGCGAACAGACCGGTACGGAAGGCGCCCGGCTCGACGACCAGCACCTTGATCCCGAACTCCGCGACCTCGTCCGCGAGCCCCTCGGACAGGCCCTCCAGGGCGAACTTCGTCGCGCTGTACGCCGAGAAGCCGGCGAACGACATCTGCCCGCCCATGCTGCTCATCTGGACGATCGCGCCCGAGCGCCGCTCGCGCATGAACGGCAGCACGGCCCGGGTGAGGGCCGCCGGACCGAACACGTGCACGTCGAACAGCTCCCGCAGTTCCTGCTCGGTGGTCTCCTCGAAGGCCCCGACGTGCGTGCGGCCCGCGTTGTTCACCAGCACGTCGATCCGCCCGTACCGCGCCACCACGTCCCGTACGGCCGCCTCGGCGGCCGTCGTGTCGGCGACGTCCAGCCGCAGCACCTCCACCCGGTCGGGGTGGGCCGCGGCCAGATCGCCGAGGTGCTCGGGGCGCCGGGCCGCTCCGACCACGACGTCACCCGCCGCGAGCGCGGCCTCGGCGATCGCCCGGCCGAACCCGCTGCTCGCACCCGTGATCAACCACACCTTGTCCATGACGGCTCCTCGCCTCGTCCTCGTCCTGTCACCGACCACCCTCACCGCCGAAGCCGTTGCCCGTCCAAGACTTTCGGTGATAACTGATGGGCATGACCGTGGACGTGCACGTACGGGACCTGCGCTCCTTCGTCGCCGTGGCCGAGGACCTGCACTTCACCCGTGCCGCCGAACGGCTCTATGTGTCGCAGCCCGCCCTGAGCAAGCAGATCCGCGCCCTGGAACGCCAGTTGGGCACCGAGCTGTTCCGGCGCGACCGGCACGGCGTGTCCCTCACGGAGGCCGGGGCGGCCCTGCTGCCGCACGCCCGGGCCGTGCTGGACGCGTGGCGGGAGGGGGCGGCGGCGATGGACGCCCTGCGGGCCCGGCGGCGCGACACCCTGGTGGTCGGCATGAGCACCAGTCCGGTCCGCGGCGGGCTGCTGCCCGCGATCCGCTCCCGCTTCACCGACGCACACCCCGCCACCACCGTCCGGCTGCGCCAGGTCGGCTGGCAGGACCCGACCGCCGGCCTCGCCGACGGCTCGGCCGACGTGGCGTTCGTCTGGCTGCCCCTGCCGGACCAGGACCGCTACGCCTGGACGATCGTGGCCGAGGAGCCGCTGATGGTCGCCCTCCCGGACACCCACCCCCTCGCCGCCCGCCCCGATGTCGACTTCGCCGACCTGCTCGACGAACCGTTCCTCGCCCTGCCCGCCGGAAGCGGCCCGCTGCGCGACTTCTGGCTCGCGCTCGACGCCCGCGCGGGCCGCCCGCCCCGCATCGGCGCCGAGGTCGCGGGCACGGAGGAGACCTACGAGGCCCTGGCCGCCGGTCTCGGCGTCTGCCTCGTCGCCGCCGGCAACGTCCCGCTGCTCACCCTCGGCGGCGTGACGGCCCGCCCGGTCCACGGCGTCCCACCCGGCCGCTACGCCCTGGCCTGGCGCCGGGAGGACGAGCACCGGACCCTGATCCGGGCCTATGCGCGGGCCTGCCGGCAGGTGACGGGGCGGGCCTGAACCGGGGCGGGGGCGAGCCCGGTGGCCCGCACGTCCTCCGCGGCGGCCCCGCGCCCTGTCCCGCCCGTCCCGGACCGCCCGTCCGACGTCCCGAGTCACCCCGGCCGCCTACGATGCGCCCAGCCGTCCGTCGGAGCCCGTCCACCGCCTCAACCAGGAGCGTCCCGCCCGTGTCGATACCCCCGCCCCCGGACGAGCGGCAGCCCCGCGACCCGTTCGCGCCGCCGCCGGCCGACGCGCCGCCGGCCCCGCTCGCCCCGCCGCCGCACGGGCGTCCGCACGGCACGCCGGTGTCCGTCAACGGGCTCGCCGTGGCCGCCCTGGTGCTCGGACTGCTCTGCTTCCTGCCCGTCGCCGGCCTCGTCCTGGGCCTGGTCGCGCTGTCGCAGATCAGGAGGACGGGACAGAGCGGCCGGGGCATGGCGATCACGGGGGTGGTGCTGTCCACCGCGGGGGCCGTGCTCTGGACGGCGGTGCTGTCCACCGGACTGGCCTCCCGGGCGTGGGAAGGGCTGACGGACGCCGCGCGGGGCGACGAGATCCTCGTCCTGGAGGAGGGCGAGTGCTTCAACGCGCCCGGCGGCCTGGACGGCGACACCCCGGACCTGCGCACGGTGCCGTGTGCGAGCGGGCACGACGGCGAGGTCTTCGGCGTCGTGCCGCTGCCGCGCGGCTCCCGCCCCGGGGACACGAGGACCGCCGCCCTCGCCGAGGAGCGGTGCGCGGCACTCCGGAGCGAGTACGCGATGGACACCTGGGCGCTGCCCGCCGACGTGGACGTGTACTACCTGATGCCCTCACCGATGAGCCGGCGCTCCGGCGGCCACGCCGTCACCTGCGTCTTCGCCCGCATCGACCAGGGCCCCCCGCTGACCGGATCGCTGCGCGGCGCCCCCTCGGCGTTCGACTCCCACCAGGTCGTCCTCCTCTCCGCGGCCAACGCCGTCGACGCGGCCCTGTACGAGGAACCCGGAAGCGCCCCGGAGGACGGTCTCGCCGCCCACCGGGCCTGGGCGGCGCGGGTCCACGCCGTGCTCGGCGAGCAGATCGAGGCACTGCGCGGGCACGCCTGGCCGTCCGGCGCCCGCGGGCCGGTCGGCGCCCTGACCGCCGATCTCGAGGACGCGCGGGAGGCGTGGGACCGGGCGAGCACCGCGGCCGACGCGGACGCGTATCGCGCGCACCACGACGAGGCGTACGCGTACCACGACGGTCCCGCCGCCGTCACCGCCCGCAAGGCCCTCGGGCTGGCCGCCACCCCGCCGTCCCCCCGGGCGGGCCGGGGCGGTGACTCCGCGGCGCAGGTGTGACGGCGCCCATAGCGGGGAGAAAGTGCCTGCGTAAAGGCTTCAGCCGTCACATGTCATCACATCGAGTGATTCTCTGGCCTTTGCTTGCCTCGCACAACGTACGGTTGCCACGCTGTTGCTGTCTGTACAACCTGATGGGAGCGGCCAGTGACATTCGGTGAGCAGCCGGCGTACCTGCGCGTCGCGGGTGATCTCCGCCAGAAGATCGTCGACGGTCAGCTGCCGCCGCACACCCGGCTCCCCTCCCAGGCCCGGATCCGCCAGGAGTACGGCGTCTCGGACACGGTGGCGCTGGAGGCGCGCAAGGTCCTGATGGCGGAGGGCCTGGTCGAGGGCCGTTCCGGCTCCGGGACGTACGTGCGCGAGCGCCCGGTGCCCCGCCGCATCTCCCGCTCGGGCTACCTCCCGGCCGGTGGGGCCACGCCGTTCCGCCAGGAGCAGGCCGACGGCGAGGGGCGGGGCACCTGGGAGTCCAGCAGCGAGCAGACCGAGGCCGGCATCGCGATCGCCGAGCGGCTGGGCATCGAGCCGGGCGACCGGGTCATGTGCACGCGGTATCTGTACCGCGAGGGCGGCGAGGCGATGATGCTGTCCACGTCCTGGGAGCCCCTCGCCGTGACGGGGCGTACGCCCGTGATGCTGCCGGAGGAGGGCCCGGTCGGCGGCATGGGGGTCGTCGAGCGCATGCGCGCCATCGACGTGATCGTGGACAACGTCACCGAGGAGGTCGGCGCCCGTCCCGGCCTCGCCGAGGAACTGCTCGCGCTGGGCGGCGTCCCGGGTCATGTGGTGCTGGTCATCCAGCGCACGTTCTACGCGTCGGGCCGTCCGGTCGAGACGGCCGACGTGGTCGTCCCGGCCGACCGGTACCGGGTCGCCTACCACCTTCCGGTCAAGTAGCGGACGCTCACATCCGCCCCGGGGCGCACTTCCCGCGCGCCCCGCTCACACGACCGGTACATCGCCCGCCGGTGACCGGCCCGTTCCGCTTGCTCCCTCGTCACGTCGTTCCCGCTGCTCGGGGACGACGTGCGCGGTGTGCCTCCGCCCCGCGGCGCGAGGGTGTGCGGACGGCGCGTTCACGGGCGTGCGCCCCCGGGGTTCTGGCTGGTTGCGTACCTCTTTGTGTAAAGCCGTATTCGCTCCGTGAAGGTAAGGCGTAGGCTCGGGCATATGCGCAGTGCGGTTTCCTTGGCGGGTGGGGCACGGCTCAGGCCGCGGGTGGGAAGAGGAGGGGCGCGATGAACGACAGCACGGTCGCTCTGCCCTGGCTCGTGATACGCGAGGACGACAACGGCAACCGGTACCGCGTGGGCCGGTACGCGACCCGGGCCGAGGCCCAGAAGATCGCGGACAGCCTCGACGGCCGCGGCCACAAGCAGCTCTACTGGGTCGAGCGCCTCGGGCAGGGCGGATCGGCCGGACACGACTGACGGGACCCGACTGACGGGATCCGGCTGACAGGACACGGCTCACGGGCGCGACCCGCGGACCCTGCTGACGAGCGGGGAGGGCAGGCGCAGCCAGGGGGCACCGGCCCGTGTCCGCCGGGCGGCCCGGGAGGGGACCCGGCCCGGGGAGTGGACCCGGCCCCGGGAGTGGACCCGGCGCTCAGCGGCCTCCCGTAGGCTCCCCGCATGAGTGAGCGGATCGTCGTCGTGGGTGCCGCGCTGATCGAGGACGGGCAGCTGCTCGCCGCCCGGCGCAGCGCGCCCGTCGAACTGGCCGGGCGCTGGGAGTTGCCCGGAGGCAAGGTCGAACCGGGGGAGACGCCCGAGGCGGCGCTGGAGCGCGAGCTACGCGAGGAACTCGGCGTCGAGGCGGAGGCCGGCGCGCGCGTCCCGGGGGAGTGGCCCCTGAAGCATCCTTACGTCCTGCAGGTGTTCACCGCGCGTCTGCGTCCCGGGTCCGCCCCGCCCGAGCCCCTCCAGGACCACGACGAACTCCGCTGGGTCGGCTCCGCGGACGTCTGGGAGGTGCGCTGGCTCGACCAGGACGTCCCGGCCGTACGGCAGACCCTCGCCCTCCTGGGGAGCCCGGGCCGCACGGGGGCGCCCGGCGTGTGACACCCGGGCAGGCGCCCGGCGTGCAAGACCCGGGCAGGCGCCCGGCGCGCGAGGCCGGACGGGGGCGTACGGGGCGCCACGTCCGCTGCAGGGGCACTGCGTACGCCTTTCGTGCCACAGTGCGCCATCCCGCGCGGTACTCCGCCCCGGATATCGGGTATGTGCCCATTAACCCCATGAAACCGGACATGGGTCGGCCGTCTGTCTGGAAGTGATCGGCGTGACGAACCCCGAGGGTGACTGCGCCGAGTGGACCTTCCCCGCCGAGCCCGGCGCCGTGCGCACCGCCCGCCAGGCCGTCCGCGGCAGACTCCGCAACTGGGGCCTCGACCCCCTCGCCGACCTGGCGGCGCTGCTGGTCAGTGAGTTGGTCACCAACGCCCTGCGGCACGCCACCGGCCCCATCGGCGTCCGCCTCGTCCGCCCCTCGGGTCCGGGCGGCGTCCTGCGGGTCGAGGTCTCCGACCCGCTCCCCGACCCGCCCCGCGCACGCGCCGCACGCCCCGAGGACGAGAGCGGCCGCGGACTGCAACTGGTGGCCTCCTCCTCCCGCCGCTGGGGCACCCGGCCCGGCGGACTGGGCAAGACCGTGTGGTTCGAACTCCCGGTGCCGGAGTGAAAAAACGGTGTACGTACCCGTCATCCCTGTAGAGCGGCCGGTTCGGGCTGGTGACCGGTGCCGCGGAACGTGATTCGACGACGTGTCCCCTGGTTAGAAGACTGGAAGTGTTGTCACGGTCCGGACCGAAAACCATCGGGACCGTGCTGTGATCGTGAACACCGTGTTGTGCGGCACCGTAGTGCTGGATACTGCGGGCAGCCGCCCCCGGTGACCGGTGCCGGGCGCGGTGAGCTGGAGGGGACGGTTCGCGTGAGCGAGATACCAGCGAAGGCCACGGAGTCCGAGGACCCGTCGGAGGGCGCGAGGGCCGGGGCCGCGGACGGCCCGGACCCCGCGGCCACGGCTGCCTTCGCGGCCGATGGCGCCCGCGCGGGGGACGCGATCTGGCAGGCCAGTCCCCCCGGCTCCATCTACGACTACATCAAGGTGGCGTCCTTCTCCATCGGCCCCGACGGGCTGATCGAGCAGTGGAGCCTGCGCGCCGAGCACCTCTTCGGCATCCCCGCCGGCCGGGCCGTCGGCATGGACCCCATCGAGGCGTTCATCGACCCGCGTCACCACGAGCGGGGCATGCGCAAGATGGCCGAGATCCTCGACGGCCGGGAGTGGACCGGCGTGGTGCCCTTCCGGCTGCCCAAGGGCGCCGAGGGGGAGTGCGGCCACGAGGGACTCGCCGAGGTGTACGTCATGCCGACGCGCACCGAGGACGGCGAGAAGGCCGCCGTGTGCATCGTCGTCGACGTGCGCACCCTGCGCAGCATCGAGACCGACCTCGCCGCCTCGCAGGCCATTTTCGGTCAATCGCCGTTCGGCTTCCTGCTCATCGACCCGGACCTGCGGGTCCGCCGCGCCAACAAACGGTTCGCGTCCATCTTCGGCGGCTCGCCCGACGACCACCGCGGCAAGGGCGTCCACGACTACCTCCAGCGCGCGGAGGCCGAACGGGTCTCCGCCACGCTGCGCCGCGTGCTGGAGACCGGCAACTCCATCACCGACATGCACGTCACGGGCTTCGTGCCGGACTCCGACGAACGCCGCCACTGGTCCGTCAACCTCTACCGCGTCCACAGCGGTTCGGGCCGGCCCATCGGCGTCGCCTGGCTCGGCACCGACATCACCGCCCGCCGCGCCGCCGCCCGCGAGGCCGCCGCCGCCCGCCGCAACCTCGCCCTGCTGAACGAGGCCGGCGCCCGCATCGGCAACTCCCTCGACCTGGAGACCACCGCCCGGCAACTCCTCGACGTCGTCGTCCCCGGCTTCTGCGACCTGGCCACCGTCGACCTCTACCAGGGCCTGCTGGTCGGCGACGAGACCCCGCCCGGGCTCGCCGACGGCAGCGGCGAACTGCGCCGCGTCGCCTTCGCCAGCGCCGTCTCCGACGCGCCCTTCGCCGGCGCCGGCGCGCCCGTCTCGGTCGGCGCCGTCCACCACTACCCGTTCAACTCGCCCTGCGCGGACGCCCTGCGCACGGCCCGCCCACAGACCGTCGCCGGCGAGGACGGCGGCCTGGTGCAGTCCACGCTGGCCGTGCCGATGGTCGCCCACGACACGGTCGTCGGGCTGGTCCAGTTCGCCCGCACCAAGGGCAGCGAGCCCTTCGGCGAACGCGACCGCGACCTGGCCGTGGAACTCGCGGCCCGCGCAGCGGTCTGCATCGACAATGCCCGCCTCTACCGCCGCGAGCATGAACGCGCCCTGATACTGCAGCGGTCCCTGCTCCCGCCGGGCGACCCCGAGGCCTCCGGCCTGGACATCGCCTGCCGCTACCTGCCCGGGAGCGCCAACACCGGCCGGCCCAGCGAGGTCGGCGGCGACTGGTTCGACGTCATCGAACTGCCCGGGCACCGCACCGCCCTGGTCGTCGGCGACGTCATGGGCCGCGGCCTGCGCGCCGCCGTCGCCATGGGCGAACTGCGCACGGCGGTCCGCACCCTGGCCCAGCTCGACCTCGAACCGGCCGAGGTGCTCTCCCAGCTGGACGAGATCGCCCGGGGCCTCGGCGCCCCCGGCGGCGTCCAGCAGGCCACGCGGGCGGCCCGCCGCCCCCGCGAGGCCGACCTGTCGGAGGTCTACCTGGCCACCTGCGTCTACGCCGTCTACGACTCCGTCACCCGGCGCTGCACGTTCGCCAACGCCGGCCATCTGCCGCCCGTCCTGGTCGAACCCGGCGAGCCGGCCCTGATGCTGGACGTACCGCCGGGCATGCCGCTCGGCGTCGGCGGTGAGCCCTTCGAGGAGGTCGAGGTCGAACTGCCCGAGGGCGCCCTGCTCGCGCTCTACACCGACGGACTGGTCGAGAGCCGCGACCACCCCCTCGACGAGGGCCTCCAGGCGTTCGTCAGCGCCCTGGCCGACCCCACCCAGCCGCTGGAGGACGTCTGCGACCACGTCCTCCACACGCTCGACACCCATCACGGCGAGGACGACATCGCCCTGCTGATGGCACGCGTCCAGGGCCTGCCCACCGAGTCCGTCGGGGACTGGACCCTGCCGCGCGAGCCGCGCAGTGTGGGCCGGGCCCGCGAGTACGCCCGCGCCCAGCTGCTCAGCTGGGACCTGGAGCCGCTCGTCGACACCACGGAACTGCTCGTCAGCGAACTCGTCACCAACGCCCTGCGGTACGGCGAGGGCGAGATCCGCCTGCGGCTCCTCCTGGACCGCACCCTGGTCTGCGAGGTGTGGGACGCGGGTCTGGTCCAGCCGCGCCGCCGCCGCGCGCGCGACACGGACGAGGGCGGCCGCGGGCTGCAACTGGTCGGCCTCCTCAGCGCGGCCTGGGGCTCCCGTCGCACCCCGCGCGGCAAGACCGTCTGGTTCGAACTCCCCCTCCCCGACGGCGGCCCGGGCCTCCCGGACCCGGCGGAGGCACTGCTGAGCCTGTTCTGAGCGCGCACCCCGGCCGGCGATCACCCCCGGCCGGGCCGGGCCTACACTCCTCGCGCATGAGTGACCTCTACGCCGTTGACCTGGCCCTCGACCTGTCGCCCACGACGCCCGACCCCGTGCTGGAGCTCCTGCGCCTGCACCTCGAGGGCGACGCCGACGGCCAGGAGGACGAGGCGGAGTTCGTCCCCCTGCTGGCGGACCGCGGCCCGGCCCGGCGCATCGGAGGCCTCCTCACCGGTGCCCTCCAGCGCGCCGAGCACCACTGGTCCCTGACGGCCCGCCAGGAGATCCACGCCGAGCTGCTCGCCGACCTGATGTCACTGGCGGAGACGCTCGCGCACCATGCGAAGAACGAGGGCGTCATCGGTCAACTGCGCTGGTACGAGAACGACATCCCCGACCTGCTCGTGTCCCGTTCCGGAGCCCTGGTGACGATGGACCTGAGCCAAGCGGTCACCACCGTCCCTCACTAGGCGGCCTCTGCCGGACGTCAGGTGGGGAACTCACCCACCCAGGCCCGCGTCAGGAGGGCCCGAGGGATGTACTCGGACTCCACCTCGACGGGAAGGCCGGCGTCGTAGGCCATGCAGGCGAGGGCGAGCGGGGCGAGAGCGACCAGCCCCTCACCGCTGAGCGATCGTGCCTCGTTGGCGGTCCAGTATTCCTTGTGCCAGGTGAGGGCGTCGACGAGTGCGGCGTTGAACTGCTCGGCCTCGCGGCGCAGACAGCGCTGGAACAGTTCCAGCGGTGGGTGGAGGATCTTCAGCATGAGCTCCGGGCCGGCGATCGTGGCCGCCTCGGGCGTCGTGCCGTCGACGGCGGTGACGAGCGTGTCCCAGGTTTCCTGACGACCGAACCAGAAGTGCTGGAGGGTTTCCACCCAGGCGTAGACGTACTCGTCGAACTCCGCGCCGGACTCCCGCAGGAAGGAGACGGGCACGTGTGCCAGCTGGTCGACCCGGTCGTTGTCGCGGCAGATCACCGCCAGGTAGAACGAGGTCAGCCAGTTGCCCGCGTGCAGGTAGTCCTGCGGACCGGTGGCGGGCAGCTGCTTCACCTCACCGTTACTGCCCACGCGGCACGACACGGTGCCCTCGTTGGCCATACCGGCTGCAAAAAGCCCGCAACCGACCTGCATGGCGGTGACCCACGCCTCCCAGGCCGGGAACTCACCCGCTGTCGGGTCCGTCAGACAGCGCCACTTCGCCAGCGTGAGCGCTGTCTCCAGGGCGTCGTACCGGTCGTCCTCCGACGTCTCGATGTGGTCGAGCACGTCGTTGGTGCCCCTGATGACAGGGGCGATGAGCTCACCCGCGTCGTCCGTGCGGAAGGCATGGCGGGGGATGCGGGTGACCATGTGATGACACCGCCCAACGTGCGTCATGTGGGGAACTCACCGCACCAGTTGCGCTTGATCAGCACGGCCGGGAGGTACTCGGACTCGACCTCGATCGGGATGCCCGCGTCGTGTGCGAAGCAGGCGATGGCGAGCGGAGCCAGGGCGACGAGACCCGAGGCCTGGAAGGTGCGGTCCTCCTCGCTCCCGTACTGCTTGTGCAGTTCCAGCGCCCGGGCCAGTGCCTGGTTGAAGGTTTCCGGGTCCTTCCGGACGAAGCGATGGAAGACCTCCATCGGCGGATAAAGCAGCTTGCTCACCGTCTCGGGGTCCGCGACGGCTTCCGGTTCGGTGCCGTCGACCGCGGCGACCAGCTTCGGGCCCAGGTCCGGGCCGCCGAGCCAGTAGGTCTGGAGGGTATCGATCCAGAGGTAGTGGTACTCCTCGAACTGTCCGCCGTTCTCCCGCAGAAGGGACAACGGGACCTGGCACAGAGCGGTGATCCGGTCCCTTTCCCGGCAGATCACGGCCAGGTAGAAGGCGGAGAGCCAACTACCGGGATTCACGTACCACTGCGGACCGGTGGCCCGCAGAGTGCGGTCCTTGTGCGCGATGCTGCACTGCACCTGGTCGTCCGTCGCGGTCGCCGCAGCGAAGACGGCTGAGCCGACCTGCATTGCCGTGACCCAGGCGTCCCACGTCGGGAACTCCGCCGCCCGAGGATCGACCAGGCAGCGCGACTGGGCCAGCGTGAGCGTGACGCGCTGGGCGTCGCCCAGCCTCGTGGAGCTTTCCTCCAGCCCGTCGATCAGCTGCCGCACGTTCTCCTGGAGCACGGCGAGACCCTCTTCCGCGTTCCCCGTGGGCAACGGAGGGCGGGAGATGACAGCAGGCAGCGGATTCTCCTTGTGAAGAGTGGGTGCGACGCACTGACTGCTCACGTCGGGAACTCGCCGAGCCACGCGCGGTTGAGCAACTGGCCGGGAATGTACGGAGAATTGACGTCGGACCTGGTGGTTGATGCGGCACTCGACGACACCGTCGGTCTGCCCAGTGGCGGCGAACAGTGCCGACCCGATCTGCAGGGCGGAGACAGTCACCTTCCACGTCTCGAGCTGTGCTGCGCGGGGATCCACCGTGCACCGGGCCTGCAGGTGCAGAGCGGTGTCGAACATGGAGTCCAGCCTGTCGGGCCGCTGCTCGACCTTCCCCGCGTCCGCCGCGACATCCTCCCGAGAGACTCGGCCCAGCTCGCGGACGTAGGAGTGGGTTCCCAGTGCCGGGCAATGGTGGTGTTCACGGCGCCGCCTCCGTGTGCCTTTCGGTCACGTCGGGACGACGCCGCCCGCAGTGCGTCATGTGGGGAATTCGCCGCACCAGTTGCGCTTGATCAGGACGGCCGGGAGGTACTCGGACTCGACCTCGATCGGGATCCCCGCGTCGTGTGCAAGGCAGACCATGGCAAGCGGAGCCAAGGCGACGAGTCCCGCGACGCTGACGGCACGGTCCTCCTCACTCCAGTACTGCTTGTGCAGTTCGAGTGCCTGAGCAAGCGCGCGATTGAAGCCTTCGTGGTCCTTGCGGATGAAGCGGTGGAACATCTCCATGGGCGGATAGATGAGTTTGCTCACCGTCTCCCGATCGAAGACGGCCTCGGGGTCGGTGCCGTCTACTGCCGAAACCAACTTGGCGACCAGGTCCTGCCCTCCGAGCCAGTAGGTCTGGAGTGTGTCGATCCAGGCGTAGTCGTGCTCCTCGAATTGCTCGCCGTTCTCACGCAGCAAGGACAACGGAACGCGGCACAGCGCCGTGATCCTGTCCTTCTCCCGGCACGCCACCGCCAGGTAGAAGGCCGTGAGCCATGCTCCGGGGTGCACGTACCACTGCGGGCCCGTCGCCTGCAGCGTGCGGTCCTTGTGCGCGATGCGGCACTGCACGTTCCCCTCGGTCGCCGTCGCGGTGGCGAAGACGGCGGAACCCACCTGCATCGCGGTCACCCAGGCGTCCCACGTCGGAAAGATCGCCGCCCGCGGATCCATGAGGCAGTGCGCTTCGGCGAGAGTAAGCGTCGTACTCAGCGCATCGCCAAGGCCGGTCGAATCTGCTTCCAAGCCCTCGAGCAGTTCCTGCGCATTCTCTTGGAGGACGACGAGGCCTTCCTCCGCGTTCCCCGTGGGAAAGGGGTGACGGGCAATGGTCGAGACCAAGGCGATTCTCCTTAGAAGAGCTTGAAGTGCTTGAGCTCAGCCCCAGCGTACCGGCCGGTGTTCTCAGTGGCCTGGACCAGGACATACCGCAACGTTTTGGCCTTGAGGGCAGCCCTGATCTCCCGCGCGTACTGAGCGTCCTTAGGAGATGCGAGGGCGCGCTGCTCCATATCGGCACAGATCGTGCGGACGTATTCGATGGTTCCTTGCTTGACCATGGTGCGCCGGTCCAGAGAGCCGTTGCCCTGGCGCCAATCCAACCGCGCGTTGGGCCCCTTCGCTTCCACGATGACGAGGTTGCCGTCCTTGTCGCGCCAGAGCTGGTCGAATCGCCGGGATCCGTTCGGGGTCTCGGGCAGATCGGTGATCTCCCTGGCTCCTTCGAACTCCTTCTGCAAGAGCATGTGCCGGCGCGCGGCTTCCTCACCGAGAGCTTCGCCCAGTCTGCTGTTGTTGTTGACTCCCTCGCCGACTGTCTTGTGGAAGTTCTCCTGTGCTTCGGCCAGTGCCTTCGCAGTTTCACCGGTCGGGTCGGCCTTGTAGGCCTTCTCCGCGCTGGTCAGCTCCATGCCGGCGTACCGTTTTGCCGCGACGTCATCGAGATGACCGAGTCCTCGCGGATCGACTGTGTCACGCCCTCGCACGAGATCGTCGAGGTGATATGCCTCCGGGTTCGCGTACGGCAGGTCAGCGGCGGCCATCCAGCCGCCCCCCGGCTTCTCGACCAGCTTGGGCAGCAGCTGGCCGTCGACCATCTCCTCGGCGTTGTTGCGCTTGCCGGGACCCCACTTGTCATAGTGCTCCGCGCGCCAGACCGGGTCCTCGTTGGCCAGCCGGACGTGCTCGCGGGTGATCACGGCCCGCTCGTCGGGAGTGCGAGCGTCGGCGGGCTTTTCGCGCGCCGCCTCGTACTCCGCGCGGTGCCGAGCAGCGTCGTCCGCGTGCTGAGCCGGCCCGCCGGTGGCATCGTCCGCCCCGCCCGCGACGTCATCCGCGCCCCATGCCGCGTCGTCCGCACCCGCGCCCAGGTCGTCCGCACCCCGGCCGAGGTCGTCCGCGCCCCGGCCCAGGTCGTCCGCGCCGCCGGGCAGGCCGCCGCTGCCCGGTGCCGGCGGCTCGTGGTGGCCGCCGGCGCCCGTTGCGGGGCCGTCGCCGTGTGTGCCGCTCGTGCCCGGGCCGTCCGTGTGGCCGGCGGTGGACGGCGTCTCCGGGCGGCCCGCACCCGTCCCCGGGGTGCCGTCGGTGCCGCCGTGGCGCCCGTTGTCCAGCTCGTTCGTGGGCAGGTGGTCGCCCACCCGTCCGCCTGGCGTGTGGCCCGCCGTGCCGCCCGGAAGGTGGTCGCCCACCGAGCCCCCGGGGAGGTCCCCTCCGGCGTGGACGGCCGGGGTGGTGGCCGGGTTGTCCGTGGCCCGGCCGACGTCGCCCAGGTTGGTGTCGAGGCTGTCGGCCAGGTTCAGGTGGGTGCCCGCGTCCACCGTGTGCGGGGCCGCCCCCGCCATCGCCGGGACCTTCGCCGGGGAGTCCACCCTGGGCACGTCCGCGCCCGCCGGACCCGTGCTCTCCGGGCCCGCGGGGCGGTCCACGACGTCCTGCGTGCCGGGCTTCTCGACGTCCAGCAGGACCTTGCCCTGCCCGTCCACGATGTTGCCGTTGCCGTCGGCGTACAGGACCGGATCGCCGCCCTCGGCCTTCACCGGCAACGCGTCCTCGTGCACCACCGGCACGTCGTCGGGCACCTTGAACCCGCCGCCCGGCAGCTCGTGCAGCCCAGCCGGGACCGCCGCACCCTCCGGCAGGTGCACCGTCCCGTCCGGCAGCACCGTCGAACCCTTCGGCAGCGTCAGCGCGTTCTCAGGGAGCGTAGGAATGTCGATGGCACCGACTCCGCGCAGGCCCTTGGTGATGTCGCCGATCTTCGACAACCCCGCGCCGGCGCCCTTGGCGATGTAGGTCATCGGGTCGATCACCCGGCCCGCCTTGCCCGCCACCGACAACGCCTTGGCCACCGCACCGGCCTTGCCCGCACCCGACGCCGCAGCCCCCGCACCACCCGTGAACACCGTCGTGACCACATTGAACGTCACCGCACCCGCAGCACGCGCAGGGTTCTTGCCCCACTCGTCCCACGCCACCAGCGCCTTGCCCGTCTCCTTCATCGCCGTGCGCGAATCACGAATCCAGGAGGGAAGTTTGTCGTCCGGCAGCGCCCAGAACGCCGTCGCCACACCCGGGATCGCCGACAGGGCAAGCCCCGTCGCGAGCTGCGCCAAGCCCTTCCAGGCCTGGCCCATCGCCTCCCAGCCACCGAAACCGACCAGCGTGCCCAGGCCCTTGATCGTGCCCCAGATGCCGTCCACGATCAGCCCGTCCCACACGAACGACTTCACCCAGTGGCCGACCTCGTACCAATGGTGCTTCTCCTCCACCGGGTCACCCCAGGGAAGCTTCGCGTTCTTCAGATCCTCCGCGTTGAACCCGTACTGGTTCTCCTTCTCGGAGCCGTCCCCGGCCACCATCTGGGTGCCGCCGGGCCACAACGCGGTGATCTTGTTGTGGCAGGTGCGCTCCGCCGCCCAGAACGCCGCCACCGTCGCGGTGATGTCGTCCCGCAGCTTGTTGTGCTCCCCGACCTTGTCCTCGTCGTACTCCCACTCGTCGTCGTCCTTCACCGACGACACGAACGCCGCCGCGTCCGCCTTCAACTGCTTCAGCTTCGCCACCAGCGGACGCACCTCGGTGGCATACGACGACAACGCCCCCGACACCGTCTCCAGATCGTCCGCGAACGCATCCGCCCGGTCCTTCACCGGCTTCGTCGTCGCGAACAACTGCTCCGCCTCCGGAGCGGTGTAGTACGCCGACAGACCCTGGAAGCGGGAATGGATGTCCCCACCGGCACCCCGGACAGCACCCGCGTCCTTCTTCAGGGCCGCATGGTCCGACTCCAGCTGCTCCAGATCACCCGTGAACTGCGGGATCTTCTCCGGCTGGATCACTGCTTCCCCACCCCCGTGTGTCCGTCACCATCGGCTCGGCAAGTCATCCCAGGCTCTGGCAAGTTGGATCATCTTACAAAGGGAAGTACGGCTGTTTCAGGGCTCGTTACGGAACCCCTACACAGGCGGAGCACTCCGGTGAGGAGGCGTCGCGCCGCGGCCGGGCGCAACCGGGGCGCCGACCTTCGTCGTCCTCCCACGCAACACCCGTCGGCGAGGGGGAGTGGGATGGGGACGGAGACGACGGGGCGTACCGAGCCGGTGTCCGGCAGCGAGGTGGCGGAGGGGAGCGCGAGCGCCACCCCCGGGGGCGCACAGGGCGCGCCGCCCGGCCCGCACGCGACTGCGCGCTCCCGCCGCACCCGCCTGGTCCGCCGGGCGCGGCGCGTCGCCCTCGCGCTCGTGCTCGCCCTGCTCCTCCCCGTGCTCGCCGCCGAGACGGCCCTCTACGTCCACCACACCGGCGACCTCGCGCCGGGCACCCGCACCCGCGACCGCGACGCCCTCTGGCTCGGCCACGCCTGGGTCGACGGGCGCAGGAAGGACGCCGACGTCCGGGCCCTGGCCGACCGCCTCCACGACACCGGTGTCCGGGACCTGTACGTCCACACCGGGCCGCTGGAGCATGACGGCACGCTGCCGAAGTCCGTCTATCCGAAGGCACGTTGGTTCATCGACGCGGTGCACCGGGAGATGCCCGGCGTGCGGGTCCAGGCCTTCCTGGGCGACGTCCTCGCGACGGAGGGCCCGGAGGGCATGCGGCTGGCGGAGCCCCGGACCCGGGCAGCGGTCGTCGCGTCCGCCCGGCAGGTCCTGGACGCCGGCTACGAGGGCGTCCACCTCGACCTCGAACCGCTGCACTCCGGCGACCGCGACTACCTCGCCCTGCTCGACGCCCTGCGCAGCGAGACCCGTGCCCGCGACGCCCGGCTCTCCGTCGCCGCACACCAGATCGATCCGCTGCCCGGCTTCCACACCCTGTGGGGCAGCGTCACCGGCCACCCCAAGTGGTGGTCGCAGCAGTTCTTCGGCCAGGTCGCCCGACGCGTCGACCAGATCGCCGTGATGTCGTACGACACGATGCAGCCGCTGGAGAGCACCTACAGCGGCTACGTCGCCCAGCAGACGTCCCTCGCGCTGGAGGTGACGCCGTCCTCCACCGACCTGCTGATGGGCCTGCCGTTCTTCCACGAGAACCGCTTCGGCCACTGGAACCACGCCGAGACCGTCCCCGCAGCCGTGCGCGGCGTCCGCCTCGGCCTGTCGCGCACGGACGCGGACCGCGCCCGCTTCGGCGTCGCCCTGTACATCGACTTCGCCGCGACCGAGGCGGACTGGCGTGCCTACGAGAAGGGGTGGCTCGGGTGAGTGGCCCGGGACACGGGCCCGGCGGCGCGCACGGCCGCCGGGTGCTCAGCCCGCCGAGGAGCGGCGTCTGATCTTCGAGCCCAGCCAGACCAGCGGGTCGTACTTGCGGTCGATCGCGCGTTCCTTCAGGGGGATCAGGGCGTTGTCCGTGATCTTGATGCCCTCGGGGCAGACCTCCGTGCAGCACTTGGTGATGTTGCAGTAGCCCAGGCCGTGTTCGTCCTGGGCGGTGGCCTTGCGGTCCAGGCCCGTCTCCCCCGCCGCGTCCAGCGGGTGCATGTCCAGCTCCGCGACCCGCATCAGGAAGCGGGGCCCGGCGAAGGCCTGCTTGTTCTCCTCGTGGTCACGGACGACGTGGCAGGTGTCCTGGCACAGGAAGCACTCGATGCACTTGCGGAACTCCTGCGGCCGGTCCACGTCCTCCTGCATCATGCGGTACTCGCCGGGGGCGACCCCGGCCGGCGGCACGAAGGCCGGGACCTGTCTGGCCTTGTCGTAGTTGAAGCCGACGTCCGTGACCAGGTCGCGGATCACCGGGAAGGCCCGCAGCGGTGTGACCGTGATCGTCTCCGCCCGGTCGAAGACCGACATGCGCGTCATGCACATCAGCCGCGGACGGCCGTTGATCTCCGCCGAGCACGAACCGCACTTGCCCGCCTTGCAGTTCCAGCGCACCGCGAGATCGGGCGCCTGGGTGGCCTGGAGGCGGTGGACGATGTCCAGCACCACCTCACCGTCGTTCACCTCGACCTCGAAGTCCTCCAGGCCGCCGCCTGCCGTGTCGCCGCGCCACACCTTGAAGTGGGCCGTGTAGCCGCTCATTCGTACAGCTCCTCTTCGGCGAGGTACTTGACCAGCTCCTCCTTGTCGAACAGGGCGAGCAGGTCGGCACGGACGGGTTCGGTGGTCTCCCGGGCGAGGGTGATCTGGCCCCGGACCGGGTCCGTCGCCGCCAGTCCGCCCGTCGGGTCGGTGAGCGCGCACAGCAGGTTGATCCGCCGCCACTTGCGGTCCATGCCCGGGTGGTCCTCACGGGTGTGCCCGCCGCGGGACTCGGTGCGTTCCAGCGCGGCCCGCGCCACGCACTCGCTGACCAGCAGCATGTTCCTGAGGTCGAGGGCGAGGTGCCAGCCCGGGTTGAACTGCCGGTGCCCCTCGACCCCGGCCCGGCGGGCCCGCACCCGCAGCTCCGCCAGCTTCTCCAGGGCCTGCTTCATCTCCGGCTCACGGCGGATGATGCCGACCAGGTCGTTCATGGTCTGCTGCAGTTCCTGGTGCAGGGTGTAGGGGTTCTCCGGCGGGCCGCCCGACGGTTCCTCGGTCTCCGCCTCGGCGGAGAAGGGCCGCAGGGCCTCGGCCGCGGCGGCCTCGACCAGGGAGTCGTCCACCACCGGCCGCGCCCCCGCGAGCCCCGCCGTGTACGCGGCCGCGTGCCAGCCGGCCCGGCGGCCGAACACCAGCAGGTCGGACAGGGAGTTCCCGCCGAGCCGGTTGGAGCCGTGCATGCCGCCGGCCACCTCGCCGGCCGCGAACAGGCCCGGCACCCCGCGCGCCGCGGCCGTGTCGGACTCGACCGCGACCCCGCCCATCACGTAGTGGCAGGTGGGGCCGACCTCCATCGCCTCCGCCGTGATGTCGACGTCCGCCAGCTCCTTGAACTGGTGGTACATCGACGGCAGCCGCCGCTTGACGACCTCGGCCGGCATCCGCGTCGACACGTCGAGGAACACGCCCCCGTGCGGTGAGCCGCGGCCCTCCTTCACCTCGGAGTTGATCGCCCGGGCGACCTCGTCACGGGGGAGCAGCTCGGGCGGACGCCGGTTGTGGTCCGGGTCGTCGTACCAGCGGTCGGCCTCCTCCTCGGTCTCGGCGTACTTGTCCTTGAAGACGTCGGGGACGTAGTCGAACATGAACCGCTTGCCGTCGGAGTTGCGCAGCACACCGCCGTCACCGCGCACCGACTCGGTGACGAGGATGCCCTTCACCGACGGCGGCCAGACCATGCCCGTCGGGTGGAACTGCACGAACTCCATGTTGAGCAGGGGAGCACCCGCGAGGAGCGCCAGGGCGTGCCCGTCGCCGGTGTACTCCCACGAGTTCGACGTCACCTTGAAGGACTTGCCGATGCCGCCGGTGGCGATCACCACGGCGGGCGCCTCCAGCACGAAGAAGCGCCCCGACTCGCGCGCGTAGCCGAAGACGCCGGAGACCCGGTCCTCTTCCTTCAGCACGCGCGTGACCGTGCACTCCTGGAAGACCTTCAGCCGGGACTCGTAGTCACCGGTGGCCTCGAAGTCCTCCTGCTGGAGCGCGACGATCTTCTGCTGGAGGGTGCGGATCAGCTCCAGGCCGGTGCGGTCGCCGACGTGCGCGAGGCGCGGGTACTCGTGCCCGCCGAAGTTGCGCTGGGAGATCCGCCCGTCCTTCGTACGGTCGAACAGCGCGCCCCAGGTCTCCAGCTCCCAGACCCGCTGCGGCGCCTCCTGCGCGTGCAGTTCGGCCATGCGCCACTGGTTGAGGAACTTCCCGCCGCGCAGGGTGTCGCGGAAGTGGACCTGCCAGTTGTCGCCGCTGTTGACGTTGCCCATCGCCGCGGCGATGCCGCCCTCGGCCATCACCGTGTGCGCCTTGCCGAACAGCGACTTGCAGATCACGGCCGTACGGGCGCCCCGCTCGCGGGCCTCGATCGCGGCGCGCAGCCCGGCACCGCCGGCGCCCACCACGACGACGTCCCATTCCTGCCGGTCGATCACGGACATCAGTCGGTCCCCATCCCTCTAGAAGAAGCGCGGATCGTCGAAGACGCCGGACGCGACCAGGTAGACGTACAGATCGGCGAGCGCCACGCTCACCAGCGACGCCCAGGCGAGCTGCATGTGCCGGGCGTTGAGCTTCCCGGCCCACTGCCACATCCGGTAGCGCACGGGATGCCGGGAGAAGTGCTTCAGCTTGCCGCCGACGATGTGCCGGCAGGAGTGGCAGGAGATCGTGTACGCCCAGATCAGCACGATGTTGACGAGGAACACCAGCGTGCCCAGGCCCATGTGGCCCCAGGCGTAGGTCTCGTCGCGGAAGGCGAGCACGGTGTCGTAGGTGAGGATGCCGGCGACCAGGAGCGCGGCGTAGAAGAAGTAGCGGTGGACGTTCTGGAGGATCAGCGGGAAGCGGGTCTCACCGGTGTACTTCTTGTGCGGCTCGGCCACCGCGCAGGCCGGCGGGGAGGCCCAGAAGCCCCGGTAGTAGGCCTTGCGGTAGTAGTAGCAGGTCAGCCGGAAGCCGAGCGGGAAGATCAGGATGATGATCGCGGGGGAGATCCCCCACCAGCTTCCGAAGATCTCCCAGTTGGGGCCGGACCGCATCGGCTCGCACCGCTCGGCCAGGCAGGGGGAGTAGAAGGGCGAGACGTAGGGCGCCGCGTAGTAGTCGGCGTCGGCGAAGGCCCGCCAGGTCGAGTACACGATGAAGGCGAGCAGCCCGGCGACCGTGCCGGCCGGGGCCAGCCACCAGCGGTCGGTGCGCAGGTGCGGGGCGGCGATCGCGGCGCGCGTACCCGTCCGCACGCCGCCGCTTATCGGACGGGGATCGGTGGCGGGAGGTTCCGTACCAGTGGCCACGTGACGACTCCGGTCGGGTGTCGGGGGAGGTGCCGGTCGCTCGACGCCCTCCCGGTCAGGGGGCGCGCCGGTCCCGGGCGCCGAGCCCCTCGTCGTCCGAGTCGATCCACAGGGAGGGGTCGTAGGGGGCGTCCGAGATGGTGACCAGTTCCGGGCGGACGGGCGCGGCCGGTGAGGCGGCGGCCTCACGCAGCAGGGCGACGCTCTCGCGCAGGTGGTTGGCGTCGGCGCGGACGCGGCGCATCTCCAGGCCGCCGGTGCCGAGCTGCTTCTCCAGGCGTCCCAGCGAGCGGGACAGTTCGTCGAGACTGCGCTGGACTGACGTCAGTTCGTCGTGAACGGACATGACTTGCCCTCACTTCCACGGGTCCTTCGCGGCCCAAGGCGGCAACGTTCATGCGCCTGCGAGTGTTGCGCGTCACACCTTGCGCTGTGAAGGGATGTGCATCGATTGGCCGGGGCGTGCGGGTGCAGCCGGCGGGGGTGTTGCGCCGGACGGGTGATGTGCCGCCCGTGACCGCCGTGTCGCCCTGTGTTGCCGAACCCTTTCCTCTTCAGTGGCGGCATACATCAGACAAGCTCCAAATACCGCCAAATGTGATCGTAACGCCCGCGGCTCCCCGGAGGTAGCACAGATGTCCCAGCACGGCGTCGGCCCACGCGCCCTCGCGCGCTCGGCCGCCTTCCTGACCGCGGGCGTCCTCGCCGTGCCCGCGCTCGCCGGATGCGGTTCCGACGACCCCTCCGGCAAGCCGCTCGCGGGCCAGGACGTCCGGCCCGCCGCCCGCGACCGGATCGCCGACGGCGGCACCCTGCGCTGGGCCGTGGACTCGGTGCCCGACACCCTGAACACCTTCCAGTCCGACGCCGACGCCACCACCGGCCGGGTCGCCCAGGCCGTCCTGCCGTCGATGTTCCGCATGAACGCCTCCGGCCGCCCCGAGCGCAACGCGGACTACCTGGAGTCCGCCGAGGTCGTCGACACCGAGCCCAAGCAGGTGGTGCTGTACAAGCTCAACCAGCAGGCCGTCTGGAGCGACGGCCGGGAGATCGGCGCCGCCGACTTCGCCGCCCAGTGGCGCGCCCTGTCCGGCAAGGACACGGCGTACTGGACCGCCCGCAACGCCGGGTACGACCGCATCCAGAAGGTCGAGCGCGGCGACAGCGCCCTGGAGGTCCGGGTCACCTTCAGCCGCCCCTACGCCGACTGGCGCTCGCTGTTCTCCCCGCTGTACCCGAAGGACGTCATGGGCACCCCCGACTCCTTCAACGACGGCGCCCGCAAGAAACTCGAGGTCAGCGCGGGCCCCTTCACCGTGAAGAAGGTCGACCGCGAGGACGACGAGATCACCCTCGCCCGCAACCCGCGCTGGTGGGGCGAGCCCGCCAAGCTGTCCGGGATCGTGCTGCGCTCCGTCCCGCGCGACAAGCGGGCCGCCGAGCTGGCCGCCGGAGACCTCGACCTGGCCGAGATCGACCCCACCGCGGCCCGCCGCATCACCGTCGCCGCCCGCCCGCACAGCTCCAGCAGCCCGATGATGGGCCCGGGCGCCGACCGCTCCGCCGCGGACTCCCTGAAGTCCTGGGCCGTCGCCAACGGCTCCGACGAGGACGCCGCCGACGAGGAGACCGTCGCCCGCAGGAAGCTGCGCAAGGCCGCCGCCAAGTACGCCCGGCAGCAGCAGGCCCTGAGCGGCTTCGAGGTGCGCAAGTCCCTGGAACCGGCCTTCACCCAGCTCGCCCTCAACGGCGCCGAGGGACCGCTCGCCGACGAGCGCGTCCGCCGGGCCGTCGCCCGCGCGCTGGACCGCAAGGAACTCGCCGAGGCCGTCCTCAAGCCGCTCGGCCTGCCCGCCGTCCCGGTCGGCAGCCACCTGGCCCTGTCCGGGCAGGCCGCCTACGCGGACGGCAGCGGCGCCCTCGGCGGCCAGGACACCAAGGAGGCCCAGGCCCTGCTCGCCGACGCCGGATGGGTGCGCGGCGGCCCGGTCGAGCAGGAGAAGAAGAAGGACAAGGAGAAGGAGAAGGCGGCAGGCGCCGAGGGCGAGAAGTCCGACTCCAAGGACACGTCCGACGACGGCACCTACATCGTCGGGCAGGACGACAAGGCCCCGCGCGGGCTCGACCCCGCCGGCCACCAGCAGGCCCACCAGGGCGGCGCGCCCGGCGCGTACGCCCCCAAGGGCAGTGCCGCTCCGGCCAACCAGGAGGCCGCCCGGCTCGCCAAGAACGGCAAGGCGCTCACCCTGCGCTTCGTGCTCCCCTCCGGGCCCGGCTCCCAGACACTGCGCACGGTCGCCGAGCGCATCTCCGCCATGCTGGAGCGCGTCGGCATCGGCACGGAGATCTCCAAGGTGTCCGACGAGTCCTACTTCAAGGACCACATCGCCTCCGGTCAGTACGACCTCGCGCTGTGGTCCTGGCCCGCCAGCGCCTACCCGGCCACCGACGCCCGCCCCGTCTACGCCAAGCCCGTGCCGGCCGCCGACGGCTCGCTGAACGTCGAGCAGAACTACACCCGGGTCGGCACCGACCAGGTCGACCAGCTCTTCGACCAGGCCGCCGCCACCCTGGACGAGGGCGAGTCCCGCTCCCTGATCCGCAAGGCCGACTCCCGCATCTGGGCGGCGGCCGGCTCCCTCCCCCTCTTCCAGCGCCCGCAGCTCGTCGCGGCCCGCAAGAACCTGGTCAACACGGGCGCCTTCGGCCTCGGCACACCGGTGTACGAGGACATGGGCTTCCTGAAGAAGGGCGCGAAGCCGGCCTCGGGCGCCTCGGCGAAGGGCTCGACGGCGCCGTAGCTCCGAGAACGCTCAAATAGCTTGCCGCCGCCCGCCCGGCGTCCCCACCATGAGTCCGTACGTGATCATGGTGCGGACGCCGGGCGGGTCCGCGTACGGGGGACGGAGCCGGCGCATGCGCGGAACGGCACGACACACCTGCCTGGCGGCCCTGGTCGCCGGGCTGCTGGCGACGGGGACCGCGGGATGCGCGCCCGGCGGGGGCAGCGGCCGTGCGGACAGGGCGGGGACCTGCGACGAGGGCACCTACACCTGGTCGGGTGTCCGCAGGGAGCAGCGGCTGACCGCGCTGTCCGACCCGATCAGGTTCACGGAGGAACCCGACACCTACTCCCTCCGTCTGGAAGCCGTGGGAGACACGGTGTACCGGCCGTCGGTGACCGGTACGCCCCGGGGCACGGACGCGGCCGGGGTGATCAAGGAGCTCGCCAGGCACCTGAAGACCGAGGGGCCCCTGGCCGGGCCGTCGCGGACCGAGCGGCCGGCGGAGGACCACTTCGTCGAATACCGGAACGGCCTCGGCCGGGGCGCGTACTACGCCTGGGCGCAGCTCGACCTGGTCGACGCCGACTTCACCCGCACCTGCGGGGACGGCGAGCCGGCGCGGGGACACGTGCGCACCTGGGAGGGATCCGGATCGGCCCTGCTGCCCTGCTCCGCGGAGCCCCCGGACGAAGCGGCGGGCCGGATCGCCGCCCAGCGCCGGTGCCCCGCCGGATCCGAGGCCGCCGAGGGTGCCTGACCTGCGTCGACACGGCCCGGGTCACCTCCGGGGGCGCGGACCCGTACCATGGGGTGAGGCCGTGGCATGTTGAGCCCGGCAGGGTCCGCGTAACACAGACGTACGCGACGGCCCCTTCCTCACACTCCGGGAGATCGCCGCTTTATGGCCACGCGCCACGACATCCGCAACGTCGCCATCGTCGCCCACGTCGACCACGGCAAGACCACCATCGTCGACGGCATGCTGAAGCAGGCCGGTGCCTTCGCCGCCCACCAGCTCGACTCGGTCGACGACCGCATGATGGACTCGAACGACCTGGAGCGTGAGAAGGGCATCACGATCCTCGCCAAGAACACGGCGGTGAAGTATCACCCCAAGGACGGCGGGGAGCCCATCACCATCAACATCATCGACACCCCCGGCCACGCCGACTTCGGTGGCGAGGTCGAGCGCGGTCTGTCGATGGTCGACGGCGTCGTCCTGCTCGTGGACGCCTCCGAGGGGCCGCTCCCGCAGACCCGCTTCGTGCTGCGCAAGGCGCTCCAGCAGCGCCTGCCCGTCATCCTGTGCATCAACAAGACGGACCGCCCGGACTCCCGGATCGACGAGGTCGTCAACGAGACCTACGACCTCTTCCTCGACCTGGACGCCGACGAGGAGCAGATCGAGTTCCCGATCGTCTACGCCTGCGGCCGCGACGGCATCGCCTCGCTGACCAAGCCGGACAACGGCACGGTCCCGTCCGACTCCACCAGCCTGGAGCCGTTCTTCTCCACGATCCTGGAGCACATCCCGGCCCCGACCTACGACGAGGACGCCCCGCTCCAGGCCCACGTCACCAACCTGGACGCCGACAACTTCCTCGGCCGTATCGCGCTGCTCCGCGTCGAGCAGGGCGAGCTGCGCAAGGGCCAGACGGTCGCGTGGATGAAGCGCGACGGGTCCGTCAGCAACGTGCGCATCTCCGAGCTGATGATGACCGAGGCGCTCACCCGCAAGCCCGCCGAGAAGGCCGGCCCCGGTGACATCTGCGCCGTCGCCGGTATCCCGGACATCATGATCGGCGAGACCCTGGCCGACCCGGAGAACCCGGTCGCGCTGCCGCTGATCACGGTCGACGAGCCCGCGATCTCCATGGTCATCGGCACCAACACCTCCCCGCTGGTCGGCCGCGGCGCCACCGGCAAGGGCGCCGACAACAAGGCGGCCGTCAAGGACCGCAAGGTCACCGCCCGCCAGGTCAAGGACCGCCTCGACCGCGAGCTGATCGGTAACGTCAGCCTCCGGGTGCTGGACACCGAGCGGCCGGACGCCTGGGAGGTGCAGGGCCGCGGTGAGCTGGCGCTGGCCATCCTGGTCGAGACGATGCGCCGGGAAGGCTTCGAGCTGACCATCGGCAAGCCGCAGGTCGTCACCAAGGAGGTCGACGGCAAGACGTACGAGCCGGTCGAGCGCATGACGATCGACGTGCCCGAGGAGCACATGGGCGCGGTCACGCAGCTCATGGGCGTCCGCAAGGGCCGCATGGACAACATGTCCAACCACGGCTCCGGCTGGGTCCGCATGGAGTTCGTGGTGCCCTCCCGCGGTCTCATCGGCTTCCGTACCGAGTTCCTGACCCAGACCCGCGGCACGGGCATCGGGCACTCCATCCACGAGGGCTTCGAGCCCTGGTTCGGCACGCTCCAGACCCGCAACAACGGCTCCCTGGTCGCCGACCGCTCCGGCGCCGTCACCGCGTTCGCGATGACCAACCTCCAGGAGCGCGGCGTGCTGTTCGTCGAGCCCGGCACCGAGGTGTACGAGGGCATGATCGTCGGCGAGAACTCGCGCGCCGACGACATGGACGTCAACATCACCAAGGAGAAGAAGCTCACGAACATGCGGTCCTCGACCGCCGACGTGACCGAGTCGATCGTCCCGCCCCGCAAGCTGTCGCTGGAGCAGTCCCTGGAGTTCTGCCGGGACGACGAGTGCGTCGAGGTCACCCCGGAGGCCGTGCGCATCCGCAAGGTGAACCTGGACGCCCGTGAGCGCGCCCGCGCCGCGAGCCGCGCCAAGCACGGCTGACACCCTCTCCACGGCGCACAGCACCGGGCACCCCGCACCCCGCGGGGCACCCGGTGCTGTGCTGTTGAAGGGGGAGCGACGTGGAGGAGAAGGGTAGGGAAAACCCTTGACCTGGCCGCCGCGCCCGCCGCGGGCGGCCCGCCGCCACTACCCTGCTGCGGAAGTGGCGCGCCTGACGATTCCGGCGTCGTGCAACCTCCGTGCCGCACACGCTCGTTGAGCGTGAGGCCGGCTCCGCTGGAACCCTGCACGGGGTCCGCGACGACCGCAAGCGGTTTTTCTCCCTCTCGCGTCCGGAATGCGGACGGTCGCCACCGATAGATGTGTAACAAGTCCGTTTCGCAGGGATCTTTCACCAAACCCTTTGTCCGGATTTTGGAAGATGTAGGTGTGAGCTGTGATCGAACCGAGACCTCGAGAGTGTGGTTCGGTCCAGGCGTTTGGCAGATAGTTAGGCGCGTAGAGCTCGGATGAACGGGTCAGTAGCCGGCAGCGGCGCGACTCACGAGCGCGGGGGCACTCGACGAATTCCGGCACCGGCGACGGGCGGGGGCCGTGATGTGTCGTGTGCTCCCTTCGCGGTGAACCAATGACTTCTTAGGAGGAACCCATGCGCGGTGCCAGGAGCGCCAAGTGGGTCGCGGGGGCGATAGTCGTCGCCCTGGCCGCCACCGCCTGCGGCGGCGACGGTGATGGTGAGAGCAAGAGCAAGGGTTCCGGACCTGCCGGTTATGTCTCGGTCGACGTCGGCGAGCCGCAGAAGCCGCTGATCCCGGCCGACACGAACGAGAGCAACGGCTCGTACGTCATCCAGGCCCTCTTCACCCAGCTGCTGGACTTCGACGCCAAGGGCGACATCGTCTACACGAACGCCGAGTCGGTCACCACCGACGACTCGAAGACGTGGACGGTCAAGCTCAAGAAGGGCTGGAAGTTCCACAACGGCGAAGAAGTCACCTCCAAGTCGTACATCGACGCTTGGAACTGGTACGCCAACATCAAGAACAACCAGCAGAACTCCTTCTGGTTCCAGGACATCAAGGGCTACGACGATGTCCACCCGGAGAAGGGTGACCCGAAGGCCGAGACCATGTCCGGTCTGAAGGCCGTGGACGACCACACCTTCACCATCGAGCTGAAGTACACGATGCCGTACTTCAACTACAAGCTCGGCTACACCACCTGGGCCCCGCTGCCCAAGGTCTTCTACGACGACCCGAAGGCCTTCGGCCAGAAGCCGGTCGGCAACGGTCCCTACACGTTCGAGAAGTGGGACCACAAGAAGCTCATCCAGGTCAAGGCCTGGGACGACTACCAGGGCCCGAACAAGGCCAAGAACAAGGGCGTCCAGTTCAAGGCGTACACGACCCTCGAGGCCGCGTACAAGGACGTCGTCTCCGGCAACCTGGACATGATCCGCCAGGTCGGCCCGACGGACCTGCCGAAGTACAAGCAGGACCTGGGCGACGGCGCCATCGAGCAGCCGTACGCGGCCATCCAGACGCTGACCCCGGCGTTCTACTCCAAGACCTTCAAGGACATCGACCCGAAGGTCCTGCAGGGTCTGTCGATGGCGATCGACCGCGACACGATCACCAAGACGGTTCTGAACAACACCCGCACGCCGGCCAAGGGCTTCACCCCGCCCGGCGTCAAGGGCAACCAGAACCTGGACACGGACGTGTTCACGTACAACCCGGCGAAGGCCAAGCAGCTCATCAAGGAGGGTGGCGGCGTCCCGGGCAACAAGTTCACCATCCAGTACAACACCGACGGTGGGCACAAGGAGTGGGTGACCGCGGTCTGCGAGTCCATCCGCAAGGCCACCGGTGTCGACTGCACGGGTGACCCGAAGCCCGACTTCGCCACGGACCTCGAGGCCCGTGACAACGACCAGGTGAAGGGCATGTACCGCGGTGGCTGGGTCGCCGACTACCCGGTCAACGCCAACTTCATGAAGGAGCTGTACCACACCACCGCCGAGGCCAACAACGGTCGCTTCTCCAACAAGGAGATCGACTCGCTGATGAACAAGGCGGACAACGCCAAGTCCCTCGAGGCGTCGGTGAAGGCCTTCCAGGAGGTCGAGAAGAAGCTGGTCGAGCACATGCCGGCCATCCCGCTCTGGTACTACCGCATCAACGGCGGCCACGGTAAGAACGTCGACAACGTCAACGTCGACTTCCACGGTGACCTCGAAGTGTGGGCCGTCACCACCAAGTAAGAGGAGTCCTGCGGGCTCTTCCCACTCGGCCGTAAGCCCGCCGCCACCCCGGTGGCGGCGGGAGGTGCGGGGGGCCGTCTCGTCACCAGGAGACGGCCCCCGCACCTGCGTTAACCCCTCACGGAGGCACCTATGGGGCGCTATGTCGCACGACGACTGCTCCAGATGATCCCGGTCTTCATCGGGTCAACCCTGCTCATCTTCTGCATGATGTACGCCCTGCCCGGCGACCCCGTCCGGGCCATGATGGGCGACCAGGCGTACGACCCGACGGTGGTCGCGAGCATCAAGAAGGAGCTGGGCCTCGACCAGCCGCTCCTTCAGCAGTACGTCAACTACATGACCGGCCTGTTCCAGGGCGACTTCGGTACGCAGATCGCCAGTCAGCGGCCCATCGCCGACATCATCGCCGACGCGTTCCCGGTGACGATCCGACTCACGATCTTCGCGTTCACCTTCGTCACGCTCGTGGGCATCGGCCTGGGTGTGGTCGCCGGTCTGCGCCCCGACACGCTGCGCGACCGCGGTCTGCTGACGCTGACGCTGGTCCTCGTGTCGATGCCGTCCTTCGTGCTGGGCTTCCTGCTGCAGTACCTGTTCGCGTTCAAGTGGTCGATCACCACCCCCACGGTGACCGACTCGACGGACTGGGCGCAGCTCGCGCTCCCGGCCACCGTGCTGGCATCGCTCTCCCTCGCCTACGTGGCCCGGTTGACCCGTACGTCGATCGCGGAGAACCTGCGCTCGGACTACATGCGCACCGCCGTGGCCAAGGGCCTGCCGCGCCGCCGCATCATCGGCGTCCACCTGATGCGCAATTCGCTGATCCCCGTGGTCACCTTCCTCGGTATCGAGGTCGGAAACCTGATGACCGGTGCCATCGTGACCGAGGGCATCTTCAACGTGCGGGGCATCGGCCTCGAAATCTACGATGCGCTCACCCGGCGTGAAGGCGCCACGGTCGTGGGCATCGCCTCGCTGATGGTGCTCATCTACCTCGCCGCCAGCTTGATCGTCGACCTGCTGTACGCGGTCCTGGACCCGAGGATCCGGTATGCCTGACAAGACCGTAGAAAAGAAGGTCGACGCCCTCCCCGGCGACACCGTGAGCACCGCGGGCGTCGTGGTGGCGGAGGCCGGCCCGGCCCCCGACAAGCCGCGCAGCCTGTGGTCCGACGCCTGGCACGACCTGCGGCGCAACCCGCTGTTCCTGGTCTCCGCCGCGCTCATCGTCTTCCTGCTGGTCATGTCGCTGTGGCCGGGGCTGTTCACCAGCGCCTCCCCGCGCGACGCCGACCTGGCCAAGCACTACCTCGGCAAGCCGAACTGGGGCCACTTCTTCGCCCCGGACTGGCTGGGCTACGACGTCCAGGGCCGGTCGATCTACGCGCGCGTCGTCTACGGCGCCCGCGCCTCGATCACCGTGGGTGTGGGCGTCACCGTCGCCGTGACCATCCTCGGCACGATCATCGGCATGATCGCCGGCTACTTCGGCGGCTGGACCGACACGCTGCTGTCGCGGGTGACCGACATCTTCCTCGGCATCCCGTTCCTGCTCGGCGCGCTCGTGGTGCTCAACTCCTTCGACGACCGCACCGTCTGGGTCGTCATCATGGCGCTGGCCTTCCTCGGCTGGACCCAGATCGCCCGAGTCGCCCGCGGTGCCGTGATCACCATCAAGCAGGCCGACTACGTCGTGGCCGCCAAGGCACTCGGCGCCTCGACCTCGCGGATCCTGTTCCGGCACATCCTGCCCAACGCGCTCGCGCCCATCATCGTCGTCGCGACCATCGCGCTCGGCGGTTACATCGCGGCCGAGGCCACCCTGTCCTTCCTGGGCGTGGGTCTCGGAGACACGGCCGTATCCTGGGGCGGCGACGTGGCGCGAGGACGTGAACAGCTCCGTATCGCCCCGCACACCCTGATCATCCCGTCAGTGATGGTGTCGATCACGGTGCTGTCGTTCCTGATGTTCGGCGATGCGGTACGCAACGCCCTCGACCCCAAGCTGCGCTGAGGGAGGCGTACGTGACCATCATCGATGAAGTGGCCGAGAACCCGGCACCGGACGGTGCGGAGGGCACGGGCCGCCCGCTGCTCGAAGTGCGCGACCTGCACGTGGAGTTCCACACCCGCGACGGTGTCGCCAAGGCCGTCAACGGCGTCAACTACTCGGTGTCCGCGGGCGAGACGCTCGCCGTGCTCGGCGAGTCCGGCTCCGGCAAGTCCGTCACCGCCCAGGCCATCATGGGCATCCTCGACATGCCGCCCGGCCGCATCCCCAAGGGCGAGATCCTCTTCCGCGGCCAGGACATGCTGAAGATGTCCGCCGAGGAGCGCCGCAAGATCCGCGGCCAGCGCATCGCCATGATCTTCCAGGACGCGCTGTCCTCGCTGAACCCGGTGCTGAGCGTCGGCTACCAGCTCGCGGAGATGTTCCGCGTCCACCAGGGCATGTCCAAGAAGGACGCCAAGGCCAAGGCCATCGAGCTGATGGACCGGGTGAAGATCCCGGCCGCCGCGGCCCGGGTGAACGACTACCCGCACCAGTTCTCGGGCGGTATGCGCCAGCGCATCATGATCGCGATGGCGCTCGCCCTGGAGCCGGACCTGATCATCGCCGACGAGCCCACCACGGCCCTCGACGTGACGGTCCAGGCCCAGGTCATGGACCTGCTCGCGGACCTTCAGCGCGAGTACAACATGGGTCTGATCCTGATCACCCACGACCTCGGCGTGGTCGCCGACGTCGCCGACAAGATCGCCGTGATGTACGCGGGCCGCATCGTCGAGCGCGCCCCGGTCCACGAGCTGTACAAGCGGCCGGCGCACCCGTACACCAAGGGTCTGCTGGACTCGATCCCGCGCCTGGACCAGAAGGGCCAGGACCTGTACGCGATCAAGGGCCTGCCGCCCAACCTGACGCGTATCCCGTCCGGTTGCGCCTTCAACCCGCGCTGCCCCAAGGCGCAGGACATCTGCCGCACGGACGTCCCGCCGCTGTACCCCGTCACCGAGCGGGACGGTGGCGAGCTGGTCGGCCGCGGCAGCGCGTGCCACTTCTGGAAGGAGACGATCCATGGCTGAGCTCGGCAAGACCGACGGGCCGCAGGACGCCACGCCGAACGTCTCCGAGGTCGAGGTCGTCGACGCCTCCTCCGAGACGGAGGCGGTCGCCGCGATCGAGGCGCCGGTGGACCGCGGCGAGCCGATCCTGCAGGTGCGCAACCTGGTGAAGCACTTCCCGCTCACCCAGGGCATCCTGTTCAAGAAGCAGGTCGGCGCGGTGAAGGCGGTCGACGGCATCTCCTTCGACCTGTACCAGGGCGAGACGCTCGGCATCGTGGGCGAGTCCGGCTGTGGCAAGTCCACGGTCGCCAAGCTGCTGATGATGCTGGAGAAGGCCACCGCGGGTGAGATCTTCTACAAGGGCCAGGACATCACCAAGCTGTCCGGGCGTGCGCTGAAGGCGGTCCGCCGGAACATCCAGATGGTGTTCCAGGACCCCTACACCTCGCTCAACCCCCGTATGACGGTGGGCGACATCATCGGCGAGACCTTCGAGATCCACCCCGAGGTGGCGCCGAAGGGCGACCGCCGGCGCCGGGTCCAGGAACTCCTGGACGTGGTCGGCCTCAACCCCGAGTACATCAACCGCTACCCGCACCAGTTCTCGGGCGGTCAGCGCCAGCGCATCGGCATCGCCCGCGGCCTCGCGCTCAACCCCGAGATCATCATCTGCGACGAGCCGGTCTCCGCGCTGGACGTGTCCGTCCAGGCGCAGGTCGTCAACCTGATGGAGAAGCTGCAGGACGAGTTCAACCTCTCCTACCTCTTCATCGCGCACGACCTGTCGATCGTCCGGCACATCTCGGACCGGGTCGGGGTCATGTACCTCGGCAAGATGGCCGAGATCGGCACCGACGAGCAGATCTACGACCATCCGACGCACCCCTACACCCAGGCGCTGCTGTCGGCGGTCCCGGTGCCCGACCCGGACGCCCGCGAGGGCCGCGAGCGGATCATCCTGACCGGTGACGTGCCGTCCCCGGCCAACCCGCCCTCCGGCTGCCGCTTCCGCACCCGGTGCTGGAAGGCGCAGGACAAGTGCGCCGAGGAGGTGCCCCTGCTGGCGATCCCCGCGCGCTTCGAGGACGCGGACACCCCGGCGGCGCACGAGTCGGCCTGCCACTTCGCCGAGGAGAAGGACGTCGTCCACGCGGCCTGACACCCCTTCCCTCCCGGTTCCCGGCCCCCTGAACGGGGTGCCGGGAACCGGCGTTCCGGGTGACGCCGACGTGCTGCATCGCAAGGCGTTCCGGGCGACCCTGGACATCGTTAACACACAGGCAACCCGGTTGACCCGGGGTCGATATGACCGCGCGTCAGGGTGGGTGGTGTACGGCCGTGCGGGTGCCGTGTCACGGGCCGGGGCGCGCCATGTCGCCCCGGCCCGTCGTCCCGCGGTCGGGGGTCAGCCGGCGGTGATGCCCAGGGCGCGCTTGAGGAAGTCGACCTGGAGGAGCAGCAGGTTCTCGGCGACCTGCTCCTGCGGGGTCATGTGCGTGACGCCCGACAGCGGCAGGACCTCGTGCGGGCGGCCGGCCGACAGCAGGGCCGAGGACAGCCGCAGCGCGTGGGCGACCACGACGTTGTCGTCCGCCAGACCGTGGACGATCATCAGCGGCCGGTGCGGCTCGGCCGGCGCGGACAGACCCCCGGCGGTGACCAGGGAGCTGCGCGCGTACGACTCCGGCTGATCCGCCGGAGTGCCCAGGTAGCGCTCCGTGTAGTGGGTGTCGTACAGGGACCAGTCCGTCACCGGCGCGCCCGCGATGCCCGCGTGGAAGACGTCCGGGCGGCGCAGGACCGCCAGGCCCGCCAGCCAGCCGCCGTAGGACCAGCCGCGGATCGCGACCCGGGACAGGTCCAGCGGGAAGAGCCCGGCGAGGTCGTGCAGCGCCTCCACCTGGTCCTCCAGCGACAGCGTGAAGTCGTGGTGGACGGCCTTCTCCCAGGCGGGGGAGCGGCCCGGGGTACCCCGGCCGTCCGCGACCACGACCGCGAAGCCCTGGTCCGCGAACCACTGTGAGGTGAGGTGCGCGTTGTGCGCGGCGACCACCCGCTGGCCGTGCGGACCGCCGTACGGATCCATGAGCACCGGCAGCGGGGTGTCACCGTCGTAGTCCCGAGGCATAAGCACGGCGCACGGGACACGGCGTGCGCCCCCCTCGGTGAGCGTCACGCGGGGGGACAAACCAGGGTCTTCTGCGTACGAGCGGACAGTCGTGGTCGCTTTTCCGTCGCGCAGGATCTGCACCCGGGAACCTGGCCGATCCAGCACCGCCGAGACCAGCACGGTCACGTCCCCGGCCCGCACCGCCGCGTGCACACCCGGCTCCCGGGACACCCGCTCCACGCCCAGTTCGTTCACCCGGTACACGTGCACCTGGCCCGTCTCCGGGTCGGCGGCGTCCTCCCCGGCCGACGCCGAGACCAGCACGTCCGCGTCGGACACGTCCAGCACCGCACGGACGTGCAACTGCGCCCCGGTGAGCGGCCGTTCACCGACCGCCAGCACCCGTGCGCCGCCCTCGTCCGCGATCCGGACCAGCTGCCCGGAGGGGCTCCAGCACGGCACACCGGGGAAAAGTTCCAGCCATGTTGGATCTTCGTCGGCGTGCACCATCCGGGTCGCGCCCGTGTCCGGGTCCACCGCGAGGTACACCTGGCCGCGCTGATCGCGCGACTGCACGAGCAGCAGCGGCGCACCCGCCGCCGACCAGTGGACACGCGTCAGATACGGATGGCGCGCCCGGTCCCACACCACCTCCGTGCGCGTCCCGTCGAGACCGACCACGAACAGCCGCACCTGCGCGTTCGCGGTCCCGGCCGCCGGGTACGCCACCCGCTGCGGCTCCCGCTCCGGATGCGCCGGGTCGGAGATCCACCACCGCTGCACCGGCGTGTCGTCCACCCGCGCCACCAGCAGCCGGTCCGACTCCGGGGCCCACCAGAAGCCCCGCGAACGCCCCATCTCCTCGGCCGCGACGAACTCGGCCAGCCCGTAGGAGACGTTCTCCGCCTCCGGCTCGGCGAGCACCCGGTCGCCCGTCCCGTCCGCCTCCACCACCCGCAGGGCGCCCCGCGCGGTGTACGCGACGAACCGCCCGTCGGGCGACGGACGCGGGTCGATCACCGGTCCCGCGACGGGCAGTTCACGGGCCGTCCCGGCGCGCAGCCCGGCCGTGAAGAGCCGCCCCGACAAGGCGAAGGAGGCCAGCTCCACGGCCGTGTCGGTGGCGTAGGCGACGATGCCGGCACCGCCCTCCCGGCTGCGCTCGCGCCGGGCCCGCTCCTCGGGCGAGAGGTCCTCCGCGCCGCTGCCCAGCAGGGCGCGCGGGTCGGCGGCGACGCGCTCCCCGCCCGTCTGCGGGTCGAGGACCCACAGCGCGCCGGCCCGGTCCGTGCCGGAACCGGAGCGCAGGAACACGACACGCGAACCGTCGGGCGCCACGGTGAACGAACGCGGCGCGCCGAGCGTGAAGCGCTGGGTACGGGCGTGCCGTCGGGGAAAGGAGTCAGGCTCGGTCGTCATGCCCTGACCATATTGGCCATGCGCCCCCTTGTGCGGCCGTGCGCCGAGCGATGCGCACGCCGGGATAGTTATGATCAATGTCGCATAGTGGGTATCAACCTGCTTGCTGCTGTACGGATTTACTGCCCCCACAGTCCGACCCCCCGCGCCCTCGTGGATCTTTGGAGGTGAGCCGCCGTGGCACTCTCGATTTCGGCGGTGGTGCTGCTGGCGATCATCGTCTTCCTGCTCGTCAAGAAGTCGGGACTGAAGGCGGGGCATGCGATCGTCTGCATGCTGCTCGGCTTCTACCTCGCCTCCTCGACCGTCGCTCCCACGATCAGCGAGCTGACGAACAACATCGCGGGGATGATCGGCAGCATCAAGTTCTGAGCCCCGCGCGACCTCGTAGGCTGGGCCCATGAAGGATCTGCCCGGCCGTCGTCTGCTGCTGGTGCACGCGCACCCGGACGACGAGTCGATCAACAACGGCGCGACCATGGCCCGCTACGCGGCCGAGGGTGCCCAGGTCACCCTGGTGACCTGCACCCTCGGCGAACGCGGCGAGGTCATCCCGCCCGGGCTCGCGCACCTGAGCGGCGCCGCCCTCGGCCGGCACCGGCGCCGCGAACTCGCCGAGGCCATGCAGGCGCTCGGCGTCCGGGACGTCCGCCTCCTCGGCGGCGCCGGCCGCTACAGCGACTCCGGGATGATGGGCCTGCCCGACAACGACGACCCCGCCTGCTTCTGGCGGGCCGACGTCGACGAGGCCGCCGCCCAGCTGGCCGAGATCATCCACGAGGTGCGGCCCCAGGTCCTGGTCACCTACGACGACGACGGCGGCTACGGCCACCCCGACCACATCCAGGCCCACCGCGTCGCCATGCGGGCGGCCGGGCTGGCCGCCGAGTCGGGCTGGACGATCCCCAAGATCTACTGGAACCGGGCGCCCCGGTCGGTCGTGGAGGACGCCTTCGCCCGGCTCCGCCAGGACCTGCCGCGCACCCCCTTCACCAAGACCGCCGAGGTCGGCGACGTACCGGGCGTGGTGCCCGACGAGCGCGTCACCACCGAGATCGACGGCACCGCGTACGCCGCCGCCAAGGCCGCCGCGATGCGCGCCCACGCCACCCAGATCACCGTCGACGGTGAGTACTTCGTGCTGTCCAACGACCTCGCCCAGCCGATCCTCACCACCGAGTACTACGAGCTGGTGCGCGGCGAGCGGGGCCCCGGCGCGCGGGAGACCGACCTGTTCGCCGGTGTCGAGGGGGTCTCGTGAACGACCGGACGACCTCCCTGCTCGCCCAGCCGATGCGGCCGCCGTCCGCCGGACGCCTCGGCGCCTACGCGGGGCTCTTCGTGCTCGGGGCCCTGGTCGGCGCGGCCGGGGCGCTGGTGCAGCCCGGCTGGTTCCCGGGCGGGCTGCTGCTCGCCCTGGCCGGCGAGGCCGGGGCCGTGCTCGGTGCCGCGCGCCTCATGCGGGCCCGGGCGGGGGGTGTGGCGACCGCCGCGGGCTGGATGCTCGCCGTCGTCCTGCTCACCGCCAGCCGCCCCGAGGGCGACTTCCTCTTCGCCGCGGGAAGCGGCTCCTACCTCTTCCTGCTCGGGGGCATCCTGGTGGCTGTGATCTGCGCCACCCTCACCCCCGGACGGCAACCGGACGGCGGCCCAGCCCGACTTGCCAAGTGACGTACCACTTCGCCTGAACATGCCCGTGGGGGTCCGGTGTGAGTTTCCCCGGCGGTCCCGGGATACGGGCGAGAAGTGGCCAGTATGGTGGTGCGCGTCGCCGAGCTGCCCGCGTGAGGTCGTGTCGGGCGGCGGAGCCAACCGGGAGAACCTGCCTTGAGTCGTGAAACTGACACCTCGTCCTCCGGGCCCAACGGGCGCGGCGGAGCCGCCTACCCGTCGGGTACGCCGCCGTACGGGACCCCGGTGGTCTCCGACGACGGTACGGACGCGGGCCGTTCGGCCACGCGGCCGGAGGAACGCAAGACCGAGACCACGCTGACGACCCGGATCCGGATCAACATCCCCGGGTCGCGGCCGATCCCGCCCGTGGTGATGCGCAAGCCCGTCACCGACACGGACGCCTCCGGCGACACCGACGCGGGCGCCGCGACGCCCACGCCGGCCGGCCCCGCCGCCCCGCAGGGCGCGGGCCCGGCCGAGCCGCCGGCCGCCGAACCCGCCCCGCCGGCCGACGACAAGCCGACCAGCGACTGGTTCGCGCCACGCAAGTCCGCCCCGGCCAAGGGCGGTCCGGGCGGCGGCGCGCCGAACGGGGCGGGTGCTCCGGGAGGTTCGGGGCCCGCGGCGGGCGGTTCCGCCCCGGGTGCCCCGACTTCGGGCGCACCCGGCGCCGGGGCGCAGGGCAGCGGTGCCGGTACGCCGGGCGGGGCCCGGCCGGGTGCCGGTCGGCCCGGCGGCGTGGTCGGCTCGATGAGCGTGCCGGGCGGCTCCCGGTCCGGCGGCACGAACGGCTCCGGCCTCCCCGGAGGGGCGACCGGCGGTCCGGTCGCCCCGGGGCACGGCGGCGGCACGGGCTCCTTCGACGTCACCGAGGCGCTGACGGCGGGCGGTTCGCGTCCCGCCCCGGGCAACGGCGACGCCCGCCGCGACGAGTTGCCGTACTTCTCGGAGAACGGCAGCGGGCCGGCCGGGCCCACCGGCGGCCCCGTCACCGGGGACTTCGCGGGGCAGGGCGCTCCCGGAGGACTCGAGGACACGGGCTCTTACAGCCTCCCCGACGGTCCCGACGCCTACGGCGCGCACGGCGGCTTCGACGGACCCGGCGGTCCCCTCGGCCCCGAGGACACGGGTGCGTTCAGCCGGCCCGACGCCCTCGGCGGCGCGGACGCCTTCGACCCGCAGGGCGGCCCCGGCCGTTCCGGCGGCTCCGGCGTGCCGGGCGGGTTCAGCGACGCCCCGAACGGCACGGGCGGCTTCGACGCGCCCCGGGTCCCGGGTGGCTTCGGCGAGCCGCACAGGCCCGGTGGGCCCGAGAACTTCAGCGATCCCGGCCGTCCCGGTGCTCCCGGCGGTCCCGGCACCTTCCGCGACCCGGGCGGTCCGGGCGCTCCCACGGGCCCGCGGGCCATAGGCGGCGGCCCCGGCGCACCCACCGGCTCCGGCGGCCCCACCGGCCCCGCACCCGCCGGCGGTCCCACCGCCCCGGGCACCGCAGGCCCCGGCGGCGGGCTGAGCGACGACACCGCCGTCCTCACCCCGCAGAAGCAGGCCCCCGAGCCGCTGGACGGCCAGGGCTACCCGCCCCGGCACGACAACGTCTCCGGGCACACCGTCACCAGCGGCATGCCCGTCGTGACGCCCGGCACCGGCTCGCCGTTCGGCCCGGGCACGCCCGGCGACGGCCCGGCACCGCGCACGGCCCCCAAGCCGGCGCCGGTCCCGCCGTCCCCGGCGACCTCCGCGAAGGCGCCGAAGAAGAAGGGCCGCAACAAGCTCGTCCTGCTCGTGGCCGGCCTGGTCGTGGCCGCCGGCGGTCTCTACGGCGCCGGCCTGCTGATGAACCGCACCGACGTGCCCAAGGGCACCACCGTGCTCGGCGTCGACATCGGCGGCACCACACGCGACGGCGCCGTGAAGAAGCTCGACGCGGCCTTCGAGGAGCAGGCGGGCAAGCCGCTGAAGCTGTCGGTGGCCGGCAGGACCGTCTCCCTCGACCCGGACAACGCGGGCCTCCAGTTCGACATGGACGCGACGGCCGACACGGCGGCGAAGAGCGACTACAACCCGGTCTCCGTGATCGGCTCCCTCTTCGGCCGGCACCGCGTCGTCACCCCGGTCATGCCGGTCGACGAGGAGAAGCTGCACGCCTCCCTGCAGAACGCGGCGGGCGGCTCGGGCGCCTCGACCGACGGCACGATCACGTTCAAGGGCGGCAAGGCCGTCCCCGTCTACGGCAAGCCCGGCAAGGGCGTCGACCTCGCCAAGTCGACGACGGCCGTGGAGCAGGCGTACCGCGCCCAGGTGGAGACGGGAGCGGCGGGCACCGTCGCCCTGCCGACCACCACCCGGCAGCCGACCGTCTCCGATGCCGAGGTCGACCGCGTGCTGAAGGAGATCGCGCAGCCCGCGATGTCCGACCTGGTCACCGTGCGCACCGACGCGGCCCACAGCATCGACTTCGGCCCGGTCTCCCTGCCGAAGATCCTCAGCTTCAAGGCCGTCGACGGCAAGCTGCAGGACACCTACGACCTCAAGGCGCTCCGAGCCGCCTACGGCCAGACCTTCGAGGGCGTGCAGATCGAGGGCGCGAGCGGCAAGCGGGACGTCACCCCGCAGGACGTCGTCTCGGCCCTGCGCGAGGCCCTGCGCGGCAAGACACCCGCCGAGCGCGTCGGAGTCATCGACACCAAGCCGAACTGACCCGGCCGCCCGCGGCACGCGAGCCCCCGCCCCTCCGAGGGCGGGGGCTCGCGTCGTTCGTCCGCAACCGCGGAGCGCCCCTTAAGGGGCGCGGGGAACTGCGCGACGAGCCACGACGTACCCGCACCCGCGATCCCACACCTGCCGCTACGGCGAGAAGGCGTCAGTTCAACATCGCCCTGGCCGCGAAGGCCTCCCCCCGCACCCGCTCGGCAGCCGCCTCGTCCACCGCCGAGACGACCTCCGCGTAGGCCTCCAACTCCGTGGCCCCGGCCACGAACTCACCCCGCCGCACCAGCAACTGCGCCCGCTCGTAGCGCAACCGCGCCGGATGCGAGGGCAGCAGCAGCGACAACTCCACCGCCCACAACGCCACGTCCGACCGCTCGGGCCGGGCCGCCGCCCACGCCCGCACGTTGTTCAGGATCCGCACCACCACCTCCAGCGGGTCCGCCGGCCGCAGCATCGACGGATCGATCCCCGCCCCCGTCGCCCCGGCCACCAGCAGCTCCGCGTCCCCGCCGCTCAGCACGCGCCCGCCGTCGAAGGGGTCGGCGAGCACCTGCCCCTCGTCGGGCCCGAAACCGACCACGAAGTGCCCCGGCAGGGCGACCCCGTACACGGGCGCCCCGGCCCGGCGGGCCACCTCGATCCACACCACCGACAGCAGGATCGGCAGCCCCCGGCGCCGGGTGAGCACCGCGTGCAGCAGGGAGGACTCCAGCCGCCGGTAGTCGGCCGGCGTGCCGTGGAAGCCGAGCCGCTCACCGAGCAGGTCGCGCAGCGCGAGCGCCCAGGCACGCGGCCCGCCGGGCCGGTAGGGCAGCAGCCCCGCCAGCCGGTCCAGTTCGACCTGTGCGGCGTCCAGACCCGCCTCGTCGAGTCCGCCGTCGGCCTGGGCGCCCACCAGCAGGCACAGCGTCGCCAGGTCGGGCCGTTCGGAGCGGGCCTCCTCGGCGAAGCGCCGACGCAGCTCGGCGGAACGCTCCGGGGACGGGGGGAAGGGGTCGGGCATGGTCGGCCGGGCCCCTCTCACGACGTCTCGTCACCGGCCGGGCCGGTGACGTCCGGCGCCCGGTAGTGGTGGTAGGCGTGGTGCGCCCCGAACCCCATCCCGGCGTACAGCGCCCGCGCCGCCTCGTTGTCCGTCTCGACCTGGAGCCAGGCGGCCGACGCTCCCTCGTCGAGCGCCCGCCGGGCCAGCGCGGCCATCACGGCCGTACCCAGCCCCCGGCGCCGCAGCTCCGGATCGACCTCGACGGCGGCGAAACCGGCCCAGCGCCCGTCCACCACGCATCGCCCCACGGCGGCCGGCCCCGCGGACCCGGGCACGGTCGCGAACCACACGGACGGACCCGCGTGCAGCACGCGCAGGGCCACCTCGCTCACCCCCTTGCGCTGGTAGCGGGCCAGCCAGTCCTCGCCCGCCTCGCGGGACAGCACGACCTCCGGCGACTGCTCCAGGTCGGCGACCGGCGCCAGCGGTCCCACCCACAGCTCGGCGGTCACCTCACGCACCCAGCCGCGCTCCTCCAGCGCGGCGCAGAGCAGTTCCTGGGTGCCCTCCGCGCCGGTCGCGGTCTGCACGTAGGCGGGCAGGCCGCGCTCGCCGTACCACCGCCGTACCGCGGCGAGGGCCTCGTCGAGGGGCAGGCCCGGCTCTCCCAGCGGCAGCACCGAGTTGGCGCGGCGCGTGAACCCGGACGCGGCACGCAGCTCCCACCCCCCGAGCCGCTCGCTCTCCACGGGCGGCCAGGCCCGCGCGGCGACCCGGGCCAGTTCCTCGTAGGAGGCGGCCGGGCCGCGGCGACGCGCCGGGGCGGCCGGGACGATCTTGCCCGCGACCAGCGCGGACTCCGCGATGCGGACGCGTTCGCCGCTCCGGCGTGTGATCAGCAGCACACCGTTGTCCCATGATGTGAGAACACCGACCGTGTCGGTGAACTTCTCCACCGGAACCGGATGTTCGATCAAGCTCCGGACGGAGACCCGTTTGCCCACGTCAGCAGGCGTGATACGGACCTCGAGTCGCCCGGCGGCAGAGATTTCCACAGGTCAGTTCACCCCTCCTGTTCGGATCATGCCCAGGAACGGAGATACTAGGGGCGGGCATCGACGACGCCGCGCTCCCGCGCGCCAGGCGGCGGAGCCTACGGAGGCCCGCCAGCGCCCTATCGAGGAGGAACGACAGCGTGACCTACGTCATCGCGCAGCCTTGTGTCGACGTCAAGGACAAGGCGTGCATCGAGGAGTGCCCGGTCGACTGCATCTACGAGGGCCAGCGGTCCTTGTACATCCACCCGGACGAATGCGTCGACTGTGGGGCCTGCGAGCCGGTGTGCCCGGTGGAGGCCATCTTCTACGAGGACGACACTCCCGAGGAGTGGAAGGACTACTACAAGGCGAACGTCGAGTTCTTCGACGATCTCGGCTCGCCCGGCGGAGCGAGCAAGCTGGGTCTGATCGAGCGGGACCACCCGTTCGTCGCCGCGCTGCCGCCGCAGAACCAGTAAGAGCGGTCCGCGCCAGCGCCGCCTCGGTCCCGTACGGCCCGATCACCCGGTGATCGCCGTACGGGGCCGAGGCGTTCGCCGTCACCGGCTCGGACGGACCAGAAAGTGAGCCAGAACCCGTGTCCGCAGTCTCCGACCGCCTGCCCACCTTCCCCTGGGACAAGCTGACGCCCTACAAGGCCACGGCCGCCGCCCACCCGGACGGCCTCGTGGACCTGTCCGTCGGCACCCCGGTCGACCCGGTCCCCGAGCTGATCCAGAAGGCCCTCGTGGCCGCGGCGGACTCGCCGGGCTATCCCACCGTCTGGGGCACGCCCGAGCTGCGCGACGCGATCACCGGCTGGGTCGAGCGCCGCCTGGGCGCCCGGGGGGTCACCCACCGCCACGTGCTGCCGATCGTCGGCTCCAAGGAGCTCGTCGCCTGGCTGCCGACCCAGCTCGGCCTGGGCCCGGGCGACCGCGTGGCCTTCCCGCGGCTGGCCTACCCGACCTACGAGGTCGGCGCCCGGCTGGCCCGCGCCGCGTACGAGGCCTACGACGACCCGACCGCGCTGGACCCCGAGGGCCTGCGGCTGCTCTGGCTCAACTCCCCGTCGAACCCCACGGGCAAGGTGCTGTCCCAGGAGGAGCTGACCCGGACCGTCGCCTGGGCCCGTGAGCACGGCGTCCTGCTCGTCTCCGACGAGTGCTACCTGGAACTGGGCTGGGAGGCCGACCCGGTCTCCGTGCTGCACCCCGACGTCAACGGCGGCTCGTACGACGGCATCGTCGCCGTGCACTCCCTGTCCAAGCGCTCGAACCTGGCCGGGTACCGCGCCGCCTTCCTGGCGGGCGACCCGGCGGTCCTCGGCCCGCTGCTGGAGATCCGCAAGCACGGCGGCATGATGACGTCCGCGCCGACCCAGGCGGCGGTCGTCGCCGCCCTCGGCGACGACGAGCACGTGCGCGTGCAGCGCGAGCGCTACGCCGCCCGCCGCACCCTGCTGCGCGAGGCGCTGCTCGGACACGGCTTCCGCATCGAGCACAGCGAGGCGAGCCTGTACCTGTGGGCGACGCGCGGCGAGTCCTGCTGGGACACCGTGGCCCACCTCGCGGAGCGGGGGATCCTGGTGGCCCCCGGCGACTTCTACGGCCCCGCGGGCGCGCAGTTCGTCCGCGTGGCGCTCACGGCGACGGACGAGAGGGTGGCGGCGGCCGTACGGCGGCTGTGACCGCCGCAGGGCCGCACAGCGCGCGGAAGGGGCCCGGGGAGAACTCCCCGGGCCCCTTCCGCGTCAGGACACCGGCGGGTCAGCCGAGCGGCAGGCTCTTCACCGGCAGCGAGTCGGCCGACGGCACGCCGCCCTTGGTCAGCGAGTCGGTCGGCAGGCCGCCCTTGGCCGAGCCGGCGGTGTCGCCGACGAGCTGCCCGGCCGTGCCGGCCGCGTCACCGGCCGCCTGCTGCGCGACGGGCGTGGTCTTCTTGACCGCCTTGCCGCCGGTCCTGCCCGCGGCCGGCACCGCCTTCTCGACGGTCGCGCCGCCGGTCTCGCCCGCGGACTCGGTGACGTTCTGCGCGGCACCGTCGACGGTGTTGGCGACGTTCGCCCCGTCCAGGGCGGTCAGGCCGCCGAGGCTGGGGGCGGCGGGCAGCTGGGGGGCCGCGCCGGCGGAGCCGGCCGCACCGACCCCGGCAGCCGCTCCCGCGGCGACGAGCAGCGCGGCACGGGCGATCCGGCGGGTCAGGGGGAGGGACATGGTGCTCCTTCGACGGGTGAGAACAGTGAGGTTCGTGAACGGTCCGGCCTGGTCCGGGAGTTGATCGACTGGCTGTTGATCGCTCCGGCTCGGACGCAGTGACTACCGCTCGAAGCCCGCGAAGGTTGCGGCGACCCGACGTAAAGAGTTGGTAATGCGTCGCATTATCGGCTGCGGATAAAAACGGTCAAAGAGGCCCTCGTGGAAATGCTCGCGGAAACCTTCCCGCCCTTTGTTCCCAAGGGATTTCGGGGTACGTGGGGTGAGCGTGCGAAAACCTGCCCACCCGAGCACCGCGGCACCGGCGGGGCAACTCTCCGGAGTGAGCCCCCGCACCCCTGCCCGAGTCAGCGCATCGTGACGATGCGGACCGTCTCCGCGGCGCGCTCGGCGCCCGCCGTGCCCGCGCCCGCGGCCTCGCGCCACTCGCTGGCCGTGCTCCCCGCGACCCACTCGCGGCCCCCGTAGGCGACCCGCGCGATGTGCAGCTCGGAGGCGTTGGCCACCGCCCAGTGGGCCAGCTGCCAGCCCCGCTGGTCCGGGCCCCGCCCCCCGGCGGACGGTGTGCCAGGGGGCACCGGGAGGGTGACCGTGCGGCCGCCGTCCCCGGCGGAGCCGCTCGGGGAGGGCGTCGGCGTGGCCGGGGCGGCGGGGGAGGGCGCGGTCGTGGCCGAGGTGCCCGGCGACGGCGCCGAGGCGGCCGTGTCGCCCGGCGAGGGCGTCGAGGGGGCCGTGTCGCCCGGCGAGGGCGTGGAGGCGGCCGACGGGGAGGCGTCCACCTGGGCGGCGGCCGGCGCCAGCACGTCCCGGCCGAAGTCGCGCACCAGTGCGGCCCGCACTCCGTCCGCACCCGAGGCGCGCGTGGCACCTGGGCGGCCCTCGCAGGTCAGCGTGGCCGCGGACTGCCCGGTCAGGGCCGCGGCGAGCAGGGACGCGTCCGGCTCGTGCTTGGCGTAGGCCTGCGGGAAGCCGCTGCGCTGCACCCGCTGCGCGGCGACGGTGAGCGGCAGCCGCGTGTACCCCGGCACCTTGACCAGGTGGTCGTAGAACTCACCCGCCGAGTACGTCGGGTCCATGATCTCCCGCGGGGTGCCCCAGCCCTGCGAGGGCCGCTGCTGGAACAGGCCGAGGGAGTCGCGGTCGCCGTAGTCGATGTTGCGCAGGGCCGACTCCTGGAGGGCGGTCGCCAGCGCGATGGTGACGGCCCGCTCCGGCAGGCCGCGCGCGGTGCCCACGGCGGTGATCGTCGCCGCGTTGACGGCCTGCTCGGGCGTGAACTCGTACGAGGCCCCGTCGCCCTTGCCCGAGACGACCTTGCAGCCCGGCCCGCCCGATCCCCCGGTGACGTACTGCACGACGAGGTAACCGGCGACCGCGAGCAGGGCCACGAGGCCGGACCCGAATCGGAAGAGGCGGCCACGGCGCTGGGGAGATGACTGCTCAGGCACGCGGTACAAGGTACTGGAGAGTACGGAGTGGCAGGAGCCCGGTGCGCACAGCGGCCGCACGACCTCGCGCGTTAGGGTCGACGGCATGGCCGACACCTCGCTTGACCTCACGCTGGACGCCGCGGAGCTCACCGCCCGGCTCGTCGACTTCCGCTCCGAGAGCGGCACCGAGAAGCCGCTGGCGGACGCGATCGAGACCGCGCTGCGCGCGCTGCCCCACCTGACGGTCGACCGGTACGGCAACAACGTCGTGGCCAGGACGAACCTGGGCCGCTCCGAACGGGTCGTCCTGGCCGGGCACATCGACACCGTCCCCATCGCGGACAACGTCCCCTCCCGGCTCGACGAGGACGGCGTCCTGTGGGGCTGCGGCACCTGCGACATGAAGTCCGGCGTGGCGGTGCAGCTGCGCATCGCGGCCACCGTCCCGGCCCCCAACCGCGACCTGACCTTCGTCTTCTACGACAACGAGGAGGTCGCCGCCGAGCTCAACGGCCTCCGGCACGTCGCCGAGGCCCGTCCCGAATGGCTGGAGGGCGACTTCGCGGTCCTGCTGGAGCCGTCCGACGGCCAGGTCGAGGGCGGCTGCCAGGGCACCCTGCGCGTCGAGCTGAGGACCGCGGGCGAGCGGGCCCACTCCGCGCGCGGCTGGATGGGCTCCAACGCCATCCACGCCGCCGCCCCGCTCCTCGCCCGCCTCGCCGCCTACGAGCCGCGCCGGCCGGTGATCGACGGCCTGGAGTACCGCGAGGGCCTGAACGCGGTCGGCATCGGCGGGGGAGTGGCCGGCAACGTCATCCCCGACGAGTGCGTCGTCACGGTCAACTTCCGCTATGCGCCGGACCGCACGCCCGAGGAGGCCGTCGCGCACGTCCGGGAGGTCTTCGCGGACTGCGCGCTGAGCGGGTTCGAGGTCGTCGACCACAGCCCGGCCGCGATGCCCGGGCTGTCCCACCCGGCGGCCAAGGCGTTCATCGCGGCGGTCGGCGGCACCCCGATGCCGAAGTACGGCTGGACCGACGTCTCCCGCTTCTCGGCGCTGGGCGTCCCGGCGGTCAACTACGGCCCCGGCAACCCCCACTTGGCCCACAAGCGGGACGAGCGCGTGGAGATCGCCAAGATCCTGGCCGGCGAGGAGCGCCTGCGGAACTGGCTCACCGCCTGACACCCCGGTCGCACCCGCCGTGTTTACGCCGCTGCATCGCGGACATGCTCACGTCCCTCGTTCGTAACCCGCGTAGATCTACGCTGAGGTGGAAAGACAGGCACGACGGAGGGAGCGCACATGGCGACCGGCAACCCCGAGGGGAAGAAGCAGCCGCCGGAGGAACAGCGCCTCGGCCCGGTCCTCCGCAGGCGGGATCAGGTCCAGCCCGCGACGACCGACCAGCGGCTGCTCGACGAGCGCGCCCCCTCCGACTGGGTGCACACCGACCCCTGGCGGGTGCTGCGCATCCAGTCGGAGTTCATCGAGGGCTTCGGCACCCTGGCCGAACTGCCGCCCGCCATCAGCGTCTTCGGCTCGGCCCGGACCCCGGCGGACTCCCCGGAGTACGAGGCCGGAGTCCGGCTCGGCCGGGGCCTGGTGGAGGCGGGCTTCGCGGTCATCACCGGCGGCGGGCCGGGTGCCATGGAGGCCGCGAACAAGGGGGCCTGCGAGGCCAAGGGCGTCTCGGTCGGCCTCGGCATCGAGCTGCCGTTCGAGCAGGGACTGAACCCGTACGTCGACATCGGCCTCAACTTCCGCTACTTCTTCGTCCGGAAGATGATGTTCGTCAAGTACGCGCAGGGCTTCGTGGTCCTGCCCGGCGGACTCGGCACCCTCGACGAGCTCTTCGAGGCCCTCACCCTGGTCCAGACCCAGAAGGTCACCCGCTTCCCCATCGTCCTCTTCGGCACCGACTACTGGGGCGGCCTGCTGGACTGGCTGCGCGACACGGTGATCGCCCAGGGCAAGGCGGCGGACAAGGACCTGCTGCTCTTCCACGTGACGGACGACGTGGACGAGGCGGTGGCCCTGGTGTCGAAGGAAGCGGGCAGGTAGGCACGTCCCCGGCCGGGCAGCCCCGGCGCCCGGCCGGACCGCGGGGGTGCACGGCGGGCCAGGCCGGGGGGCCGGGGCGCGGCTCCCGACTCCCGGTGGCTCAGACCGGCCCGCGCCGAGCGACGGTCCTCAGGTCGGCCGCGTCGCGCGATGGCTCTCAGGTCGGCCCGTGCCGAGCGACGACTCTCAGGCCGGTCCCGCCGCGCGACGGTCCTCAGGCCAGCCCGCGCCGCGCGATGGCTCTCAGACCGGCTCCGCGCCGCGCGGCCGCCCTCAGGCCAGCCCGCGTCGCGCGACGGCGGGATCCCGGTGTCCCGCGATGGCCGCCACCATGTCCAGCACCTGCCGGGTCTCCGCCACCTCGTGCACCCGGTACACCTGCGCGCCCAGCCACGCGGACACGGCCGTGGTCGCCAGCGTCCCGACCACCCGCTCCTTCACCGGCCGGTCCAGCGTCTCCCCGACGAAGTCCTTGTTGGACAGCGACACCAGCACCGGCCACCCCGTGGCGACCATCTCGTCCAGCCGCCGCGTCGCCTCCAGGCTGTGCCGCGTGTTCTTCCCGAAGTCGTGCCCGGGGTCGATCATGACCGACTCCCGCGGCACGCCCAGCGACACCGCCCGCTCGGCCAGGGCGACCGTGACGTCGAGGACGTCGGCCATGACGTCGTCGTACTCGACCCGGTGCGGGCGGGTGCGCGGCTCGGCGCCCCCCGCGTGCGTGCACACCAGACCCACCCGGTACTCGGCGGCGACCTGAGCCAGGGCCGGGTCGACACCGCCCCACGCGTCGTTGAGGACGTCCGCCCCGGCCTCGCACACCGCCCGGCCGACCTCGGCCCGCCAGGTGTCCACGCTGATGACCACGTCGGGGAACCTGCGGCGGACCTCCGCCACGAACCCGACCGTGCGCCGGGCCTCCTCCTCGGCCGTGACCTCCTCGCCCGGCCCCGCCTTGACCCCGCCGATGTCGACGATCGCGGCGCCTTCGGCCACGGCCTGCTCCACCCGCGCGAGGGCCGGCTCGTCGCGGAAGGTGGCTCCCTGGTCGTAGAAGGAGTCCGGGGTCCGGTTGACGATCGCCATGATCACCGGTTCGTGGGGTCCGAATTCCCGCCTGCCCAGCCTGAGCATCCCCTGTGACCTTTCCTGGTAGGTGCCCCTCTTCCGCCGCCTGCGACCCTAACCGTCACACGCGCATGGCACGATCGGACCCTGACACCGTCCGTCCGAGAAGACTCAAGTTCCATGCGACCGTGGGGGCCCGCGATGGTTATGTTCCTTTTCCTGGTCGTCGCGCTCGCCGTCGTGGTCGCCGCCGTGACCCTCGCCGTGGTGGGCGGCGGCGAGAACGGCCCGCTGCCCGAGGCGGCGCCCGAGCGGCTGCGCGACCCGCTGCCCCCGGACCGCCCGGTCGAGCGCGCCGACGTGGAGCGCCTGCGCTTCCCGCTCGCCGCCCGCGGCTACCGGATGGCCGACGTGGACGACGCCCTGAGCCGTCTGGGCGCGGAGCTGGCCGAGCGCGACGCCCGCATCGCGGACCTGGAGTCGGCCCTGGCGGGGGCCCGCTCGGCCGCGGCCCACGGCCCGGTGCACGGCACCGGCGACCACCACGTCCCCCTGGACAAGCGCGCCCCCGGTCAGGAGGACCGCCCGTGAGCACCGGTGCCGCCCTCGCCGGCCCGGACGGCGCGCTGCGCTGCCCCTGGGCCCTGTCCGCCCCGGAGTACATCGCCTACCACGACGAGGAGTGGGGCCGCCCCGTCCACGGCGACGACGCGCTCTTCGAGCGGCTGAGCCTGGAGGCGTTCCAGTCCGGCCTGTCCTGGATCACCATCCTGCGCCGCCGGCCTGGCTTCCGCGCCGCCTTCGCCGGCTTCGAGATCGCCTCGGTGGCCGCCTTCACGGAGGCGGACCGCGAGCGCCTGATGGCGGACGCCGGCATCATCCGCAACCGCGCGAAGATCGACGCGACGATGGCCAACGCCCGCGTGCTGGCCGAGTGGTCCCCCGGCGAGCTGGACGAGCTGATCTGGTCCCACGCCCCCGACCCGGCCGCCCGCCCCGCCCCCAGGGCCCTGTCCGACGTCCCGCCGGTCACCCCCGAGTCGACGGCCCTGTCCAAAGCGCTGAAGAAGCGGGGCCTGCGCTTCGTCGGCCCGACGACGGCGTACGCCCTGATGCAGGCGTGCGGCCTGGTCGACGACCACCTGGAGCTGTGCGTCGCCCGAAGCACGTCGTAGGGACGCGGGGAACCGCGCGACCAGTTTCCACGCGCCCGCGGCCCTCGACGGCGCCTGCCGCCCCGGACTCACCGGCCCAGATACTTCGGCTTCTCCTTGTTGACGAAGGCCTGGACGGCGATCGCGTGGTCCTCGGAGGAGCCCGCCCGGGTCTGGAGCTCGTCCTCCTTCACCAGCGCCTCCTCCAGCGAGTGCGTCAGCCCGTAGGCCACCGACTCCTTCAGCGCCGCGTAGGCCACCGTCGGCCCCTCGGCCAGCGCCCGCGCCACCTTCTCGGCCTCCGCGCGCAGCTCCCCGGCCGGCACCACCCGGTTGACCGCCCCGAGCTCGTACGCCTCCTGGGCGCTGATGCTGCGCGGGAAGAGCAGCAGGTCGGCGGCGCGGCCGGGGCCGATCACCCGCGGCAGCGTCCAGGAGATGCCCGAGTCGGCGGTCAGCGCCACCCCGGCGAACGAGGTGTTGAACGAGGCCGTGTCCGCCGCGATCCGGTAGTCCGCCGCGAGGGCGAAGCCGAAGCCCGCCCCGGCGGCCACCCCGTTCACCGCGGCGACGACCGGCTTCCTCGCCCCGGCCAGGGCCCGCACGATGGGGTTGTAGTGCTCCCGGACCGTGCTCATGGTCTGCCCCGACCCGGTCTCCCGGTCCTGGACCAGCAGGCCGATGTGCTCCTTCAGGTCCTGGCCCACGCAGAACGCCCGGTCGCCGGCGGCGGTCAGCAGCACCGCCCGCACGGCGGCGTCGCCCGCCGCGGACTCGACCGCCTCCCGCAGGGCCACCTTGGCCGCCACGTTCAGCGCGTTCATCGCCTCCGGGCGGTTGAGCGTGATCGTCGCGAGCCCGTCGCTCACCTCGTAGAGCACGGCGTCGGCCATGGCGTATCCCCTCCGTGTCGCGGATCGGGGACGTACCGGCCGGTACGTCCCGGGTCTGCAGGACAGCATGACGGAGATCACCGGCGGAAGACCGGACCGGACGTGTGACCTGCGTCAAAGAATTCTCGTCCGGATCCGTTCGCCGGATGCGCGTGTGGTGGCGGAGTATCGCAGCCTCATCGCCGAATTGAGTGGTTTTGCACGCGTGCGTTGCCCAAGCGATGCCAACCGATGTTGGTCATCGGGTCCTGGGATGCGGGATAATGGCTGGGAAGCAATGTGTTCGATGCCGGTGACGCGTGTCCTGCCACAAGGGCCGCACGTGTGCCCTTCTCAGGGCGTCGGCTTTGACGATGAGCTGGGTTTCAGGAAGGGGAACGAGCATGGCGGCCATGAAGCCGCGGACGGGTGATGGCCCGCTCGAGGTGACCAAGGAGGGGCGGGGCATCGTCATGCGCGTTCCGCTCGAAGGCGGCGGTCGGCTCGTCGTCGAGCTGACCCCGGACGAGGCCGACGCGCTCGGCGACGCCCTCAAGAAGGTCGTCGGCTGACGCGCAAGCGACCATACCCTTTCAACCGCCCCGGCCTCACCTGAGGTGCCGGGGCGGTTGTCTTCCCGCTCCGGCGCCCTGCGCCGGGGTGGCCGCGGTGAGCCGCTAGCGCTTCACCGCGCACAGCAGGCCGTCGCCCACCGGCAGCAGCGACGGCACCAGCTCCTGGCTCTCGCGCACCGCGCGCAGCAGCTCCCGCAGCCGCAGCACCTCGGTGGGCTGCGGGCCGGAGTCCACGGTCCGCCCGTTGGCGAACGCGCCTTCGAAGACGACCAGCCCGCCGGTGCGCAGCAGCCGCAACGATTCGGCGAGGTAGTCCATGACCTCGAGGCGGTCGCCGTCGCAGAAGACCAGGTCGTAGCCGGCGTCCGCGAGGCGGGGGAGCACGTCCAGGGCGCGGCCCGGGATGAAGCGCGCCCGGTTGCTGGCGAAGCCGCAGGCGCGGAACGCCTGGCGGGCGAACTGCTGGTGCTCCGGCTCCGGATCGACGGTCGTCAGCACGCCGTCCGGCCGCATACCGTGCAGGAGGTGGATCCCGGAGACCCCGCAGCCGGTCCCGATCTCGGCGACGGCCTTGGCGTCGACGGAGGCCGCCAGCAAGCGCAGCGCGGCGCCCGTGCCGGGCGTCACCGAGCGCAGCCCTGCCTCACGGGCCCGGTCCCGGGCCCACTGCAGCGCTTCGTCCTCGGCGACATAGGCGTCGGCGAACGCCCAGCTCGTCTGCCGGTTGCCGGTAATGACCCTCTCCTGTCCCCGTGAATGCCTGGGCGTGACTGTATCCGTTGGGCGCGGGAACCCGCAGATGGGACCGGTCGTTTAAGGGGATGAGCGACAGGCGTGGGCCGTGACGGGGGGCAGACGGTGGATCAGGACGGCGAGCAAGTCCCGACGCAGCAGTACGAGGCGTATCGACCCACATCAATTTCTCGTAAAACCGCTTATCCGGTCCTAACGGGCGAGGTGGCTATGGTAGGGGCTCCACTGGACACCACCAGAGCTGACAGGGGAGGTGCGGCTGCGTCTGTGGATCGTGCAGGGGTGCTCCGGCGCTTCCTCGGATCGGCGGGCAGGCCGACATCTGTGAACGACACCGTTGCTGACCAGAGCCACGCCGGCTTCACCCAGACCGCGACCTTCACCAGCGACGCGGACGGGCAGGCGTGGACTCCGCCCACCTGGGAGGAGATCGTCAGCACGCACAGCGGCCGGGTCTACCGGCTCGCCTACCGTCTGACCGGTAACCAGCACGACGCGGAGGACCTCACGCAGGAGGTCTTCGTCCGCGTCTTCCGCTCCCTGTCGACCTACACGCCCGGCACCTTCGAGGGCTGGCTGCACCGCATCACCACCAACCTGTTCCTGGACATGGTCCGCCGCAAGCAGCGCATCCGCTTCGACGCGCTCGGCGACGACGCGGCCGAGCGGCTGGCCAGCAAGGAGCCCACGCCCCAGCAGGTCTTCAACGACGCGCACTTCGACGCGGACGTCCAGCAGGCCCTCGACACCCTGGCCCCCGAGTTCCGCGCCGCGGTCGTCCTGTGCGACATCGAAGGACTGTCGTACGAGGAGATCGCCGCGACGCTCGGGGTGAAGCTCGGTACCGTCCGCTCGCGCATCCACCGCGGCCGCTCCCAGCTGCGCAAGGCCCTCGCGCACCGCTCGCCGGAGGCGCGCGCCGAGCGCCGTTCCTTCGTGCCCCGTGTCCCCGCCCTGGGAGGAGGGGGCGCGAGCGCGTGAGCGGAACACGACCGGAGGCTTCCGAGGGACGCCTCGCAGAGCAGCACCTGGGAGACCGACTCTCCGCCCTGGTGGACGGAGAGCTCGGTCATGACGCGCGCGAGCGCGTACTGGCGCACGTGGCCACCTGCCCGAAGTGCAAGGCGGAGGTGGACGCCCAGCGCCGGCTGAAGAACGTCTTCGCGGAGGCGGCACCACCGCCTCCCTCCGAGAGCTTCCTGGCCCGCCTGCAGGGACTACCCGCGGGTGGCGGCCCGGACGGTGATGCCACACCGCCGGGCGGGGGAGGCCTGCCCGACGTGTCCGGACGGTTCGCGTCGTCCGGGGCCTTCGGCGTGAAGCGCGGCGGCTTCGAGTTCGGCTACGCCCCGTCCCGCGACCATGCGCCCGCCCTGCCGTCCGACCAGCGCGGCCTCCCCTCGGGAAGCCAGGGCTTCCGCATCCACGACGTGCACCGGCCCGACCCGGACCGGTCCTCCTCGCGGCTGCGGTTCGCCTTCGTGGCCGCCGGCGCGGTGTCCCTGGCCGCGATCGCGCTCGGCGGTGTCAACGCCGGCACCCCGGCCGACACCGAGGCCCGCGGCGGCTCCGGCACGGGCAGCAATGTGACACCGATGCGCACGCAGGGCACGGGCGCCGCGACGGCCCCCGACTCCCAGCGGCGCCGCGCCGCCGTCCCGCTGCTCACGCAGAACGTGCTGGGGCACTCCCCGGTCGCCCCGACCGAGGTGTCCGCGCCCCTGCTGCCCGGTGTGCCGGCGCCCTCCGCTCCCCACCAGGCCGTGCACGCGCTGGCCGCCCCGGTCATGGCCGGCGCCGCGGTCGTGTCCCCGCTGATACGCCCGCTGGAGGCGGCCACACCGGCCGCTCTGACCTCCTGGTCCGCGGTCCCGGAGATCACGGCGCCCCTGCTCGCGGTACCCCTGACCGACCCCGGCGCCACTCCTTCCCCGGCGCCCTCGTCCCGGACGGCCCGCTGACCGGCCCCTGCGCGGTGGCCGGGGAACCTGATTGAATCCGGGGGGTGCCGCCCGCGGCCCAGCCAGGGGGCCGGGCGCCGATTCGACGAACTGCGGCCACCGCGACGGGCCGTGCCGCGGCTGTGGGGAGAGCATGGACGAGGGGAAGCCCACGAAGGCGAAGTGGTGGGGCAGGCCACGGGCGCAGGAACCCGCAGGTGAGCCGCAGGACGCAGGCCCGGAGCAGGCGACGGAGCAGGGCGGCACCGGCCGGCCGCCGCAGCCCGTCCCGGCGGACGCCGCCGGTCGGACGCCCACCGGCACCGACGGGGACTTCGAACTCGCACGACCCGCGGCCCGGCCCGCCGGCGACGACGAGCACGAACCGCACACCCAGAGCGCCCCGAGCGCCCCGAGCGCCCAGAGCACCGAGAATGATCAGCCCGACCGGGGCGACCAGGGCGACGGCGACTACGAGCTGCGGAGCCCCGAGGCCCCCGTGGCGGAACCCGGCGCGCCGGCCGACGGCAGGGCCGAGGAGCCGGACCCGTCGGTCCCCGCGGCCGGCGACGCCCCGCAGGGCGATCCCGGCCCGGCCGCGGCCACCGTGCCCGGGCCCTCCGTCTCCGGGTCCGCGGTGAGCGGTCCCCGGCTCCTGCACGATCCCGACCCCTACAGCACCCCGCCCTACGGCCAGCCGGGGCCCTGGGCGCCCGCCCCGCCCGTGCAGCACCCCGCGGCGGCACCGGCCGCGGCCGCCCCGGCGCACCCGGCCCCGGCGCACCAGGCCCCGGCGCACCCGGCCCCGGCGGAGGCGGCCCCCGTACCGGTCTCCCACGGTGCGGCACCGATGGCGCCGCCCGGGCCCACGGCCCCGGCCGCCGTCGCCCCGCCGCCCGCGCAGACCCCGCCCACCCCTGCCCCGCCCGCCGTCGCGCCGGTGCCGGCCCAGGCAGCGCCCCCCGGCGGCCCCGCGTCCGCTGCGCCGCCGGCGGCGCCCGGCGCCCAGGGCCAGGCCGTACCCACCGCTCCCGACCCCTGGCGGCGCTACGACCCCTGGGCGGCCCCCGGCGGCAGCCACGGCCCGCTCCAGCAGACCGGCGCCACCGTGCCGAGCACGGGGCAGCGGCGCAGAAGGGGCCGGAAGGCACTGGTCGTGGCCGGTCTGGTGATCGCGCTGGTGTCCGGCGGCATCGGAGGCGCCGTGGGGACGTACCTGGAGCGCAACGGCGGCATCGGCGCCGTCGAGTTGCCGCAGGCCGGCAAGGAGCCCGCCGGGCGGGACGCCGGCACGGTCGCCGGGATCGCCGGCCGGGCGCTGCCCAGCGTGGTCACCCTGCATGTGAGCGGCTCCGGCGAGCAGGGCACGGGCACCGGGTTCGTGCTCGACACCCGCGGCCACATCCTCACCAACAACCATGTCGTCCAGCCCGCCGGATCGGGCGGGGACATCACCGTCACCTTCGACGGCGGGCAGACCGCCCGGGCAGAGGTGGTCGGCCGGGACAGCGGCTACGACCTCGCCGTCGTGAAGGTGAAGGGCGTGCGCGGCCTCACCCCCCTGCCCCTCGGCAACTCGGACAACGTGCGGGTCGGCGACCCGGTCGTGGCCATCGGCGCGCCCTTCGACCTGGCCGGCACGGTCACCTCCGGCATCATCAGCGCCAAGCAGCGGCCCATCACCGCCGGCGGCGAGAAGGGCGACGGCAGCGACGTGTCGTACGTCGACGCGCTCCAGACCGACGCGCCCATCAACCCCGGCAACTCCGGCGGGCCCCTCCTCGACGCCAGGGCCCGGGTCATCGGCATCAACTCGGCCATCCGCTCGGCCGAGAGCGGCTCGGGCCCGGACAGCAGCGGGCAGGCCGGTTCGATAGGCCTGGGCTTCGCCATACCGATCAACCAGGGCAAGCGCGTCGCCGAGGAACTGATCAACACCGGCAGGGCGACCCACCCGGTCATCGGCATCACCCTCGACATGGACTACTCGGGCGACGGCGCCCGGGTCGCCGCCAAGGGCGGCGAGGGCGGGCCGCCCGTCACCAAGGGCGGCCCCGGGGCCGAGGCCGGTATCAAGGCGGGGGACGTCATCACCGAGGTCGACGGCGCGCGGGTCCACTCCGGGGAGGAGCTGATCGTGAAGACCCGGGCGCACCGCCCGGGCGACCGGCTGGAACTCACCGTGGAGCGGGGCGGCAAGAGCCGGACGGTCTCCCTGGTCCTCGGATCGTCGGGCGGCTGAGGGATGACGTGCCGGACGCGCGCAGCCGTCTCGTCGGCTCCCGGGAGGGGCCGATGAGACGAACAATCGGGGAAGCGCTCCCACCTCGCGCGGCCGGCGACCCCGGGACGGTACCGGTCGGACGGGATGGGCGGGTACCGTGGATCCGGCCCGGACCACGGCAGGACCGCACCGACCACGAGGGCCGAGGACCGAGGACATCGCTAGGAGCTTCAGGTGTTCAATGACATAGGACCACTCGAGCTGGTGACGCTCATCGTCCTCGCCGTGCTCGTCTTCGGTCCGGACAAGCTCCCCAAGGTCATCCAGGACGTGACGCGCACGATCCGGAAGATCCGTGAGTTCTCGGAGAGCGCCAAGAACGACATCCGGGAGGAACTGGGCCCGGAGTTCAAGGACTTCGAGTTCGAGGACCTCAATCCCAAGACGTTCATCCGCAAGCAGCTGGACAACGAGGACCTCGGACTCAAGGAGATCCGCAACGGCTTCGACCTGAAGAAGGAGATGGCCGAGGTCACCGACGCCGTCCACAGCCGTGACTCGGACGCGTCCTCCTCCTCGTCCGGCTCCTCCGGCGGCCGGATCGACATGACGAAGAAGCCCGAGACGCCGGGCCGGGACGACCGTCCGCCCTTCGACGCGGACGCCACCTGAGCGAGCGGCCGCCCGGGAGGCCCGCCCCGGCGCGAGTGACGCGTCTCATACTCCGGTCGGGGCGAGTACGGCCTGATCCGGGCGCCCGTGCGGCCCACGCGCCGGGCGCTTTCCCTGCTGCTCGCGGCGGTGTGGCTATGCTGCCCAGTTGACGGGTGGCCGCACACGGACCAGCAGCGCCACCCGAGGGGGGCGGGCCCACCGGCCCGACGAGAGCGAGGAGGCGTCCGGGCACATGGAGACGACGAGTCGGGCGGTCGCGCAGGCGCCGGCCGCGGAGGGCGGACAACAGGCCCCCTTCGCACGGCGCACGGTCGACGGCTACCTGCGTGCGCCCTTCCCGTGGTACGGCCTCGACGAGGCCTTCACGGGACCGCGCTGGCTGATGCAGGTCGGAACCACGGCCGACGGAGCCGTGGAGCACGGGTCCATCGGGCACGGCGACGAGCCCACGGTGCGCAACGAGCACGCCGCCGGGGGCGATCAGGAGTCCAAGGAGAAGTTCGCGGTCGTGGTGACCGTGGCGGCCAATCCCCAGCGGCGCACGGCCGACGGCACGGGCCTGCTCGAGGCCACGTCGGTGTCGTCCGCGGCCTGGCTCGCCGGTGTGGGCCTGCTGTCCTTCACCTGGCCCGGGCAGATGGACCACGCCCTGCGGGACGACTGGCTGGAGCAGCAGACCGAGACGGCGTGGGTGCTGGCCGACGACCTCGACGGGTCCGACTGGTCGACGCTGTCGCTGCCCGTCGACGGCGTGCCGACGGCGTTCCACTACCGCGAGTCGGAGTTCGGCTGGGTGCTCGCCGGTTCCACCGCGGCCGGGGTGCACGTCGGGGCGTACGGCAGGGGCATGAGTGCGTACGGGCTCGGCTTCGCCGTGGTGAAGGACATCGCCGCGTACGCGTGAGCTCGCGCGTGAGTGAGCCGGGGGCGCCGGGTGTTTCGGCGCCCCTTCGCCGTAGGGGGCAGGGTTCGTGGGCGACTGTCGGGTTCGTCGTGGCTTGTCGCGCAGTTCCCCGCGCCCCCTGGGGGTCGGCCCGAGGACGTCTTGGACTAGAACTTGTTGCGCGGGGTGATGCCCAGCGACAGGCCCGACAGGCCGCGCTGGCGGCCGCCCAGCTTGCCCGCGATCGCGCGCAGGGCCGAGCCCGCCGGGGAGTCCGGGTCCGTCAGGACGACCGGCTTGCCCTCGTCGCCGCCCTCGCGCAGGCGCACGTCGATCGGGATGCTGCCGAGGACCGGGACGTTCGCGCCGGTCGTGCGCGTCAGGCCGTCGGCGACGAGCTGGCCGCCCCCGGTGCCGAACACGTCGACCATCTCGCCGCAGTGCGGGCAGGGCAGCCCCGACATGTTCTCCACCACGCCGACGATCTTCTGGTGGGTCTGCACGGCGATGGAACCCGCGCGCTCGGCGACCTCGGCGGCGGCCTGCTGCGGGGTCGTCACGACGAGGATCTCCGCGTTCGGGACCAGCTGGGCCACGGAGATCGCGATGTCACCGGTGCCGGGGGGCAGGTCCAGCAGCAGGACGTCCAGGTCGCCCCAGTACACGTCCGCGAGGAACTGCTGGAGGGCGCGGTGCAGCATGGGGCCGCGCCAGACGACCGGGGCGTTGCCCGGGGTGAACATGCCGATGGAGATGACCTTCACGCCGTTCGCGGACGGCGGCATGATCATGTTCTCGACCTGGGTGGGGCGGCCGTCGGCGCCCAGCATGCGCGGCACGGAGTGGCCGTAGATGTCGGCGTCCACGACACCGACCTTCAGGCCGTCGGCCGCCATCGCCGCGGCCAGGTTGACCGTCACCGAGGACTTGCCGACGCCGCCCTTGCCGGAGGCGACCGCGTAGACGCGGGTGAGGCTGCCCGGCTTGGCGAAGGGGACCTCGCGCTCGGTCTGCCCGCCGCGCAGTGCGGAGGCCAGCTCGCGGCGCTGCTCGTCGCTCATCACGTCGAGCGTGACGTCGACGCGGGTGACGCCCTCGACCGCGGAGACCGCGTCGGTCACGCGCTGCGTGATCGTGTCCCGCATCGGGCAGCCCGAGACCGTGAGGTACACGGTGACCGCGACCGCCCCGTCAGCACCGATCTCCACCGACTTGACCATCCCGAGCTCGGTGATGGGCTTGTGGATCTCGGGGTCGTTCACCGTCGCCAGTGCCTCGCGCACCGCGTCTTCCATAGCCATAGGGACGATGGTACGGCGCCGTACCGGGGCGTAGGAAAGCGTCTCAGCGGTCGTCTGCGTCACGTCCCCGTGACCGTTCCGCCGGGAATACGACGGGGTCGTGGCGGTGGCCGTTCTGCCGCTCCTCCAGCTCCTTGACCATGTCCTGCAGCTCGGAGCGGATCCAGTCGCGGGTGGCGACCTCGCCGAGGCCGATGCGCAGGGCGGCGATCTCCCGGGTCAGGTACTCGGTGTCGGCGATGGACCGCTCGTTCTGCTTGCGGTCCTGCTCCAGGTTGACCCGGTCGCGGTCGTCCTGCCGGTTCTGCGCGAGCAGGATCAGGGGGGCGGCGTAGGACGCCTGGAGGGACAGCATCAGCGTCAGGAAGATGAACGGATACTCGTCGAAGCGCAGATGGCCCGGCGCGAAGACGTTCCACACGACCCACAGGATGATGACGACCGTCATCCAGACGATGAACCGCCCGGTGCCCAGGAAGCGCGCGATCCGTTCCGACAGCCGCCCGAAGGCCTCCGGGTCGTACTCGGGCAGGAAGCGGCGCCGGCGGGGCAGCGGCTGGTCCAGGCGCGTGCGCGGGCGGGAGGCGGCGGTGGCGCCCGCGGGGGCGCGGTCGCGCGCGGTGTCGCGCTCAGGAGCCATCGGTCGCCACCTCCTCGTCCAGGTGGAACTCCTGCTCCCGCCAGTCGTCCGGGAGCATGTGGTCGAGCACGTCGTCCACGGTCACCGCGCCGAGCAGCGACCCCGCCTCGTCGACGACGGGGGCGGCGACCATGTCGTACGTGGCGAAGAACCCGGCGATGGCGGGCAGGTCCGCCTGCGGGTCGAGCGGCTGCAGGTCGGTGTCCACGATGGAACTGACCAGGGACGGCGGTGGCTCGCGCAGCAGGCGCTGGAAGTGGACCGTGCCCAGGTACTTGCCGGTCGGGGTCTCGTCCGGCGGCCGGCACACATAGACCTGAGCGGCCAGCGCGGGGGAGAGGTCGCGGTTGCGGACGCGGGCGAGGGCGTCGGCGACGGTGGCGTCCGGGCGCAGCACGATCGGCTCGGTGGTCATGAGCCCGCCCGCCGTACGGTCCTCGTACGACATCAGCCGCCGCATGTCGGCCGCGTCGCCCGGCTGCATCAGGCTCAGCAGTCGCTCCTGCTCGTCCGTCGGCAGCTCACCCAGCAGGTCGGCCGCGTCGTCCGGGTCCATGGCCTCCAGGACGTCGGCGGCCCGCTCCTCCTTCAGCTTGCCGAGGATCTCGATCTGGTCGTCCTCCGGCAGCTCCTCCAGCACGTCGGCCAGCCGGTCGTCGTCGAGGGCGGCGGCCACCTCGGCCCGGCGCTTGGGCGACAGGTGGTGCAGCACGTTGGCCAGGTCGGCCGGGCGCAGCTGCTCCAGTGTCGCCAGCAGGTTCTCCGCGCCCTGCCCCTGCTCCTCCAGCGAGAAGCCGGTGACGGCCGACCACTCGACGGTCAGCGCCTCGCCCCGGGCCCGCCGGAAGGCCCCGCCGGGCTTGCCCTTGCGGACGAAGACCCGGTCGATCTCCCAGTCCCGGCGGGCGGGCAGCTGGTGCACCGACAGGTCCAGGACGGTGACCTCCTCACCCGTCTCGGTCAGCGTCACGCGTCGGTCCAGCAGCTCCCCGAACACCAGCCGCTCGGTGGGCCGCTGCTCGAAGCGCCGGACGTTGAGCACACCGGTGGTGATCACCTGGCCGGACTGGATGGCGGTGACCCGGGTCATCGGCAGGAAGATGCGGCGCCGGGTGGCGAGTTCGACGACGAGGCCGAGCAGTCGCGGCGGCCGCTGGCCCACCCGCAGCATGACGACCAGATCGCGCACCCGTCCCACCTGGTCGCCGGCGGGATCGAACACGGCGATGCCGGAGAGGTGCGATACGAAGATCCGGGGGGCGCCCGCTGCCATGGCCGCGGCTCCTTTTCGTGCGGGGTGGTTCGTGATGCCGGTGTGTGGGGCTGTGCTGGTGCCTGTCTCTTCCGAATTGCCCGCTCGGGTGGGCTTCAGGCTAGCCCGTCCCGATCGGGGTTGCGTCGGCGGACGGTCCGGACGGACCGGCTCCGACCTGCCCGCACGTCCCCGGTACCCTGCGGTACGCCGTTCAGGTCTCCCGTCAGAGAGGCAGCCCCACCTGTGACTCCGATTCGCCACGGCCGCCACCGCAGTGCCGCACTCGCGAGCGCGACGTGCGCGCTGCTCGTGACGGGGACGGTGCTCACCGGCTGCGCGGAGGACCCGAACGAGGGCACCAACGGCGTGGGCCGGCTCCCGGCGGCGAAGATCCAGGCCAAGACCCGTGCGGTGGCCGAGTCCGCGGGGGCGGTCCGGGTGCACGGCAACGTCGTCAGCGGCGGCCGGACGTATGCGCTCGACATGCGGCTGAAGGACGACGGCGGCACCGGGTCGGTGACCACCAAGGGGGCGACCTTCAAGCTGCTGCGCGTCGGCGAGCAGCTCTTCGTGATGGCGGACGCGGAGTTCTGGAGTCACGGCAGCGGCCAGGGCAAGGGGGGCGCGTCGGACGCGGCGGCGGCCTCCAAGCTGGGCGGGAAGTACGTGAAGGTGCCGCAGGGCGACCCCTCGTACAAGAAGTTCACGGGGTTCACGGACAAGGGGGTCCTCCTCGACGGTCTGCTGACCCTGCACGGCACGCTCGCCACGGACGGCCACGACGAGGAGGCGGGCGTGCGCACCATCCGGGTCACCGGCGACAAGGGCTCGGGCGGCACCCTGGAGGTCTCCCTGGAGGGCAGGCCCTACCCGCTGCGCCTGGAGCGGGCCGGCGGCGCGGGCACGCTGACGTTCTCCGCCTGGGGGCAGGACTTCGCGCTCCGGGAGCCGGACAGGAGCGAGACCGTGGACTACGGCAAGCAGCTGCCGGCCTCGTAGGGCGTCAGGCCCGTCTGCGCTTCCTCTTCAGCAGCAGACGGGGCAGGCCCGCCGGAACCGGCCGGCGCGTGGTCGCCGGGGAGGGCAGGGGCGGCTCGGACAGGGAGCCGTCGGGCAGCGGCTCCGTCGCCCCGGTCGGCTCCAGCCGCAGCACCCGGCACTCGCGGGCCCAGCGCCCGGTCATGGCCTCGCCGTCGGGCGCGTTCAGCCGCTTGCCCTTCAGCTCGGCGACGGCCGCCTCCCACGCCTCGGTGTCCGGCTGGAGCTGGGTGACCCGGGCGGTCCAGGAGACCAGCCGGCCGCCCTTGTCCTTGCTGCGGACCGTCACCCGGGCCTCGGCACCGTCGGCCAGGCCGGGCAGCGGCTGCTCGCCGGGCCCGTCGCCGACCAGGCAGGCGGCACCCTCGTGCCACACGTGCCACAGGGCGCGCGCCGGGCCGTCCGGGCCCTGCACCCAGACGAGGCCGGACTTCTTGGTGGCCTCCTCGACGAGGGCCTGGCCGAGCAGCTCGCTTGTCATGGGCACCAGCCTATCCAGGCGGCTCACAGCCAGCCGTTGCGCTTCAGGGTGCGGTGGATGCCGAGGCACACCACCACCGTGAAGCCCAGGATGACCGGGTAGCCGTAGCGCCAGTGCAGCTCCGGCATGTGGTCGAAGTTCATGCCGTACACCCCGCATACCATGGTCGGCACGGCGATGATCGCGGCCCAGGAGGTGATCTTGCGCATGTCCTCGTTCTGCGCGACGGACGCCTGCGCCAGGTTGGCCTGGAGGATGGAGTTGAGCAGCTCGTCGAAGCCGAGGACCTGCTCCTGGACGCGGGCCAGGTGGTCGGCGACGTCCCGGAAGTACTTCTGGATGTCCGGGTCGACCAGCCGCATCGGCCGCTCGCTGAGCAGTTGCATGGGTCGCAGCAGCGGAGACACGGCCCGCTTGAACTCCAGCACCTCGCGCTTGAGTTGGTAGATCCGGCCGGCGTCCGACCCCCGCGGCGTGCCCTTGCGCCCGGGGGAGAACACGTCGGTCTCGACCTCGTCGATGTCGTCCTGCACGGCGTCGGCGACGGCGATGTACCCGTCGACGACGTGGTCGGCGATGGCGTGCAGTACGGCCGAGGGGCCCTTGGCCAGCAGCTCGGGGTCGTCCTGGAGGCGGTGGCGCAGCGCCCGCAGGGAACCCTGGCCGCCGTGCCGGACGGTGATGAAGAAGTCCCGGCCGGTGAAGCACATGACCTCGCCGGACTCGACGACCTCGCTGTTGGCGTCGAGTTGGTCGTGTTCCACGTAGTGGATGGTCTTGAACACCGTGAACAGCGAGTCGTCGTAGCGCTCCAACTTGGGCCGCTGGTGGGCCTGGACGGCGTCCTCCACGGCCAGCGGGTGGAGCCCGAACTCCCGGGCGATGCCGGAGAATTCGTCCTCCGTCGGCTCGTGCAGCCCGATCCACACGAAGCCCCCGTCGCGGCGCACCAGGCGCACCGCCTCGTGCGGGGTCAGCGGGGTCTCGGTCTCGATGCGGCGGCCGTCGCGGTAGACGGCGCAGTCGACGACGGCGGTGGCCGCCGCCGGGCTGCGGGTGCTGTCGTACGTCCCGCCGTCCTTGCGCAGCGACACGCGGGAGGGACGGACAACGGCGCGCAGGTCGCGGATCATCGACATGGCGGGCTCCTTCGCGGGAGGGCGACGAACGGCCCGGCGACGGCTGGAACCACCCGGAATGAAGACGTGGGGACTGCGGATGTTTGGCACGTCCACAAAGCGGGGAGCACCGCACCGTCGCGGTGGCGAGTTCGTCACTGATTCAGCTACTGAGGCAGATCAGGCAAAGCGAGACGAAGCGCTCTTCCGCGTGAGGCGAGTGCGAGAGGTGGCAGCCGGCCAGAAGACGGAGCAGCTACATCAGCGGCGGGAGAGCGTGGTGCTACTGCACGGTCGACTTCGATCCATTGCAGCCCCACCTCCTCCGGCCGGTCCCTCGTAAGGGAGTTCCTTCGGCGCCGGGGCTTGACCGCGACGCTTCTGCGTGCTGCCCCGAACCACCGGGCAAGAGTAGCAGCCGACACACCTGTCAAGGCGCTGCTTTGCCCGCTACTGACGAGTTCTATGCTCGCCGCATGGCAGATGTTCTTCCTCTGGTCGAGGCCCGGTTGCGCACCGCGCTGGGCGAGCCGGACGCGCGCGCGGCGGTCACCTTCCTCGGGGCGGACCGCATCGAGGTGCTCCGCTTCCAGGAGGGTGACGTCGTCCGCTACGCCACGCTCGGCATGTCCGCGCACCCCATGACGGACCCCACGGCGGTCGTCGCCGACCCGGTCCGGGGCCCGCGGGCCGAGCTGGTCCTGTCGGTGCGCCCCGGGGGCGCGGACACCGGCAAGGTGCTGCGCCCGCTCGCCGTGCTGGCCGCCTCCCCGCAGGTGGAGGGCCTGGTGGTGGCTCCCGGCGCGTCCCTGGACGTCGGTGACCCGCTGTGGCCCGGGGCGCCCTTCACCTCGGTCCTGGTCGCCGAACCGGGCGGCCTGATCGAGGACCTGGAACTGGACGAGCCGCTGGACCCCGTCCGGTTCCTGCCGCTGCTGCCGATGACGCCGAACGAGGCCGCCTGGAAGCGGGTGCACGGGGCGCAGGCGTTGCAGGAGCGCTGGCTGAACCACGGCACGGACCTGCGGGACCCGTCCCGCACGTCCGTGCCGCTGGAGTGAGCAAGCTCACCAACTTCGATTCAGTGAGCCTCAGTTGGCGAAGACCGTGACCCCGTCCTCGGTGGCGTGCCGGGGCTGGAGCTCCTCGGCCTCGTGCGTCAGCGCCTTGCGCCGCACGACCACCACGGCGGCGCCGAGGACCGCGGTGACGGCCGCCACCACGAACGGGATGTGCGGGTCGGCCCACTCCTCGATCTTCGGTGCGAAGTAGGGCGCGGCTGCGGCGGCGAACCAGCGGACGAAGTTGTAGCCCGCGCTCGCCACCGGCCGGGGCGCGTCCGAGACGCCGAGGGCCAGTTCGGTGTAGACGGTGTTGTTCACGCCGATGAAGGCGCCCGACAGGACGGTGCACACGACGGCGGTGGTGTGCGAGCCGTAGCCGAGCACGAGGACGTCGGCCGCGAGCAGCACCAGCGAGCCGCCCAGCACCTTCAGCGAGCCGAAGCGCTTCTGCAGCCGGGGCGCCACGATCACCGAGAACACGGCGAGCAGCACACCCCAGGCGAAGAACACCGCGCCCGACCGGTAGGGGCTCATGTTCAGCACGAACGGCGTGAAGGCCAGCACGGTGAAGAACGTGTAGTTGTAGAAGAACGCCGAGACCGCCGCCGAGGCCAGGCCGCCGTGGCCGAGGGCCTTCAGCGGGTCCAGCAGCGAGGTCTTGCGGGCCGGCCGGGGCTGCTCCTTCAGGAACACCGTGATGCACAGGAAGCCGACGGCCATCAGGAACGCCGTGCCGAAGAACGGGTAGCGCCAGCTGGCGTCGCCGAGCAGGGCGCCCAGCAGCGGACCGCAGGCCATGCCGAGGCCGAGGGCCGACTCGTACAGCAGGATCGCGGCGGCACTGCCGCCGGCCGCCGCGCCGACGATGACCGCGAGGGCCGTCGAGACGAACAGCGCGTTGCCGAGGCCCCAGCCCGCCCGGAAGCCGACCAGTTCGGCCACCGAGCCCGAGGTCCCGGCGAGTGCGGCGAACACGACCACGAGTGCCAGGCCGGCCAGCAGGGTCTTGCGCCCGCCGATCCGGCTGGAGACGAAGCCGGTCACCAGCATCGCGACGGCGGTGATCAGGAAGTACGAGGTGAAGAGCAGGGAGACCTGGCTGGCCGTGGCGTCCAGGCCCTGGGCGATGGACGGCAGGATCGGGTCGACGAGTCCGATGCCCATGAAGGCGACGACCGAGGCCCCGGCGGTCGCCCACACGGACTTGGGCTGCTTGAGGAGGCCGCCCGCTCCGGCGTCGAAGGGGTCCATGCGTGCTCCCATTCCCGAGACGAGGTAGTTGGTATATACACATACTAAGTTAGCCACTCTAACTAATGCAACCTACATCTGGTTTCGGGGTGAAGCGTTCCGTCCGGTTGGGTGATCGTCCTTGACGCGGCGGGGCGGGGGTAGGACCGTGGGGCCCTATGAGGGGCGAACCCAGTTGCCCGAAGTGCGGTGGCCGGGTCAGGGCTCCCGGCCTCTTCTCCGATGCGTGGCAGTGCGATGCGCACGGCACCGTCCATCCGGTGCAGCCCGTGATACCGCCGAGCGTGGACGCCCTCAACGTCGTGGTGCACCGCACGCAGGTGCCGGTGTGGATGCCGTGGCCGCTGCCCGTGGGGTGGCTGTTCACCGGAGTGGCCTGCGCGGGCGACGACCGCACCGGCGGCCGGGCGACCGCGGTGGCGTGCACCGGACCCGGGCCGCTCGGCGGGATGGGCGAGCTGATCCTGGTCGCGGAGGAGCTCGGCGTCGGACTCGGCGCGCGGTACGCCGGGGTGGACGGCCCCGATCCCGGCCCGCTCATCGACGTCGGGAAGCCGGCGCAGGCGAAGGTGCTGGCCGCGGGGCGGCCCACGCCGCTGTGGCACGTGACCGGGGCGCCCGGCGACCGTGCCGTGTTCGCCGGCGAGGCCCTCGGGATGTGGCTGTGGGCCGTGGTGTGGCCGGAGCAGTCGGGCCTGCTGATGTACGACGAGCTGGTGCTGGCGGATCTGCGGGAGGCGGGCGCGGAGGTGGACCTGGTGCCGTGCGGCGCGCTGTCGCCGCGGTTGCTTCAGCCGTAGCGGGCCGGGGCCCGCGCCGGGCCGGCGGTCGTCCCGCCGGCGGGCGTGGACGCGGGTGGGGGAACGTGTCCGTTCGGGGCTGCGTGCAGTGGGCTGCGTGTAGGGGGCTGCGTGCAGTGGGCTGCGTGTAGGGGGCGCCGGCGCCGAGCGGGTGTGACAGGGCGGGCTGAAAAGACGGTTATCCTGAAGCGTCCGTGTCCGTCGTCCCCCGCTGGGAGTCCGTGTCGTGCGTATCGATCTGCACACCCACTCCACGGCCTCCGACGGTACGGACACACCGGCCGAACTGGTCCGCAAGGCCGCCGTCGCCGGCCTGGACGTCGTCGCGCTCACGGATCACGACACCACGCGCGGCCACGCCGAGGCGGTCGCCGCCCTGCCCGAGGGGCTGACGCTGGTCACCGGGGCCGAGCTGTCCTGCCGGATCGACGGCATCAGCATGCACATGCTGGCCTACCTCTTCGACCCGGAGGAGCCCGCGCTGCTCGCCGAACGCGAGCTCGTGCGCGACGACCGGGTGCCGCGCGCCCAGGGCATGATCGCCAAGCTCCAGGACCTGGGTGTGCCCGTGACCTGGGAGCAGGTGGCGCGCATCGCCGCGGGCGGGTCGGTCGGACGGCCGCACGTGGCCAGCGCGCTCGTCGAGCTGGGTGTCGTGCCCACCGTCAACGACGCCTTCACCCCGGACTGGCTGGCCGACGGCGGCCGGGTCTTCGTGGAGAAGCACGAGACCGACCCCTTCGAGGCGATCCGGCTGGTCAAGGGCGCGGGCGGGGTCGCGGTCTTCGCCCACCCCGGCGCGAGCAAGCGCGGGCGCACCGTGCCGGACGCCGCCATCGCGGAGATGGCCGAGGCCGGACTGGACGGCATCGAGATCGACCACATGGACCACGACGCCGACACCCGGGCACGGCTGCGCGGTCTGGCCAAGGAACTGGGGCTGCTGGTGACCGGGTCCTCGGACTACCACGGCAGCCGGAAGACCTGCGTGCTCGGCGAGTACACGACCGACCCCGAGGTCTACGGGGAGATCACCCGGCGGGCGTTCGGGGCGTTCCCGGTGCCCGGCGCCGGCGGAACCGTCTGAGGCGTTCCACCACCCTTCCGTTCGCCTGACGGGCCACGGCGCGATCCGCCGCGGCCTCGTCACGTCCTCACCCGCGTCCGTGCGGGCCGGTGCCCCGCACCGCCGCGCCGGACGGACGCCTGCCCTCGGCGGTGGCACCGGTGGTCGCGTCGCCCGCGGCCCGCCGTCCCGCTCCGCCCTCCGCTCACTCGCAAGGCCATCACGCACATGTTCGACCTCGCCGTCTTCGGCTCCCTCTTCCTCACCCTGTTCGTCATCATGGACCCGCCGGGCATCACCCCGATCTTCCTCGCGCTCACCGCGGGGCGGCCCGGGAAGGTGCAGAAGCGGATGGCCTTCCAGGCGGTCTGCGTCGCCGGCGGGGTGATCACGGTGTTCGGGCTGCTCGGGCACCAGATCCTCAACTACCTGCACGTCTCCGTGCCCGCCCTGATGATCGCGGGCGGGCTGCTGCTCCTGCTCATCGCGCTCGACCTGCTCACCGGCAAGACCGACGAGCCGCAGCAGACCAAGGACGTCAACGTGGCCCTGGTGCCGCTCGGCATGCCGCTGCTGGCCGGGCCGGGCGCGATCGTGTCGGTCATCCTGGCCGTGCAGAAGGCCGACAGCGTGGCCACGCAGGTGTCGGTGTGGTCGGCGATCCTGGCCATCCACGTCGTGCTGTGGCTGGTCATGCGCTACTCGCTGGTGATCATCCGGATCATCAAGGACGGCGGCGTGGTCCTGGTGACGCGGCTGGCGGGCATGATGCTCTCCGCGATCGCCGTGCAGCAGATCATCAACGGCGTCACGCAGGTGATCCAGGGCGCCTGAGGCGGCCCGGCGGCGGGCGGGCACCCGGCTCGTGTCCGCCGTCGCGCAACAGCGCAGCCCCCGCTCGGCCGGTGCCGGGCGGGGGCTGCGAAGCATGGAAGCGCTGCGCGCGTTATGAGGCCGTGGTCTCGGCCGGGCGTATCCACAGGCGCTGCCCGATGGCGGCGGCCTGCTGCACGATGCGGTTGACGGAGGCGGCGTCCACAACGGTCGAGTCGACAGGTGTGCCGTCGACGTCGTCGAGTCGCATGATTTCGAAGCGCAAGGGCTTCTCCCTTCGTCTGGTCATCCTCCTGAGGAGAACTACTTGAGTGGTGGCCCACCAGGCTGCGGCGCTCGGTGTTCCGTAGGGGTCAACGGAATCGGGTGCCTCAAACATTCCCTACGCTAAGGAAAATTTTCGAACGTCTAATTACTGAGCCGTAAGAGTGTTGTTACGGGACCGACCGGGACCGGTTGTGTTCGCAGTGTGACCGCCCGGACAATGGAAGAGATGAACGACGACCTGGCGGCCCTCAGTGCCCGCATCGACCGCACCAACGAGCTGCTCCAGCGCATGCTCGCCGAGGTGGCGAAGACGCCCTCCACGCACGCGATCTTCGTAGATGCCGGGTACCTCTACGCGGCCGCCGGGCGCCTGGTCTCCGGGACGGAGGACCGGCGCGCCTTCGACCTGGACGCCGAAGGGCTGATCGACGCGCTCATCGACCGGGCCCGCACGGTCTTCGCGGACAGCAGGCTCCTGCGGGTCTACTGGTACGACGGCGCCCGCCGCCGGATCCACACCGCCGAGCAGCAGACCATCGCCGAACTGCCGGACGTCAAGGTGCGGCTGGGCAATCTGAACGCCAACAACCAGCAGAAGGGCGTCGACTCCCTCATCCGCACCGACCTGGAGTCCCTCGCCCGGCACCGCGCCATCAGCGACGCGGCCCTCCTGGGCGGCGACGAGGACCTGGTCTCCGCGGTCGAGGCCGCCCAGGGCTACGGCGCCCGGGTCCACCTGTGGGGCATCGAGGCGCCGGAGGGCCGCAACCAGGCGGAACCCCTGCTCTGGGAGGTCGACAGCCAGCGCACCCTCGACCTCGACTTCTTCAAGCCGTACGTCTCCCGCCGCACGGCCGCCGCCTACGAGCCGGCCGCGTCCCGGCCCACCCGGGACGACGTGCGGTTCGTGGGTGCGCAGATCGCGGCGAAGTGGCTGGCCGCCCGCGGCCGGGACGCGCTGGTGGAACTGCTGCCCGGCCACCCGTACCTGCCCGGCTCGGTGGACCAGGACCTGCTCGTGGAGGCGGAGGGCCTCCTCCAGTACTCCCTGCGCGGCCAGGCGGACCTGCGCCGCTCCCTGCGCGACGGCTTCTGGGACCACTTGCAGACGCTGTACTAGGCGCCTGCCCGCGGTGAGCGGCGCCGCACTCGCCGGCCCGCACCCGCCGGCCCGCAGCCGGTGGTCGCGCGGACGCCGGTTCCTCACCCGCGCCGCGTGCCGTCCCAGAAGTCGGCCAGGGCCTGCGCCGTCGGCAGGGGGCGGTCGGCGTTGGGGGAGTGCTCGGCACCCTCGACGACCGTGCGGTGCGCGCCCAGGCGTACGGCCATGTCGTCCAGGACCGGCACGGGCCAGGTGTCGTCGTACGCGCCGGACAGGACGTGCATCGGCAGCGGCACCGCGGCCAGTTCGGCCACACGGTCCGGCTCGCTGCACAACTGCCGTCCCGTCGCGAGCAGTTGCGCGGGCTTGTTGCCCAGCCAGCGCCGGCGCATCTGCTCCTCGTCGCCGAACCCCCGGGCCGGACCGCCCACTTCCTCCGGCGGGCCCATCGCCCGGATGGCCTCCCACACCTCCTCCATCGACATCACGGCCAGCGCGTCGCGCAGCAGCTTCACCCGCTGCTGCTGGGAGACGGAGATCTCGGCCGGGCCGGACGACATCAGGGTGAAGGACAGGAAGGGGGAGTGGTCGAGCAGGACGGCGGCACGGGCGATCTGCCCGCCGAGCGAGTGCCCGACGAGGTGCACCGGCACGCCCAGCGCCGCGGCCTGGGCATGCACGTCCCGGGCCAGTTCCCGCTGGCCGTAGGCCGATTCGTCGCTCTCGGGACCGTCCGACTCGTGCTGGCCGCGCCCGTCCACGGCGACGAGCCGGTAGCCGCGCTCCGCGAGCGGCTCGTGCAGCAACCGGAAGTCCTCCTTGCTGCCGGTGAACCCGGGCAGCATCAGCACGACCCCCGCGAGATCCCTCCCCTCCTCCGGCGACGAGTCGACGACGGCGAACTCACCGCGGTCCGTGCGCAGACGGTAGGCACGGGCGCCCGGGGGCGGGGGGAAGGCGGGGTGGCTGGTCACGGGGTGAGGGTAACGGGTGGCACGGCCCTCGGGGTCGCGCGGCGTCCGTGACCGTGCTGCCCCGGAGCGGCGCGAGAACGCCGACGGCCCGGCCCCCGGGTGCGGGGGCCGGGCCGTCGGGCGGGAGGTCAGCCCTCCGTGGGCTCCGCGCCGGCCGTGGCCTTGCGCGTACGGCGTGCCTTCGGCTTCGCCTCGGCCGTGTCGACCGCTGCCTCGGCCTTGGTGGCCGCGGTCTTGCGGGTGCGGCGGGGCTTGGCCTCGGCGGCGTCGGGCTCCTGGACCGTCTGGGCCGGGATGTCGGCGGTGGCGGTCTCGGTGGCCTTGCGGGTGCGGCGGCGCGGCGTGGCCTCGGTGGCCTCGGCCGTGTCGACGGCTTCCTGTGCGGCGGCGGCCGTCTTGCGGGTGCGGCGGGGCTTGGTCTCGGTGACCGTGTCCGCGGCCTCGGCGGTCGCAGCCGCCTTGCGCGTCCGGCGCGGCTTGGCCTCGGCGGCCTCGGCCGTGTCGACCGCTGCCTCTGCCTTGGCGGCCGCGGTCTTGCGGGTGCGGCGCGGCCTGGCCTCGGCGGCGTCGGGCTCCTGGACCGTCTGGGCCGGGATGTCGGCGGTGGCGGTCTCGGTGGCCTTGCGGGTGCGGCGGCGCGGCGTGGCCTCGGCGGCTTCGGCCGTGTCGACGGCATCCTGCGCGGCGGCGGCCGTCTTGCGGGTGCGGCGGGGCTTGGTCTCGGTGACCGTGTCCGCGGCCTCGGCGGTCGCAGCCGCCTTGCGCGTCCGGCGCGGCTTGGCCTCGGCGGCCTCGGCCGTGTCGACCGCTGCCTCTGCCTTGGCGGCCGCGGTCTTGCGGGTGCGGCGCGGCTTGGCCTCGGCGGCTTCAGCGGCTTCGGCCGGCTCGGCCACGGCAGGGGTCTCCGCCTGGGCGGCGGCCTTGCGCGTGCGGCGCGGCTTCGGCTCCGTCGGCGCGGCCTCCGTGGTGCCCTTGGCCGTGTCGACGGCGTCCTGAGTAGCGGTGGCCTTGCGCGTACGGCGACGCGGCGCACGGGCCTCGGGCTCGGCGGTGACCGGCTCGGCTTCCACGGCCGGCACGGTCTCGGTCGCCACCGGCGTCTCGACCGCGGGCGTCTGCGAGCGGCGCGTGCGGCGCCGGCGCGGCGCGGTGTCCGTCCCGGCGGCCGTCGCGGCCTCGGTAGCCGTGCCCTCGGCAACCGTGCCCTCGGCCGTCGCCACCGCCGCTTCCGCCTGCTCGGTCACCGCTGCCGGGGCAGCCGTGACCGGAGCGGCTCCGGCCGCGGCGCCACCGCGCGTGCGGCGACGGCGGCGCGGCGTGCGCGGCGCCGTGTCGGCCTCCGCCTCGGCCGTACCGCCGGCGACGGCGGTCTCCGGGGCGCCGGTGCCCGCGGGCGCCGGGGCGCCCTCGGTCGACGCACCGCCCCGCGTGCGGCGACGGCGGCGCGGCGTGCGCTCGGAGCGCTCGCGGTCCGCGGAACGCGACTCGTCGCGCCCGCCGCGTCCGTCCCGGCCACCGCGGCCGCGCGGCCCGCGGCCGCCCGGCTCGCCCAGGTCCTCCAGCACCTCGGCGTCCAGACCCGCGCGGGTGCGCTCCGAGCGCGGCAGGATGCCCTTGGTGCCCTCGGGGATGCCGAGGTCCGTGTACAGGTGCGGGGAGGTGGAGTACGTCTCCGGCGGGTCGGTGAAGCCCAGGTCGAGCGCCTTGTTGATCAGCTGCCAGCGCGGGATGTCGTCCCAGTCGACCAGCGTGATCGCCGTACCCTTCGCGCCCGCGCGGCCGGTCCGGCCGATGCGGTGCAGGTACGTCTTCTCCTCTTCCGGCGACTGGTAGTTGATGACGTGCGTGACGCCCTCGACGTCGATGCCGCGGGCGGCGACGTCGGTGCAGACGAGCACGTCGACCTTGCCGTTGCGGAAGGCGCGCAGGGCCTGCTCGCGGGCGCCCTGGCCGAGGTCGCCGTGGACCGCGCCGGAGGCGAAGCCGCGCTGCTTGAGCTGGTCCGCGAGGTCGGCCGCGGTGCGCTTGGTGCGGCAGAACACCATGACCAGTCCGCGGCCCTCGGCCTGGAGGATGCGCGCGACCATCTCGGGCTTGTCCATGTTGTGCGCGCGGTAGATGAACTGCTTCGTGTTCGCGACCGTCGCGCCCGCGTCGTCCGGGGAGGTGGCGCTGATGTGCGTGGGCTGCGACATGTAGCGGCGGGCCAGGCCGATGACCGCGCCCGGCATGGTGGCCGAGAACAGCATCGTCTGGCGCCGCACCGGCAGCATGTTGATGATCTTCTCGACGTCGGGCAGGAAGCCCAGGTCGAGCATCTCGTCGGCCTCGTCGAGGACCAGGCACTTGACGTGCTTCAGGTTCAGCTTCTTCTGCCCGGCGAGGTCGAGCAGCCGGCCCGGGGTGCCGACGACCACGTCGACGCCCTTCTTCAGGGCCTCGACCTGGGGCTCGTAGGCCCGGCCGCCGTAGATGGCGAGGACGCGCACGTTGCGTGCCTTGCCCGCGGTCAGCAGGTCGTTGGTGACCTGCGTGCACAGCTCGCGCGTGGGGACGACGATGAGGGCCTGCGGGGCCTCGGTGAGGTCCTCGGGCGCGGCGCGTCCGGCCTCCACGTCCGCGGGGACGGTGACGCGCTCGAGGAGCGGGAGGCCGAAGCCCAGCGTCTTGCCGGTACCGGTCTTGGCCTGGCCGATGACGTCCTTGCCCGAGAGGGCGACGGGGAGCGTCATCTCCTGGATGGGGAAGGGGTTGATGATGCCGACGGCCTCCAGGGCCTCGGCGGTCTCGGGGAGGATTCCGAGCTCTCGGAACGTCGTAGTCAGGGTGCTGCCTCTTCTGTGTGGGCGGCGCGAGGCGAGCGCGGGGTCGTGTCAGGACCGTGCCGGGTACGTCGGCTGCCTACGGGCGGGCCGTAGAGCACGGGACCGCGCCGACGCTCTAGCGCTCATGCCGCTGAGGGTGTCCCTCCGGCTGCCGTACGCACTGTGCCGTACGGGCTGGAGGTCTGTCGGGTCGGAGCCGATCGGGCCACCGACCGGGCATCCTCATACGTGCGGCCTGTCGAGGTACGTCGACGTACCAGCAGGCGCATTACCACCATACCCCGGATTCCCGCACATGCGATGGCCGATTTGGTCACGTAGTCGTCGTCACAGTGATCGACCAGGGCCTTACACCCCCCGGCGGGCGGGCTATTGTGCGCTGCATGACGAGCTCTGACAAGCCTGAGAACGCCTCGGACACCGCCGCCTCCGCGGCCACCCCGGTCGCCGCCCGCGACTGGGCGACGGCCTCCGCCGACCCGCAGTACCGCGCCGCGGTCGTGGACCTGCTGGGTGCGCTCGCGTACGGGGAGCTGGCGGCGTTCGAGCGGCTGGCGGAGGACGCCAAGCTGGCGCCGACGCTGGAGGACAAGGCGGAGCTGGCCAAGATGGCGTCGGCCGAGTTCCACCACTTCGAGCGGCTGCGCGACCGGCTCGCCGAGATCGGCGAGGAGCCGACGCGGGCGATGGAGCCGTTCGTCGCCGCCTACGACGGCTTCCACAAGCAGACGGCCCCCTCGGACTGGCTCGAGGGACTCGTCAAGGCCTACGTCGGGGACTCCATCGCCAGTGACTTCTACCGTGAGGTCGCCGCCCGGCTGGACTCCGACTCCCGCGACCTGGTGCTGGCCGTGCTCGACGACACCGGCCACGGCGGCTTCGCCGTGGAGAAGGTGCGGGCCGCGATCGACGCCGACCCGCGGGTGGGCGGACGGCTGGCGCTGTGGGCACGGCGGCTGATGGGCGAGGCCCTGTCCCAGTCGCAGCGGGTGGTGGCGGACCGCGACGCGCTGTCGACGATGCTGGTGGGCGGTGTCGCGGACGGCTTCGACCTCGCGGAGGTCGGGAAGATGTTCTCCCGGATCACCGAGGCGCACACCAAGCGGATGGCCGCCCTGGGCCTGGCCGCCTAGCGGGCCGCCGCGCCCCGGCCGGAACCGCCCTCGGGGTCTTTCCGTCGCCCCGGCCGCCGGCGCCTGCGGCCGCTCAGGCGGTCGCCGACCGGCGGCGCAGTCTTCCCGCGGGGCGCAGCAGCAGCGACAGCGAGGCGACCGAGACGATCACCGCGCCGAGCAGCACCACGAGCAGGTGCCCCGCGTCCAGCGCGCTGTGCATGACGAACGCCCCGAACAGGGCGCCCATGACACCGGTCGACAGGACCAGGGGGCGGGCCGGGAGGCGGTGCGGCAGGCGGTGCACGGCCGCCCAGGCCAGCGTGAGGCCGAGGAGCGCGGAAGTCAGCGTTTCCAGGAGCATGTCGGGGGTCCCTCCCACACGGCCGGCCTGCCCGAATCGGTCGTAGCCCGTCTTACCCCTGACCTGCGGAATCCAATCCACCTGTGGGGTGCCTGTGCTCCATTCGTGGAGACATGCCGAAACCCGGAGGCGGGAACGCGAACGGGGCGGGACCGCGAATGGAGGCGGGGAAACGCGAACGGGGCGGGACCGCCGACCGGCGGTCCCGCCCCGTTCGCGTGCGAGCGTCTACAGCGCGCCGAAGCCCACCTTGCGTGGAGCCGGCTCGCCGAGCTCCACGTAGGCGAGACGGTCGGCCGGGACCAGGACCTTGCGGCCGTGCTCGTCCACGAGGCTCAGCAGCGCCGACTTCCCGGCCAGCGCCTCGGACACCGCCCGCTCGACCTCCTCGGCACTCTGACCGCTCTCCAGAACGATCTCGCGGGGCGCGTGCTGCACGCCGATCTTGACCTCCACGGCTATGTCCCTCCGACGGTCAGTGATGTGCGCGACCTTCCGCGCCGTACGCAGCACACATTAGCCCGGTGAGGGGACGTACATGCTCCGCCCGAGAACGCCACGAGCGAACACCGGGCGGGAACAAAGCGCCCCTCAGTGGTGCGGCTGATCCGTCCCGTGCAGCGGGAAGCCCGCGATGCCCCGCCACGCCAGCGAGGTGAGCAGCTGCACCGCCTGGTCGCGGGGCACGCTGCGGTCGCTGTGCAGCCAGGAGCGCGCCACGACCTGGGCGAGGCCGCCCATGCCCGAGGCGAGCAGCATCGACTCCGCCCGCGACAGGCCGGTGTCCTCGGCGATCACGTCGCAGATCGCCTCGGCGCACTCGTTGGTGACCTTGTCGACGCGCTCGCGCACGGCGGGCTCGTTGGTCAGGTCCGACTCGAAGACCAGGCGGAAGGCGCCGCCGTCGTCCTCGACGTACGCGAAGTAGGCGTCCATCGTGGCGCGGACGCGCTGCTTGTTGTCGGTCGTCGAGGCGAGCGCGCTGCGCACGGACTGGATGAGCGACTCGCAGTGCTGGTCCAGCAGGGCGAGGTAGAGGTCGAGCTTGCCCGGGAAGTGCTGGTAGAGCACCGGCTTGCTGACGCCGGCCCGCTCCGCGATGTCGTCCATCGCGGCGGCGTGGTAGCCCTGGGCCACGAACACCTCCTGGGCGGCACCCAGAAGCTGGTTGCGTCGGGCACGGCGCGGCAGGCGTGTACCTCTCGGGCGAACCGCCTCTGTCTGCTCGATGGCTGTCACGCCGCCTCCCAAAGTCGTCCACGTGCGGATCTGGCCGCGTCGCCATCGTACTTTTCGGTAACCGTGGTGTGCGCGGTGAGAGCGCAGAATTTCACGGACCGGACGGTTACGAAAGCGGTTGACAAGGTTTCAAACAGGGTCAGAGCGGGCAAAATGCGGCTCCTTTCCTGCTCGGTGGTGCGTTCCGCCGCCCTTCGGCGACGTGCGTCACCGGTAGTCGTCCTCGTCCAGCGAGACGATCCGCGCCTGCTCCGCCATGTCGGCCTCGTTGGCGCGCCCCGGGTCGACGGCCGTCAGCGGGTCGTCGCGGTCCGGCGTGATGTCCGCGTGCTGCTCGGCCGCGTCGACCTCGGGGGCCTCGACGTCGAACTCCGGCGCCTGCGGCGCGTCCTCGGCCTCGAACGTCTCCGGGTCGGTGGGGTCTACGGCCATGCTGGGCTCCCTTCCTGCGATCGTCCCTGGGAATGCAGGGGCCACACGCGGGTGCCCTCTCCACGAGCGTAGGAGACACCCGTTCCGGACGCTATGCGATCCGCGTCCGGAGTGTGACCCGTTGTGCGTCCCGTCGACTGCTTTCCATGGTGCTACCGAGTGCCTCGGGTGCGACCCCCCATCCGGCTCATTCCTGTGACGGCGAACACACGGGCCGCGGCGTGATCGTCTCGTAACATTGCCGCATGTCTTCGACCGAGCTGCCGTTCGTGCCGCCTGCCAACGTGCTGCCGAAGGTGGGCACCGTCCGGGTGGCGGAGGGCGAGCGGCTGAGGTCGGTCGAGCTGCCCGGGGTCACCCTCACCGTCCGGTCCAGGCCGCCGGCGCGCGACGGGCTGCCGCCCGCCCTGTACGTGCACGGGCTCGGGGGGTCGTCGCAGAACTGGTCGGCGCTGATGCCGCTGCTGGCGGACGCCGTCGACAGCGAGGCACTGGACCTGCCGGGCTTCGGCGACTCGCCGCCACCGGACGACGGCGACTACTCCGTCACCGGGCACGCGCGCGCGGTCATCCGCTACCTCGACGCCTCCGGCCGCGGAGCCGTGCACCTGTTCGGGAACTCGCTCGGTGGCGCCATCGCCACCCGTGTCGCCGCGGTCCGTCCCGATCTGGTCCGTACGCTCACGCTTGTGTCACCCGCTCTGCCCGAGATCCGCGTCCAGCGCTCCGCCGTGCCCACCGGGCTCCTGGCGGTGCCCGGCGTGGCCCCGCTCTTCACCCGCCTCACCCGGACCTGGACGGCCGAGCAGCGGGTCCGCGGCGTCATGGCCCTCTGCTACGGCGACCCCGGGCGCGTGACGCCGGAAGGGTTCCGCAACGCCGTGCAGGAGATGGAGCGGCGGCTGAGGCTGCCGTACTTCTGGGACGCGATGGCGCGTTCCGCGCGCGGGATCGTCAACGCCTACACCCTGGGCGGCCAGCACGGACTGTGGCGCCAGGCCGAGCGGGTCCTCGCACCCACCCTGCTCGTCTACGGCGGCCGCGACCAGCTCGTCGGCTTCCGCATGGCCCAGCGGGCGGCCCGCGCCTTCCGTGACTCCCGGCTGGTGACGTTGCCGGAGGCGGGCCATGTGGCGATGATGGAGTACCCGGAGACGGTGGCCACGGCATTTCGCGAACTCCTCGCCGATGCGGGAGAGTTGGGCACCGAGCGGGCGCGACGGGCGGAGAGCGCCGCGCAGGACGGGCCAGAGCCGGAGAGCACCGACGAGAGCATGGGGGGCTGAGGCGCGACGTGGGACGCCACAGCCGCCGCGGGTCGGTCGCCAAGGGCGACACCGCGGAGAGCAGGGCCGCTTCGGCGCAGAGGCCGGCGCCCGGCTCCGACACGAGCCGGGGCGGCCGCGCCGCGGCACCCGGCGCCGCGCAGGGCGGCTGGCCGCCGCCGGGCACGCGCAGGCTCCCGGGACGGCGTCCCGCGCCCTCCCCGGGCGCCGCACCGCGGCACCCCGACAGCGGCTTCCCGGACGGCACGCCGGCGCACGGTCTACCGCGTCTGCCCGACGGCACCCCGGCGCGAGGTGTGCCTCGGCCGCCGGGCGGTACTCCTGGTCGTGGAGTGCCGGGTTCCGGCGGTGGGACGGTCCCGCAGGATGATCCGCGGTTCGCGGACGGCACGCCCCCGCGCGGAGTGCCGCGCATCCCGGACGGCACCCCCGCCCGGGGTGCGCACCGGCCGCCGGACGGCACGCCCGCGCACGGGTTCCCGCAGGTCCGGGGCGGTCACCCCGAGCAGCGGGAAGCCGGGGGCGGCTGGGGTGAGTCGAGGGGGAGCGGCGGGGGACCCGCCGGAGTCGGTGCTCCGATACCGCGGCAGCGCCGGGCGTCCGTGCCCGTGCCGCGGCAGGAGTATCTCGACGCCTTCGACGAGGAGGACGACGTCTTCGCGCCCCGTACGCCCGCCTCCGCGCACGCCGCGGACGCCGGCGGTTCCGCGCCGGACCGGAAGGCCGGCGCCCCGGCCGGTTCCGGCGACGCCGGCCGGCCCTCCGGTACGCCCGTGCCAGGCAAGGGCGGCAAGGGCCGCGCCTTCACCGGCATCGCGGCCGCCGCCGTGACCACCGTGCTGGCCGTCGTCGTCGCCGGACAGGTCGCCGACGACCGGGGCGGGACCGGCGTGCAGTCGCAGTCCGCCACCGATCAGGCCCGTGACCTGCGTGATTCCGCCTCGCGTGCGGACGGCAGGGCGCCCGCCCCGCTGCCCGCCGCGCCCCCGCCGACGTACGGCGAGAAGATGGGCCGGATCTACCCGCTCGGCGCCGCGTTCACGGGTTCGGGGAAGTTCGACGCCGTCCCCGGCATCGACAAGGCGCCCGGCACCGGCCGGAAGTACACCTACCGCGTGGACGTCGAGCGAGGACTCGGGCTGGACGGGGAACTGTTCGCCGAGGCCGTGCAGAAGACGCTCAACGACGGGCGCAGCTGGGCCCACGGCGGCGCCCGCACCTTCGAGCGCATCCACTCCGGCGAGCCCGACTTCGTCATCACGCTCGCCAGCCCCGGCACCACCGCCGACTGGTGTGCCAAGTCCGGTCTGGACACCACCGTGGACAACGTCTCCTGCGACTCGGCCGCCACCGAGCGCGTGATGATCAACGCCTACCGGTGGGCCCAGGGTTCGGAGACCTACGGGGACGGCAGGATCCACGCCTACCGCCAGATGCTGATCAACCACGAGGTCGGGCACCGGCTCGGATACGGTCACGTGACCTGTGACAAGGACGGCGATCTCGCCCCGGTCATGCAGCAGCAGACCAAGTTCCTGGAGCACGACGGCATCAGCTGCCGCGCCAACGCCTGGCCGTATCCGGGCAGTTGACCCGCAGGGCGGAGGTGTGTCGCGGCTCGCGTTGACATGTGCAGAGAGTTCGTACATATTTCTGAGCATGTCGCCCCGTCACGTCTCCGTTCGCGCCGCCATCGAGCTGGCGCTCATCGGCGTGACCCCGCTCTGCGTGGCCGACATCCACTGTTGCTGACGCCCGCCCGAGGCGCGCGTCGCGAATCAGCACCCTCTTGTGCGTGACCCCGTCACGCCTTCTTCGACGACCCGGCGCCGGGCAGACGTCTGTCTTCATCCGTCTCACCCTTCGTCACTCCGTCTCGCCATCCGGGATCGACCGATCCGGACGCGGCGGGACGCCCTTCCGAGAGGTCGTCATCCCGATGCGCCAACCGTCCGTCACAGCGCGCCGCGTGGCCGCGGCATCCGTCAGCCTGTTCCTGGCAGCGGGTGCCGCCGCCTGCGGGCCTGAGGACAACGATGCCAAGGCCGCCGGCGGCGACTCCACGCCCCGCAAGGGCGGCACCCTCACCGTCCTGAACGCCAACCCGCAGCAGGACTTCGACCCCGCCCGCCTCTACACCTCCGGCGGCGGCAACGTCCCCTCCCTGGTCTTCCGCACCCTCACCACCCGCAACCGGGAGGACGGCGCGGCCGGCGCGAAGGTCGTCCCCGACCTGGCCACCGACACCGGGCGTCCCAACAAGGACGCGACCGTGTGGACGTACACCCTGAAGGAGGGCCTGAAGTTCGAGGACGGCACGCCGATCACCTCCGCCGACATCAAGTACGGCATCGAGCGCTCCTTCGCCCCCGAGCTGTCCGGCGGCGCCCCCTACCTGCGGGACTGGCTGACCGGAGCCGCCGACTACCAGGGCCCCTACAAGGACAAGAAGGGCCTGGACGCGATCGAGACGCCGGACGAGCGGACCATCGTGTTCCATCTGAACAAGCCCGAGGGCGAGTTCCCCTACCTGGCCACGCAGACGCAGTTCACGCCCGTCCCGAAGAGCAAGGACAAGGGCACCAAGTACGAGGAGCACCCGGTCTCCTCCGGGCCCTACAAGGTCGTGCGCAACGAGAACGACGGCGAGCGGCTGATCCTGGAGCGCAACACCCACTGGTCCGCCGCGACCGACGACGAGCGCAAGGCCTACCCGGACAAGATCGACGTACGGTCCGGGCTCGACTCGTCCGTCATCAACCAGCGGCTGTCCGCCTCCCGCGGAGCGGACGCCGCCGCCGTCACCACGGACACCAACCTCGGCCCGGCCGAACTCGCCAAGGTCACCGGCGACAAGGACCTCGCCGCACGCGTGGGCACCGGGCACTTCGGCTACACCAACTACCTCGCGTTCAACCCGAGGATCAAGCCCTTCGACGACGCCAAGGTGCGCCGGGCGATCTCGTACGCCGTCGACCGGTCCTCCGTGGTCAACGCGGCCGGCGGATCCGCGCTGGCCGAACCGGCCACCACCTTCCTCCCGAACCAGAAGTCCTTCGGCTACACGCCCTACGACCTCTTCCCGGCCGGCAAGGCCGGTGACCCGGCCAAGGCCAAGCAGCTGCTGAAGGAGGCCGGGCACCCGAACGGCCTGACCATCACGCTGACGCACTCCAACGCCAAGGACTTCGAGACCAGCCCGGAGATCGCGACCGCCGTCCAGGACGCCCTGAAGAAGGCCGGCATCACGGTCAAGCTCCAGGGCCTGGAGGAGAACGACTACTCCGACAAGATCCACGACGTGAAGACCGAGCCGGGTCTCTTCCTCGCCCACTGGGGTGCCGACTGGCCCTCCGGCGGTCCCTTCCTCGCCCCGATCTTCGACGGCCGGCAGATCGTCGAGGACGGCGCGAACTTCAACACCGGCCTGCTGGACGACAAGTCCGTCAACGCCGAGATCGACGCGATCAACAAGCTGACCGACCTCGACGAGGCCGCGAAGCGCTGGGGCGCGCTGGACAGGAAGATCGGCGAGAAGGCCCTGACCGTCCCGCTGTTCCACCCGGTCTACAAGCGCCTGTACGGCGAGGACGTCAAGAACGTCGTCATCAGCGACTGGACCGGTGTGCTGGACGTCTCGCAGGTCGCGGTGAAGTGACGTCGTGAGCGAGGCACTCGTCACCGTCGAGGCGGCCCGGACGGACACCACCGTCCCGGCCGCCTCGGGGGCCCGTCAGTTCTGGCGGCGGCTGCGCACGCAGCGCGCCGCCCTCGTCGCGGCGGCCGTCGTCGCGGCTCTCGTCCTCGTCGCGCTCGCCGCACCCCTGCTCACCGCCGTCGAGGGGCAGGACCCGACCACCTACCACCCCGCCCTCGTCGACTCCGCGCGCGGTGGTGTGCCCGTCGGCCCGTTCGGCGGCGCGGGCGCCGACCACTGGCTCGGCGTCGAACCCCAGACCGGCCGGGACCTCTTCGCCCGGCTGGTGTACGGCGCGCGGGTGTCGCTGGGCGTCGCGCTCGCCGCGACGGTCGTGCAGCTCGTGCTCGGCGTGGTCGTCGGTGTCGCGGCCGGGCTCGGCAACCGCTGGGTGGACCTCGTCCTGACCCGCGTCGCCGACATCTTCGTCGCCATGCCCCTGATGGTCGTCGCCCTCGCCCTGCTCGCCGTCGTGCCCACGAGCTTCCCGCGCCCCGTGCTGGTCGCGCTGGTCGTGGGCCTGGTCTCCGGCTGGGGCACGCTCGCCAAGATGGTGCGCGCGCAGACCCTCACGCTCAAGCAGCTCGACTACGTCGCCGCCGCCCGGCTCAGCGGCTGGGGCACCGTCCGCATCGCCCGGCGCGAACTGCTGCCCGGGCTCGCGGCGCCCGTCATCACCTTCGCGGCCATCCTCGTCCCGACGAACATCACCGTCGAGGCGGCCCTGTCCTTCCTCGGCGTGGGCGTGAAGCCGCCTACCCCGTCCTGGGGGCAGATGCTCACCTCCGCCGACGTCTGGTACCAGGCCGCGCCGCAGTACCTGCTGCTGCCCGCGGGCGCGCTGTTCGTCACCGTCCTCGCCCTCACCGTGCTCGGCGACGGCGTGCGCACGGCCCTCGACCCGCGCGCCTCCTCACGCCTGCGCGTCGGGACGGGCCGCGAGAAGGAGGCCTCGTGACCGGCTTCGGAGGGTTCGTGCTGCGCCGCGCCGTCGGCGCCCTCGTCACCCTGTTCGCCCTCTCGCTGATCATCTACGTCGTCTTCTACGTCACGCCCGGCAACGTCGCCCAGATCACCTGCGGGCCCCGCTGCTCACCCGCCCAGGTGCAGCAGGTCGCGGAGCAGCTCCATCTGAGCGACCCGTTGTACGAGCGGTACTGGCACTTCCTGCAGGGCCTGGTCGCCGGCCAGGACTACTCCACCGGCACCGCGGTGCAGCACTGCTCCGCACCCTGCCTCGGGCTGTCGTACCAGAGCGACCAGCAGGTCACCGCCCTGATCCTGGCCAAGCTCCCGGTCACGGCCTCCCTCGCGCTCGGTGCGATGGTGCTGTGGCTGATCATCGGCGTCGGCACCGGCGTGCTGTCGGTGTGGCGGCGCGGGCGGCTCACCGAGCGGCTGCTGACCACGCTGACCCTCGCGGGCATGTCCACGCCGGTGTTCGTCATCGGACTGGTGCTGATGATCGTCGTCTGCGGCCAGCTCGAACTGCTGCCCTTCCCGCAGTACGTCGCCTTCACCGAGGACCCCGAGCAGTGGGCCTGGAACCTGCTGCTGCCCTGGCTGTCCCTCGCGCTCATCGAGTCCGCGACGTACGCCCGGCTGACCCGGTCCGCGATGCTGGAGACCCTCGCCGAGGACCATGTGCGCACCTTCCGCGCCTACAGCGTCGGCGAGCGGGCCGTCATCCGGCGGCACGCGCTGCGCGGCGCCGTGGCCCCGCTCATCGCCGTGAACGCCAACAACATCGGCGTGCTGTTCGGCGGCGCGGTGCTCACCGAGACGCTGTTCGGCCTGCCCGGCGTGGGCCGGGAGATGGTCGAGGCGGTCAAGGTCGTCGACCTGCCGGTGGTCGTCGGCATGGTCCTGGTCACCGGCTTCTTCGTGGTCCTCGCCAACGCCGTCGCGGACGTGCTGTACGCGGTGGCCGACCGACGGGTGGTGCTGACATGAGCCTGGTCGAGGTGACCGGTCTCCAGGTGGACTTCGGCGGGCTGCGGGCCGTCGACGGGCTCTCCTTCCGGCTGGAGCAGGGCGCCGCCCTGGCCCTGGTCGGCGAGTCCGGGTCCGGCAAGTCGACGGTGGCGTCCGCCCTGCTCGGCCTGCACCGCGGCACCGGGGCCCGGGTGCGCGGCGAGGTCCGGGTGGCCGGCACCGACGTGCAGGCCGCCTCCGAGGAGGAGCTGCGGCGGCTGCGCGGCGGCAGGGCCGCCATGGTGTTCCAGGACCCGCTGTCCTCCCTCGACCCGTACTACGCGATCGGCGACCAGATCGCCGAGGTGCACCGGGTGCACGCGCGCGTGTCCCGGCGGGCGGCACGCGCGCGTGCCGTGGAGGTGCTGGACCGGGTGGGCATCCCGGACGCGGCACGCCGCTCCCGCTCCCGGCCCCACGAGTTCAGCGGCGGCATGCGCCAGCGCGCCCTCATCGCCATGGCGCTCGCCTGCGAACCCGCCCTGCTGATCGCCGACGAACCGACCACCGCCCTCGACGTGACGGTGCAGGCCCAGGTCCTCGACCTGCTGCACGACCTGCGCACCGAGACGGGCATGGGGCTGCTCCTCGTCACGCACGACGTGGGCGTGGCGGCCGAGAGCGTCGACGAGGTGCTGGTGATGCGGCACGGCCGGGCGGTCGAGCACGGCCCGGTCGCCACCGTCCTGGGCGCTCCGGAGCAGCCGTACACGCGTGAGCTGCTGGCCGCGGTACCGCGGGTGGACGCGCCGCGGGCTGTGGGGGCGGGGTTGGGGGGAGCCGCGGTGGCGGTGCCGGGGAACGCCGCGCCGGCGGTGCCGGGGGAGGTCGTGCGGGGGGCGGCCGGGCCGGGGGCGCCCGGTGAGGTCGTGCCTGGAGTGCCCGGTGAGGTCGTGCTGGAGGCGAGCGGTCTGCGGCGGGCGTTCGGGCGGGGCAAGCGGGCGGTCACGGCCGTGGACGACGTGTCGCTGACCCTGCGACGCGGCGAGACCCTCGGGATCGTGGGGGAGAGCGGCAGCGGCAAGACGACCCTGGGCCGCATGCTCGTGGGGCTCCTGCAACCGACCGCCGGGTCGATCACCCTCGACGGCCGTCCGCACACGGGTGTGAACCCGGCCGTGCAGATGGTCTTCCAGGACCCCGTGTCGTCGCTCAACCCGCGGCGCAGCGTGGGCGAGTCCGTCGCGGACCCGCTGCGGGCGCGCGGCGAACGCGACCAGGAACGCGTGCGGGCGCGGGTGGGGGAACTTCTGGAACGCGTCGGCCTGGAGGCGGCGCACCAGGACCGCTACCCGCACGAGTTCAGCGGAGGGCAGCGCCAGCGCATCGGCATCGCCCGGGCCCTGGCGGCCGACCCGCGGGTCGTCGTCTGCGACGAACCGGTCTCCGCGCTCGACGTCACCACGCAGGCCCATGTGGTGGCCCTGCTGGGGGAGTTGCAGCGCGAGCTCGGACTCGCGCTGGTCTTCGTGGCGCACGACCTGGCCGTCGTGCGCCAGGTCAGCGACCGGGTCGCGGTCATGCGGCGGGGCAGGGTCGTCGAGGAAGGGCCGGCCGACGAGGTGTACGCCTCGCCGCGGGACCCGTACACCCGTCGGCTGCTGGCCGCCGTACCGGCCGTCGACCCCGAGGTCGCGGCCCTGCGCCGAGCGCGACGGCGGGAGCCCGCGGTGGTGTGAACGCCGGGCGCGCCGCACGGGATGGTCCCGGGAGGGCGGCGGGCAGCGCCGCCCCGGCGACAGGAGTTGGCCGGGGCGTGACGATCCGTGTCCGGTTGATCTCCTAGCGCGACGGAACGCGACCCGCACGGGAAAGTTACGACCGTTCACCCCTTTTGGTGGTGCGACGGACAACCGTCCGTCGCACCCCCGCCTTGTCCGCATACGTTCGTCCCGCTGCGAGCCGCCGGGCAACGGCGGCTCCCCATACGGGAGATCGGGGGTGCACTCGTGCGCATCGGACTGCTGACGGAGGGTGGCTATCCGTACGTGAGCGGTGACGCCAGGCTCTGGTGCGACCGGCTCGTACACGGGCTCGCCCAGCACGAGTTCGACGTCTACGCGCTCAGCCGCAGCCGGCACCAGGAGGACGAGGGCTGGGTCCCGCTGCCACCCAACGTCCGCAGGGTGCGCACCGCTTCACCCTGGTCCGCCGAGGACGACGAAGCCGTGCTGGGCCGCCGGGCCCGCAGGCGCTTCACCGAGTGCTTCGCCGAACTGGCGGCAGTGCTGTGCGGCGCGGGCGCGGGCGGGTCCCCGAGCGGGACGGCCGCCGCAGCCGCCGGGGCTCCCGCGGAGGGGTTCACCCCTGAGGCGGACCGTTTCGTCAACGCTCTGTACGGGCTCGCCGAACTGGCCCGCGACGAGGGCGGCCTGACCGGAGCGCTCCGCTCGGAGGCCGCCGTGCGCACGCTGGAGCGCGCCTGCCGCGCGCCCGGCGCGCACCGGGCGGCCCGCGAGGCCCGCGTGCCCGACCTCCTCACCGTCACCGCCCACCTGGAAAGCGCCCTGCGCCCCCTCTCCCTCGACTGGTACGAGGACGACGGGCTCGGCGCCGTCGACGTGTGCCACGCCGCGTCCGGCGGCACGGCCACCCTGCCCGGACTGCTGGCGCACCACTTCACCGGCGTGCCCCTGATGGTGACCGAGTACGGCGTGCGCCTGCGCACGCACTACCTCACCGCCCCGGACGCCCCGCCCGCCGTACGGTCCCTGCTCGCGGCCTTCCACGGCCTGCTCGCGGCCGAGGCCTACCGGCGGGCCGAGGTCGTCACCGCCGGCAACACCCACGCCCGGCGCTGGCAGGAGCGCTGTGGCGCCGACCGGGGCAAGCTCCGCACGGTCTACCCGGGCATGGACGCCCGGCCGTTCGCGGAGGTGGGGGAGTCCCCCGAGTACGCGGATCCGCACACGCTGGTCTGGGTCGGCCGCGTCGAGCCGGCGAAAGACCTGGTCTCCCTGCTGCACGCCTTCGCCGAGATCCGCAGGCAGGAACCGCGGACCCGCCTGCGCGTCGTCGGAGCGACCGCCGGAGACGAGGGCGCCGCCTACCTCGGCCACTGCCGGACACTGGCCGCCCAGTTGTTCCCCGACGAGGCCGCGGGGCCGCACGCCGCCGGGGACAACCCCGTGTCCTTCGAGGAGATCGGCGGCCCCGAACTGCCGTCCGCCGCCGAGGCCTACGCCTCGGGCGCGGTGACCGTCCTGTCCAGCGTCGTGGAGGGCTTCCCGGCCGGCCTCGTCGAGTCCATGCTCTGCGGGCGGGCGACGGTCTCCACCGACGTCGGCGCGGTCGTGGAGATCATCGGCGGCACCGGGCTGGTCGTCCCGCCGCGCAATCCCCGGGCGCTCGCCGACGCGTGCGTGGCGCTGCTGCGCGACCCCGAGCGCCGTCAGCGCCTCGGGGCCGCCGCCCGCGCCAGGGCGCTCGAACTGTTCACGGTCGAGCAGAACATCGAGGCCTTCCACGGCATCTACCTGGAGATCGTCTCGCGCGCGCCCGTCCGCCGGGCCCTCGACGGCGCGGGCGAGCCGCTGCCCTTCGCGGTGCCCGCCGAGGCGCGGGTTCCCGTGCGGTGGTCCTCCCCGTCGCCGCGCCTCGCCGCGCGCCGGGGTCCCGGCTGGGCCGCGGGCCGTCCCGTCCGGGCGACCACGCCGGTGCCGGCCCCGGAGGGAGCGCGATGAAGGACCTGGGCGGCGCACTGGACCGGCCGGGCACCCCGATCGGCCCCGGTGCAGGAGAAACCGACTCGGAGCGGACGCCGGCCCCGGGGAGGGGAAAGAGCGGTTCGGAACCGACGGCACGGGGGGCCACGGAGGATTCCGGGGCCTCGGAGCCGATGGCATCGGGGGGCGACGTGGACTTGCCCTCGGGCGGGTCGGAGTCGCCGGTGTCGCGGTATGCGGCACCGGAATGGCCGGTCTCGGAGCGCTCCGGATCGGAGTCGTCGGTGGCGAAGCGCTTTAGATCGGAGTCGCCGGTGTCGGAGCGTGCGGAGGGCGCGTCCGGGGTGGCGGGAGGCGCGGGGGTGAGCGCTCCTTCGGTGGGCGGGCGCGAAGGTGTCTCGCGGGTGACGGCGCCCGGTGCCGCCACTGCCCCGGCACCGGCCCCGCGTCGAGGCGCGGCCGACCCCGTGAAGGCCCTCATGCACCGCCACCGCGAGCTCTGCGAACGCGCGGTGGACCCGCTGGAGATCGCCGCGGGCCTCGAAGCGCACGGCATCACCGACCGCACCGCCGCCCGCTTCCGGCACCGGGACGTGTTCTCCCTCGCGGAGGAAATGTACGCACGCGTCTCCCGGGAGAGCGACGCGCCTCCGCCCGCCCCGACCGCCGCTCCCCGCGTGCGCGCCGACTGGGTGCTGCTGACGCTCCTGCCCGGAGTGCTGTGCGCCGCCGCCGTGACCGCCCTGGATCTCACCCAGGGCCGGACGCGCTTGTACGCCGCGGTCGCCGGGGCCCTCGCCCTGGCCCTGGCCCTCCGTGCGGCCCTGCGCCGCGGCCCGCTGAGCCTCACCGAGGGAGGCGGGCCGGGGCCCCGCCCCGGTGCCGCTCGGGGCAGGACCGCCGTATGGACGCTGTGGCTCCTCGGCTACGCACTGCTCGGTGACGGTCTGCTCCGCAGCGCCCTCGCCGGAGGCCCGGACTTCCCGCCCACCGGAGCCGCGAACGGGCCCTGGCCCCTCACCGCGGCCCCGGTCCTGGCTCTCGCCCTGGCGTGCGCACCGGCGGCCTGGAGCGCCCACCTCCTGACCGCGCGGGCCCGGCGCAAACTCGTCGCGAGCCGCGGTCTGGAGGACTTCGCCGCCTCCGTCCGGCCCTTGCTGCTCGGCACGTTCGCTCTGTTCATGGCCGCCCTGACGGCCCTGGCCGTCCTGAGCACCACCCTCCTCGACGAGCCGTCGGCCTATGCGGAGGTGCTCACCCTCGGCGCCCTGCTGCACCTGGCCCGCCTCCTCACCGTCCACGGCTTCGCCTACGCACCGGCCCTCGTCCTCACGGCCACCGCCCTGGTCGAGGCGGCCGCTCTCGCCTCCGTGTTCGTCTCCCGCCTTCCCGGATGCGGTTTCGTCGCCACTCCGGTCGAGGCCCTCGTGGCCACCTGGGGAGCCGGCAGCGTCCCGGTTCTGGCGTGCGGTGCCGGGGCCCTGGCCCTGCTGCTCCACACCACGCGCAAGCTGGCCCGGGCCTCCGCCCACGCGCCGCCGGACCAGCCCCCGGTGACGCCCTCCGGGTGAGCGCCCGGCCATCCGCGGCCGGCGCGGCCTCCCACGCCCCCGTCACCGCCTCACAGCCCCACCCCCCACAGCTTCGGACACCACCCCCCACACCCGTTCCGTCCCGCCCTCAAGGAGAACCCGCATGACCAGCCAGCCAGGAGCCCCGGCCGCGACAGGAGCCGCGCGATGAGAGTCCTGCTGATCGGAGCCAACGGCTACATCGGCCGCTTCGTCGCCGACCGCCTGCTCGCCGACCCGGCCGTCCAGCTCACCGCCCTCGGCCGCGGCGACGACGCCGACGTCCGCTTCGACCTCGCCTCGGGCAGCCCGGGCGCCCTCACCCGCTTCCTCGACGCGGTCCACCCGGGAGTCGTCGTCAACTGCGCAGGCGCCACCCGGGGCGGGGCCCGCGAACTCACCCGCCACAACACCGTCGCCGTCGCCACCGTCTGCGAGGCCCTGCGCCGCAGCGGCTGCGGCGCCCGACTGGTGCAGATCGGCTGCAGCGCCGAATACGGACCCAGCCAACCCGGCTCCTCCACCGCCGAGGACGCCGTGCCCCGGCCGGGCGGCCCGTACGGGGTCAGCAAGCTCGCCGCCACGGAACTCGTCCTCGGTTCCGGCCTGGACGCCGTCATCCTGCGCGTCTTCTCACCGGCCGGCCCCGGCACCCCCGCCGGCTCCCCCCTGGGCCGCCTCGCCGAGGCCATGCGCCGGGCCATGCAGTCAGGCGACGGCGAGCTGAAACTCGGCGGCCTCGGCGCCCAGCGCGACTTCGTCGACGTCCGCGACGTGGCCCGCGCCGTGCACGCCGCCTCCCTCTCCGCCGCGCAGGGCGTCATCAACATCGGCTCCGGGCGCGCCGTGCGCCTGCGCGACGCCGCCGCGGTCCTCGCCCGCGTGGCCGGGTACGGCGGCGCCCTCCACGAACTGGACGGCCCGCCCGGTGCCCTGCGCCCGGCCATCGGCCACCCGCGGCCCGACTCCGACCACGCGGCCCCGGTCGCGTACCCGTACCCGGACGGCTGCGGCAGCTGGCAGCAGGCCGATGTGCGCACCGCCCGCGACCGGCTCGGCTGGCGCCCCCGGATCGGTCTTGAGGAGTCCCTGGCCGACATCTGGATGGAGGCGGCATGCCGCATCTGACCAGGCCACAACCGCGCACCCCCGGCACGGAACTCCGTCCCGGCGTCGGCGTCCCCGGCTACGCCCACCCCCTCCTCGCCAGCGCCGAATGGGGTGAGCTGACGAGGCCCGGCACTCCACTGCACTGGGTGGTCCTCAACGTGGCCGACGGGCCCGGCGCCCGCCCCGACCCGCACTGCCTGGAAGCCGCCGGCCGCCTGCGCAACGCGGGCGTCCGCGTCCTCGGACACCTCGACACCCGCTACGGCACCCGGAGCTTCGGCGAAGTCGTCTCGGACGCTCACCGGTTCGTCGACTGGTACCAGGTCGACGGTTTCCTCCTGGAGCGCTGCCCGGCCGACCACGTCGGGCTGCCCGAGGTGCGCCGCACGGTCGCCGCGCTCCGCATGGTCCGTGACGAGGCCCACATCGTCCTCGGCCACGGCATCCACCCGCACCCGGGATACGCCGACCTCGCCGACCAGCTGGTCACCTTCTCCGGACCGTGGAGCGACTACCGCTGGTCCCAGGTGGCCGAGTGGACCGCCGAGTACGAACCGGAGCGCTTCTGCCACTTCGTGCACGGCGTGCCCCGGCCCCATCTGGAGGAGGCGCTGCGCATCGCCCGCTGGCAGGGGGCTTCGACGGTCTGGTTCACCGACCACACCGACCGCGGTGGCCGGGTCGACCCCTGGGAGGCCATGCCCGGCTACTGGGACGACATCGTCTCGCTGGTCGGAACGGGTGTCTCGGAATGAAAAAGGGCATGGCAGTGTTACGGGGAGAACAACCGTAGTGATTGACCGACCAACGGAGTCCCCGTGTCGTTGCCACCCCTGGTCGAGCCGGCTGCCGAGCTCACCGTAGACGAGGTCCGCAGGTACTCCCGCCACCTGATCATCCCCGACGTCGGGATGGACGGGCAGAAGCGGCTGAAGAACGCCAAGGTGCTGTGTGTCGGCGCCGGCGGCCTGGGCTCGCCGGCGCTGATGTACCTGGCCGCAGCGGGCGTCGGCACCTTGGGCATCGTGGAGTTCGACGAGGTCGACGAGTCGAACCTGCAGCGCCAGATCATCCACAGCCAGGCCGACATCGGCCGGTCGAAGGCCGAGTCCGCCCGCGACAGCGTCAAGGGCATCAACCCCTACGTGAACGTGGTCCTTCACGAGGAGCGGCTCGAGGCCGACAACGTGATGGACATCTTCAGCCAGTACGACCTGATCGTCGACGGCACGGACAACTTCGCGACCCGCTACCTGGTCAACGACGCCTGCGTACTGCTGAACAAGCCGTACGTGTGGGGTTCGATCTACCGCTTCGACGGTCAGGCCTCCGTCTTCTGGTCCGAGCACGGTCCCTGCTACCGCTGCCTCTACCCGGAGCCCCCGCCCCCCGGCATGGTCCCCTCCTGCGCCGAGGGCGGCGTCCTGGGCGTGCTGTGCGCGTCCATCGGCTCCATCCAGGTCAACGAGGCCATCAAGCTCCTCGCCGGCATCGGCGAGCCCCTCGTCGGCCGCCTGATGATCTACGACGCCCTGGAGATGCAGTACCGCCAGGTCAAGGTCCGCAAGGACCCCGACTGCGCGGTCTGCGGCGAGAACCCCACCGTCACCGAGCTCATCGACTACGAGGCCTTCTGCGGCGTCGTGTCCGAGGAGGCCCAGGCGGCGGCCGCCGACTCCACGATCACTCCGAAGCAGCTCAAGGAGTGGATCGACGACGGCGAGAGCATCGACATCATCGACGTCCGCGAGCCGAACGAGTACGAGATCGTCTCCATCCCGGGCGCCCGGCTGATCCCGAAGAACGAGTTCCTCATGGGCACCGCCCTGGAGAGCCTGCCGCAGGACAAGAAGATCGTCCTGCACTGCAAGACGGGTGTCCGCAGTGCGGAAGTCCTCGCGGTCCTGAAGTCCGCGGGCTTCTCGGACGCCGTCCACGTCGGAGGCGGCGTGATCGGCTGGGTCAACCAGATCGAGCCGAGCAAGCCGGTCTACTGACACCGACCTGACGGTCCGGGCCACCAGGCCGGACCCTGACGCCCGGTCACATCGGCGGGGGTCGCGGGCACCACGGGTGCCCGGGGCCCCCGCCGTCGTCATGAGCAGACCTTGCCGTCCTTGGGCACCGACCCGTCGAGCAGGTACGCCTCTACCGTGGAGTCCACGCAGTCGCTCCCGCTGCCGTACGCCCCGTGGCCCTCGCCACGCCAGGTGAGCATCACCCCGACGCCCTCGCCCAACTCGTCGGCCATCCTGCGGGCACCCTCGTAGGGCGTCGCCGGATCGCCCGTGTTGCCCACCACCAGGACCGGCGCCGCTCCCGGTGCGCCGACCTCCGGGGTGTCGTGCTGTCCGGGCACGGGCCAGTCGTGGCACCAGCCGGCCGTGTCCCACGCGAGGAACGTGCCGAAGACCGGGGAGATCCTTTCGAACCGGGGCAGCAGCTTCTTCGTCTCGGCAGCGGTCGGCCGCTGCCTGTCGTCCAGGCACGATATGACCCGCTGGGAGTGGGTCGTCGTGCCGTAGCGCCCCGAGGAGTCACGCTCGTTGTAGCCGTCGGCCAGCGCCAGGAGCTCCGAGCCGTCGCCCTTCTTCGCCGCGTCCAGTGCGCGGGTCAGGCTCGGCCAGCCGTCCTTGTCGTACAGGGGCAGGATGATGCCCGTGACGGCGAGGGACTGGGTCAGCTTCCGCTCGGGCGTGCCCGTCTCGAGGGGGCGGGCGTCGATGCGCCGGAGCAGGGCCGCGATCTCGCGGGAGCCTTCCTGCGGGTCCTGGCCGGTGGACGTGAGGTAGTTGTCCAGCGCGCGCTGGAAGCCGCGGGCCTGGTTCTCGGCGTGGCCCACGGTGTCGGCGCCGGGGTCGACGACCGCGTCCAGAGTCATGCGCCCGACCTTCTCCGGGAAGAGGTGGGCGTAGGTGCCGCCCAGCTCGGTGCCGTAGGAGATGCCGAAGTAGTGCATCTTCGCGTCGCCGAGGACCTCGCGGATGCGGTCCATGTCGCGTGCAGAGTCGGCGGTTGAGACGTGCGGGAGCAGCTTGCCGGCGGCCTTCTCGCAGCCCTCGCCGAAGTCGGCGGCGTCGGCGAGGTAGGCCTTCTCCTCGGCCGGGGTGTCCGGGGTGACGTCCACCGACTCGGCCGCCTGGATCTCCTCGTCTCCGCGGCAGCGCACCCCTTCGCTGGCGCCCACGCCCCGAGGGTCCCAGCTCACCAGGTCGTAACGCTCGCCCAGTCGCGAGACCGTCGGGGCGTAGGACGGCATCATGGACACCCCCGAAGCGCCCGGGCCGCCGAAGTTGAACAGCAGCGAGCCCACGCGGTCCCCGCCCCGGGCCTTGGCGCGGATCAGCCCCAGGCCGATCGTCTCGCCGTCCGGCTTCGACCAGTCCAGCGGCACCTCGAGCGTGGCGCACTGCCATTCGCTGCTCGGCGCGGGCCCGTCGGCCGTGGCCTTGCAGCGGCCCCAGGAAAGCCCGCCCCTGCCGTCGTCGGGCGTGCCGCCGCCGCTGCAGCCCGCGGCCAGAAGGGCCGAGGCCGCCGCCGCAGCGGCCCACCGTACGAAGCGCGTCATCGCCCATCCCCCCTCACAGGCCGTCCGCTTCGTGCCGCGGATGGCGGTCAGGCCATGGTAGGCAGAACCCGCGGCCGCCGGTCCGGCCTGTGGATAACCCGCTGACCTGCAGATTCCGCGGGTCGGCTGAGATGTTCGGAGGAGGTCGGGTGGGTCGTCAGGCGCAGACCGTGCCGGTCGGCGGCACCTTCCCGTCCAGCAGATAGCCGTTCACGGCGCCCTGCACGCACTTGTTCCCGCTGTCGTACGACCCGTGCCCCTGCCCCCGGTACGTCAGCTCGATCCCGACCCCCTTGCCCAGGGCCTCCACCATCGCCCGCGCCCCCTCGTACGGGGTCGCGGGGTCGCCGGTGTTGCCGACGACCAGGATCGGCGCCGAGCCCGGAGCGCTCACGTCCGGATGATCGGCCGCGCCCGGCACCGCCCAGTCCGTGCAGCTGATCATGCCCCAGGCCAGGTAGTCGCCGAACAGTTCGGACGCGGCCCGGAACTCGGGCAGCTTCCGCTCCACGTAGGCGGTGTCGTACCGCGCCTTGTCGTCGGCGCAGTTGATGGCGGCGTTCGCCGCGGCGCTGTTGTTGTACTCGCCGTTCTCGCTGCGTCCGTTCAGCGAGTCGGACAAGAGCATGAGGATCTGGCCGTTGCCGTCGTAGGCCTGCTCCAGGCCCTCGGTGAGGTACTCCCAGAAGTCCTTGGAGTACAGCGCCTGCGCGATGCCGCTCGTCGCGGCCGTCTGGGTCAGCTCGCGGGGGAAGACGCCCGGGATCGGCTTGCGGTCGAGGTCCGCCAGCAGCTTGGCGATACGGTCCTTCACGTCCTGGGCGCTGTCGCCGACGGGGCAGTCCTCGGTCTTGGAGACGCAGTCCTCGGCAAAGTTGTCGAGGGCCAGCTGGAAGCCCTTGGCCTGGCCCAGCGAGCCCTGCTCGGCGGATTCCGAGGGGTCGACCACGGCGTCGAACACGGCCCGGCCGACGCGCTGGGGGAACAGGTGGGCGTACACGCCGCCGAGTTCGGTGCCGTAGGAGATGCCGAAGTAGTGCAGCTTGTCGTCGCCCAGGACCTGGCGCATCAGATCCATGTCGCGGGCCGCGTCGGTCGTGCGCACGTTCGGCAGCATCTTGCGCGAGTTGTCCTCGCAGGCCGCGTTGAACTCCTTGGTGTTGTCCAGCAGCGTGGTGCGCTCCGCGGCGTCGTCGGGTGTGGCGTCCTGCTGGAAGTAGGCGTCGAGCTGCTGGTCGTTCTCGCAGATCACGGGTGCGCTGCGGCCGACTCCGCGAGGGTCGAAGCTGACCAGGTCGTAGCGGGTGCGCAGTGTCTCGTAGCCCTCCGCGAAGGCGGGCAGCGAGGTGACGCCGGAGCCGCCGGGGCCGCCGAAGTTGAAGATGAGCGAGCCGATGCGCGCGCTGTCGTCACCGGTCGTGCGCACCCGGATCAGTTCCAGGCCGATCGTGTCCCCCTTGGGGTCGTCCCAGTCCAGCGGCGCCTTCATGGTGGTGCATTCCCACTCGCCGTCGTCCGGCAGCGGGGACGGCGCTGGACCGCCTCCCTGGGCCGCGTCCGGCGCGGGGCATTCCTTCCAGTCCAGGGTCTGCCGCGTGAGGTCCTCGTCCTTGGCGTCGTCGCCCCCGCAGCCCGCGAGGACGGCGGACAGCAGCGCGGCGGAGGCGGTCAGGGCGGTGGCGCGCAGGCGGAGGCGGGTCGGCATGAGTCCATCCTGCGGCGGCCCGCACCGGTCCGCGCGGGACGCGTGCCGTACGAGGGAGGAGGGGACACGGGGGCCCGTGAGGCGGGAGGGGACCGGCCGGCCAACGGTCAGGGGGCCGGCTGGCCACCGGTCAGGGGACCGGCCGGCCGACGGTCCCCTAGAGCGCCTGTTTGCGGGTCAGATGGGTGAAGGCCAGCCAGCCCGGCAGGACGGGCAGCCACAGGGTCAGCATGCGGAACAGCAGCACCGCGGGAGTCGCGACCTCCTTGGGCAGCCCCACAGCGATGAGACCCACCGTCAGGGTCACATCGACCGCGCCCACACCGCCCGGGGTGGGCGCCGCGGACCCCAGGGCGTTGCCCGCGAGGAAGACCACGGCGACGCTGGCGAGGCTGATCGAGGTGGTCTCGTCGCCGAACGCCCGGATGGAGGCGTCCAGGCACATCACGAAGCAGGCCGTCAGCAGCAGCATGCCGCCGATGCCGGTGACCAGCTTCTGCGGCCGCTGCAGCACGTCCAGCATGCGTGGCACGACACCGGCGAACAGCGACCGCACGCGCGTCACGACGAACTTGCGCAGGAACGGCACCGAGGTCACCACGAGCACCAGCACCGCCACCGTCAGCAGACCGGCGATGACCGTCCGGGACGGTGACAGCGACGGCGTCTTCTCGGTGCCGGTGAGATAGCCGAACGACAGCAGCATCAGGATGTGACAGCCCAGCCCGAACAGCTGCGACGCGCCCACGCTCGCCACCGCCAGCCCCGGGCGTACGCCCGCACGCTGCAGGAAGCGCGTGTTCAGGGCCACACCTCCGACCGCCGCCGGGGCGACGATCTTGACGAACGAGCCGGCCACCTGAGCCGCCACCGTCCGCACGAACGGCACCCGCTCGGGCACGAAGCCCAGCAGGGCCATCGCCGCCGCGACGTAGCTGGCCATCGAGAACAGCACCGCTGCGGCCACCCAGCCCCACTCGGCGTTCGCGATGAGCGGCCCGAACTCGATGTGGGTGAGCTGGGTGAGCAGGAAGTACGCGCCGATCGCACCGGCGATGAGACTGATGAGGGTGCGCGGCCGCACGCGCTCCAGCCGGGCCGGCTCGACCGGGGCCTGCGGCCTGATGCGCAGCACCTCGTGCCGGATCTGGGTGAGCAGATCCTCCTCGCGCGCCTCCTCCAGAGCCTCGTCGATGGCCCGCTTCTCGGCCCGCTGCTCGGCGCGCACGGCCTTCTTGTCGGCCTTCTCCGGGGCCGGTGCGGTCTCGCCGGCGGCCTCGTCGAGACGGGCCTGCTTGGCCTGCCGGGACGCCTCCAGGACCGCCTCGCGCTCGCGCTCCGCCCGCTCCCGGGCGAGTCGGCGCAACGTCGCGCGCGTGGAGCGGCTGAGCGCGATGGGCTGGAGCATCGGCAAGCAGTCCGCCACCGCGTCCGGGCCGAGCACCCCGACCGCCGAGGCGACCGCACGCTCGCCCCCCACGCGCAGGCCGAGGGTCACCAGGAGCTGGGAGATGTCCATCCGCAGCAGAAGATCACCGGCCGCGATCTCGCCGACGCGCAGATCGGTGAGGATCACCGTGCCGGAACGATCCACCAGGATCGCGTCGCCCACCAGCCTGCGGTGCGCGATCCGACGGGACTGCAGGGCCTTGACCTGGTGCCAGGTGTCGCGCAGCAGGTCGTCGGTGATCTCCTCGTCGGGCAGCGAGTCGAGGCTGCGGCCGCCGCTGTGCTCGTAGACGAGCATCACCGCGTCGGGGCCGAGCTCGGAGGTGGCGATCAGCTTGGGCGCGTTGGCGCCGGCCGCGATGGCCGCGTACGCGAGCAGTGCCTCCTGCTCCAGGGCCTGGCGCAGCGACTGCAGGCTGCTGCGGGTGGCGAAACCGCGCAGGGTGAGGTTGCGCCAGGCGCGGTAGAAGAAGCCCTGGGCCTGCTGCTCCCGGTCGACCACGGTGACGTCCAGGGGCGGGCCGTCCTCCAGGGTGACGAAGTAGCGGCGCCCACGGTCACCGGTGTCCGGGTTGTCCGACGTGTCCTCGCGGGAGGCGCTGACCGGCCGGAAGCCGACGGTCCGCAGGCCCGCCATCAGGGTTCGCCCGGTGGGCCGGACATTGGGCGAGCCGACCGCGTAGAGCGTGCCGTAGGCCACCGTCCAGCCGATCAGCACGGTGAGGATGATCGAGAACGGCGTCGTGTACCCGGTCACGAGCATCGAGAAGGCGTCGAGGAGCAGGACGACCCAGAGCACCGCGCGCCATCTCGGTCTGCGGGACATGCCGACGGCGGTCATGTACGCGATCACGGGCGCCAGATAGCCGTGCACCGGGTCGGTCAGCGCGTGGACGTCGCCCGGGGAGGGCTGGGTGAGCGCCTCCTGGATCGAGTCGGGGGCCGCCCGGGCCACCCACAGGTCGGTGGCCAGCGTCACACCGTGGGCGAGGACCGCCGCCAGCACGCCGTCGGCGATCCTCAGGCCGTCCCGTTTGATCAGCCGTTCGATGGCGAACGCGACCGGCACCAGCAGGATCGCGATGCTGGAGGCCAGCCCTGCGATCTTGATGAGCAGGTCCGGGGCCTGGCCGGTGCCCTTGTTGATGTCCTGTTCGAGGCCCGACGTGGTGCCGTGCGCGAACGCGGCGATCCCGATGAGCACCGCGACGGCGAGCACGCCCACCAGGAGCCGCATGAGGTCGGACGGCCGGTGCACGCGCGCGGGGAGCAGCGGTTCGTCGCCCTCGACGTGGTCGATGTGGGCGACGTCGGGCTCCTCGACGGCCGGCCGGTTCCTCTTCCCGGGCGCCTTGCGGCCACCGGCGGGGGATTCCGGGCGCGACGAAGCGTCAGAGGTGCCCTCCGTGTCCTGTGCACCCTGCTGCTTCATGGTCTCTTCTTGGTCTCGTATCACCGGTCACCGCCCGCACGATGGTGGCATGCCACACCGATACGCGCGGGCATCAGGGTGCACATGCGGGGGCGGACAGTCTGCCCGACGCGCCTGTGCCGGGCGATTCGCAAGCCTGTGCGCACCTCCGGCCCGTTGTCGGTGGGGTGGGGCAGGATGGGACGGATGAGTGAGCAGAGCCCTGAGGGGGGCCGGGACGAGGACGGCGGCGCGCAGGCGCTGCCGGCGTACGCCGAGCGGGTCCTCGACGTCGCGGAGCTGATCCCGCCGGGACGCGTCCTCACCTACGGCGACGTTGCCGAATGGCTGGAGGAGGGCGGCCCGCGGCAGGTCGGCCGCGTGATGGCCCTCTACGGGGGAGCCGTGCCGTGGTGGCGCGTCGTCCGCGCGGACGGCCTCCTGCTCCCCGGGCACGAGCAGCGCGCGCTCGGGCACTACCGCGAGGAGGGCACGCCCCTCAAACAGGCGAGCCGCGCCGCCGAGGGCCACCTGCCGCGCATCGACATGAGACGCGCGCGGTGGGACGGCGGCGATCGCGCGGAGGGTCACACCTGACAGCTTCCGCCATCGCGGGCGCCCTCGTGTGACCCGTGATCCGGACGGGGGACACGGGGCACGTCGGTGGCATGACGTACGTTCGTGGGACGAGGGACTCGAGCGCCGAGCGTGTCCCGAGTGACCGGAGGGAAGAAGGGGAAGCCCCGCCTCCGCCTCACTCGGCGGCGTAGCGTCGGCCGCACCTGTCCCCGTCATCCCGCGGTCACCGCCCGCCACGCGCGGTGGCCCGCCAACCAGCACTTCCACCAGGACCGGCGAACCACGTGAGCTCCTTTTCCTCCACCAGCGGCCTGACGCACCCCCGGGTGCGGCGGGGGAGCCGTGGCGCTTACCGACTGGTCCGTACCCCTCCCGCCCGGGTGGATCCCCCCGTGTTGGACGCGGCGCAGCGCTCCGTGGTTGACCACGCGGGCGGGCCCTTGCTCGTCCTCGCAGGTCCGGGCACCGGCAAGACGACCACGCTCGTCGAGTCCGTGACCGAGCGGATCGCCCGCGGCGCGGATCCCGAGCGCATCCTGGTGCTGACGTTCAGCCGCCGGGCCGCCGTCGAACTGCGCGATCGCATGGCCCTGCGCACCGGTGCGGCCCGCGCGCCCCGGGCCACCACCTTCCACTCCTTCTGCTACGCCCTGGTGCGCGCCCACCAGGACGACGACCTGTTCGTCGAGCCGATGCGCCTGCTGTCCGGCCCCGAGCAGGACGTCTCCGTCCGGGAACTGCTCGCGGGCCAGGTGGACCTGGAGCGGCTCGGGCTCGCCCACGTGCGCTGGCCGGACGAACTGCGCGCCTGCCTCACCACCCGGGGATTCGCCGACGAGGTCCGCGCGGTCCTCGCCCGCAGCCGTGAACTGGGCCTCGGCCCCGACGCCCTGGACGCCTTCGCACGCCGCACGGGCCGCCCCGACTGGCGTGCCGCGGCGGCCTTCCTCGCCGAGTACCTGGACGTGCTCGACCTGCAGGGCGTGATCGACTACGCCGAGCTTGTCCACCGCGCGGTGCTCCTCGCCCACCGCCCCGAGGTCGCCGCCCGGCTCGCCGCCCGGTACGACGCGGTCTACGTCGACGAGTACCAGGACACCGACCCCGCTCAGGTGCGGCTCCTGCACGCGCTCGCCGGAGGCGGCCGCAGCCTCGTCGCGTTCGGCGACCCCGACCAGTCGATCTACGCGTTCCGCGGGGCGGACGTCAACGGCATCCTGGAGTTCCCGCACGCCTTCCCGCGCGCGGACGGTCACCCCGCCCCCGTCGCGGTGCTGCGCACGTCCCGCCGTTCCGGCGCCGCCCTGCTGGCCGCCACCCGGCTGCTCACCCAGCGCATGCCGCTGACCCGGCTGCCCGCCGAGAAGGTCCGCGCCCACCGCGAACTCGCCCCGGTGCGCGAGGGCGGCCGCGTCGAGGCGTACACCTACCCGACCTCCGGGACGGAGCTCGACAACATCGCCGACATCCTCCGCAGGGCCCACCTGGAGGACGGCGTCCGGTGGAGCGACATGGCCGTGCTGGTGCGCGCCGGTTCCCGCACCATCCCGACGATCCGCCGCGCCCTCACCGCGGCGGGCGTCCCCGTGGACGTCGACGGCGACGACGTGCCCCTGCGGCACGAGCCGGCGGTGGCACCGCTGCTGACGGCACTGCGGGCGGTGGCCGGGGCGGAGGCGGGGCCCTCCGGGGCGGCGCCCACGAGGCTCTCCGGCGCGGAGCAGGCAGGGCTCCCCGGTGCGGCGCAGGCAGGGCTCCCCAGCGTGGGGGACGTGGCAGCCCCGAGCGCGGAGGGCGCAGCTGCCTCGGACACCGGTGCCCCAGCCGATCCCGCAGCTGATACCGGCGAGAGCACCGCCCCCGCCTCCGACGCCGGTGACGGCCGCGCCGGCCACGGCGACCCCTGCTGGCTCGACACCGAGACCGCCCTCACCCTGCTCACCTCCCCCCTCGCCGGCATGGACGCCGCCGACCTGCGCCGGCTCGGCCGCGCCCTGCGCGACGAGGAGCGGGCCGCCGGCAACCCGCTGCCGCCGCCCTCGGACGTGCTGCTCGCCCGCGCGCTCGCCGAGCCGGAGCGGCTCGCCGTGCACGACCCGACGTACGCGCGCGGTGCCCAGCGGCTCGGCGCGCTCCTGCGCAAGGCCCGTGAGCGGCTGGCCGGCGGTGGCACGGCCGAAGAGGCGCTGTGGGACCTGTGGGAGGGCACGCCGTGGCCCGCCCGGCTGGAGCGGACCGCCCGCAGGGGCGGCGCGGCGGGACGCAACGCCGACCGCGACCTGGACGCCGTCTGTGCCCTGTTCGCCACCGCGGCCCGGGCCGAGGAGCGCACCGGCGGCCGCGGCGCGCTGAACTTCCTGGAGGAGATCGACGCCGAGGACATCGCCGCGGACACCCTCACCCGGCGGGCCGTGCGCCCGGATGCCGTGCGCCTAATGACCGCTCACCGCGCGAAGGGCCTGGAGTGGCGCCTGGTGGTCGTGGCGGGGGTCCAGGAAGGCCTGTGGCCGGACCTGCGCCGCCGCGGCTCCCTGCTGGAGGCCGACCGTATCGGCCGCGACGGGCTCGCCGAACCCCTCACCCCGGGTGCGCTGCTCGCCGAGGAGCGCCGCCTGTTCTACGTGGCGGCCACACGCGCGCGTGAACGGCTCGTCGTCACCGCCGTCAAGGCCCCCGCCGACGACGGCGACCAGCCGTCCCGGTTCCTCACCGAACTCGGCGTCGAACCCAAGGACGTCACCGGACGTCCCCGCCGTCCGCTGTCCGTCGCCGCGCTCGTCGCCGAGCTGCGCGCCACCACGGTCGACCCGCGGGTCTCCGGCGCCCTCAGGGAGGCCGCCGCCCGCCGCCTGGCCCGCCTCGCCGCCCTCTCCGACGAGGACGGCCGTCCCCTGGTGCCGTCCGCCCACCCCTACCGCTGGTGGGGCATGTTCGAACCGACCGAGTCCAAGGTGCCGCTGCGCGACCGTGACCAGCCCGTCGTCCTCTCGGGCAGCGCCCTCGACCAGCTGGCCAACACCTGCGCCCTGCAGTGGTTCCTGGGCCGGGAGGTCAAGGCCGACGCACCCGCCACCGCCGCGCAGGGGTTCGGCAACGTGGTGCACGTCCTCGCCGACGAGGTCGCCTCCGGACGCACCCCGGCCGACCTGTCGGTCCTCATGGAACGCCTGGACTCCGTCTGGAACGCCCTGGCCTTCGACGCGCCCTGGAAGTCGGAGCAGGAGAAGGCCAACGCGCGCGTGGCGCTCGAGCGCTTCCTCCAGTGGCACGTCATGGACCGCACCGGGCGCACCCCGGTGGTCAGCGAGCACGACTTCGACGTCACCCTGGAGGCGGGCGACTACGAGGTGCGCATCCGGGGCCAGATGGACCGTGTCGAGGCCGACGGAGACGGCCGCGCCTACGTGGTCGACTTCAAGACCGGCAAGCAGGCGCCCACCTCCAAGGAGGTCGAGCGCCACCCGCAGCTGGCCGTCTACCAGCTGGCCGTGCGCGAGGGCGCCGTCGACGAGGTCTTCGACGGGGTGCGCCCCGAGCCGGGCGGAGCGGAACTGGTCCACCTCCGGCAGGGGGCGGCCAAACGCGACGGCGGCGAGACGCTGCCCAAGGTGCAGGCGCAGGAGCCGCTGGCGGGGGAGTGGGTCGGCGACCTGCTGGCCACCGCGGCCGGCAAGGTCCTCGACGAGCGGTTCACACCGACCGCGGGGCAGCACTGCACGCACTGCGCGTTCCGGGCCTCCTGCAGCGCGCGTCAGGAAGGACGCCACGTGGTGGAGTGACCCATCGCACCACCCGTGCCGACCTGCGCTTTCCGTCGTCACGGCAGGCGATCCGGTCACCGCTGTCACTGGCCGCCGCTAGCCTCTTCGACGTGCCCGCCCGTATCACCGACCCCGAACAGCTCAAAGAGCTCCTCGGCATCCCGTTCACCCCGGAGCAGACGGCCTGCATCACCGCGCCGCCCGCCCCGCAGGTGATCGTGGCCGGGGCCGGCTCGGGCAAGACGACGGTGATGGCGGCGCGCGTGGTGTGGCTGGTCGGCACCGGCCAGGTCGCCCCCGAGCAGGTGCTCGGACTCACCTTCACCAACAAGGCCGCCGCCGAACTCGCCGAGCGGGTCCGCAAGGCGCTGGTCCGGGCCGGCGTCACCGACCCGGACGCCATCGACCCGGACAACCCGCCCGGCGAGCCGGTGATCTCCACCTACCACGCCTTCGCGGGCCGGCTGCTGACCGACCACGGCCTGCGCATCGGCCTGGAGCCCACCTCCCGCCTGCTCGCCGACGCCACCCGCTTCCAGCTCGCCGCGCGCGTGCTGCGCGAGTCACCCGGGCCCTACCCGGCGCTGACCCGGTCCTTCCCGGACCTCGTGGGCGACCTCCTCGCCCTCGACGCCGAACTCGCCGAGCACCTCGTACGCCCGGCGGCGCTGCGCGCGTACGACGCCGAGCTGCTGCTGACCCTGCGCGGCGCCAAGCTCAGCAACGCCGACCTGCGCAAGGTGCCCGAGGCGGCCGCCGCCCGCCGCGAACTCGCCGAACTGGTCACCCGCTACCGAGCCGCCAAGGGCGAGCGGGACCTGCTCGACTTCGGCGACCAGATCGCCCTGTCGGCCCGTCTGGCGAAGGTCCCCGAGGTCGGACGCCTGCTGCGTGACGAGTTCCGGGTGGTCCTGCTCGACGAGTACCAGGACACCTCGGTCGCCCAGCGCGTCCTGCTGGCGGGCCTGTTCGGCGAAGGCACCGGTCACCCCGTCACCGCCGTCGGCGACCCCTGCCAGGCGATCTACGGCTGGCGCGGGGCCTCCGTGGCGAACCTCGACGACTTCCCCGAGCACTTCGCCCACGCCGACGGCCGCCCCGCGACCCGGCAGGCGCTCAGCGAGAACCGCCGCAGCGGCGGCCGCCTCCTCGACCTCGCCAATGGCCTCGCGGAGCCGCTGCGCGCCCTGCACGCGGGCGTGGAGGCGCTCCGCCCGGCCCCGGGCGCCGAGCGCGACGGCTCGGTGCGCTGCGCCCTGCTGCGCACCCACGCGGAGGAACTCGACTGGGCCGCCGACTCCGTCGCCCACCTGGTACGGACGGGGACGCCGCCCGGCGAGATCGCCGTCCTGTGCCGCACGGCCACCGACTTCGCCGAGATCCAGGGCGCGCTGGTCGCGCGGGACGTCCCGGTCGAGGTGGTCGGCCTGTCCGGACTGCTGCACCTGCCGGAGATCGCCGACCTCGTGGCCGTCTGCGAGGTCCTGCAGGACCCCGGCGCCAACGCCTCCCTGGTCCGTCTCCTGACCGGCCCCCGCTGGCGCATCGGACCACGCGACCTCGCCCTCCTCGGGCGGCGCGCCAGGCTGCTCGTGGCCCACGCACGCGTGGAGGAGGACGACGACCCGGACCGCCGGCTCGCCGAGGCGGTCGAGGGCACCGACCCGTCGGAGGTGATCTCCCTCGCCGACGCCCTCGACACGTTCCTGGAGACACCGCTGGACGGCCGTGGGGACGACGACGGGCTGCCGTTCTCGCCCGACGCGCGCGTGCGCTTCGCCCGGCTGGCCACCGAGCTGCGCGAGCTGCGCCGCTCCCTGTCCGATCCGCTGATGGACGTCCTGCACCGCGTGCTCGCCGTCACGGGACTGGAGGTGGAGCTGTCGGCGTCCCCGCACGCCCTGGCCGCCCGCCGCCGCGAGACCCTGTCGAACTTCCTCGACGTCGCCGCCTCGTTCGCCGCCGGTGACAACGAGGCGACCCTGCTCGCCTTCCTCGGCTTCCTGCGCACCGCCGCCCAGTACGAGAAGGGCCTGGACAACGCCCTGCCCGGCGGGGAGAACACCGTGAAGGTGCTCACCGCGCACAAGTCCAAGGGCCTGGAGTGGGATGTCGTGGTCGTCCCGGGGCTGGTCACCGGAACCTTCCCCAGCAGCCAGGGCCGTGAGAAGTGGACCTCCCAGGGCAAGGTCCTGCCGCACGAGCTGCGCGGTGACGCCGACACCCTGCCCGACGTCACCTCGTGGGACGCCCGGGGCCTGAAGGCCTTCCACGAGGCGATGAAGGACCACCAGCACATCGAGGAACTTCGCCTCGGCTACGTCACCTTCACCCGTCCCCGCTCCCTCCTGCTGGGCTCCGGCCACTGGTGGGGCCCGACCCAGAAGAAGCGCCGCGGCCCCTCCGCGTTCCTCCAGGCCCTCTACGAGCACTGCGCAGCGGGACACGGCGAGATCGAGGCCTGGGCGGAGGAGCCCCCCGAGGACGAGGAGAACCCGGCCCTGCACCGGGCCGCGGCCGACCAGGTGTGGCCCCTGCCCCTGGACGACGCGGCCCTCGCCCGCCGCCGAGCGGCCGCCGAGACCGTCCTGACCCACCTCGAGCGCCTCGCTGCGCACGAGGACACCCACACCGCGGTGCACGCCACAGGCGTACTCGACGACCCGGAGTGGCCCCCGCCACCCGAGGACGACGAGCCCCCGTACGACGAGCCGGACCCCTTCGACGACCCCGGCCCGTTCGAAGAACCCGGCTCCCTCGAGGGCCCCAGCCCGTTCGACGAGCCCGGCGTCTTCGACGTCCCCGGCCCGTCCGACGAGCTCGGCCCGTCCGACGAACCTCGCCCCTCGGACGAGCGCGACCCCTTCGCGGAGCCGGCCGCGCCCGGCGCCGGTGCGAGGCCCGGGCACCGCCCCACCGTCCCCCGCCAGGCCGCCCCGGCCGACCCCGCGCCCTTCCGGGACGAACCCCGTCTCACCCCGGAGGAGGCCCGCACCGTCGCCTCCTGGGACCGCGACCTCGACGCCCTCACGGGCGAGCTGCTGCGCGCCCGCGACAGCGTCACCGAGGTCCCCCTCCCGGCGTCGCTCACGGCCTCCCAGCTGATGCACCTGGCCGCCGACCCGGACGGCTTCGCCCAGGAGCTGGCCCGCCCCATGCCGCGCCCGCCCCGGCCCGCCGCCCGCCGCGGCACCCGCTTCCACGCCTGGGTCGAGTCCCGCTTCGAGGAACTCACGCTCCCGATGCTGGAGCCCGAGGAACTGCCCGGCGGCGACGCCGAGATCGCCGACGAACGGGACCTGGAAGCGCTCAAGGAGGCCTTCGAGCGCAGTGCGTACGCACGCCGCACGCCCTACCGGGTCGAGGCACCCTTCCAGCTGGCGATCGCCGGCCGGGTCGTCCGGGGCCGGATCGACGCCGTCTACAAGGAGGGCGACGGACGAGGCGCGACGTACGAGATCGTCGACTGGAAGACCAGCCGCTCGCGCACCGCCGACCCGCTTCAGCTGGCCGTCTACCGCCTCGCCTGGGCCGAGCAGCAGGGCGTCCCCCCGGAGAGGGTCACGGCGGCGTTCCTCTACGTGCGCAGCGGAGAGGTCGTCCGACCCCGGCACCTGCCCGGCCGGGCGGAGCTGGAGCGGCTGCTTCTGGACGAGTCCCCGGGAGGGCAGCCCGGTGAGGAACCGCACTCCGACGACGCCGCTGAGGGCCGATAGGCTCGTGACCATGAGCCAGACCCCGGACAGCGTCGTCCGTACGTACATCGAGCAGCACCGCGCCGCCTTCCTCGACGACCTCGCCGAGTGGCTGCGCATCCCGTCGGTGTCGGCCCAGCCCGACCACGCGCCCGACGTACGACGCAGCGCCGACTGGCTCGCCGCCAAGCTCCGCGAGACCGGCTTCCCGACGGCCGAGGTCTGGCCGACCCCGGGCGCCCCCGCCGTCTACGCCGAGTGGCCCTGCGACGACCCGCAGGCGCCCACGGTCCTGGTCTACGGCCACCACGACGTACAGCCCGCCGCCCGGAGGGACGGCTGGGACACGGAGCCGTTCGAGCCGGTCGTGCGCGGCGACCGCCTCCACGCGCGCGGGGCGGCCGACGACAAGGGCCAGGTGTTCTTCCACACCCTCGGTGTGCGCGCCCACCTGGCCGCCACCGGGCGCACCTCGCCGGCCGTGCACCTCAAGCTGCTCGTCGAGGGCGAGGAGGAGTCCGGCTCGCCGCACTTCCGGGCGCTCGTCGAACAGCACGCGGAGCGGCTCGCCGCCGACGCGGTCATCGTCTCCGACACGGGCATGTGGTCCGAGGACACCCCCACGGTGTGCACGGGCATGCGCGGCCTCGCCGAGTGCGAGATACGGCTGCACGGCCCGGACCAGGACATCCACTCCGGCTCCTTCGGCGGCGCCGTGCCGAACCCCGCGACGGCCGCCGCCCGCCTGGTCGCCGCCCTGCACGACGAGCACGGGCGCGTGGCGATCCCCGGCTTCTACGACGGCGTGATCGAACTGACCGACCGCGAGCGTGAGCTCTTCGCGGAGCTGCCCTTCGACGAAGAGCGGTGGCTGCGCGGGGCCAAGTCGTACGCGGCGCACGGAGAGGCGGGTTACAGCACCCTGGAGCGGGTCTGGGCCCGCCCCACCGCCGAGGTGAACGGCATCGGGGGCGGTTACCAGGGCCCCGGCAGCAAGACGATCATTCCGTCCTCCGCCATGGTGAAGCTGTCCTTCCGCCTGGTGGCGGGCATGGACCCCGGCCACGTCGAGAAGGCCGTCCGCGCGTGGGCCGGACAGCAGGTGCCCGACGGGATCCGCAGCGAGATCACGTTCAGCGGGGCCACGCGCCCGTGCCTGACGCCGCTGGACCACCCGGCCCTGCAGTCGGTCGTGCGCGCCATGGGCCGGGCCTTCGGCAAGCCGGTCCGCTTCACCCGCGAGGGGGGCTCCGGCCCGGCCGCCGACCTCCAGGACGTCCTCGGCGCACCGGTGCTGTTCCTGGGCATCTCCGTCCCGTCCGACGGCTGGCACGCCCCGAACGAGAAGGTCGAGCTCGACCTGCTCCTCAAGGGCGTCGAGACCACCGCCTACCTGTGGGGTGACCTCGCCGAACACTGGAGCCACGCCCCCTGAGTCCTCCGCGCCGTCCGGACCGGCCACGCGCGCGGGGCACACTGGAAGAGCCGCCCCACACCGCCCGAGTCCGCCGCACCCGGTCGCCTCCCGCCGTACCGCCCGCCGATCAGTCCGCCGAACCAACCGTTCCACCGGGGGAGTTGGAAGCACCCGTGACCACCTGGACCGACCACAACGCCGACCGTCCCATCTCGCTCACCGCCCCGAGCGGCATCGACCGGGCCGCCCACCACCGGCTCGACGAGGCCTGGCTCGCGGCGGCGTGGAGTCACCCCACCACGCGCTGCTTCGTGGTCTCCGGCGGCCAGGTCCTCATCGACGAGACGGCGGACGGGCGCACCGAACTCGTCATGACCCCCTCCTTCGAGGCTCCCCTCACCGAGGCGCACCGCTACTTCCTCGGCATCGACGAGGAGGGCGTCAGCTACTTCGCGCTGCAGAAGGACGCCCTGCCCGGGCGCATGGACCAGTCGGCGCGCGCGGCGGGTCTGCGCGAGGCGGGCCTGCTGCTGTCGGCCCGGGACATCGGCCTGATGGTGCACGCCGTGGGCCTGGAGAACTGGCAGCGCACCCACCGCTTCTGCTCCCGCTGCGGCGAGCGCACCGTCATCGCGGCGGCCGGCCACATCCGCCGCTGCCCGGCCTGCGGCGCCGAGCACTACCCGCGCACCGACCCGGCCGTGATCATGGCCGTGACCGACGAGGACGACCGCATCCTGCTCGGACGCCAGGTGCACTGGCCCGAGGGTCGCTTCTCCACGCTCGCCGGCTTCGTCGAGCCCGGTGAGTCGATCGAGCAGTCGGTGCGCCGCGAGGTCCAGGAGGAGGTCGGCATCACGGTCGGCCCTGTCGAGTACGTCGCCAGCCAGCCCTGGCCCTTCCCGTCCAGCCTCATGCTGGGCTTCCTGGCCCGCGCCACCTCCACGGAGATCGACGTGGACGGCGACGAGATCCACGAGGCCCGCTGGTTCTCCCGCGACGAACTGCGCGCCGCCTTCGAGTCCGGCGAGGTCCTCCCGCCGTACGGCATCTCGATCGCGGCCCGGCTGATCGAGCTCTGGTACGGCAAGCCGCTCCCGACGAGGACGGTCGCCTGACCAGGACGCGGGACCCGGTACACAACGAGAAGGCGGCTCCTGAGCCTGTCAGGAGCCGCCTTCTCGTACAACCGGGCCGTCAGGCGCCGATCTTCTGCTTCACCTGGGCCAGCGAAGGGTTGGTCAGCGTGGAGCCGTCGGGGAACAGTACGGTGGGCACCGTCTGGTTCCCGCCGTTCGCCTTCTCCACGAACGCGGCGGACTCCGGGTCCTGCTCGATGTTGATCTCGTCGTACGCGATGCCCTCGCGGTCCATCTGGCTCTTCAGCCGGCGGCAGTAGCCGCACCACGTGGTGCTGTACATCGTCACAGTGCCCGGCATGTCGCTCGTGCTCCTTCGGTGACTCGGGGACGGGTTCGCAGTGGAGGGAACGTATGTGAAACCTCCACCATTCCCGCTGCCCCGCCGCCTCCGCTTCCACCGGCTCCCAGGCCGCCGACGACTGTGACACCCACCGCACCGGTCATGCACAGGGCCCCTCACACCAGCCGCTGTGACGCCTGCCGCATCAGTACGACTATCGGTGCGTGCCTGTGGACAACCGGCACAGCCGTCTCCCACGACCTGGCAGCATGGCCGTGTGACAGCAGCAACGCACTCCCCCCTCTTCCCGCGGGTACCGGACTCGGCCGACGCGGTGCTCGAAGGGCTGGACCCCGAGCAGCGCGAGGTGGCCACCGCCCTGCACGGTCCGGTGTGCGTCCTGGCGGGCGCGGGCACGGGCAAGACCCGGGCCATCACCCACCGCATCGCCTACGGCGTGCGCGCGGGCATCCTGCACCCCTCCAGCGTGCTCGCCGTCACCTTCACCAACCGCGCCGCGGGGGAGATGCGCGGCCGGCTGCGCCAGCTCGGCGCCGAGGGCGTCCAGGCACGCACGTTCCACTCCGCGGCCCTGCGCCAGCTCCAGTACTTCTGGCCGAAGGCAGTCGGCGGCTCCATGCCGCGGCTCGTCGACCGCAAGATCCAGCTCGTCGCCGACGCGGCCGCCGCCTGCCGCATCCGCCTCGACCGGGGCGAGCTGCGGGACGTCACCGCCGAGATCGAATGGTCAAAGGTCACCCAGACCGTCCCCGCCGACTACGCGCCCGCCGCCGCCAAGGCCGGCCGTGAGACGCCCCGCGACCCGGCGGAGATCGCCCAGCTCTACGCGGCCTACGAGGACGTCAAGCGCGAGCGCTCCGTCATCGACTTCGAGGACGTCCTGCTGCTGACCGTGGCCGTCCTGCAGGACCGGAACGACATCGCCGAACAGGTCCGCGCCCAGTACCAGCACTTCGTCGTCGACGAGTACCAGGACGTCAGCCCCCTCCAGCAGCGCCTGCTCGAACTGTGGCTGGGCGACCGCGACAGCCTCTGCGTGGTCGGCGACGCCAGCCAGACCATCTACTCCTTCACCGGGGCGACCCCCGATCACCTGCTGGACTTCCGCACCCGCCACCCCGGGGCGACTGTCGTCAAGCTGGTCCGCGACTACCGCTCCACGCCGCAGGTCGTCCACCTCGCCAACGGCCTGCTCGCCCAGGCCCGGGGCCGGGCCGCCGACCACCGGCTCGAACTCGTCTCGCAGCGAGGCCCCGGCCCCGAGCCCGTCTACACCGAGTACACCGACGAGCCCGCCGAGGCCGAAGGCGCCGCCCGCCGCATCCGCGAACTCGTCGACTCGGGCGTCCCGGCCGCCGAGATCGCCATCCTGTTCCGCACGAACGCGCAGTCCGAGACCTACGAGCAGGCGCTCGCCGACGCCGGAGTGCCCTATCAGCTGCGCGGAGCCGAGCGGTTCTTCGACCGCCCGGAGGTGCGCAAGGCCGGCGTCGCCCTGCGCGGCGCGGCCCGCTTCGGCGGCAACGACTCCCTGCTGGACGACGCCGTGGACCTGCCCTCCCAGGTGCGCGCGGTGCTGTCGGGCGAGGGTTGGACCCCGCAACCGCCGGCCGGTTCCGGCGCCGTGCGCGAACGCTGGGAGTCGCTGGCCGCCCTGGTGAACCTCGCCCACGACTTCGCCGCCGCCCGGCCCGGCGCCACCCTGGCCGACCTCGTCGCCGAGCTCGACGAACGCGCCAACGCCCAGCACGCCCCCACGGTGCAGGGCGTCACCCTGGCCTCGCTGCACTCCGCCAAGGGACTGGAGTGGGACGTGGTCTTCCTGGTCGGCGTGGCCGAGGGCATGATGCCGATCACCTACGCCAAGACCGACGAGCAGATCGAGGAGGAGCGCCGCCTGCTCTACGTCGGCGTCACCCGGGCACGGGAGCGCCTCCATGTTTCCTGGTCGCTCTCCCGCTCCCCCGGGGGCCGGCCGGGTCGCCGCCCGAGCCGTTTCCTGGAGGGACTGCGCCCCGGTTCCACGGCCACCACCGGGCGCTCCCCCGCAGGCGGAGCGGGCGGAATCGAGCGCGGCATCCCCGGAACCAGGGGCTCCGCCCCGAGACGGACGCGTCGCGTCCCGGCGCGCTGCCGGGTCTGCGGCCGCACCCTGACCGACGCCGGCGAGATGAAGCTGATGCGCTGCGACGGCTGTCCCTCCGACATGAACGAGGGCCTCTACGAGCGGCTGCGGGAGTGGCGCGCGGACCAGGCGCGCACCAGTGGTCAGCCCGCTTTTTGCGTCTTCACCGACCGCACCCTGATGGCGATCGCGGAGACCGCCCCGGACGACGCCCACGAGCTGGCCCGCATCCCGGGCGTCGGCCAGCGCAAGCTCAACCGCTACGGGGCCGATGTGCTGGCCATCTGCGCAGGCCAGTACGGCTCCTCGGACACCGGCGAGGACTGACACGAACTCGTCGAAAAAATAGTTTGCGCATGCCCCGGCAATCCCCATAGGTTCTTAGGCACGAGAGCAGCGGCCTTCTCGAAGGCCCTGACTCCGTGTTGTACTTGCATATCCGCAGGACTGGTCCGTCCAGTCCCCCGAGACGCCGAGAGGAGGCGAGTCCAGTGATCAGCATCAACACCAACTTCTCCAGCACCGTGAAAATGACCGATCGCTCGGCCGTCTCCACGTGCATGCTCGGCGTCTCGAACCTGGGCACCGGTCTGTCCGGCATTCGTGCCGTCCTGCCGGCTGCCTCCTCCGTTGCCCCCGCGGCCCTTCCTGTCCGCGAGCGCAATGAGCGACCGACCAAGGCACTGGAAGCAGCAGTAGTGGCACAGGCCCAGGCCTATGCCTTTACGGCGACCGGTGCCGGATTCCGGAAGCAGACGACGCAGCACCACCAGATGTGGGCCTTCCGTGGGCCAGAACCCTGGAGTGATCCAGCCTGATCGAAGATCAGGCCGGCGCCTTCAGGGCCGCGGAACCCCATCCGGGATCCGCGGCCCTTCTGTTTGTCCCCGACCAGGGACGACAGACCGAAGGAGCCTCGGGACAAGAAATGAACCCGGTACCAGCCGCCCCCGGCCAACAGGCCGGAACGACCAGACGAGGAAGACGAACCGTGCAACTCGAAGCGCACGCACCGTCCGTACCGCCTTCCGACACGATCCCCAAGCCCGGCTCCACGGAGGACTCCGCCTTGACCCCGCTCACCGCGCTCACCGCGCTCGACGACGCCATCGAGAACCTCGGCGTACCCGTCCCGTGCCGCTCCTACGACCCGGAGGTCTTCTTCGCCGAGTCGCCCGCGGACGTCGAGTACGCCAAGTCCCTCTGCCGTACCTGCCCGCTGGTCGAGGCCTGCCTCGCCGGCGCCAAGGAGCGGCGTGAGCCCTGGGGCGTCTGGGGTGGCGAGCTGTTCGTCCAGGGTGTCGTCGTCGCCCGGAAGCGGCCGCGTGGCCGCCCGCGCAAGAACCCGGTCACCGCATGAACACCGCAGGAACGATCGACCGCCCCCTCACGCACGACCCCCAGAAGCAGGCCCCGATGAAGCCGTCCACCGACGAGCCCGCAGGCTCCGCGACCCGCGATTTCACCACCACCGGCGCGAAGGACTCGCGTCAGAACAGGACCCGAGAGATGCAACTCATCCCAGAAGCCCTGGCGCGTGCGCATATGCACGAGCGCTTGCACGAGGCGGAGCAGGAACGCCGGGCCGTGCGCCTGGTGACCGCCCGCCGGATGCAGCGCAGGGCGGAGCGAGCCTCGCGGCGTGCCCGCCGGGCGCTCGCCATGGCCGTCATGCAGTGACCGTCCAGATCTGAAGCACGGGCCTCCCGATCAGGAGGCCGGGCTCTCCCGCGGGGGCCGGTCCGTACCCATGGACCGGCCCCCGCGGCGTTCCCGGCTACTGGCCGTGCGCCGCCCCGGTGTCCGCGTCCGGTGCTTCGGCGTATCGTCGGCGCGTGGCGAGTGCGACGAATCCTCCCGGAGCCGACGGTGACGGTGACGCCGCGAAGACTCCGCGGCCGGTGTGCGCCCGCTGCGGTGCGACAGCGGACGCCGGGGCACCGGGTCCGCCGCCGACCTGGACGTTCTCCGTCGAGCACGGCGCCGGCCGCTACTACTGCGACATCTGCTCCCGGGAGAACCTCAGGTCGATCGAGGGGCGGCTGGACTCCGACTGGTGGTGAAGCCCCCGGCTCCGGCCGGCCGCGCGATCACGCCTGGGCGACGGACTCCGCACCGTCCGCCGGATCCTCCGGGAGGAAACCCGGCAGCCACTCCTCCAGTTCCTCACGCAGCCGCACCGTCGCCCCGAGCTGGCACAGCACGCCGATGGTGCTCAACGTCACCCGGTGGATCAGCAGGTAGGCAGGGGGCAGGTTGAGCCGCTTGCCGAGCTGGTAGGCGGGCGAGCGGGGGTCGGCGACCCGGGCCGCCTGGCTGCGCATCCAGCCGCGGGTAAAGGTGAACGCGTCCACCTGGGCCGGTTCGATGATCGGCAGCAGGTAGTCGAGGACCGCGTCGGCCTCCAGCTCGATCGTCTCCTTGACGAACCCTTCCGCGCACAGCAGCTCGTAGACCGTCTCCGCCTCCCCGTCGAGGGTCAGCCGCAGGCACTCCCCGATGGTGACGGGCAGCCCGCCGGGCAGCCGGTCGACCGTGCCGAAGTCGAGCACGCCCAGGCGCCAGTCGTCCTCACCTCCGGGGCCGCCAGGCAGCAGGCGGAAGTTGCCCGGGTGCGGGTCGGCGTGCAGCAGGCCGGTGCGGGCGGGGCCGGAGAACAGGAAGCGGGCCAGGAGCTGACCGGCACGGTCGCGCTGTTCCTGGGTGCCGTCCGAAATGATCTCCGACAGCGGGATGCCGTCGATCCACTCCGTGATCAGGACCTGTTCGGACTGATGCACCACCTGCGGCACGAGAACGTCCGGGTCGTCCGCGAACTCGTCGGCGTGGGCGCTCTGGGCCTGCGCCTCCAGCCCGTAGTCCAGCTCCTCCGAGACCCGGTCCTTCAGCTCGGTGATCAGGGGCTTGATGTCCATGCCGGGGATCAGCGGGCCGAGCAGGCGGGAGAAGCGGCTCAGCTGGTTCAGGTCGGACAGCAGGGCCTCGCCTGCGCCCGGGTACTGCACCTTGACCGCGACCTCACGGCCGTCGTGCCACACCGCCCGGTGCACCTGGCCGATCGAGGCGGCCGCGGCCGGCTTGTCCTCGAACTCCAGGAACATCTCCTGCCAGTCCTCCCCGAGCCGCTCGCGCAGCACCGTGTGCACGGTGCGCGTCGGCATCGGCGGCGCGGCTTCCTGCAGCTTGGTCAGGGCCGCCCGGTAGGGCCCGGCCACCTCCTCCGGCAGGGCCGACTCGAAGACGGACAGCGCCTGCCCGAACTTCATCGCCCCGCCCTTGAGCTCGCCCAGCACCTTGAACAGCTGCTCCGCGGTGCGCTGCTGGAGCTCACGGCCGACCAGCTCGGCGGACTCGCCGACGATCCGCTTGCCGAACCCCCAGGTCGCCCGCCCGGCGAAGCCGAGCGGGAGCGCGGCGAGCTTGGCGGTCCGGGTGACCGCCTTCCGGGGAAGATCAGACATGCGCCCTCCAAGTCCCAGCCGGCCGCTCCGCCGCTGCCTCACGGCACTGCGTCGGCGGCCGTTGCACAGCCATTGTCTCGTGCGGCTCCCCGTCCTCCGAAGGGTGCTCCTCGATTTCTCTCGCCGCGGCCCCGCACGGACATGCAGCATGCGGGTAGACGAGCCGCGCATGCCAGTGCAGCTCGGGAACGGAGACCTCCCAGCGAGCCCCGGCGCGCGACGGGAGCCGGCCGTCCAGGAACGCCAGCGCGTGCGCGGCCGCCAGCCCGGCCACGGTGGTGGCCAGCGCCAGATCGCAGGCCCGCCCCTGCGGCTGCCGGCCCGAACGCCACTGGGCGACGAGACGGGGCCACGTCGGGTCCCGGTCGGTGCGGCTGTGCTGCAGGCACCCCGCGCAGCCGGTCTCCCCGGGCAGGACGAACGGGCCGACCACCCCGGTCCCCTCGACGACACCGGCGTACAGATGCGGCGTCCCGGACGCCATGAACGGCTCGGCGGCGGCAGGATCCGGCGCGTGCACGGCGACGTCGTCACGAGGAGCGAGGACGACCAGTGAGAAGCCCGGGTCCGGCTCCGCCGGAGCGGGCCCCGCCGCCGGACGGCGCGAGGGACGGTCCGGAGCGGCCCGTCGCACGGCACGGCGAGCCGCCGCGTCCCTGCGATCCCCGACGGCATCCGCGGGCAGACCACCCGGGGCGACATCCCAGGGCTCCACACAGCCCCCGTCGAGCACCTCGACCTCGCCCACGCCCGCTCCCGCGAGCAGCGAGGCGAGCACGGCGCCCACCCGGCCCGCGCCCCGCACCTGCACCCGCTGCGTACGCCGGGCGGCCAGCCGGCCCATCGCCTCGCCGGGGCGGGACGTCGTCAGGGAGAGGGTCGCCAGATCCGGCCGCAGACGGTCGAGGACCTCCTTGTTCTGCCGCAGGGCGTCGGCCTCCGGCCCGCCGCCCCGGGCGTCGTCGAGCAGCCCGGCCTCGGCGAGGCCACGCACGAGCCGGTCGACGTGGCCGTCGGGGAAGTCCATCCGGTGGCCCTCCTCACGCAGCAGCTCCATGCCCCGGGTGCCGTTCAGCAGGTCGAGGAAGTAGCCGGACGCCTGGTCCAGCGGACCGAGTGTCATCGCGTGCGCCGGCGCCATCCCGAACTGCACGGTCTTCAGATCACGCCAGCCGCGCCGGAGCGCAGGCTTCACCACCGGATGCATGACAACCCCCGTATGCCATAGATCGTTCCCGTTCACGTCGCGGTGCCCACCCGAAGCAATGCCGCGAGGCTCGCCAAAGCGATGTCGCGGTGCTCACCGAAGCAATGCCGCGATGCTCGCCGACGCGATCCAGAATGCCCGCACCGGTGATCCGCCGCCGAGAGTTGTCCACAGGGGCGGGGAATCGTCGTACAAATCCGGCGGCCGATGACGGTGCGGGCACGGAAGCCTTCCGGAGCCGGGACTTCCCCTCGCCCAGCGGGTACGGTCGGGGCGTGCCCGCCGACCCACTGCACCGCGCCGGAAACCCACAGCGCAGTACGACGAGCCAGCCGCCGAGCGGCTCCGGGGCGAGCGCGATCGAGGTCCGCCGGAGCACCCGCCGCCGCAGAACGGTCTCCGCGTACCGCGAGGGCGATCGCACCGTGGTCCTCATCCCTGCCCGGATGTCCGAGGCGGAGGAGCAGCGCTGGGTCGACGTCATGCTCGCCAAACTGGCGGCCCAGGAAAGCAAACGGGCCCTCGGCGACGCCGAGCTGGCCGAGCGGGCCCGGCGCCTGTCGGAGCAGTACTTCGGGGGGCGGGCCCGGCCCGCGACGGTGCGCTGGGTGACCAACCAGAACACCCGTTGGGGATCCTGCACCCCGGCCGAGGGCAGCATCCGCCTGTCGCACCGCCTGCAGGGAATGCCCGAGTACGTCGTCGACTACGTCCTCCTCCACGAGCTCGCCCATCTCCTCGTCCCCGGGCACGGCCCACGCTTCTGGGCACTGCTGGAGGCCTACCCGCGCACCGAACGCGCGCGGGGCTACCTCGAAGGCGTGGTCGCCGCCGGGCGCCTGCCCCACGTGCCGGGCGCGCGGGGCGAGCCCCCCGCGGGTGAGTGACCGCTCACCCGGAGCGAGCAGCGGATACGGCCGGGCACGCGTTCTGTACCGGGTCTGTACCGACATCTACCGGTGTCCGTGTTTGCCGTTAGCCTGACGCGACGCACTCACGTTCTGGATGGGGGACGGTCGTTACGCATGGCCAGGGAATTCCAACGCGGCCACAAGGCCAGGATCAGTGACCTCACCGCGGGCACGGATCTGTACGTAGGTGTGCAGATCTCCGGCCCCGGTCTGGGTTTCGACATCAGCTGCTTCGGCCTCGACGCCGACGAACGGCTCTCCGACGACCGGTACTTCGTCTTCTTCAACCAGCCGAAGTCCCCCGAGGAGGCCGTCCAGCTCCTGGGCGCCCAGGCGGGCGACACGGAGTCCTTCCGGGTGACGCTCGACCGGATCCCGCCGCAGATCCACAAGCTGTCCTTCACGGCGACGATCGACGGCGCCGGACAGATGTCGCAGATCACCTCCGGGTACATCCGGATCGTCGCGGGCGGTGAGGAGGTGGCCCGCTACTCCTTCAGCGGCTCGGAGTTCTCCACCGAGCGGGCCGTGATGCTCGGTGACTTCTACCTCAAGGACGTGTGGCGGTTCGCCGCCGTCGGCCAGGGCTTCGACGGCGGGCTGGAGGCGCTGCTGAAGAACTTCGGCGGCGAGGTGGCCGAGGAGGAGACCCCGGCCCCCGCCCCGCAGCAGCCCCAGACCGGCGCCGCCCCCGGCTTCGCCCCGCCCGCGTTCGCGGCCCCGGGCACCCCGCCGGCCTCCGCGCCCGCCCCCGCCGCGCCCCCCGCTCCCGCGCCGCAGCCCGCCGCGCAGGGCTTCGCGCCCCCGCCGGGCGCCACTCCGCCCCCGGCACCCGCGCCCGCGCCCCAGGTTCACGCCGCCCCCACCATCGTCGCGCCCCTGCACACCCCGCCGGGCGGCTCCCCGGTGCCCCCGCCGACCGCGGCACCGCCTCCCTACGGACAGCCCGGCCAGCAGCCTGCGCCGTACGGGCAGCCCGGCCAGCAGCCGGCGCCGTACGGCCAGCCGCCGGGCCACACGCCCCCGCCGCCTCCCGGCTACGGCCAGCCCGCGGCCCCGCACGCCCCCGCACCGCCCCCCGGCTACGGCCAGCCCACCCCACCCCCGGGCTACGGGCAGCAGCCGTACGGACAGGCGCCCCACGGCGTCCCGCAGCAGGCCGCCCCGCAGGCCGGTGCCGGACAGGGACCCGGTGTGGCCGCCGCGTTGCAGCAGTTCAAGGAGACGCCCACCGGCCAGCGCTGGACCCAGCAGAACAAGAAGCTGGTCCGCGTCGACCTCGGCGTCGGCGGCCAGCCCGTCCTGGCCCGCCAGGGCAGCATGGTGCTCTACCAGGGCAAGGTCGACTTCAGTTACAAGGGGGCCGGCTTCTCCGGCCGGATCGTCGGCAACGCCACCGGCCAGGAGATGCAGCTGATGCGCTGCACCGGCCAGGGGCAGGTGTTCCTCGCCGAGAACTCGACGATGCTGCACCCCATCGAGCTCCAGGGCGACGGCATCTGCGTCTCCGCCGAGAACGTCCTGGCCTTCGACGAGAGCCTGCAGTACGAGGTCCGCCGCATCGAGGGCCACGGCATCCCCGGCGGCGCGTTGTTCACGATGCAGTTCACGGGCACCGGCACGGTCGTCGTCAAGACGCACGGCACGCCCGTGGTGCTCCCCGTCACGCCCACGACGTTCGCCGACTGCAACGCCGTGGTCGCCTGGTCGTCCGCCGCGCAGGTGATCGTCTCCAGCCAGGTGCGGATGCGCCGCAACGCCTACCCGGGCGACACCGGCGAGAGCATCAACCTCCAGTTCCGGGGTGCCCCCGGCAACTTCATCGTCGTCCAGCCGTACGAGATCTGAGGGAGAGCCCGATGAACCAGCCGCTCGCGGGCTACGCCCCCGCACCCGTCACCGCCCGCATGGAGAACCACGGCAACCACATGCTGAAGGTCGCCATGCAGACGGGCAACGATCTCCTCGCGCGCGTGGGGTCGATGGTCGCCTACGAAGGGTTCGTCCAGTACGAGCCCAACCCGCCGGCCGTGCGCCAGATCGCCAAGGACTGGCTCACCGGCGAGGGCGCGCCCCTGATGAAGTGCTCCGGCGACGGCCTGCTCTACCTGGCCGACTACGGGGCGAACGTCGTCGTCATCAACCTCAACGGCGACGGCATCTCGGTCAACGCCACCAACCTGCTGGCCTTCGACGCCCACCTGAACTGGGGCGTCGAGCGGGTCAAGGGCCTGGCGAAGTTCGCCGGCCAGGGCCTGTGGAACACCCGGATCTCCGGACAGGGCTGGGTCGCGCTGACCTCCCGGGGCAAGCCCATCGTCGTCGACTGCGGAGGCGGCGAGGACGAGACCTACGTCGACCCCGACGCGCTCGTGGCCTGGTCCCCGAACCTCAAGGTGAAGGGCAAGCGCAGCTTCCGCGCGCAGTCGCTGATCGGCCGCGGCAGCGGCGAGGCCTACCAGATGGCCTTCTCCGGTCAGGGCATCGTCGTCGTCCAGCCCAGCGAGGACAGCACCGACCGCCTCCGGTTCCGGGGCTGAGGGGGAGCAACACACCATGCAGAGCCCGATTTTCGCCTACAACGACCAGCAGACCCAGGAACGCTGGAGCCTGCAGAACAAGCAGATGCTGCGCGTCAGCCTGGAGGGCCACGACGACGTGCTGGCCCGCAAGGGGACCATGGTCGCCTACCAGGGCCTCGTCGAGTTCGACGCCGAGTTCCAGACGAACCAGCAGTCACGCGCGCGTGCCCAGACCGGGGAGGGCCTGGACCTGATGCGCTGCCACGGGCAGGGCACGGTCTACCTGGCCAACCTCAAGCAGCACGTCCACGTCATGGAGGTGGACCAGGAGGGCCTGACCGTCGACAGCAGTTACGTGCTGGCGATGGACTCCTCGCTGCACCACGAGGTCATCGCCGTCGACAGCCTCTACGGCATCGCCGGCTCCGGGAAGTACCAGCTCAACATCAGCGGCCGGGGCAAGGTCGCCCTGATGACCTCCGGCATGCCGCTGCTGATGCAGGTGACGCCCGACAAGTACGTCAACTGCGACGCCGACGCGATCGTCGCCTGGTCGACGAGCCTGCGCGTGCAGATGCAGGCACAGACGCACTCCTCCGGCGTGTGGCGGCGGCGCGGGAACACCGGTGAGGGCTGGGAGCTCAGCTTCATGGGTTCCGGCTTCGCGTTGGTCCAGCCGAGTGAACTGCTGCCGCCGCAGAACGCCCAGATCGGTTCGGGCCTCGCCGCGCAGTACGGGATGGGCCAGCAGGGGGCCCGGGGGCAGAACCAGGGCAACGTCTGGAGCTGAGCGCTCCTCGGGTCCGGCCGCTCCCCGGTGCGGGAACCCGCCGTCGAGCCGTGGCAGCAGGCCTTCGGGTCCGGTCGGGGTCCGGTCGCGCGGGGTCCGGTCGCGCGGTTCCCCGCCCCCGGGGGCGGCGCGTCCCGGGTGACCGGGAGCTGTCAGGGGCGGTCGCAGTGGCGTCGCCCCTGACAGGCCGCGGTCAGGCGGCGAGCCTCGCGCGCGTGGCCGCCAGGAGCCGGACGACCGACTCGTCGGCCACGTCCGCGACCTCGTCGTAGCCGAACCAGCGCACGTCGAGGGACTCGTCGCTGACGGCGTGCGCGGCGTCCGGGGGCGCCAGGACGCCGTACTGGACGTCGAAGTGCCAGTGGCACGGGGCCGGGATCGGGTGCCGGTCCAGGTGCACCGGGCCGCCGGGCAGCAGGGTGAGCCCCGCAACGCCGGACTCCTCCGTCGCCTCGCGCAGGGCCGCGGCCGCGAGCGAGGTGTCCCCGGGCTCGCAGTGGCCGCCCATCTGCAGCCACCTCTGCAGCTTCCTGTGCAGGGTCAGCAGCACCCGGCCGCGCTGCGGGTCGACGACCAGACCGCTCGCCGTGAGGTGGCCGGCGTGGCAGGCCTTCCACAGACCGTCCGGGTGTTCCGCCAGATGGGTGAGGTAGGCCTCGCGCAGCTCCGTCTGGTCCTCGTACCCCTTCAGGACGAGGACCGCGTCGTCGTACAGACTCACCCGGCGTCGTCGCCCTTGCGCTCGTCCTTGCCGCCGTCGCCGTCGGCGTCGCCGGCGTCGCCGGTGCCGGGCTTCTTGAGGTCCGGCTTGTCCGCCGCCTCGCCGAGCATCTTGTCCAGCTCGGAGAAGTCGAGGTGCTCGCGGTGCACGAAGCCGTCCGGGTCGTCCAGGTCGGTCGCCGTCGGCAGCATGTCCGGGTGGTGCCACAGGGCGTCCCGGCCGTCGACCCCGCGCGCGTCCGTGAGCGAGGCCCACAGGCGGGAGGCGTCCCGCAGACGGCGCGGACGCAGCTCCAGGCCGATCAGCGTGGCGAACGTCTGCTCGGCCGGCCCGCCCGAGGCGCGGCGGCGGCGCAGCGTCTCCCGCAGGGCGTCGGCGGACGACAGGCGGGGCTTCGCCGCGGCGTGGACCACCGCGTCCACCCAGCCCTCCACGAGCGCCAGAGCGGTCTCCAGCCGGGCCAGGGCGGCCTTCTGCTCGGGCGTGTCCTCGGGCTGGAACATGCCCTGCTGAAGGGCCTCCTGCAGCTGCTCGGGGTTCTGCGGGTCGAACTGGCCGACCACGTCCTCGAGCTTGGCCGTGTCGACCTTGATGCCGCGCGCGTAGCCGTCGACCGCGCCGAACAGGTGCGAGCGCAGCCACGGCACGTGCGCGAAGAGGCGCTGGTGGGCGGCCTCGCGCAGGGCGAGGTAGAGCCGCACCTCCTCCTGGGGGACGCTCAGGTCCTTGCCGAACGTCTCGATGTTCACCGGCAGCAGGGCGGCCTTGCGGGCCGGGCCGAGCGGCAGGCCGATGTCGGACGAGCCGACGACCTCGCCGGCGAGCACGCCGACGGCCTGACCGATCTGCGTGCCGAACATGGCGCCGCCCATCGAGCGCATCATGCCGATCAGCGGGCCGGCCATGGCCTGCATCTCCTCCGGCAGGACGTCGCCCATGGCGGTGCCGACGCGCTCGGCGACCGGATCGACCAGCTCCTTCCAGGCGGGCAGCGTCGCCTCGACCCACTCCGCGCGGCTCCAGGCCACCGCCGAGGCGGCGCCGGAGGGCAGGGAGGTGGCGTCGTCCAGCCACAGGTCGGCCAGGCGGACGGCCTCCTCGACGGCACGACGCTCGGCGGGGCCGACGCTCGCGTCCTTGGTGCCGTCAGGGGAGCCCTGCGACACCGTCTGGCGGGCGATCTGCTTGGCCATGTCCCAGTTCACCGGGCCGCCCTCGTAGGAGAGCATCTGGCCCAGCTGCTGGAACGCGGCGCCCAGGTCGGTGGGGTTCAGCGACCCGAACATGGCTGCGAACGGATTGTCCGCACCGGGGCCGCCGGGGCCACCGGGGCCTCCGCCGAAGCCTCCGGCTCCGGGCAGACCGCCGAATCCGAACGGGTTGGCCGGTCCCTGACCACCACCGCTCTGCTGGTCCTTCTTCTTGCCCTCGTCGCCGTCGTCCGGCTCCTCCGGCGGAAGGCCGAATCCGAATGGGGTGTCACTCACGGGATTCCTCGGCTGGTAGGGCCGCCGGTTCTTTCCGGCGGCACGGCTGCCCGACAACACCACCCAGCGTAGACACCCGGGGCGGATCGGGCCTCGGTGCTTCGCCGACTGACGGCCTGCGGCAGGATGGATGCCACCTGGTACGCACGCGTGGCACGTGCTCGTACTGAAGACAACCGCTGGAGACGCCCGGTGAGTTCCCCAGATCCGCAGGTTCGCGCAGCGCGAAACCAGTCAACCAGTTCCGCGAGCCCCGCGGCGCGCGGACCCGTCGTCGCGGTCACCGGTGCCGCCTACGGCGTAGGAGCCCTGCTCACGGAGCGGCTCGCGGCGTCCGACGAGATCAAGCAGGTCGTGGCCATCGACGAGCGGCGCGGCGAGTGCGCCGCCGCGCAGTGGCACATCCTCGACGTCCGGGACCCGGCCATCGCGGACAAGCTGCGCGGAGCCGACGTGGTCGTCCACCTGGCGCTGGACCTCGACCTGGAGACCGACGCGGCCGCCCGGACGGCCTACAACGTACGGGGGACGCAGACCGTCCTGACGGCCGCCGCGGCGGCCGGGGTCCACCGGGTCGTGCTGTGCACCTCGGCGATGGTCTACGGGGCACTGCCGGACAACGAGCTGCCCCTGTCGGAGGACGCGGAGCTGCGGGCCACGGCCGAGGCGACCGGGGTCGGCGATCTGCTGGAGGTCGAGCGCCTGGCGCGCCGGGCACCCCGTGCACACCCCGGGCTCAACGTCACCGTGGTGCGGCCGGCTGTCCTGGTCGGCGGCACCGACACGGCCCTGACCCGGTACTTCGAGTCGCCCCGGCTGCTCGTCGTCGCCGGTTCACGGCCCGCCTGGCAGTTCTGCCACGTCGAGGACCTGTGCAGCGCGCTGGAGTACGCCGTCCTGGAGAAGGTCGACGGGGAGCTCGCCGTCGGCTGCGACGGATGGCTGGAGCAGGAGGAGGTGGAGGAGCTCAGCGGCATCCGGCGGATGGAGCTGCCCTCCGCCGTCGCGCTGGGGGCGGCGGCGCGGCTGCACCGCATCGGGCTCACCCCGTCCCCTGCGGGTGACCTGGCCTACACGATGTACCCCTGGGTGGTGAGCGGCAGCCGGCTGCACGACGCCGGCTGGCGGCCGCGGTACACGAACGAGGAGGTGCTGGCGGAACTCCTGGAGGAGGTCTCCGGCCGGCACACGGTGGCGGGCCGCCGGCTGGGCCGCAAGGACGCGACGGCCGCGGGTGCCGCCGGCGCGACGGTGGCGCTGCTGGGCGCGGCGGCGGTGGTGCGCCGGGCGCGCAAGGCCCGGCGGCGCATCTAGCGCCCGTCTTCGCGCGTGGCAGCACGGGCACCCGACCGCCGTGCCGCCGTCCTCCTGCGCAGCACGGGGGCCGGGGGCGCCCCTGTAGGAGGCTCCAAACGGGTACGCGCGCGTGCCGGTCGATAGCTCTATTCCGTGCTGTCGGTGCGGTGCGGCACGATGGGGGCATGGCACCCACGAGCGAGCACCCCGGTGAGCAGGCCGCGCAGGACCCGATCCGGCTGATCGGCATCCGTGAGACGGCCCTCTCCCTGGACGAGGTGTTCCGGGCCGTCGGGGACGACGCCGCGGGAGGCACCGCGCTCTTCGTGGGGACGGTGCGCAATCACGACGGCGGCGCCGACGTCGAGGAGCTGGGCTACTCGTGCCACCCCAGCGCCGAGGCCGAGATGCGGCGGATCGCCGAGAAGGTCGCGGCCGAGTACCCGGTCCGGGCGCTGGCCGCCGTGCACCGGGTCGGTGACCTGGCGGTCGGTGACCTCGCCGTGGTCGTCGCCGTCTCCTGCCCGCACCGCGGCGAGGCCTTCGAGGCGTGCCGGAAGCTGATCGACGACCTCAAGCACGAGGTGCCCATCTGGAAGCACCAGAGGTTCTCGGACGGCACCGAGGAGTGGGTCGGCGCCTGCTGATCCCCGGAGTCGATTTCCGGTTGCGTAACCGCACCCCTGGCGTGAGCGTTGTCACTGCGGATGGTTAATCTGCTGATCAGTCAGTTCGCGGAGCTCGATGGGGTTGGAGGTCGGCATGGCGGCGCTCGCCTGGTTGCTGATTCCGCTTGTGGCTGCGATCGGCGCCGGTCTGTGGGGAAGTTGGGCCAACCGGACCCGCAAGGTCCGCAACGACGGCCCGGAACTCGTCGGGTACGCCCGCTTCCGAGAGGCCATGGAGAAGCCCCCGGTGCGCTAGCTCGGAGCCGGAAAGCAGCAGGTCACAAGCGTTTGACGCCTCAGGGCCGCCCCGGACGGGCGGCCCTGACGGTGCGCTGACAGAACCGTCCCGTACTGTCGAGTCATGCCACGCCGCACCGCGACGATGCTCGCCTCCACCCTGATGCTGATCGCGCTCCTGTGCGCGGGAGTCTTCATCCCCGTGCCGTACGCGGAGATGTCGCCGGGGCCGACGGTGAACACGCTGGGCGATCACGACGGTGAGCCGGTGCTGCACATCTCGGGGCGGAAGACCTACGCGACCAGCGGCCACCTGAACATGACGACGGTCCGGGTCACCAGCGCGGACTACCGCATGAACCTGGTCGAGGCGGTCTACGGCTGGCTCGCGCACGACAACAAGGTCGTGCCGCACGACACGCTCTACCCGGACGGCAAGACCGAGGAGCAGTCCACACAGGAGAACGCCGAGGAGTTCAGCCAGTCCCAGGAGAGCGCCAAGGTCGCGGCGCTGAAGGAACTGGACGTCCCGGTGAAGTCCTGGGTGATCGTCTCAACGGTCGTCAAGGGTTCCCCGGCCGAGGGCAGGCTGCACGCCGGCGACGTGATCAAGGCCGTCGACGGCACGGCGGTCAAGGAGCCGGCGGACGTGGCCAAGCTGGTCACGAAGCACAAGCCCGGCCAGGAGGTGCGGTTCACGATCGTGCCGGCCAAGGAGCAGGCCGCCGCGGAGAAGGAGAAGCGGACGCCGACTCGGACGGAGAACGTCACCATCACGACGGCCACGTCCGACGACACCGGCGAGAAGCGCGCCATCGTCGGCATCTCCGCGGGCACCGACCACACGTTCCCGTTCACCGTCGACATCAAGCTGGCCGACGTCGGCGGCCCCAGCGCGGGGTTGATGTTCGCGCTCGGCATCTACGACAAGCTCACGCCCGGCAGCCTCACCGGCGGCAGGTTCGTCGCGGGCACCGGCACGATCGACGACCAGGGCAAGGTCGGACCGATCGGCGGCATCGAGATGAAGACGGTCGGCGCGCGGAGCAAGGGCGCCCGGTACTTCCTGACGCCGGCCGACAACTGCGCGGCCGCCGCCAAGGACACCCCCGAGGGCCTCACCCTGATCAAGGTGGACACCATCAAGGACGCCCTCGGCGCGCTCGAGGACCTGCGCAGCGGCGACGCCGCGGACCTGCCGACCTGCGGCAAGTAGCCCGGCGCGCGCCTCCGTGGACCGGGGGGCACCCCCGTGGACCGGGGCGCACCCCCGGTGGACCGGGCGGGGCGCATGCGCGGGGCCGGGGCGCGCGCAGCACTGCGCCCGCGCCCCGGCCGGGCGCGGCGGGCCTACTCCTCGAAGGTCGCCGTCAGGGCCTCCGCCAGGCCCGGCACCAGGTCGGACCCGGTCAGCACCTCGGTGAGGGAGTCCTTCTCCCGCAGACGCAGCGCCGAGTCGCGGGTGCCGTCGCGCAGGACCGCGACGGTCATGCGGACCTCCTGGCGGTCCGGGTGCTCCGCCACCCACTTGGTCAGCGCGGTCTCGTCGAGGTCCTTGGGGACCTGTGCCTCCGCGGACGGCGGCAGCATCAGCCGCTCCACGGTGAGGGCGCAGCCGGCCACCGCGTCGGGCCAGGCGATGGTGGCGAGGAACTCGTCGAGGGGCTTGCCCGTCGGTACTTCGTCCTGCTCGATCGGGGTGAGGCCGGCGCTCTCCGGCTCGTCACCGAGACCGAGCCGATCCGCCAGCGAGGGCTGGTCGGCCTTGAGCCGGGCGGTGTCGACGAGGGCGAAAAGGCGGGCCGGCTGGTCCCAGCCGAGGCCGGAGACGTACTCGTCGATCTCGAGAACGGCCCGGGTGAGCGGGTTCGCAGCCATGGGAGTGTTGGACATGGTCACAATCCTCTCTCGTTCCTGGCCGAAATCGGGAACCGAGTAAACGGTGAGTAAGTTGCATAGGTGGGGGCCCACGATCACGGGGGCCGCTGACGGTCCGTGAAGACGCGGGCCCGACGAATCGACAGCGACTTCGAGGTGCGCACCTTGGCTTTCCAGATGCCGGACCGCGGCGGAGGCCCGACAGGGCCGCGGATGAGAGTGGGCCGCCCGTCCCGGCGTGTCCGGACCCTGCTCATGACGCTGGGCGTCCTGGCCGTTCTCGGCATGGCGTTCACCATGTTCGCGGGGTTCTGGACGGACTGGCTGTGGTACCGGTCGGTGAACTACTCGTCGGTCTTCACCACCACCCTGTGGACCAAGATCGGGCTCTTCTTCGTCTTCGGACTGCTGATGGCCCTCGCCGTCGGCGTCAACATCTGGCTGGCCCACCGCCTGCGGCCGCCGCTGAGCGCGATGTCGATGGAGCAGCAGAACCTCGACCGCTACCGCATGGGCATCGCGCCCTACAAGAAGTGGCTGCTGCTCGGGATCACCGCCCTGGTGGGCCTGATCGCCGGCGCCTCCGCGTCCGGCCAGTGGCGCACCTGGCTCATGTGGGTCAACGGCGTGCCCTTCGGCCAGAAGGACCCCCAGTTCAAGCTGGACGTCTCCTTCTACGCCTTCGACCTGCCCTGGTACAGGTTCCTGCTCGGCTTCGGCTTCGCCGCCGCGATCCTGTCCGTGATCGCCGCCGCGCTCACCCACTACCTGTACGGCGGGCTGCGCGTCACCAGCCCCGGCGCCCGCGCCACGGCCGCCGCCACCGGTCATCTGTCGGTGCTGCTCGGCATCTTCGTGGCCCTGAAGGCGGTCGCCTACTGGCTCGACCGCTACGGGCTCGCGGTGAAGTCCAGTGACTTCCGGGCGACCGACAACTGGACCGGCCTCAGGTACGTCGACGCCAACGCCTACCTGCCGGCCAAGACGATCCTGTTCTGCATCGCCGTGATCTGCGCGCTGCTGTTCTTCGCGACGCTGTGGCGGCGCACCTGGCAGCTGCCCGTCATCGGCTTCGGCCTGATGGTCCTGTCCGCCATCCTCATCGGCGGCCTCTACCCGGCGATCGTGCAGAAGTTCCAGGTCCAGCCGAACGAGCAGGCCAAGGAAGCGCCGTACGTCGAGAAGAACCTCGAAGCGACGCGCAAGGCCTACGGCATCGACGGCACGAAGGTCACCGACTACTCGGGCACCAGCAAGACCGAGGACAAGTCCACGCTCCGCGACGACGTCGGCTCCACGGCGAGCATCCGCATCATGGACCCGAACATCGTCTCGCCGACCTTCCAGCAGCTCCAGCAGATCAGGAACTACTACGCGTTCCCGACCAACCTGGACGTCGACCGCTACCCGAAGAACGGCAAGGACCAGGACACGGTCCTCGGCCTGCGTGAGATCAACCTCGCGGGCATCCCGAAGAAGAACTGGATCAACAACCACTTCCGCTACACCCACGGCTACGGAGTGGTCGCCGCCGAGGGCACCAGCGCGGACGCCCAGGGCCGGCCGAACTTCACGGAGTCCGACCTGCCGTCCAAGGGCGACCTCGGCACGTACGAGCAGCGGGTCTACTACGGCGAGAAGACGACCACGTACTCGATCGTCGGCGGTCCCCAGAAGGAGATCGACTACTCCGACGACAACGGCGAGAAGACCACCAGCTACAAGGGCGACAGCGGGGTCAACCTCTCCAACCCGGTCAACCGGGCCGCGTACGCGGTGGCGTTCGGCGAGCCGCAGATCCTGTACTCCGGTGCCATCGGCGACGGTTCGCGCGTCCTGTACAACCGCACGCCCAAGGAGCGCGTCGAGGCGGTCGCCCCCTGGCTGACCATCGACGGCGACGCCTACCCGGCGGTGGTCAACGGCCGCATCCAGTGGATCGTCGACGCGTACACGACGACGAACGGCTACCCGTACTCCTCGCGCACGACGCTCGGCGACACCACGGCCGACTCGCTGACCGCCACCAACGACAACCGCGCGGTGGTGGCCCAGCAGAACCAGGTCAACTACATCCGCAACTCGGTGAAGGCGACCGTCGACGCCTACAGCGGCAAGGTGAAGCTCTACCAGTGGGACACCCAGGACCCCGTCCTGAAGACCTGGATGAAGGCCTTCCCGGACACGGTCGAGCCCAAGAGCGACATCTCCCCGCAGCTGATGGACCACCTGCGCTACCCGCAGGACCTGTTCAAGGTCCAGCGTGAGCTGCTCACCCGCTACCACGTGAAGGACGCCACGACGTTCCTCAGCGGCAGCGAGGTGTGGCAGGTGCCGGACGACCCGACGAACCGGTCGGGCAGCGCGGTGCCGCCGTACTACCTGAGCATGAAGATGCCCGACCAGAAGGCGCAGGCGTTCTCGCTGACGACGACCTTCACGCCCAACGGCCGGGACAACCTGAGTGCGTTCATGGCGGTCGACGCCGAGGCCGGCACCAGTGACTACGGCAAGATCAGAATCCTGAAACTGCCGACCAACACCACGGTGAACGGCCCCAAGCAGGTCCAGAGCCAGTTCAACTCCCAAGAGGACATCGCCGAGTCGATCAGGCTCCTGAGAGGCGGCGACTCCGAAGTCGAGTACGGCAACCTGCTGACCGTCCCGCTCGACGGGGGACTGCTCTACGTGGAGCCGGTCTACGTACGCGGTGGTGGACTGAAGTACCCGCTGCTGCGCAAGGTCCTGGTGACCTACGGAGGCCAGACCGCCTTCGAGAACACCCTCGACGAGGCCCTCAACAAGGTCTTCGGAGCGGACGGCGCGACTCCCGAACCGCCGGACGAGGGTGACAACGACACGTCACCGCCACCGCCGTCGTCGAAGAACCCGACGGTCCAGCAGGCCCTGGAGGACGCCCAGAAGGCGTTCGACGAAGGCCAGGAGGCCCTGAAGGACAACGACTGGGAGGCCTACGGCCGGGCGCAGAAGGACCTCGAGGACGCCCTGAAGAGGGCCGAGGACGCGCAGGCCGAGGCGGGCCGGGGCGCCGGGGGCGGCGAGAGCAAGCCCAGCGGCAGCCCGAGCCCGAAGCCGAGCAGCTAGCGCTCCGGCCTGGACGAATGGCCCACTCCGCGCCGTGATACGGTGGTGAACACAACGGCGCGGGGTGGAGCAGCTCGGTAGCTCGCTGGGCTCATAACCCAGAGGTCGCAGGTTCAAATCCTGTCCCCGCTACTGCAGTCGCGATGTCCGAGTGACACAGCGGCAACGAAGGCCCGGATTCCACAAAGGAATCCGGGCCTTCGTGATGTGTGAACGCATGTGCTGACGGGAGGTGTGGCCGCGCCGCCGGGGGGAGTTGGGCAATCTGTGTTTGACTTGTCTCTCTGTGGGCATGTCGACAAAACGCTGTAGTGACCTCACTGGCTGCGGTATACCAGGTGTACCCAGGTTGCAGGTGGTGCGACGATGGACGTTATGGGGGACAAGGCAACTCTGTTCGAGACAGGGCGTTTTGTGCAGCCTTCCAGCCGGGAGGACACCGAGACCCCGGACGAGACCGGGGAGATCGCCGACGAGGCGGCCGAAGAGCTGCGTCAGCGGCTCGCCGCGGAGGCCGGCGATGTCGAGGCGATGAGTGTCCTCGGGGCCATGCTGCTGCGCCGTGGTGATCTCGACGGTGCCGAACCCCATCTGCGTGCCGCCACCGCCGCGGGCGACCGGGCCGCGGCCAACAACCTGGGAGTCCTCCTCCACCAGCGCGGATACGCCGACGAGGCCGCCGGATGGTGGCGCATCGCCGCCGTCGCCGGATCCGCGGCGGCCGCGCACGCCCTCGGCCGGCACCACCGCGAGCGCGGGGACGAGCCCGCCGCCGAGTACTGGCTGCGCCAGTCCGCCGAACAGGGCCACACGCTGGGCGCGTACGCCCTCGCCGATCTGCTGGAGCACCGCGGTGACGCCGGGGCCGAGCGGTGGATGCGGGTCGCGGCCGAACGCGGCCACCGGGAGGCGGCCTACCGGCTGGCGCGGGCACTGGACCGCGGGGCGACAGGGGAGAGCGACGGTGACAACGGTGTCCACGGGGCCGCCGAGGCCGAGCAGTGGTACCGGCAGGCCGCCGCGCGCGGCCACCGCAGGGCGGCGCTGCACCTCGGGACGATCCTGGAGCGGCGCGGTGAGCTCAAGGAGGCCGGACGCTGGTACCTGACGTCCGCCAAGGACGGCGAGGCCCGGGCCGCCTGCGCGCTCGGGTTCCTGCTGCGTGACGCGGGCGACACCGAGAACGCCGCCGTGTGGTGGCTGCGCGCCGCCCAGGACGGCGACGGCAACGCGGCCAACGCGCTGGGCGCGCTGCACGCCGAGCGGGGCGAGACACAGACGGCCGAGCGGTGGTACCGGGCCGCGATGGACGCGGGTGACGTGAACGGCGCCTACAACCTGGGGCTGCTCTGTGCCGAGCAGGGCCGGACCCCGCAGGCCGAGCAGTGGTACCGGCGCGCCGCCTACGCCGGGCACCGCGAGGCCGCGAACGCGCTGGCGATCCTGCTGCTGCAGGGCGGCGACGAGACGGGTGCGGAGCCGTGGTTCTCCAAGGCCGCGGAGGCCGGGAGCGTGGACGCCGCGTTCAACCTCGGCATCCTGCACGCGGGGCGGGGCGAGGACGAGGCCGCGCTGGGCTGGTACGAGCGGGCTGCCGCCGCCGGGCACACCGAGGCGGCGCTCCAAGTCGGCATGGCGCGGCTGCGGGCCGGCGACGAGCAGGAGGCCGAGCGGCACCTGCGCTGTGCGGCCGGGGGCGGCAGCGCCGAGGCGGCGTACCGGCTGGCGACCGTGCTGGACGCGCGACGGCCGCCGGAGCCGGCGCACGAGCTCGGCGAGCCGGTGCACCGGCGCAGCGAGTGCGAGGAGTGGTACGAGCGGGCGGCCTCCCAGGGGCACCGGCGGGCGCAGGTCCGGGTGGGCATGCACGCGGCGGCGCGGGGCGATGTCGTCGAGGCGGCCCGGTGGTACCGCGAGGCGGCCGAGGCGGGCTCCCGCAACGGGGCGTTCAACCTCGGGCTGCTGCTGGCGCGGGAGGGCAGTGAGCCCGAGGCCGCGGTCTGGTGGCAGCGTGCGGCCGACGCCGGTCACGGACGGGCGGCGCTGCGGCTCGCCCTGGTCTACGCGCGTCGTGGAGAACTCGCGGAAGGGCAGCGCTGGGCCGACCGCGCGGTGGCGCTCGGCCCCGAGTCCGTGGCCGAACGGGCGGCGCGCCTGCGGGACGCGCTGCGGCAGGAACTGTCGGCGTAGGACGGCCGGGCCGCGGGGTGGCCCGGGCGATCCCCGGTGCCGGGGTGCCGGCGGCGGTGGCACGCTGACTCGCCGCCGGGCCCCGGGCCCCGGGCCCACTGGCCGGGCGGGCCGCGTGTCGCCGAGGGCGAGTGAGGGAACGGCCCTCCGCCGAGCCGTAGGCGTCGGGAGAGGTTCGCTCACCTCGAAGCGGGGGGCCTCGGGCCCCTGACGCGCCACCCGAGAGGAAGGGATTTGCATCTGCCCTCGTCACTGACGTAACGTTGCATTCATCGCCGCGGGGTGGAGCAGCTCGGTAGCTCGCTGGGCTCATAACCCAGAGGTCGCAGGTTCAAATCCTGTCCCCGCTACTGATGGCCGAGGGCCGGAATCCGAAAGGGTTCCGGCCCTCGGTCGTTGTCGTGATCCACAGGCGTCCTGCGGGCACGGCACGGAAAAGCCCCGGCACCCATCGGTGCCGGGGCTTTCGTGCGGAGGGGTCAGGCCGCCGCGCAGTTCGGGCAGACGCCGCGGTACGTCACCTCGACGTCGGAGACGGTGAAACCGAAGCGCTCCGAGTCGGGCAGGTCAGCCATCGGGTTGCCGACCGGGTGGACGTCGCGGATCGCGCCGCACTGGGCGCAGACCAGGTGGTGATGCGGCCGGTGGGCGTTCGGGTCGTACCGCTTGGCGCGCTGGTCGGTGGAGACCTCCAGCACCTCGCCGAGGGTCACGAGCTCACCGAGGGTGTTGTAGACGGTCGCCCGGGAGATCTCCGGCAGCTTGGCGACGGCCCGGGCATGGACCTCGTCGGCCGTCAGGTGGACGTGTTCGCCGTCGAGGACCTCGGCCACGACGCGCCGCTGCGCGGTCATCCGCCATCCGCGTCCGCGCAGGCGTTCCAGAAGGTCACTCATGGCCACCAGCCTAACAGCTAAGGGAACCAGGTTCCGAACAGGTGTGAGATTGGAGTCTCACTTGCTTTAGACAATGTCTATTGTAGGATCGAGAACGGCTTTGGCCAAGGGACAGGATTGACCAGGATTGCTGCAGGAGGCGCACGTGACGCAGGGACCGCTTACGACGGAGGCCGGGGCTCCGGTCGCCGACAACCAGAACAGCGAGACCGCGGGCGTCGGCGGCCCCGTGCTCGTCCAGGACCAGCTCCTGCTGGAGAAGCTGGCCCACTTCAACCGGGAGCGCATCCCGGAGCGCGTGGTGCACGCCCGCGGCGCCGGCGCGTACGGCACCTTCACGGTGACGGCCGACGTCACGCCCTACACGCGCGCCGCGTTCCTCGGCGAGGTCGGCAAGCAGACCGAGGTCTTCCTGCGCTTCTCGACCGTGGCCGGCAACCTGGGCGCGGCGGACGCGGTGCGCGATCCGCGGGGTTTCGCGCTGAAGTTCTACACCGAGGAGGGCAACTACGACCTCGTCGGCAACAACACCCCGGTGTTCTTCATCAAGGACGCCATCAAGTTCCCGGACTTCATCCACACCCAGAAGCGCGACCCGTACACCGGCTCGACCGAGGCGGACAACGTCTGGGACTTCTGGAGCCTGTCGCCCGAGTCCACGCACCAGGTGACCTGGCTGTTCGGTGACCGGGGCATCCCGGCCTCCTACCGCCACATGGACGGCTTCGGCTCGCACACCTTCCAGTGGAACAACGCGGCCGGCGAGGCCTTCTGGGTGAAGTACCACTTCAAGACCGACCAGGGCATCAAGAACCTGACCAGCGCGGAAGCCGCGCGGCTCGCCGGTGAGGACCCCGACTCCCACCAGCGCGACCTGCGCGAGGCCATCGAGCGGGGCGAGTACCCGAGCTGGACCGTCGGCGTGCAGATCATGCCGGTGGCCGAGGCGGCGACGTACCGGTTCAACCCGTTCGACCTGACCAAGGTGTGGCCGCACGCGGACTACCCGGTCGTAGAGATCGGCAGGCTGGAGCTCAACCGCAACCCGGAGAACATCTTCGCCGAAGTCGAGCAGTCGGTCTTCAGCCCCGCCCACTTCGTGCCGGGCATCGGTCCCTCCCCGGACAAGATGCTCCAGGGCCGTCTGTTCGCGTACGGCGACGCCCACCGCTACCGCGTCGGCATCAACGCCGACCACCTGCCGGTGAACCGCCCGCACGCCACCGTGGCGCGCACCCACTCCCGGGACGGCCACCTCTACGACGGCCGCCACGGGGGCGCGAAGAACTACGAGCCGAACAGCTTCGGCGGGCCGTTCCAGACGGACCGTCCGCTGTGGTCGGCCGTCGCCGTGGGCGGCGCCACCGGCAACCACGAGGCGCCCGTGCATGCCGAGGACGACGACTTCGTGCAGGCGGGCAACCTCTACCGGCTCATGTCGGAGGACGAGAAGGAGCGCCTGATCGCCAACCTGGCGGGCTTCATCGCCAAGGTCTCGCGCGACGACATCGTCGAGCGGGCGATCGACAACTTCCGTCGGGCCGACGGAGACTACGGCAAGCGGCTGGAGGCCGCGGTCCAGGCCCTGCGCGGCTGAACTCCAGCACTGGACCGCTTGCGGTAGGGGACGGGCCGGGCTCCTTGTGAGGAGCCCGGCCCGTCCGTGTGTCTAGGCGGGAACGCGCTGCCGCGCCGGCGCCCAGCAGCGGATGATGTCGCGGACCGAGACGATGCCGGCGGGTTCGCCGCCGTCCAGCACGATCAGGTGCCGGAATCCGCCGTGGGTCATGGCGCCCGCCGCCTCCTCCAGGGTCCAGGCAGGAGCGGCGAACACGACGTCGGTGGTGGTGTGGGCGTGGGCGTGTTCCGTGTCCGGGTCCTGGCCCAGGCCCACGGAGTTGAGGATGTCGCGTTCGGTGAGGATGCCGATGCCGCCGGCGTCCGGGTCGTGGACGACGGCCGCGCCGACCCGGCGTGCCGACATCAGCGCGGCGGCCTGACGCAGGGTGTGGGTCGGTCCGATGGTGAGGACAACGGTGCTCATGGCGTCACGGACGAGCATGAAAGGAGCCACCTCCTGGGAGTGTCCCACAGCTTGTTCATGATTTCACAAGTTCACAAGCCGGGGGGCTCTCAGAGTGGCAGGCAAAGGGACGGTCAAACAAGAGGGCGCTCGTAACAACAGGGCGCTCAGTAGCGCTGGTTGAGATACCCCAGCAGTTCGTCGTGGAGCAGGCCGTTCGACGCGGCCGCGTTGCCGCTGTGCGGGCCCGGGCGGGAGTCCAGCCCGGTGAAGGTGCCCCCGGCCTCCGTGACGATGATCGCCGTCGCGGCCATGTCCCACAGGGACAGCTCCGGTTCGGCGCACATGTCGACCGCGCCCTCCGCGACCATCATGTACGGCCAGAAGTCGCCGTACGCCCGCGTGCGCCAGACCGCGCGGGTCAGGTCGAGGAAACCGTCGAGACGGCCCTGCTCCTCCCAGCCGCTGAGCGAGGAGTACGCGAACGACGCGTCGGAGAGCTGCGCAACGCGCGAGACCTGCAGCCGGGACGCCTTGGTGAGGCTGCGGCCGGTGAACGCGCCGTGGCCCTTCGCCGCCCACCAGCGGCGTCCCAGAGCCGGGGCGGAGACCACACCCACGACGGGCTGGAACCCGCCCTCGCCGGCTTCCATCAGGGAGATGAGCGTGGCCCACACGGGCACGCCCCGCACGTAGTTCTTCGTGCCGTCGATCGGGTCGATCACCCAGCGGCGCGGGCCGGTTCCCTCGACTCCGTACTCCTCGCCGAGGATCGCGTCCCTGGGCCGGGCGCGCTGGAGCTGGCCGCGGATGAGCTCCTCCGCGGCCTTGTCCGCCTCACTGACCGGGGTCATGTCCGGTTTCGTCTCGACCTTGAGGTCGAGGGCCTTGAAACGGTCCGTCGTCGCGGCGTCGGCGGCGTCGGCGAGGACGTGTGCGAGACGCAGGTCGTCGAGGTAGTCGGGCATGCGACGAACCTATCGGCCGAGGTGGGGGTGGGGCCACCGGGGGATCGTGAGGGTGGGGGAGCGGTCGTGTGACGCGCCTGCGGTGCCCGGCGGGCGCGGTGGACCGGTGCCACGAGCTGTGGTTCCCGCCGGGTTGCGGCCGGTGGTGCACGGCCGCGGCTGCGCCGGGCGAACGCCCCGCGTGCAGCGGCCGGAACGCGCCCTCGCGCGCCTTCGAGAACCCTTGACAGTGGTCGCGTGCGCGTCAAACCTGGGCGCAGAGCCGCTCGCCCCAAGGGGAGGCGAAGATGCCTGCAGCGCGGGAATCTCTACTGGACGCCGCCTACACGGCGCTGGCGCGCCGGCCCTGGTCCACCGTGCGCATGGTGGACGTGGCCGCGGCGGCGGGAGTGTCCCGGCAGACGCTGTACAACGAGTTCGGCAGCAAGGACGGCCTGGCCCGGGCCCTGGTGCGCAGGGAGGCCGACGGATACCTGGCGGGCGTCGACCGGGCGCTCGCCGCGCACACCGACCCCCGGGAGCGCATCACCGCCACCGCCGAGTGGACGGCCGCGGCCGCCCGTGACAACGCCCTGGTCCGCGCCATGCTCACCGGCTGCTGGAGCGAACGCCTGCCCTCGCCGGTCCTGACCGCCGTACCGTCCGGCTCCGCCGTGCCGGCCCAACGGCGTGCCGACGGCCCCCTGCCCTCACCGGCGGACTTCGTCGCCCTGGTCCGCGACCGGGCCGTCACGGCCCTGGCCCCTCCGGGCACGCCCCGCTCCGAGACCGGGGAGCTGGCCCGCACCTGCGAACTCGCCCTCCGGCTCGCCCTGTCCTGCGTGGCCGCGCCACCTGCCGACGGCGGCGTCGCCGACCTCGTCCGCGGCGCCCTGCACCGGCAACCCGGCTGACCCCGCGGCGGCCGCCCCGCTCACGGTAGTTGACGTCCCGTCAGTGCGCCGACCCCGACAACTGGAGCCCGATCACCCCGATGATGACGAAACTGATCGACACGATCTTCAGCGTCGACACCAGGTCGCCCAGGAAGACCATGCCGTAGATCGCGGTGCCCGCCGCGCCGATGCCGGTCCACACCGCGTACGCGGGGCCCACGTCGAGCCTCTTCAACGCCAGCGTCAGCAAGCCGAAACTGCCGAGGGCGAAGGTGCAGAACGCGATCGTCGGCCAGAGCCGGGTGAACCCGTGGGAGAGCTTCAGGCACACGGCGAAGCCGGTCTCCAGCAGCCCTGCCACGATGACCAGCAGCCACGCCATGAGGTGTCCTCCCGTTTCCCACGTCCGGTGACCGCTACGTCCGGGTCCGTCGAGTTTGGTCAGGCTTGCATCCGGCTCGGTGCGATTATGCACTTGCCGTCCGCGGGCCAGGACAAACAACGCGGAGGTCAGTCCCCTTCGGTTCGCTCCCGGGTGGCCAGCAGCCGCCGCAGCGAGTACAGCCGGGCCGGATCGGCGTGCCCCTCGGCCACCCAGGCGTCCAGCGCGCAGTCCGGTTCGTCGTGGCTGCACGCGCGCGGACAGCCCTCGGTGCCCGGCTCCAGGTCGGGGAAGGCGTGGATGACCCGGGACGGGTCGACGTGGTTGAGCCCGAAGGACCGCACTCCGGGGGTGTCGATCACCCAGCCGTCGCCGCCGGACAGCGGCAGCGCCAGCGCCGACGTGGTGGTGTGCCGGCCGCGTCCCGTCACCGCGTTCACGTGCCCGGTCGACCGGCGTCGCTCCTCCGGCACCAGCGCGTTGACCAACGTCGTCTTGCCGACCCCGGAGTGGCCGACGAAAGCGGTGATCCTGCCGTCGAGTTGCTCGCGCACCCGGGCCACGGCCACCCCGCTGTCCAGCTCCGCGCGGCTGGTGACCACGTAGGGGATGTCGAGGTCGCCGTACAGCTCCAGCAGCTTCTCGGGCGGGGCGAGGTCGGACTTGGTGAGGACCAGCAGCGGTTCGAGGCCGCCGTCGTAGGCCGCGACCAGGCAGCGGTCGATGAGCCGGGGGCGGGGCTCGGGGTCGGCCAGGGCGGTGACGACCGCCAGCTGGTCGGCGTTGGCCACGACCACCCGCTCGAACGGATCGTCGTCGTCGGCCGTGCGGCGCAGGACCGAGGTGCGCTCCGCGATGCGCACGATCCGCGCGAGCGTGTCCTTCTTCCCGGACAGGTCGCCCACCAGGGCCACCCGGTCTCCCACGACCGCGGCCTTGCGGCCCAGTTCGCGTGCCTTCATCGCCAGGACCACGCGGTCCTCGACCAGGCACGTCAGGCGCCCCCGGTCGACGGTCAGCACCAGGCCCTCGGCGGCGTCCTCGTGCTTGGGGCGGATGTTCGTCCGGGGCCGGGTGTTGCGGCGGCCCGGGCGCGTGCGGATGTCGTCCTCGTCGGTGTGCTTGCCGTAGCGGCGCATGACCTGTTCCCCGCGTCCTACGCCCCGAGCATCCCGGTCCACAGGCCGGGGAAGTCCGGCAGGGTCTTCGCCGTCGTGGCCACGTTCTCGATCTGCACGCCCTCGACCGCGAGGCCGATGATCGCGCCGGCCGTGGCCATGCGGTGGTCGTCGTAGGTGTGGAAGATGCCGCCGTGCAGCCGGCGCGGGCGGATGTGCAGGCCGTCGGCCGTCTCGGTGACGTCACCGCCGAGTTCGTTGATCTCCTTGGTGAGCGCGGCCAGCCGGTCCGTCTCGTGCAGGCGCAGGTGGGCCACGCCGCGCAGGGTCGACGGGGAGTCGGCGAGGGCGGCGACGGCCGCGATGCCCGGGGTCAGCTCCCCGACCTCGCCCAGGTCCACGTCGATGCCGTGGATGGCTCCGGAGCCGGTGAACACCAGCCCGTACTCGGTCAGTTCGCAGGAGCCGCCCATCTCGGTGAAGATCTCGCGCAGCTTGTCACCGGGCTGGGTGGTGCGGGCCGGCCAGTCCGGGACGACGACCTTGCCGCCGGTGACCAGGGCCGCCGCCAGGAACGGCTGGGCGTTGGACAGGTCCGGCTCGATCACCAGGTCGCGGCCGAGCAGGGCGCCCGGCGTCACCCGCCAGACGTTCGGCTCACCGCCGGACTCGGGCGTGTCGACCTGGGCGCCGACCGCGCGCAGCATGTCGACGGTCATGCGGATGTGCGGCAGGGAGGGCAGCGTGTCGCCCGTGTGGCGGACCTCGACGCCCTGGTTGAAGCGCGGCCCGGACAGCAGCAGGGCGCTGACGAACTGCGACGAGGAGGACGCGTCGATCGACACCGGGCCGCCGTCCAGGGCGCCGCCGCCGTGCACCGTCATCGGCAGGGCGCCCCGGCCGTCGTCGTCGATCCGGGCACCCAGCGCGCGCAGGGCGTCGATCACACCGTGCAGGGGGCGCTCGTAGGAGCGGGGGTCGCCGTCGAAGCGGACGGGGCCGTCGGCCAGCGCGGCGACCGGCGGCAGGAACCGCATCACCGTGCCGGCGTTGCCGACGTCCACCGTGGCCGGGCCGCGCAGACCCGTCGGCAGCACGCGCCAGGCCTCGCCCGTGCCGTCGGGGCCCACGCCCTCCTCGATCTCGACGCCCAGCGCGCGCAGTGCGCCGGCCATCAGCAGCGTGTCGCGGGAGCGCAGCGGGCGGCGCAGCCAGCCCGGCTCGGAGGCGAGGGCCGCCAGGACCAGGGCACGGTTGGTGACGGACTTGGACCCCGGCACGTGGACCGTCGCGTCGACGGCTCCGCTCGCGTGCGGGGCGGGCCAGAGGGCGGCTTCTGCGGTGTTCGGGGCCATGCCCTCACTTTATCGGCAGGCCGTGCCACGGACGCCGCGCCGTCGGGCCGACAGCGCCCGCACGGCGGAGCGGGGCGGCACCTAAGACCCGCCTCCGTGAGGCCGGTCGGCATCTCGGGCTCCGCCCTGCGGAGCGGGACGGCACCTCGGACGGCCCCCGCACCCCGGTCGGCACGCGGACCCGCCCCCGCACCCCGCTCGGCACGCGGGCCCGCCCCCGCGCCCCCGTCGGCACGTGAACCGGGCCGACGTGCGCCCGGGGTGTGTCACAGACCGAGCAGCCAGCGGCCGCCGCCGAGCAGTGAGCACAGCGACACCGCGTGGAACAGGAAGAACCACATCCCCGCCGGTACGTGCGTCAGCCGGGACAGCTGGTCCGCGTCGGAGTCCCCGGCCCCGCCCCGCGACCGCTTGGCCTGGAGTTCGAAGGCCGGCCGCACCCCGCCGACCAGCAGGAACCACACCACCGCGTACGCGAACGCCGCCTGCACCTGCGGTCCGGCCAGCCACGACACCACCACGAACAGCCCGCCGGTGACGAGCATGGTCAGGGCGCCGTAGGCGTTGCGGATCATCACGAGCATCGCGAGCAGCAGGGCCGTCGCCAGCCACAGCAGGAGCGTGATGCGGCCGGCGCCCAGCAGGGCGGCGCCGCCGAGACCCAGCAGGGGCGGGGCCGTGTAACCGGCGGCGGCCGTGAGGATCATGCCGATGCCGTGCGGCTTGCCCCGGCTGACCGTCAGGCCGCTGGTGTCCGAGTGCAGCCGGATGCCGGTCAGCGTACGGCCGGTGAGCAGGGCCACGAGCCCGTGACCGCCCTCGTGGGCGATGGTGATGGCGTTGCGGGCGACGCGCCACAGGCCGTGCGGGACGACCACGGCGAGCGCCGCGGCCAGGGTCGCGATCACCACCCACAGGTCGGGTTCGGGCTGGGTGCCGGCGACCTCGTCCCAGAGGGAGGCGAGCGAGGCGGATGCTATGTGGTCCATGTCGGCGGGGGGCTCCTCCGGGTCGCGCGGGTCTGGCAGTGTGGCACGTCTGCGCGGACGGTACCCAAAGACGCCCTGGAGGCGGCGACCGTTCCGGCCTCTGCGACCCTGGGACCCGTCCGGGCCGGCGCCGGCCCGGACGGGTTCTGGCGTGTGCGCAGGTCGGAGGGGCAGGACACATGTGCGGGCGGTATGCGGCCAGCCGCAGTGCGGAGGATCTCGTGGCGATCTTCGGGATCGAGAAGTGGGAGCCCGAGGAGAGCCCCGGGCCCGACTACAACGTGGCGCCCACCAAGGAGGTCCACGTCGTCCTGGACCGCCCCCTGAAGGACACGGACGACCCGCGGCCGGTGCGGCAGCTGCGCCGGCTGAAGTGGGGGCTGGTCCCGTCCTGGGCGAAGACCCCCGAGGGCGGCGCCCGGATGATCAACGCGCGTGCGGAGACCGTGCACGAGAAGCCCTCCTACCGCCGCGCCTTCACCTCCCGGCGCTGCATCGTGCCCGCCGACGGCTACTACGAGTGGGTCACCGGCACCGAGGAGCGCGAACTGGAGGTCGAGGGACGCAGGAAGCGGCCCCGCAAGCAGCCCTACTTCGTGACCCCGGCGGACGGGTCCGTCTTCGCCATGGCCGGCCTCTACGAGTTCTGGCGGGACAGGACCCTGCCCGACGACCACCCGCTCGCCTGGTGGGTGACGTGCTCGGTGATCACCACGGAGGCCGAGACGAGCCCGCTCGCGGTGGCCCCCGAGCAGGGGCCGCGGGCGCTGGCCGACATCCACCCCCGGATGCCGCTGATGCTGACCGCGGACCGCTGGGACGCCTGGCTGGACCCCGCCCGTACCGACCCCGGCGCACTGCGCGAGCTGCTCGCGCCGCCGCCCGCCGGGCTGATGCGCGCCTACCCCGTCGCCACCGCCGTCAGCAACGTCCGCAACAACGGGCCGGAGCTGCTGAAGGAGCTGGACGGGCCCGAGGAGGGCACACTCTTCTGACGTGACGCAACGAAAGAAGGCGGCCGGAGGCCAGGCCACCGGGAGCGCCGAGACCGAGACCGTGGAGACCGAGGCCGGGACCGCGCGGATCACGTGGCACCGGGCCCCGCGGCCCCGGCTCGTGCTGGCCGTGAGCCACGGCGCCGGCGGCGGCATCGAGGCCCGCGACCTGACGGCCCTGGCCGCCGTCCTGCCCGGCCACGGCGTGACCGTCGCCCGGGTCGAGCAGCCCTGGCGGGTGGCGGGCAGGAAGCTGGCGCCCGCCCCCAGGACCCTCGACACCGGCTGGCGGGGGCTGTGGCCCGCGCTGACCGCACCCGGCCTGCCCGTCGTCGCGGGCGGCCGCAGCGCCGGGGCCCGGGTGGCCTGCCGCACCGCCGCCGAGCTGGGCGCGCACGCCGTGCTCGCGCTGAGCTTCCCCCTGCACCCGCCCGGCAAGCCGGACCGCTCCCGCGCCGGCGAACTGCTGGGCGCGGGCGTGCCCACCCTGGTGGTGCAGGGCGGCAACGACCCCTTCGGCAGGCCCGAGGAGTTCCCCGAAGGGCCGTACCGGCTCGTGGAGGTTCCGTACGGGGACCACGGGTTCGCCGTGCCCGGACGTGCGGAGATCTCGCAGGAGGAGGCCGTGGAGGTCGTCACCGACGCGGTCGCGGAGTGGACCGGGTCACTCGGGTAAAGCTTCGGGAATGCCGGGGCGGCGGTCGCTGTTGTGCGGTGCGTACGTGCTGGGGGACCAGCACCGACGCCGTAGGAGAGGGAGTCCGCCGCATGGGTTCGACCGTATGCCCGACCCGCAGCAGCCGCGCCGACCTGGACTGGACGGTGCTGCACGCGGCCAAGACCGCCCCTGTTCGGGCGGCGGGCGGACCGGATCGTCGTCTATCCTCCGATTCGGGTGGGACCGGCCTCGGTCTCACGAGAGCATTCGAGGAGGTGGGTCCGGTCACTGGGACCGACGCAGGGACCGACAACGGCCAGGCGGAGCAGCCCGAGGGCCAGGGCGGCACGAGCACGGAGACCGCGACCGAGCGCAGCGCGCGCTTCGAGCGGGACGCGCTCGAGTTCCTCGACCAGATGTACTCGGCCGCGCTGCGCATGACGCGCAACCCGGCCGACGCGGAGGACCTGGTGCAGGAGACGTACGCCAAGGCGTACGCGTCCTTCCACCAGTTCCGCGAGGGCACCAACCTCAAGGCGTGGCTGTACCGGATCCTCACCAACACCTTCATCAACTCGTACCGCAAGAAGCAGCGTGAACCGCAGCGTTCCGCGGCCGAGGAGATCGAGGACTGGCAGCTAGCCCGTGCCGAGTCGCACATGTCGACCGGTCTGCGCTCCGCCGAGTCGCAGGCCCTGGACCACCTGCCCGACTCGGACGTGAAGGAAGCACTCCAGGCGATCCCCGAGGAGTTCCGCATCGCCGTCTACCTGGCGGATGTCGAGGGCTTTGCCTACAAGGAGATCGCCGACATCATGGGGACACCCATCGGTACGGTGATGTCCCGCCTGCACCGGGGCCGCCGTCAGCTGCGCGGCATGCTGGAGGACTACGCCCGCGACCGCGGGATGGTCCCGGCCGGCGCCGGAGAGTCGAACGAAGCGAAAGGCTCGGGGTCATGAGCTGCGGAGAGCCGCACGAGACGGATTGCAGCGAAATCCTCGATCATCTCTACGAGTTCCTCGACCGTGAGATGCCGGACTCGGACTGCGTGAAGTTCGAGCACCACTTCGAGGAGTGCTCGCCCTGCCTCGAGAAGTACGGGCTCGAGCAGGCCGTCAAGAAGCTGGTCAAGCGGTGCTGCGGGCACGACGACGTCCCGGGCGACCTGCGCGACAAGGTCATGGGGCGGATCGAGCTGATCCGCTCCGGCCAGACGGTCCCCGAGCAGGACGTCACGGCCTCGCCCGCCACGCCGCGGGAGTCCTGACCGTCCCGGTCGCCCCCGGGCACGTCACCCGAACGTGCGAATGCGCGGGCCGTCCGCCCGCGAACCCCTCCCGCCGTCCTAGGCTCCGGGCCTGACGGACATGGCCGGGGAGGGGCTCATGACAGCGGTACCGGCACGGGTACGTGCGTACGTCGCCTGTGTCGTCGGCGCCGCCCTGCTCTGCCTGCTGCCCCTGCCGGGCGCGCGAGCGCCCTGGTGGGCGGCCCTGTTGCTCGCCCTGCTGTACGCGGGCTGCGAGCGCGCCGCCCGGTCCCGCCTCGCGGGGATCTCCCAGCCGGCCGGGACCTTCTACCCCGTGCTCCTCGCCGGTGCCTTCCTGCTGCCCGCGCCCGTCGCGGCCCTGGTGGCCGTGCCGGGCGCGCTGCTGTCCCACGTCGAGCACCGGCCCGTGGCGGTGCGGCGGATCTGGCGGGCCGCGCAACTGGTCGTCGGCGTGTGGGCCGCCGCCGAGGTGCACCGCCTCCTCGGCGGCCGGGACGCGGTCGCCGAGGGCGACGTCCCCTACGCCCTCGGCCCCGCGGGGGCGGCGGTGCTGGCCTTCTGCCTGGTGCTCGCGCTGCTCGACGGCGGGATCCTGGCCGTGGCCGAGCGGGTCCCGGTGCGGCGGGCCTGGCGGGGGCTGGTGGCCCGCTCGCTCGCCCCGATCGCCGTGCACGGCCTGGCCGGACTGATGATGGCCGTCCTGTGGCGCAGCCCCTACGGACCCGTCGCGGCGCTGCTGGTCCTGCTGCCGATGTGCGTCTCGTGGTGGGCCTTCGCGCAGTACCACCGCGAACGCGGCGCCCACCAGGCGACCATCCGGGCACTGGTGCAGGCCGTCGACATCAAGGACGGCTACACCCGCGGGCACAGCGAGCGCGTCGGGCACGCCTCCATGATGATCGCCCGCGAGCTGGGCATGGACGACGAGCGCGTCGAAGTGCTGCGCTTCGCCGGGATCCTGCACGACGTCGGCAAGCTCGGCGTGCCCACGCGGCTGCTCCGCAAGGACGGGCCGCTGACCCCCGAGGAACGGCGGGTGATCGAGCTCCACCCCGAGTACGGGCACGAGATGGTGCGCGGCATCGGCTTCCTCGGCGAGGCCCGCGCGGCGGTGCTGCACCACCACGAACGGCTGGACGGCAGCGGCTACCCCTACGGGCTGACGGGTCGGCAGATCCCGGAGTCCGCCCGGGTGGTGGCCGTCGCCGACGCCTTCGACGCCATGACCTCCACCCGCAGCTACAGCAGGGCCCGGCCGGTTCCGGTGGCCCTGGCGGAGCTGGAGCGGTGCGCCGGCAGCCAGTTCGACCCGGCGATGGTGACGGCCCTGGTCGAGGCCGTGGGACGCTCGGGGTGGCGCCCCGCGGTCACCGCCGGGGACGAGGAGGTCCACGACCGCACCGGGGCGACCCGCGTGCCCCGGCCGGGCGCCCCCGTCGCCGGCCGGCCCGGAGCGCACCGGTGAGCCCGCGGCGGCAGCCGCTGCTCCTCGCCCTCGTGCACACCTGCGCCGGCCTCCTCGCCGCCGGCTCCCTGGCCGTCACCCTCTACGACGGGCTGGAGGAACGGCGCGTCGCCCTGGCCTTCGGCGTCCTCGTCGCCGTCGGCGAACTCGCCCGGCGCAACGACGCACACGTCCGCGAACCGGCCCCGCTGGGCGCCGCCGGAGCCCTGTCCTACGCGCTGCTCGGCGAGGCCGGCGGGCACCCCACCCACCACGGCCTCGCCCAGGTCCTCGCCGTCGTGCTGGCCGCCTCGCTGCTCGGCAGCGTGCCGCACGTCGCGCGGGGCGAGGGCCCCACCCTCGACCACCTCTCCCGGCGCGTGCTCACCGTCGGGTTCGTCGCCGTCTGCTTCCAGCTTCCGTACAACCGGGGCACGTTCGAGGACTGGGGCGGTCCCGCGTACGCGCTGCTGCTGCTCGCGCTGCTGTCGCTGACCGCGCTGTGCGACGCGCTGCTCGCCGCCGCCCTGGCCCACCTGCGCACCGGCTGGCCCTTCGGACCGGTGCTGCGGGACGAGCTGCGGGCCGCGCACGGCATCGGCACCGCGGTCATCGCCACCGGGGCGGTGATGGCCCTGGCGGTGGCCGTCGTGGGGCTGTGGGCGCTGCCCGTGTTCTCCGTGCCGCTGCTGCTCGCCCAGATGTCCTTCCGGCGGTACGCGGCCGTCCGGGCGACCTACCGGCAGACCATCGCCTCCCTCGCCCGGGCCACCGAGGTCGCCGGCTGCACCCCCGCCGGGCACGCCCGCCGCGTCGCCGCGGTGAGCCAGGCCGTCGGCCGTGACCTGGGCCTCACCGAGCCCGAACTGGCCGTGCTGGAGTACGCGGCGCTCATGCACGACATCGGCCAGCTGAGTCTCGTCGACCCCGTGCCCGCCGGCGCCACCGCCGCGCTGCCCGCCGCCGAACAGCGGCGCATCGCGCTGCTCGGCGCGGCCGTCGTCCGGCAGACCGGCGTCGACGAGGCGGTCGCCGTGGTCGTGGAGCGGCAGGCCGACCCCTACCCGGACCAGCCGCTCGCGGCGCGAATCGTCCGGGCCGTGAACGCGTACGAGGAGAAGTCCCGGGAAGGAGGGCCCGGCGGGCCGCTGACGGCGCTGGAGGAACTCCGGCTCGCCACCGCCGGGACGTATGCGCCGGAGGTGGTGGAATCACTGGCCCGTGTACTGGCAAGGAGCAGTCTGACGCTGCCCGTGGCTGGGTAACCCATGGGTAATGAGCGCCCCCGAGGGCGTACGTGGTTGGATGCGAAGGAGAAGGTGTCCGGGGGCTCGAAACACAGCTACGGCCAGCCCACCGCACGGAACTGGCAGGCGGGAATCGTGAGGATCTTCGGCAAGGGACGGCACCGGCCCTCCGCCTCCTGGCGGCAGGCCACGGACCGGGCGTTCACACTGATCGGCGACGGCCGGTACGAGGACGCGGGCGCACTGCTGACACGTGCCGCCGATCTGGAGCCCTGGCTTTCCGAGTCCTGGTTCAACCTCGCGCTGCTGCACAAGTTCCGGCACGACTGGGAGCAGGCGCGGGCGGCGGGCCTCAGGGCGGTGGCCCTGCTGGACCGGGACGCGGGCGCGCCCGACTGGTGGAACGTCGGCATCGCCGCGACGGCCCTGCAGGACTGGCCGCTGGCCCGGCGCGCCTGGCAGGCGTACGGGCTGCGCACACCGGGTCCGGCCAACGACCCCGGTGAGCCCGTCGGCATGGACCTCGGCAGCGCCGCCGTACGGCTGTCCCCGGAGGGGGAGGCCGAGGTCGTGTGGGGGCGGCGGCTGGATCCCGCGCGGATCGAGGTGCTGTCCATCCCGCTGCCGTCGTCCGGGCGGCGCTGGGGCGAGGTCGTCCTGCACGACGGCGTGCCGCACGGGGAGCGCACCACGGCCGCCGGGCACACCTATCCGGTGTTCGACGAGATCGAGCTGTGGGCGCCGTCCCCCGTGCCGACCTGGGTGGTGCTGCTGGAGGCGGCGACCGAGTCGGACCGGGACGCGCTGGAGCAGCTCGCCGGTGACGCGGGGTTCGCCGCGGAGGACTGGTCCTCCTCGGTGCGGCTGCTGTGCCGGATGTGCTCGGAGTCGCGGATGCCGTCCGACGAGGGCGACGGCGAGCACCTGGATCCGCACGACCACAGCGAGCCGGGGCATCCCGGGCCGCTGGGGCACCGGACCGACGGGCAGCTGTGGGTTCCCGAGCGGGAGTGCGGGTTGGCCGCGCCGGCTTCGCTGGTCCGGGGGCTGCTGGACGGGTGGGTGGCCGACAGCCCGGATTCCCGGGACTGGCGGGATCTGGAAGAGGTGTGCTAGCGCCGTCGTCCGGTGCGGCTGCGTCCTGGTCGCCCGCGTAGTTCCCCGCGCCCCTCAGGGGGCGCCTTCCCCGTACCCTGTATCAGCATCCCGGGTTGGATTTGTTCAGGAAGGCGTACGTAACGTCATGGCTCAGCAGGACACCGATCAGCAGCACGAGGGCGTGCTCCCCGTCGACGGCGAGGGGTACGTGATCGACACGGAGGACTGCGAGGAGCGCGAGGCCGCCTGGCGTGAGCGGGGGACCTCGCGGCCGATCACGGTCGTCGGCAACCCGGTGCTGCACAAGGAGTGCAAGGACGTCACCGAGTTCGGCGAGGAGCTCCAGCAGCTCGTGGCCGACATGTTCGCCAGCCAGCGCACCGCCGAGGGCGTGGGCCTGGCCGCCAACCAGATCGGTGTCGACGCGAAGGTCTTCGTCTACGACTGCCCGGACGACGAGGGCGTCCGGCACGTGGGCGTGATCTGCAACCCCAAGCTCGTCGAACTGCCCGCCGACAGGCGCCGGCTGGACGACAGCAACGAGGGCTGCCTGTCGGTGCCGACCGCGTACGCGCCGCTGGCCCGGCCCGACTACGCCGAGGTGACCGGGCAGGACGAGAAGGGCAACCCGGTCAAGGTGCGGGGCACCGGGTACTTCGCACGGTGTTTGCAGCACGAGACCGATCACCTCTACGGCTACCTGTACATCGACCGGCTCTCCAAGCGGGAGCGCAAGGACGCGCTGCGGCAGATGGCCGAGAACGAGCCCCGCTACCCCGTGGTGGCCAACGACTGAGACCTCTGCTTCACCAGGCGCACGGCGTCTGTTCGGGTGCACCGCCCCGGACAGGCGCCGTTCGTCTGTGTCGTTCGCCTGTCCGTCGCACGTTCGATCGCTTCCGCTCGCCCGCCGATCCGGTACCCGTCACCTCCCGGGAGGATCCCGGCCCTGTGGGGTAGTGAATGAAGCAAATACGTTCCCAGAACGGTCAGTTGTAGTGCTGAATGGGATGAGCGGGGTATGCAACGGCGCACGCCCGGCACGAAGGGAGGGGCGCCCGCGCCAACCGGCGGCTGAGAGGGGTTAGTTCGTGCACGCTTTGACACACGGCACCACAGCGACACCGGCCAGGACCGCAGTTCCACCGTCGCTCTCGCTCCCGGTGATCGAGGAGTCGTTTCCGCGGCGACTCCACCCGTATTGGCCCAAGTGCCAGGAGAAGACCCGGGCCTGGCTGCTCGAAAAGCGGCTCATGCCTGCGGACAAGGTGGAGGAATATGCCGACGGCCTGTGCTACACCGACCTCATGGCGGGGTACTACCTCGGCGCCCCCGACGAGGTCATGCAGGCGATCGCGGACTACAGCGCCTGGTTCTTCGTCTGGGACGACCGGCACGACCGCGACATCGTGCACGGCCGTCCGGACGCCTGGCGGGAGCTCAAGGACCGCCTGCACGTGGCGCTCGACTCCCCCGGGGAGCACCTGCACCACGAGGACCCACTGGTCGCCGGGTTCGCGGACGGGGTGCACCGGCTGTACGGGTTCCTTCCCCGGACGTGGAACCTCCGGTTCGCCCGGCACTTTCACGCGGTGATCGACGCGTACGACCGCGAGTTCCACAACCGCACCCACGGCATCGTGCCCACGGTCGAGGAGTACCTGCGGCTGCGCCGGCTCACGTTCGCGCACTGGATATGGACCGACCTGCTCGAGCCGGCCGCGGGATGTGAATTCCCCGACGCCGTGCGCGGTTGTCCGGCCTATCGGCGGGCGGCGCTGCTGAGTCAGGAATTCGCCGCCTGGTACAACGACCTCTGCTCGCTGCCCAAGGAAATCGCGGGCGACGAGGTGCACAATCTCGGAATCAGTCTCATCACCCATGAAGGGCTGACCCTCGAACAGGCCGTGGGAGAAGTCCGCCGACGCGTCGAGGAATGCATCACCGAATTCATCGACGCCGAGAGGGAGGCCGTACGGTTCGCCGAGGGCCTCGACGACGGAACCGTGCGCGGAAAGGAACTGAGCGCCGCCGTACGGGTTTCTCTGAGCAATATGCGGAACTGGTTCAGTGCCGTCTACTGGTTCCACCACGAGTCCGGCCGGTACATGGTCGACAGCTGGGACGACCGCTCCACGCCCCCGTACGTCAACAACGAAGCGGCAGGTGAGAAATGACCGTCGAGTCCGTCACACCGGACACCGCTCCGGCAGGGGAGCCGCACGAGCCGCCCCGGGCGGGCGGCGGCGTCCCCGTCCTCGGTCACGGCTGGCGGCTGGCGCGGGACCCGCTGGGGTTCATGTGCCGGCTGCGCGAGCACGGCGACGTGGTCCGCCTCAAGCTCGGCCCGAAGACCCTCTACGCCGTGACCGCCCCGCACCTGACCGGCGCCCTCGCGCTGAGCAACGACTTCATCATCGCCGGACCGCTGTGGGAGTCCCTGGAGGGCCTGCTCGGCAAGGAGGGCGTGGCCACGGCGAACGGGCCGCTCCACCGCCGCCAGCGGCGCACCATCCAGCCCGCCTTCCGGCTCGACGCGATACCCGCCTACGGGCCGATCATGGAAGAGGAGGCGCACGCCCTCACCGAGCGCTGGCGGTCCGGGGAGACCGTCGACTGCACCTCGGAGTCCTTCCGGGTGGCCGTGCGCATCGCGGCCCGCTGCCTGCTGCGCGGCGACTACATGGACGAGCGGGCGGAGCGGCTGTGCGTCGCCCTCGCCACCGTCTTCCGCGGCATGTACCGGCGGATGGTGATTCCGCTCGGACCGCTCTACCGGCTGCCGCTCCCGGCCAACCGCGAATTCAACCGCGCTCTGGCCGATTTGCATCTCCTGGTCGACGAGATCGTCACCGAGCGCCGCGCAAGCGGTCAAAAGCCGGACGATTTGCTGACGGCATTGCTGGAGGCGAAGGACGAGAATGGCGACCCGATCGGGGAACAGGAGATCCATGATCAGGTCGTGGCGATCCTCACCCCGGGCAGCGAAACCATCGCCTCCACGATCATGTGGCTCCTGCACGTCCTAGCGGAACACCCGGAACACGCGGACCGGGTGCACGACGAAGTGCAGGAGGTCACCGGCGGCAAGCCCGTGACATTCGCCGACGTCCGGGCCCTGCGGCACACCAACAATGTCGTGGTCGAGTCCATGCGTTTGAGCCCGGCCGTCTGGATTCTGACCCGCCGGGCGGTACGGGACACACAGCTCGGCGAATACCGCATTCCGGCCGGGGCGGACATCATCTACAGTCCGTACGCGATCCAGCGCGATGCGAAGTCCTATGAGCGGAATCTGGAGTTCGACCCCGACCGCTGGCTCCCGGAACGGGCGAAGGACGTGCCCAAGCACGCCATGAGCCCGTTCAGCGTGGGCAACCGCAAGTGCCCGAGCGACCACTTCTCGATGGCCCAGCTAACCCTGGTGACGGCGGCGCTGGCCGCGAAGTACCGCTTCGAGCAGGTGGCCGGTTCGAAGGACAGCCCGCGGATCGGCATCACCCTGCGGCCGCACGAGCTGAAGGTGCGGCCGGTGGCGAGGTGAACCGCCGGGCCGGCGGTCAGGCCGCCTCGGGGCTCAAGCCGCCTCGGGGCCCCTGAACGTGCGCCGGTAGGCGTTCGGGGTGGTCCCGACGGCCCGGACGAAGTGGTGGCGCAGCGTGGCCGCGTTGCCGAACCCCGTCCGGCCGGCGATCGCGTCCATCGTCTCGTCCGTCGCCTCCAGCAGCCGCTGGGCCTGCAGCACGCGCTGCCGCAGGACCCAGCGGTAGGGCGTCGTGCCCGTCTCCTGGTGGAAACGGCGGGCGAACGTGCGCGGGGACATCAGGGCCCGGGCGGCGAGCTGCTCGACGGTGACCTCCTCGTCGAGGTGCCGCTCCATCCAGGCCAGCACCTCCCCGATCGAGTCCGCCTCGGAGTGCGGCAGGGGACGCTCGATGTACTGGGCCTGGCCGCCGTCCCGGTGCGGCGGCACCACCATCCGCCGGGCGATCTTGTTGGCGATCTCGGTGCCCTGCTCCTTGCGGACCAGGTGCAGGCAGGCGTCGATGCCGGCGGCCGTGCCGGCGGAGGTGATCACCGGGCCCTCGTCGACGTAGAGCACGTCCGGCTCGACGGCCACCCGGGGATAGCGCCGGGCCAGGTCCCGCGCGTGCTTCCAGTGCACCGTGCAGCGGCGGTCGTCCAGCAGCCCGGCGGCGGCCAGCACGTAGACGCCGGAGCAGACGCTGAGCACCCGGGCGCCGCGGTCGACGCCGCGGCGCAGGGCCTCCAGCAACTCCGGCGGGAAGGTGCGCGTGGAGTAGTCGTCCCCGGCGGGGACGGCGATGAGGTCCGCCGTCTCCAGCCGCTGCAGGCCGTGCTCGACCTGGAGCGAGAAGCCCGTGTTGGTGCGCAGGGACGGACCCTCGGCCGAGGCGACGGCGAAGTCGTACACCGGCAGCCCGTCGTCGCTGCGGTCGGTGCCGAAGACCTCGCACACCACGCCGAGTTCGAAGGGGTTCACACCGTCGAGCAGGGCGACGGCCACGTTCTGCAGCATGCGTCCAGTGTGCCTCGCCGCTGGCAGTAATTCGAGGGTCCACGGCAGTACTGCCACTGACGGTAAGGAGCATCAGGCGGGACAGTGGTGTCCATGGACACGAACCAGACACAGACACTCATCGCCATGCTCTTCGTCCTCGGGACGCTGGTCCTCCTGGTCCTCCCGTCCGTGATCGGCCTGGTGCACGATCGGCGCATCGACCGGCGGATCCGGGAGGCCCAGGAGGCCCGTGCGAGCGCTCCGGCTCAGAAGTCCTCGTCCAGGTCGACGGTGCCCTCCACCGCCACCTGGTACGCCGAGGGCCGCCGCTCGAAGAAGTTGGTCAGCTCCTGAACCCCCTGGAGCTCCATGAAGGAGAAGGGGTTCTCGGAGCCGTACACCGGAGCGAAGCCCAGGCGGGTCAGCCGCTGGTCCGCCACGCACTCCAGGTACTGCCGCATCGACTCGGTGTTCATGCCCGGCAGGCCGTCACCGCACAGGTCGCGCGCGAACTGCAGCTCGGCCTCGACGGCCTCCCGGAGCATGTCCGTCACCTCCTGCCGCAGCCGGTCGTCGAACAGCTCCGGCTCCTCCTTGCGCACGGTGTCGACCACGTCGAAGGCGAAGGACATGTGCATCGTCTCGTCGCGGAACACCCAGTTGGTGCCGGTGGCCAGGCCGTGCAGCAGGCCCCGGCTGCGGAACCAGTAGACGTAGGCGAAGGCCCCGTAGAAGAACAGTCCCTCGATGCACGCGGCGAAGCAGATCAGGTTGAGCAGGAAGCGGCGCCGGTCCGCGGGTGACTCCAGCCGGTCCAGCTTGTCCACCGAGTCGATCCACTTGAAGCAGAACGCCGCCTTCTCGCGGATGGACGGGATGTTCTCCACGGCCGCGAAGGCCGCCGCGCGGTCCTCCGGGTCGGGGAGATAGGTGTCGAGCAGCGTCAGATAGAACTGGACGTGCACGGCCTCCTCGAAGAGCTGCCGCGACAGATACAGGCGCGCTTCAGGGGAGTTGATGTGCTTGTACAGCGTCAGCACCAGGTTGTTCGCGACGATCGAGTCGCCCGTCGCGAAGAAGGCCACCAGCCGGCCGATGAGGTGCTGCTCGGCGGGGGAGAGCTTGGCGAGGTCGGCGACGTCGGAGTGGAGATCGACCTCCTCCACGGTCCAGGTGTTCTTGATGGCGTCCCGGTAGCGCTCGTAGAAGTCCGGGTAGCGCATGGGGCGCAGGGTCAGCTCGAAGCCGGGGTCGAGAAGGTTCTGGGTGCTCATCACTGACAGGCCTCGCAGGACTCGGGGTTTTCCAGGGAGCAGGCGACCGCCTCGGGGTCGGGGGTGGCCTGCACGGGGACGGTGGCCCGGGCGGCGCGGGCGATGCGGGTCGCCGGGCGCGAACGCAGGTAGTACGTGGTCTTCAGCCCGGACTTCCAGGCGTAGGCGTACATCGAGGAGAGCTTGCCGATGGTCGGCGTCTCCAGGAAGAGGTTCAGGGACTGCGACTGGTCCAGGAACGGGGTCCTGGCCGCCGCCATGTCGATCAGGCCGCGCTGCGGGATCTCCCACGCCGTGCGGTAGAGGGCGCGCACGTCCTCGGGGATCCAGGCGAAGTCCTGCACCGAGCCGTTCGCCTCGCGCAGGGCCTCACGAGTGCGGGCGTCCCACACGCCGAGCCGCTTCAGCTCGTCCACCAGGTAGGAGTTCACCTGGAGGAACTCGCCCGACAGCGTCTCGCGCTTGAACAGGTTGGACACCTGCGGCTCGATGCACTCGTACACGCCCGCGATCGAGGCGATGGTGGCCGTGGGCGCGATGGCCAGGAGCAGGGAGTTGCGCAGGCCGGTCGTGGCGATCCGCTCGCGCAGGGCGGCCCAGCGCTCGGGCCACGTCCGTTCCACGTCGTAGTGGTCGGGGTGCAGGACGCCCCGGGCGGTGCGGGTCTTCTCCCAGGCGGGCAGCGGGCCGCTGCGCTCGGCGAGATCGGCGGACGCCTCGTACGCGGCGAGCATGATGCGCTCGGCGATCCGGGTCGACAGGGCCTTGGCCTCGGGCGAGTCGAAGGGCAGGCGCAGCTGGAAGAAGACGTCCTGAAGGCCCATCGCGCCGAGGCCGACCGGGCGCCAGCGGGCGTTGGAGCGGCCCGCCTGCTCGGTCGGGTAGAAGTTGATGTCCACGACCCGGTCGAGGAACGTCACCGCCGTGCGGACGGTCTCGTCCAGGCGCTCCCAGTCGATGTCACCGCCGGTCACGAAGGCGCCGAGGTTGACCGAGCCGAGGTTGCAGACCGCCGTCTCCCCGTCGTCGGTGACCTCGAGGATCTCCGTGCAGAGGTTGGAGGAGTGCACCACGTGGCCGGGCTCGGCCGTCTGGTTGGCGGTGCGGTTGGCGGCGTCCTTGAAGGTCATCCAGCCGTTGCCGGTCTGCGCGAGGGTGCGCATCATGCGGCCGTACAGCTCACGGGCGGGCAGGGTCTTCCTCGCCAGGCCCTTCGCCTCGGCCGCACGGTACGCGGCGTCGAACTCCTCGCCCCACAGGTCGACCAGCTCGGGTACGTCCGAGGGGGAGAACAGCGACCACTGCGCGTCGGCGTTCACGCGCCGCATGAACTCGTCCGGCACCCAGTGCGCCAGATTGAGGTTGTGCGTGCGCCGGGCGTCCTCGCCGGTGTTGTCCCGCAGCTCCAGGAACTCCTCGATGTCCGCGTGCCAGGTCTCCAGGTAGACCGCGGCGGCTCCCTTGCGGCGGCCGCCCTGGTTCACCGCGGCGACCGAGGCGTCGAGGGTCTTCAGGAACGGGACGATGCCGTTGGAGTGGCCGTTGGTGCCGCGGATCAGCGAACCCCGGGCACGGATCCGGGAGTAGGCCAGGCCGATGCCGCCCGCGTGCTTCGACAGGCGCGCGACCTGGTGGTAGCGGTCGTAGATCGAGTCCAGCTCGTCCTGGGGGGAGTCGAGCAGGTAGCAGGACGACATCTGGGGATGCCGGGTGCCGGAGTTGAAGAGGGTGGGGGAGGAGGGCAGGTAGTCGAGGCGGCTCATGAGCCCGTAGAGCGCCGCGACCTCGTCCACCGCGCGGGCGGTGTCGTCCTCGGCGAGGCCGCTCGCCACCCGCAGCAGGAAGTACTGGGGAGTCTCGACCACCTTGCGGGTGATCGGGTGCCGCAGCAGGTAGCGGCTGTACAGGGTGCGCAGGCCGAAGTAGCCGAAGCGGTCGTCGGCGGTGCCGTCGACCAGCGCGTCGAGGCGGGAGGCGTGGACGCGTACGAACTCCGCGGTGCGGTCGGCGATGAGCCCCTCGCGGTGGCCGACCGCGACGGACCCCGTGAAGGACGTGACCCCCTGCGAGGCGGCCTCCTCGCGGATGCCGATGGTCAGCAGGCGGGCGGCGAGCCGGGAGTAGGCCGGGTCCTCCGAGATGAGGCCCGCCGCCGCCTCCGTCGCCAGGTCCCGCAGCTCCCGCTCGTCCGCCTGCGCGGACCGGCCGCGCAGCGCGGCGGCGGCGACCCGGCCGGGGTCGGCGTCGGGGAGGTCGGCGGTCAGTTCGGTGAGGGTCCGCAGCAGCGCGGCACCGGGAGCGTCCTGCTCCGGTTCGGCGGCTGCGGCCGGATCCGCTGGCGCGATGGTCACGGGGGCTCTCCCTCGCTCGGCACGGGGCCTCGCCGAGGGCAGGGGGCAGCACACGGACGCACACGGCGTCACGCGTCCACCGGCCCATTCCACGAGGCCCGGACGTCAGGGCACACCGGCCGGCGGCCGGGTGCACTGTCGGCAGGTCCTCGGACTGACCGTCATGCGCGCGGAGGGGCATGGGTTCACCGTTGCGGGACAGTTCCGGATTCGCACCGGATTCCCCTGCGGCGACAGCGAGCATGAGCATACATCTTGTGCCGGGCCCGGGTGGCACCCCCAGATGTAGTGTCGCGGGGTGTCGGAGTGTCGGCTTCACATGACGGCGGGCCGCCGTGACGTTCGGTCACGGCGGCCCGCTGTGCGGTGGTCGCGGCGTGCCGCGCCGTTCGGGTCAGTGCGACGATCCGGCGGTGGCCGGCGGAAGCTCCACCTGGACTCCCGGGTCGCCCGCGTCGGCCGTGTAGTCCTCCGGCTTGGTCTCGTCGACGCCGTCGGGGGCCTTCACCGCCTTCAGGACGAAGGTCAGGACGACCGTCACGACCACGTTCAGCACGAACGCCGTGAGGCCGATGTAGCCGATCTCGCCGATGCCGGGGATCTCCTTCGACGAGCCGCCGAAGTGCTTCTGCGTCGGGGAGGCCACGCCGTAGGCGGCGAGGGTGCCGTAGGCCATGCCGACCGCCCAGCCCGCGAGCAGCGCCCAGCGGTGGAACCAGCGGGTGAACAGGCCGCCGACCAGGGCCGGGAAGGTCTGCAGGATCCAGATGCCGCCCAGCAGCTGGAAGTTGATGGCGACCGTCTTGTCCATGGTGAGGACGAAGACCAGCGCGCCCACCTTCACCAGCAGCGAGACCAGCTTGGAGACCTTGGTCTCCTGCGCGGGGGTGGCGTCCGGCTTGAGGAAGTCCTTGTAGATGTTGCGGGTGAACAGGTTCGCGGCCGCGATGGACATGATGGCCGCGGGCACCAGCGCGCCGATGCCGATGGCCGCGAACGCCACACCGGCGAACCAGTCCGGGAACATCGTCTCGAACAGCTGCGGGATCGCCAGCTGCCCGTTCTGCACCTTGATGCCTGCCGCGATCGCCATGAAGCCGAGCAGTGCGAGCAGGCCCAGCATCAGCGAGTACAGCGGCAGGATCGTGGTGTTGCGGCGGATCACCTCACGGCTCTTCGAGGACAGCGTCGCCGTGATCGAGTGCGGGTACATGAACAGCGCCAGCGCGGAGCCCAGCGCGAGCGTGGCGTACGTCCACTGGCCCGCCTCCGGCGGCGTCAGCGCACCGCGCGGCGCGCCCGTGGCCGGGTTGGTCTGGCTGTACGCCTCACCGGCCTTGGCGAAGATCTCGTCGAAGCCGCCCAGCTTGATCGGGATGTAGATGATCGCCACCGCGATGACGAGGTAGATCAGGGTGTCCTTCACGAACGCGATCAGCGCCGGCGCCCGCAGGCCCGAGGAGTACGTGTACGCCGCCAGCACGCCGAACGCGATCAGCAGCGGCAGGTCCTTGATGAACCAGTTGGTGTTCTCGCCGCCGCCGACGCCCATCACGTCCAGTACGGCCTGGATGCCGACCAGTTGGAGGGCGATGTACGGCATGGTCGCCAGGATGCCGGTCACGGCCACCGCGAGCGACAGTCCCTTCGAGCCGAACCGGCCGCGCACGAAGTCGGAGGTCGTGACGTAGCCGTGCTTGTGGGAGACCGACCACAGGCGGGGCAGGAAGGTGAAGATCAGCGGGTAGACCAGGATCGTGTACGGCACGGCGAAGAAGCCGGCCGCCCCGGCCGCGTAGATCGCCGCGGGCACCGCGACGAACGTGTAGGCCGTGTACAGGTCGCCGCCGAGCAGGAACCAGGTGATCCAGGTGCCGAACGAGCGGCCGCCCAGGCCCCATTCGTCCAGGCTGTGCTCGTTCTCGGCCTTGCGCCAGCGCGCGGCCAGGAAGCCCATGACCGTGACGAGCAGGAAGAAGAAGATGAAGACGGCGAGTGCGACGCCGTTCACGCCGTCCTTCACCGCGACGCACCGCCCTTCGCGGCCGAGCGGGAGCGCTGGTCACGCTGCCACAGCTTGTAGGCGATCATCGTCAGCGCGGTGGAGATCAGCACCCACGCCATCTGGTACCAGTAGAAGAAAGGGATCCCGATGAGAGCCGGGTCGGTCTTCGCGTACGAGCCGACCCAGAGCATGGCCACGAAGGGCGCGACAAGGCAGAGGCCGATGACGACGCGCACGGGCGTCACCACCGGACCTCTGCTGGATTCTGGGGCTTGCGACATCAGGCGGCTCCGTCCCCTCAGTGATCACCTGTGCAATGCGCAGGCAATCTAGGTCAGGGTGCGGCGCAAGCGGAACCCCTCGTCCGCAATGCGGTACCCAAAAGAAATCGGGGGTCCGGCGGCCGTCGCGTCAGTCCTGGGGCCGCTTGAGACGGGCCACGAACTTGTACCGGTCGCCCCGGTACACCGAGCGCACCCACTCCACCGGCTGGCCGTCCCGGTCCAGCGAGTGCCGGGACAGCATCAGCATCGGCAGGCCCACGTCCGTGCCGAGCAGTCCGGCCTCGCGCGGGGTCGCCAGCGACGTCTCGATGGTCTCCTCGGCCTCCGCCAGGTGGACGTCGTAGACCTCGGCGAGCGCGGTGTAGAGGGAGGTGTACTTGGCCAGCGACCGGCGCAGCGCGGGGAAGCGCTTGGCGCTCAGGTGGGTGGTCTCGATGGCCATCGGCTCACCGTTGGCCATGCGCAGCCGCTCGATGCGCAGCACCCGCCCACCCGGGGTGATGTCGAGCAGACCGGCCAGCCGGTCGTCGGCGGTGATGTAGCCGATGTCCAGCAGCTGCGAGGTGGGCTCCAGGCCCTGTGCGCGCATGTCCTCGGTGTACGAGGTGAGCTGCAGCGCCTGCGAGACCTTCGGCTTGGCGACGAAGGTGCCCTTGCCCTGGATGCGTTCCAGCCGGCCCTCGACCACGAGTTCCTGCAGCGCCTGGCGCACGGTGGTGCGCGAGGTGTCGAACTCCGCCGCCAGGGTGCGCTCGGGCGGCACCGGGGTACCGGGCGCCTGGGTCTCGGTCATGTCGAGCAGGTGCTTCTTCAGGCGGTAGTACTTGGGCACGCGCGCGGTACGGACGGGTGCCCCCGTCTCGTTCTCCGCACTGCTGACGTCGGTGCTCATGCTCCGCCTTCCCGGCTCGGTCCGCCGACACGATCCCACTTGTATACCGTCGGCGCCTCTTTTGGTCTAGTCCAGCCATCGCTGTGGTCTACCCGCAGTATGCCGTGTCCATCAGGGTTTTCGCTGGCTTCTTACTTAAAGGTTCCTGCATATGTAGGTCGCATAACGGCTGGTCAGGGCCATCTCGCGACCCTTGACAGGCCTGCTGGTCTGGTCCAAGCTCCCCGTACTGGTCTACACCATTGGTCCAAGTCCTGGCGCCCCACGTCTCACCGCGGGGAGCAGGGGGGTTTGTGGCATCCCTGAGGAGGGTGGCGTGAAGCGCAAGCTGATATCCGCGATCGGTATCGCGGGCATGATGGTCTCCATCGCGGCGTGCGGGGGCGAGGGTGACGGGGGCTCCGACAAGGGCGCGGACGCCAAGGAGCTGACGGTGTGGCTCACCGTCGACGCCCAGAACAACTGGCCGGAACTGGTGAAGGCCGCCGACGCCGCGGTGAAGAAGAAGCACCCCGGCGTCAAGATCAACCACGAGTACTACGGCTGGCCCGACAAGAACGCCAAGCTCGACGCCGTCCTCGCCACGGACAAGGCCCCCGACGTGGTCGAGATGGGCAACACCGAGATGCTCGGTTACATGGTCAAGGGCGCCTTCGCCCCCCTGGACGCGAGCAAGTTCGACCACTCGGACGCCTGGCTGGACGGTCTGAAGGCCTCGGTGACCTACGAGGGCGAGACCTACGGCGTCCCCTACTACGCCGGTGGCCGTGTCGCCAACTGGCGCAAGGACGTGGCCGCCTCGGCCGGCCTGAAGACGCCCCCCAAGACCTACGGGGAACTGACCGACGCCCTGGACAAGATCCAGAAGAAGCAGGGCGACAAGTTCAACGCCTGGTACCAGCCCACCCGCGACTGGTACGCGGCCATGTCCTTCGTCTACGACGCCGGCGGCGCCATCGCCACCGAGTCGGGCGGCAAGTGGAAGGCCTCCCTCTCCTCGCCCGAGTCGATCAAGGGCCTCAAGGAGTTCAAGAACGTCGTCGACAAGTACATGCACGGCGACAAGACCAAGGACGAGTCCGACCGCTACATCGTCTACGGCCAGGGCAAGTCCGCCATGATCTTCGCGGCGGCCTGGGAGGGCGCGACCGCCGAGGACCCGAAGAACGACAAGACCGGCAAGCTCAAGGGCAACCTCGAGAACTTCGTGATGCCCGGCCCCTCCGGCAAGAACATGCCCGTCTTCCTGGGCGGCTCCGACCTCGCCGTCCCGGTGAAGTCCGACGCCCAGGCCCTCGCCGCCGAGTGGATCAACGCCTTCACCGGCTCCTCCGGCCAGAAGGGCCTGATGGCCAAGGGCAACCTGCCCAACAACAAGACCGACCTCGCGACGCTGAAGAACGACCCGAAGACCGCCGTGCCCGCCACCGCGGCCGAGTCCAGCTGGTTCGTCCCCATGGCCCCCGGCTGGGGCCAGGTCGAGAAGGCGCAGGTCCTGCAGACGATGCTGCAGAGCATCGGCACCGGCAAGAAGTCCGTCGAGGCCGCCGCCAAGGAGGCGGACGCCGCGATCGACAAGGTCATCAACACCAAGTGACCTGCGGGTCCGTCGTCCGGGTCGAACCACGCCACGGTGCCTCCCCGCGTCTGCGGCGCGACCCGGACGACAGACCCACGGGCGGGGCTCCCGGCAGCGGAGCCCCGCCGTTCGTCCGACCTGAGGGACCGCCGAGGAGCGCGCGATGAGTGCCGCAGACACCCACATTCCCGCCAAGGTGCCGCCACCGCGGCAGGTGCCCATGCCGCCACCCCAGGTGCGTCGTCCACGCGGACGGCGCACCTCGGGCGGGGCCGCCGCTCCCTGGCTGCTGCTCGCGCCCTGCCTGGTCATCCTGGCCCTGGTCATGGGCTATCCGCTGGCCCGCCTGGTCACCCTGTCCTTCCAGAAGTTCGGCCAGTCGCAACTGTGGGGCTTCCAGCCCGCCGAGTCGGTCGGCCTCGACAACTTCGCCAAGGTGCTGGACGACGGCGAGTTCTGGGCCGTCGTCGTGCGCACGATCGTCTTCGCGGCCGGTGCCGTCGTCTTCACCATGGTCATCGGCATGGCGCTCGCCCTGCTGCTGCAGCGGGTCTCCGGCTGGCTGAAGGTGCTCATCAACATCGTGCTGGTGGCCAGTTGGGGCATGCCGGTCATCGTGGCGACCACCGTCTTCAAATGGCTCTTCGACTCCGACTACGGCGTCTTCAACGCGCTGCTCAGCAAGCTGCCGGGCGTCGACATGATCGGCCACAACTGGTTCGCCAGCGGGCCCGAGGGCCTCGCCGTGATCATGCTCCTGGTCATCTGGGGCGCCGTGCCCTTCGTGGTCATCACCCTCAGCGCCGGCCTCACCCAGGTCCCCAAGGAGCTGGAGGAGGCCGCCCGCCTGGACGGCGCCAGTTCCTGGGGCGTCTTCCGCTTCGTCACCCTGCCCGTCCTGAAGCCGATCATCGTGATGCTCACGACCCTGTCGGTCATCTGGGACATGGGCGTCTTCCCCCAGGTGTTCGTCATGCGCAACGGCCACCCCGAGCCGGAGTTCCAGGTCCTCAACACCTACTCCTACGACCGGGCCTTCGTCGTCAACGACTACGCCCAGGGCTCGGCCATCGCGCTGATCACCGTCCTGCTGCTGCTCGGCGTCGTCGCCGTCTACATGCGGCAGATGCTGAAGATCGGAGAGGTCGAATGAGCACGCTCGCCGGAACCCGCCGCCGCAGGAACCCACGGCTCGGCTGGAACCTCCTCGGCCTGCTGGTCTTCCTCGTCGCGGGCTTCCCCCTCTACTGGATGCTCAACACGGCGTTCAAGCCGGCCAAGGACGCCATCGACCCCGACCCGAGCCTGCTGCCGACCGGCCTGACCTTCGACAACTTCGGCCGCGCCCTGGACATCGCCGACTTCTGGGGTCCGGTGGGCCGCAGCCTCGTGGTGTCCCTGGCGGTCGTCGTGATCGGCATGGCCGTCGGGCTGCTGGCCGCCCTCGCCATCTCCCGCTTCGCCTTCCGCGGCCGGAAGATCGTGATCGTCGGCATCCTCGCGGTCCAGATGGTCCCGCTGGTCGCCATGATCATCCCGGTGTTCCTGCTCCTGAACGACCTGGGCCAGTACGACAAGCTCACCGGCATCATCATCACCTACCTGACCTTCGTCCTGCCCTTCACGGTCTGGACGCTGCGCGGCTTCATCGTCAACATCCCCAAGGAGCTGGAGGAGGCCGCCATGGTCGACGGCTGCTCCCGCACCAGCGCCTTCCTGCGGGTCGTCTTCCCGCTGCTGGCCCCCGGGATGGTCGCCACCTCGGTCTACGGCTTCATCCAGGCCTGGAACGAGTACCTCTACGCCCTGATGCTCCTCAGCCAGAAGAACCAGACCGCGACCGTCTGGCTCGGCAACTTCACCACCAAGCACGGCACCGAATACGCGCCGATGATGGCCGGAGCCACGATGATGGCCGTGCCGATCGTCGCCCTCTTCCTCCTCGTCCAGCGCAAGATGGCCGCGGGCCTGACCGCGGGCGCCGTGAAGGGATGACCTCACCCGATGACGACACTCGCCAGCGGCACCGACACGCTCACCCGCGACGCCCTGACCGTGCTCCAGCCCGGCTTCACCGGCACCACCGCCCCCGACTGGCTGCTGCGCCGGCTCGGTGAAGGGCTCGCCTCCGTCGGGCTCTTCGGCCGCAACATCGCCTCGCCCGGCCAACTCGCCGCCCTCACCGCCCAGCTGCGGGCCGAGCGCGACGACGTCCTCGTCGCCATCGACGAGGAGGGTGGCGACGTGACCCGGCTGGAGGTGCGCAACGGCTCCTCCTTCCCCGGCAACCACGCCCTCGGCGCGGTCGACGACGTGGAGCTGACCCGGCAGGTCGCCCACGAACTGGGCCGCCGCCTCGCCGCCTGCGGCGTCAACCTCAACTGGGCACCCTCCGCCGATGTCAACTCCGACCCCCGCAACCCCGTCATCGGCGTCCGCTCCTTCGGCGCCGACACGGCCCTGGCCGCCCGGCACACCGCCGCCTACGTCACCGGCCTGCAGTCCGCCGGCGTCGCCGCCTGCACCAAGCACTTCCCGGGCCACGGCGACACCGCCGTCGACTCCCACCACGCCCTGCCCCGCATCGACGTCTCCGCCGAGATCCTGGCCGAACGCGAACTGGCCCCCTTCCGGGCCGCCATCGCCGCCGGCAGCCGCGCCGTCATGAGCGCCCACATCCTCGTCCCCGCCCTGGACCCCGAGCGTCCGGCCACCCTCTCCCACCGCATCCTCACCGGCCTGCTCCGCGGCGAACTCGGCTACGACGGCCTGATCGTCACCGACGGCATGGAGATGCGGGCCATCGCCGGCACCTACGGCATCGAACGCGGCAGCGTCCTCGCCATCGCCGCGGGCGCCGACGCGATCTGCGTCGGCGGCGGACTGGCCGACGACGCCACCGTGCTGCGGCTGCGCGACGCCCTGGTCTCGGCCGTGCGCACCGGCGAACTCCCCGAGGAACGCCTGGCCGACGCGGCCGGACGCGTCCGCGCCCTGGCCCGCTGGACCGGCACGGCCGACCGCTCACCCGACAGCGCCCACGGCACCGAGGTCGGCCTGCACGCCGCCCGCCGCGCCCTGACGGTGACCGCCGCGCCCGGTCTCGGCGACCCCGCGACCTTCGAACCGCTCACCGAACCCCCCTACGTCGCCGCCTTCACCCCTGTCGCCAACATCGCCGTCGGCGACGAGACGCCGTGGGGCGTCGCCGCCGAACTGATCCACCTCCTGCCCGGCACCGTCACCGGCAGCTTCACCGCCGAGGACGCCGACGGGGGAGAGGCCGGGCATCACGCGGGCCGGGCCGCCGTCCAGGCCGCCGGGACGCGCCGCATCGTCGCCGTCGTGCGCGACGAGCACCGCCATCCCTGGATGGCCGGCGCCCTCGACGTCCTGCTGTCGGCCCGCCCCGACACCGTCGTCGTCGAGATGGGCGTCCCGCAGGCCGCCCCGCGCGGCGCCCTGCACATCGCCACCCACGGCGCGGCCCGCGTCTGCGGCCGGGCGGCGGCCGAGGTGATCGCCGGGGCCACGAGCCACTAGTCCCCTCCGGAGGGCGGCGGCGCCGGGCCGAATGGTTGCAGGGCTGCTGACTGATGTAGTACTTCTTATACATGAGCGAGCAGGTGCACAACAGGTTGGCCGTGGTGCGCGCCGAACGGAAGGTGTCGCGCCAGAGCCTGGCCGAGGCAGTGGGAGCCCACTACCAGACCATCGGCTACATCGAGCGGGGGCAGTACAACCCGAGCCTCGACCTGGCGCTGAAGATCTCCGCGTTCTTCGGTCTCCCGGTCGAGGCCCTGTTCTCCCTCGAACCGTTCCGGCCGCTCACGGACGAGGTCTACGGGAGGAAGCAGCCATGACGGAACCGGCGATCACGACGACACGCCTGACCCGCTACGACCGGACCATGCTGCGGCTGATGAACGACCGCCGCGGAGCGGCCTGGTACGCCACCGCTGCGCGCCGCCGCCTGGCCGTCGCCGCGCACATCACCCTGACCGCGGCCATCGGCGGGCTGCTGACCGTCTTCCTCCTCGTCGAGGGCGAGCCCCTGTGGACGGTGGCCGTGACGGCGGTGTTGTTCCTCCCCTGGATGGTCGCCACCGGCGTGATCAACGCCGCCACCCGGGGCCTGCTGGAACTGCGCGAACGCGCCCTCGACGAGCGCCAGTCCGCCGAGCGCACCCGGGTCCTGGCCCTGGCCCACCGGGCGACGACCCTGCTCCTGCTCGCCGGTGCGGCCGCCCTGCTGATCAGCGGCGGCCTCGACGGCGACGCCCCCAAGGCCTACGCCGCGCCCCTGCTCATCACCGTTCTCGCCGTGCACTGGCTGATGCCCCTGTGGGTGGCCGGCTGGCGCGCGCAGGACGAACCGGGCGACGACGAGGTGGCGCACGCCTGAGTCCCGTGGCGGCGGGTGGGCGGCAGTGGCGGCCGAAGCGGGGCGTTTGCCGGCGGTGATCGCGCCATGTTCTGAGGAACGGCGGCCGCGCCGAGTATTGAGGAACGGCTCCTCGGAGGCGCCCCGGGCCGCCCTGAGGTGCCCGGCGTCAAGCCGAGACGCCCGTCGCCGCCCCGGGGTGGCGGCCGCACCGGCCGCACCGGCCGCACTGGCCGCTCCGGGTAGCCCCCCGGGCCCCACTCGGCCTCCGGGCCCACTCGGTCCCCCGGGGGGATTCGGCTGAGGGATCGGCCGTCGGTCAGCCGGCAGGGCCGACCCTTGCCCTGTGCGCGGTCAGGCCCGGCGCCTCAGATGCCCTGCCACTCCGGCTTGTTGGCGTACGTGTGGCGGAAGTAGTCCGCCAGCTTCAGCTTCGACGCCGCGGCCTCGTCGACGACCACCGTCGCGTGCGGGTGGAGCTGCAGCGCGGACGCGGGGCACACGGCCGCCACCGGCCCCTCCACCGTCGCCGCCACCGCGTCGGCCTTGCCCTCACCTGTCGCCAGCAGGACCAGGTGCCTGGCCTCCAGGATCGTGCCGATGCCCTGCGTGATCACGTGGTGCGGGACCTGGTCGATGTCCCCGTCGAAGAAGCGCGCGTTGTCGATCCGGGTCTGCTCGGTCAGTGTCTTGATGCGCGTCCGGGAGGCCAGCGAGGAGCACGGCTCGTTGAACCCTATGTGCCCGTCGGTCCCGATCCCCAGCAACTGGAGGTCCACACCCCCGGCCTCGGCGAGCGCCCTGTCGTAGGCCTCGCATGCCCCCTGCACGTCCTCCGCCGTACCGTCCGGACCCGTGAACTGCTCCATGCCGATCCCCAGCGGTTCCAGCACCTCGCGTCGCAGCACCGACCGGTAGGACTCCGGGTGGTCGGCGGGCAGCCCCACGTACTCGTCGAGCTGGGCGATGCGCGCCCGGGTCACGTCCACGGCACCGGAGCGCACCTTGCCGGCCAGCGCCTCGTACACGGGCAACGGCGTCGAGCCGGTGGCCACGCCCAGCAGGGCGTCGGGCTTGCGCCGGAGCAGCTGCGCCATGGCCTCGGCGATGAGCTCGCCGCCCGCCCTGGCGTCCGGGACGATGACAACTTCCACGCTGAGCCTGCCGATCTGAGAGGGATGCTCGACTGGGAGGGGACCCCGGGGGAGGGTCGTGTGGTTTAGACCAATCTAACAGAGCGGGAGCCTCCCTCCCAGGGTGGCGGACGCCCCTGCGCGGTGAGGCGGCCGCCGGGTGCAGGGCAGGTGGCCGGGCGGGGAACGGCTCCGGCGGTGGAGTGGGCGGCGCCCCCGCCGGCCGTGGCGCCCCCGCCGGTCGTGGCGCGTCCACCGGCCGAGGTGCGTCCGCCAGCCGTCATGCACCCTCCTCCCCAGCTATGTCAGTGACCCCCCTGTCACGTCCACCCAGCTCCCCGTCACCCAGCGCCCGGCGTCCGAGACAAGGAACGCCACCACGTCCGCCACCTCGGCCGGCTCGCCCACGCCGCCCAGCGCCGATATCGCCTCGGCCTGCCGCCGGCCGCCGGGGCTGCTCAGCAGCGGGGCCGTGTTGTCGGTGTCGATGATCCCCGGCGCCACCGAGTTCACCGTGATGCCCCGGGGGCCCAGCACCTTGGACAGGTCACGGGAGAGGATGTCCAGCGCGCCCTTGGTCATGGCGTACGCCATGTTGTCCGGCATCACGGCCGTCCGCGCCAGTCCCGACGAGACGTTGACGACGCGGCCGCCGTCCCGCAGCCGGGGCATGCCGTGCTTGAGGATGAAGAACGGCGCCTTCACGTTCACCGCGAACACCGCGTCGAACTCCCGCTCCTCCAGCTGCTCGATGGGGCGGGTGCCACCGATCCCCGCGTTGTTCACCAGGATGTCCAGGCCGTCCGCATGCCGGTCGAACTCCTCCCACAGCGCCTCGGCGTCCCCCGGGACCCCCAGCTCCACGCCCAGTGCGAACGCCGAGCCGCCCTCCTTCTCGATCGCCGCGACCGTCTCCTTCGCCGCCGCCTCGCTCCTGCCGTAGTGCACCGCCACGCGCGCCCCGTCGCGCGCCAACCGCTCGGCGATGCCGCGACCGATCCCCCTGCTCGCCCCCGTGACGAGTGCCGTCCTGCCCGTGAGCACACCCATGACGCTCCCCCTCCGCAATTCCCTAGCGATCGATACAAAAATGACCGTACAGCAGCCCGCTGACATTTCTCTAGTGCCCGCTATAAAATGCACGCCATGGTGAACGACCAGACCTCGCCACAGGGGTCGACTGAGTCGACGAAGCCGGTGGCGGCGGCGACGGGTGCCGCCACCGGCGGACGCAAGAAGGCCAAGCCGCGCGGGCGCCCCCGCTCCTTCGACCGCGAAACCGCGCTGGAGAAGGCTCTCCTGGCCTTCTGGGAGCACGGCTACGAAGCCACCTCCGTCTCCGACCTCACCCGCGTCATGGACATCGGCGCGCCGAGCCTCTACGCGGCCTTCGGCGACAAGCGCTCCCTCTTCGACGAGGTCGTCCAGGTCTACGGCGTGCGCTACGGCTCCTTCGCCGACCGGGCACTCGCCGAGGAGCCGACCGCTCGCGCCGCCGCCGTGCGCACACTGCGCGAGGCCGCCACCGCGTACACGGAACCGGGCCATCCGCACGGCTGCCTCGTCGTCCACGCCGCCGCCAACTGCTCCACCCCCGAGGTCGAGCAGTCGCTGCGCGAGCGCCGCAACGCCAACATCGCCGCTTTCGAGCGCCGCATCAGCGCCGATGTCGCCGCCGGTGTGCTGCCCGCGGACACCGACGCCGCCGCCCTGGCCCGCCACACCGGCGCCATGATCCAGGGCATGTCACAACAGGCGCGGGACGGGGCGAGCCGGGAGGAACTGGAAGCCGTCGCGGAAATTGCCATGACCGTCTGGCCCCGCACAGGATCCCACACGGGTTAGGCTGCCTGCTGGGCGCCGGTGCGCCCGGCACGTCGGAGAAAAAGACAGCAACGAACAGCCTCGCACGCATGGACACCCGCGAGTGGTCTAGTCCACAATGCGTGACGAGAACGCGTGTCACAGCGCGCAGCCAGCTTCCGTCTTCCCCGCACAGGAAGGCGGATCGAGGATCCGAGGCTCTCTGCCCTGACTGCCCCGGCTCCTCATCCTTCGGCCGACCGGGACCGCACACCCCACGGCCGATACTGCTCCGGGCTGCGGTGCCGGGAGGGTTGAGGGTCCCTCCCAGGCGCCGCGGCCCGCGGGTGTTTCAGTGCCGTACAAACCCCCGGGTACGCTCGCACACGTGCCCTCCATGAACGAACTCGTACGCCAGCACACCGCACTCGACGACACCGATCTCGAGTGGCTCCATCTGCTGGTCTCGGAGTGGCAGCTGCTCTCCGACCTCTCCTTCGCCGACCTGGTCCTGTGGGTCCCCACCAGCGACGGCACCCGGTACGTGTCGGTCGCCCAGATGCGGCCCAACACCGGACCGACCTCCTACCAGGACGACATGGTCGGCCACCTCGTCCCGCGCGGCCGCCGCCCCATGCTGGACGCCGCCCTGGACGAGGGCCGCATCGTGCGGGAAGGCGACCCGGAGTGGCGCGAGGAGGTCCCGGTCCGGGTCGAGTCGATCCCCGTGCGGCGGGAGGGCCGCGTCCTCGGGGTCATCGCCCGCAACACCAACCTGCTGACCGTGCGCACCCCGAGCCGCCTCGAACTGACCTACCTGCAGAGCGCCTCCGACCTCGCGCAGATGATCGCGGCGGGTTCCTTCCCGTTCGCGAACCAGCAGCTCGACATGGACGCCTCGCCCCGCGTGGGCGACGGCCTGATCCGTCTCGACGCCGACGGCCTCGTCCAGTACGCCTCCCCGAACGCGCTGTCCGCCTACCACCGGCTCGGCCTCGCCTCCGACCTCGTCGGCCAGCACCTCGGCCGCACGACCGCCGAACTCGCCCCGACCCGGGGCCCGGTGGACGAGGCGCTGGCCAAGGTCGCCAGCGGCTGGGCACCGCGCGAGTTCGAGATCGAGGCCAGCGACGGGGTCATCCAGTTCCGCGCGATCCCCCTCAAGCCCAAGGGCACCCGCATCGGTTCCCTCGTCCTCCTGCGCGACGTCACCGAACTGCGTCGGCGCGAACGCGAGCTGATCACCAAGGACGCGACCATCCGGGAGATCCACCACCGGGTCAAGAACAACCTCCAGACCGTCGCCGCCCTGCTGCGCCTCCAGGCCCGGCGCATCGAGTCCGACGGCGGGCGGGAAGCCCTGGAGGAGGCGGTGCGGCGCGTCGGGTCGATCGCGATCGTGCACGAGACGCTGTCCCAGAACCTGGACGAGCGCGTGGAGTTCGACGACATCGCCGACCGGGTCCTCGCCATGGTGGCGGAGATCTCGCCCGGCAAGGTCACCGGCCGGCGCACCGGCCGCTTCGGCATCCTCGACGCCGAGGTCGCCACGCCGCTGTCCATGGTCCTGACCGAGGTGTTGCAGAACGCGCTGGAGCACGGTTTCCGGGAGGGCGACACCGGCACGGTCGAGGTGTCGGCGGTCCGCGGCGGCACCACCAAGGAAGCCCGTCTGCTGGTCACGGTCCAAGACGACGGGGTCGGGCTCCCGGAGGGCTTCGATCCGCACACGGCCGGCAATCTGGGCCTGCAGATCGTGCGCACGCTGGTGGAGGGCGAACTGGGCGGCACCTTCGACATGGTCCCCGCCCCGCAGCACGGGACCCGGGTGATCCTGGACATCCCGGTGCGCGGCGAGAAGTAGCGGGCGGCGGCCGGCTTTCGGCGATGCGAGCCGCCGCACGGGAGGAGCCGGCTGGCAATTCCCGGAAGAGTCAACGGAGTTGCGCCGGCTCCATGACAGAAGGGCGCCGCGACTTACGGAACGGCCCGGAAAAGCATTGAGCCCCGGGCCGTCAACTGGCCCGGGGCTAAAGCTCGTTGTCGCTTGACTAAGCGCATCGGGGGAACTGCGCGCTGCGGCTCGGGGGCGGGAGATGCGTACGCGGTGTACGCGCCGCCAAGCTCAGGCTGTCAGCAGGGGTGGGTTGTCAGGCGGAAGCCTGACGAGCCCGGTTGCGAGCGGCGCGGCGCTTCATCGCGCGGCGCTCGTCCTCGCTGAGACCACCCCAGACGCCGGAGTCCTGGCCGGACTCGAGCGCCCACTGCAGACACTGCTCGATCACCGGGCAGCGACGGCAGACGGCCTTGGCTTCCTCGATCTGCAGCAGCGCAGGACCGGTGTTGCCGATGGGGAAGAAGAGCTCGGGGTCTTCCTCGCGGCAAACGGCGTTGTGACGCCAGTCCATGGCTGCTACCTCTCCTTGGTATTACGTGCAGGTGTGCTTGTGAATGTGAACGCTTTCACGAATCCCCCAACAAGTGAAGGGCCGACCGCCAGGTTCCCTGACGTAGGTCCTGTGAGTTGATGAGGGGTTCTGGTGATCAGTGGAGGCCGATCCTGCGGGCCGTCCCGATCGCCACGTAGAGACTCGCAAACCTCAGCGGCGGATACAACCCCTTCCGGAAAGTTTTTTTTGATTCTTCGGTGTCGACTAGGTCACAGCCGTACTTCCATGGGGTGGATCCTGGCCTAAACGTTCGAGTGAAAGGACTTTAGCCAGTTCTGCTCACACAATCACACGCAGTGCACGGCGTACGCCTGTGAACGTCACGCTGGTTCGCAGCCCCAGGTGGTCGCCGTCCATCTGGAGGGGGAGCGGGACCTTCGAATGCAAGGTGAACTGTGTCAAGTCGTGCAGCGAAGTGGCGTGCTTCCCATGGGGGCCGCGCTCGGGGGACGAAGTGAGCAACTGGGTGCCATACCGGGCAACCGCCGCGGTGGAGAGGCGGCTGAGAGCGAAGACGTCGAGGCCGGTATCGAACGAGGCCTTAGGTGCTGCGTAGATCGGGCGATTCCCCAGAAACGTCCATGGCGAGGTGTTCGAGGCTATGGACAGGACCAGATCGGTGATCGGTTCCTCGCCCGCCCGCTCCAGTGTGATCGTGCCGTGCCGGCGGTTCGGCTCGCCGAGGAGCTGGCGCACCACCTGGCGCACGTACAGCGCGTGCGTGGACTTGCGGCCCCGTTCGCGGTGCTGCTCCACCCGCCCCACCACGCCGGCGTCGAATCCGAGCCCGGCGTTGAAGGTGAACCAGCGGGACGGCACCGACTCGTCCTCCGTGCCGGCCGTGCCCGAGGTCAGACCGAGGCCGACCGTCCGCTCCCGGCCCTCGCGCAGCGCGTCCAGCAGGACACCGGTGGCCTCCACCGCGTCATTGGGCAGACCCAGGGCACGGGCGAAGACGTTCGTGGAACCGCCCGGGACCACGGCCAGGCCGGGCAGGTGCCCGGGGTTCGGGCCCGCGTGCAGCAGGCCGTTGACCACCTCGTTGACCGTGCCGTCACCGCCGAGGGCCACCACCAGGTCGATGTCGTCGCTCTGGGCCGCGTGCCGCCCGAGGTCGCGGGCGTGGCCGCGGTACTCGGTGGTGACCGCCTCCAGCTTCATCTCGCTGGCGAGCGCATGGATCAGTACGTCGCGTGTGCGCGCACTTGTGGTGGTTGCCGCCGGATTGACCACGAGAAGTGCACGCATGACTGGCAGCGTACCTACTGGGTGGTACCTGGCCCAGACCGAGGTGGGGATCAGGTAAGAGAGCGGAGGTGAACCTGGCCACGGGGGGCGCGTGCGCCGAGGGCTACCCTTCAGGGGTGAGCAGTGAGCAGACCCCCACCACCGAGGAAACCACCGGCCCCCGCCCGCGGCGGCTCACCTACGCCGCGCTGCTGGCGGCACTGGAGGGGCTCGCGCTGGTCGTCGGCGGCGTCTGGATCCTCGTCCTCGGCCTGAGCGGACACCCGGACGACCGGCAGCAGGCCGTGACCGGTGGGATCACCCTGGTCGTCCTCGCGCTGCTGCCGCTGCTCGCCGCGCGCGGACTGCTCGCCCGCCGCAGCTGGAGCCGCGGACCCGCCGTCATCACCCAGCTCCTGGCGCTGCCGGTGGCCTACAACCTGTTGCAGGCCGACAGCATGGCCATCCCGGGCGGAATCGCCCTCGCGGTCGTCGCCGTCGCGGCGCTCGTGCTGCTCGTGAACCCGGAGACCACCCGGGCCCTCGGGATCCGCGGGCCCGGAAACACCGGCGAGCAGTAGCGGTCACTCCTCGACGAGGAGCTTCTCCCGCAGCTGGGCCAGGGTGCGCGCCAGCAGCCGGGAGACGTGCATCTGCGAGATGCCGACCTCCTGCGCGATCTGCGACTGGGTCATGTTCCCGAAGAACCGCAGCAGCAGGATCCGCTTCTCGCGCGGCGGGAGGTCCTCCAGCAGCGGCTTGAGGGACTCCCGGTACTCGACGCCCTCCAGCGCCTCGTCCTCCGCGCCGAGGGTGTCCGCGACCGCCGGCGACTCGTCGTCCGTGTCGGGGACGTCCAGGGACAGCGTGGAGTACGCGTTGGCCGACTCCAGGCCCTCCAGGACCTCCTCCTCCGAGATCGCCAGCTTCTCGGCGAGCTCGTGGACCGTGGGGGAGCGGCCGTGCAGCTGCGAGAGCTCGGCCGTCGCCGTCGTCAGCGACAGGCGCAGTTCCTGCAGCCGGCGCGGGACGCGCACCGCCCAGCCCTTGTCGCGGAAGTGCCGCTTGATCTCTCCGACGACCGTCGGGGTCGCGTACGTGGAGAACTCCACCCCGCGGTCCGGGTCGAAGCGGTCGACCGACTTGATTAGGCCGATCGTGGCGACCTGGGTGAGGTCGTCCAGCGGCTCGCCCCGGTTGCGGAAGCGGCGGGCCAGGTGCTCCACGAGCGGCAGGTGCATGCGGACCAGCTGGTTGCGCAGCTCCGCGTACTCCGGGCTGCCGCTGCTCAGGGTGCGCAGCTTCAGGAACATCTCGCGTGCCCCGCTGCGGTCCGGGGACCCGTGGTGCGCGCCCTGGGCGCGGTGCGCGTTCGGCGTCTCGTCCTCGGAGTGTCGCTCGTGCTCGCTCATCGTCCCGCCCGTCGCCCTTCCCCGAGCCCTCGCCCCCTCCGCCACCCTCGACTCCTCGTGGGTGGCGGGACCCCCCTGGGCCGGGGATGCGGTGACCTCCCCGCCCGGAGGCGCGCTCCGCACGGCACTGTCCCGCTCCGGCCTCGCACCGCCCGGGAGGACGGCCCCCGCGGCGTCGTCCTCCGGGTGCGGGCGGGCCTGCTCGGGAATGCCGTCGATACCGTCCGCCATGCGCCGGGCTCCGCTCGGACCGCCTGTGCCCGTGCCCTCGGCCGGCAGCTCTCGTGTGCTGCGCTCTTCGTCCCGCACCGGCCCGTCCCCGTTCCTCACGCCGGCCCGGGTCCCGCGCCGCGCTGTTTGTAGAGGCTGATCGAAACGGTTCTGTCCTTGTCCACGGCGGAGGAGACCTTGCCCGCGAGGGCGGACAGGACGGTCCAGGCGAAGGTGTCCCGTGAAGGGGCGTGCCCGTCCGTGGTCGGCGCCGAGACGGTGACCTCGAGTGAGTCGTCGACGAGGCGGAAGACGCAACTGAGCACCGAGCCGGGCACGGCCTGCTGCAGCAGGATCGCGCAGGCCTCGTCCACCGCGATGCGCAGGTCCTCGATCTCGTCGAGGGTGAAGTCCAAACGGGCCGCGAGACCGGCCGTGGCCGTACGCAGCACCGACAGGTAGGCCCCCGCGGCCGGCAGCCGGACTTCGACGAAGTCCTGGGTCGCGGGCTCGCCTGCGATCTGGGACACCCTCACCTCCATGGTGGTACAAGCGTTATAGGGCCCGAGGGTCGCCCCCCGGGGGTAACGCGCTACGTGGTTCAGCGGTGACGCTATCGCGCTCTCAACGGTCCTGTCCCCGGGACCCCAACCCCTTGCCGTCACTCACAGTAAACCTGTGGATACGCTCCGTGTCTAGGGGTTGGGCGGGCCCAAATGGGAAGAGCGCGCGCCGGGTTGACGTACCCAGACGTCAGACGGTCGAACCGTCCTGCTGCGGGGTCCTGCGGCGTCACACCAGGACATGGTCGACGAAGCACCACCGCCAGGCCTCCCCGGGCTCGTGGGTCCGCATCACGGGATGGCCGGACTCCTTGTGGTGCCGCGCCGCGTGCCGCCCCGGCGAGGAGTCGCAGCAGCCGACGTGCCCACAGCTGAGGCACAGCCTCAGCTGCACCGGATCCGTGCCCTCCGCCAGGCACTCCGGACAGGTCTCGGTGAGCGGACCCGGTTCGGGGTGCGGCAGCGCGTCGGCGTGCGTGCACTGTTTCATGATTGCCAGGTTACGACGGTCGAGCCGAAGACCGCGTGGAAAAAGAGGGCGGGCGAGAACGATGGACGTGATGCCACTGCTGCTCCTGGTGGCGGGCAGTGCCGCGATCGCCGCGGCCGCGCGGCGCACACCAGTGCCGGCGCCGCTGCTGCTGGTGGCGGCCGGACTGGCGGTGAGCTACGTCCCGGGGGTGCCGGACTACACGCTCGACCCCCATGTCGTGCTGCCGCTCATCCTGCCCCCGCTGCTGCACACGGCCGCCAGTGACAGCTCCTACCTCGACCTGCGGGCACAGCTGCGGCCGGTGGCGATGCTGTCCGTCGGCTACGTGCTGTTCGCGACGTTCGTCGTCGGCTGGGCCCTGTACGTGATCGTTCCGGACATGCCGCTGACGGCCGCCCTGGTCTTCGGCGCGGTCGTCGCGCCCCCGGACGCGGTCGCGGCGACGGCGGTGGCCCGCCGGGTGGGACTGCCGTCCCGGATCACCACGATCCTCCAGGGCGAGTCCCTGCTGAACGACGCCACCGCCATCACCGCCTACCGGGTCGCCCTCGCGGCCGCCGTCGGCGAGGGGGCCACCTGGGCCGGGGGCATCGGCGAGTTCCTCCTCGCCGCGGTGGGCGGTGTCGTGGTCGGACTCGTGCTGATGGCGCCGATCCACTGGCTGCGCACCCACGTGAAGGAAGCGCTGTTCCAGAACACCCTGTCCCTGCTCACCCCGTTCGTCGCCTACGCCGTCGCCGAGCAGGTGCACGCCTCCGGTGTGCTGGCCGTCGTGGTCGTCGCGCTCTACCTCGGGCACCGCGCGTGGGAGGTCGACTTCGCCACGCGCCTGCAGGAGGACGCCGTCTGGAAGATGGTCGCCTTCGTCCTGGAGTCGGCGGTGTTCGCGCTGATCGGCCTCCAGCTGCCGATCGTCCTGCGGGGACTGGGGGAGTACGAGGGCTCGCAGGCCCTCTGGTACGCGGTCGCGGTCTTCCTGGTGGTGGTCGCCGCCCGGTTCGTGTGGGTGTACCCCTCGGCCTACCTGCCACGGCTGCTGTCGGCCCGGATCCGCGAACGCGAGGAGAGACTCACGTGGAAGGCGCCCTTCGTGGTCGGCTGGGCCGGGATGCGGGGCGTGGTGTCGCTGGCCATCGCCTTCTCCATCCCGCTCACCCTGCACGGCGGCGAGGAGCCCTTTCCGCAGCGCAACCTGATCCTCTTCCTGACCTTCACCACCGTCATCGGGACCCTCGTCGTGCAGGGCCTGACCCTTCCCCCGCTGATCCGTCTGCTGAAGTTCCCCGGGCGCGACGCCCAGGCCGAGACCCTCGCCGAGGCCAACGCCCAGGCGCAGGCCTCCCGGGCGGCCGAGCGTCGCCTGGACGAACTCCTCACCGACGAGCGCAACGCCCTGCCAGGCCCGCTCGCCGAACGCCTGCGCACGGTCCTGGAGCGCCGCCGCAACGCCGTCTGGGAGCGCCTCGGGCAGGCGAACCCGATCACCGGGGAGTCCGTCGACGACACCTACCGGCGGCTGTCGCGGGAGATGATCAGCGCCGAGCGCGAGGTGTTCGTCAAGCTCCGCGACGGCCGCTACATCGACGACGAGATGCTGCGGACCCTGCTGCGCAGGCTGGACCTGGAGGAGGCGGCGGCCTTCCGGGAGGCGGCGTGACGGTCCGGCCCGGGGCGGTCCGGGACGGGAAGCCCGGACCTCGGACCTCGGACCCCGGACCTCGGACCTCGGGTCACGGGTCACGGGTCACGGGAACGGGCGGCCCGTGATCACGGCCGCCAGCGTCGTCCCGCGCGGCATGGCGCCCTCGTCCACCAGGGTGACGAGGCCGTACAGCAGCTTGGCGACGTAGAGCCGCTCGACGGGCAGGCCGTGGCGCTGTTCGAAGTCCACGGCGAACGCCTCCAGCTCGGCGGGCACGCGCGCGTAGCCGCCGAAGTGAAAACGGTCGTCCAGGTCCCAGGTGCCCCGACGGCCGCCGAAGGCGCGTCGTTGCAGGGCCTCGGTCTCCGCGGCCAGGAAGCCGCCCCTGAGCACCGGCACGCCCAGGGCGCGCTGCCCGGGCGCGAGACCGGCGGCCAGGCCCGCCAGGGTGCCCCCGGTTCCGCAGGCCACGGCGACGACGTCGGCCTCGCCGCGCAGTTCGGCGCCCAGCTCCCGGCAGCCGCGCACCGCCTCGGCGTTGCTGCCGCCCTCGGGGACGACGCAGGCCTCCCTGGCCCCCGCCGCGCGCAGCACTGAGGCCAGGACGGCGGGCTCCGCCTTGCGGCGGTAGGTCGTCCGGTCGACGAAGTGCAGCCGCATCCCGTCGGCCGCGCAGCGCGCCAGGGAGGGGTTCAGGGGCCGGGTCGCCAGTTCGTCGCCGCGTACGACACCGACCGTGGGGATGCCGAGCAGGCGGCCGGCCGCTGCCGTGGCGCGCAGGTGGTTGGACCAGGCACCGCCGAACGTGACGACGGTCCGGCCGGCGGCAGCCGCGAGGTTCGGCGCCAGCTTGCGCCACTTGTTGCCGATCAGTTCCGGATGGATCAGGTCGTCGCGCTTCAGCAGCAGCCGCACGCCCCGCCGCCCGAACCGGCCGTCCACGACCTCCTGCATCGGCGAGGGGAGCCGGGGGCGCAGTGAGGCGAGGCCGGAGGTGTCGGGGCTGGTCACCGCGCCATTGTCACCCGGGAGCGGTGGTTGCCGGGCCGGCGCCGGCGGAGAGCGGCGAGCGCCCGGCGTCCGTCCGACATCCGTGCGACATCCGCCCGACGTCCGTCCGACGTCCGTCCGAGGCGAGCCGCGGCGCCGCCCCCGGGACCTGCGGGTGTTCGGCGTGTCGGCCGGTCCCGGCCCGCGGCCGGCCTCACGGGCGCTTGCGGGAGCCGCAGTTCGGTGTCTTCGAACGCCAGGGACGCCTGAACCGGCCCCCCTGCCCAGCGCGGCAAAGATCCATTCCCGCTCTTTCGGGTAATAGCACCACGACGCTGCGTGAGGAAGGCTTGCCCGTGCACAGCGATGCCCGAGGCATATGGGCGTCGGTCACAACCGGGGAGGCAGTTCTCTATGTCGGTAGGCGAAGAGGTCCGCACGGAGCAGACCAAGCCGCAGCAGAGTCTCGGCACAGCGGCCGCGCGGAACCTGGCCACCACGACCAAGTCCGTGCCGCAGATGCAGGAGATCAGCTCTCGCTGGCTGCTGCGCATGCTGCCCTGGGTCGACATCAAGGGCGGTACGTACCGGGTGAACCGGCGGCTCACCTACGCCGTGGGCGACGGTCGGCTGACGTTCGTCAAGACCGGCGACCGTGTCGAGATCATCCCCGCGGAGCTGGGCGAGCTGCCGGCACTGCGGTCCTACGAGGACGAGGAGGTCCTCTTCGAGATCGCCCGCCGCTGCGAGCAGCGGGAGTTCGCGGCGGGCGAGGTGATCACGTCGTTCGGCGGGCCGTCCGACGAGGTGTACCTGCTGGCGCACGGCCGGGTCGAGAAGGTCGGCACCGGCCCGTACGGGAACGACGAGTCCCTCGGTATCCTCGCCGACGGCGCCTACTTCGGCGACGACGCGCTCCTCGACGAGGACGCGATCTGGGAGTACACGGCCCGCGCACTCACCGCCTGCACCGTGCTGGTCCTGCCCCGCGCCGAGTTCCAGCAGATCGCGGAGCGTTCGGACACCCTGACCGGGCACCTCCAGCAGGTCCGCTCGATCCCCTCGCAGCGCTCCAACAAGTACGGCGAGAAGGAGATCGACCTCGCCGCCGGCCACTCGGGCGAGCCGGACATCCCGCACACGTTCGTCGACTACGAGGCCCGGCCTCGCGAGTACGAACTGAGCGTCGCCCAGACCGTCCTGCGCATCCACACGCGCGTGGCCGACCTCTACAACCAGCCTATGAACCAGACCGAGCAGCAGCTCCGGCTGACGGTCGAGGCGCTCAAGGAGCGCCAGGAGCACGAGCTCATCAACAACCGGGACTTCGGTCTGCTGCACAACTGCGAGTACGACCAGCGGATCCAGCCGCACGACGGCGTCCCCAGCCCGGACGACCTGGACGAGCTGCTCAGCCGGCGCCGCGGTACCAAGCTGCTCCTCGCGCACCCGCGGGCCATCTCGGCGTTCGGCCGCGAGCTCAACAAGCGGGGCCTTGTGCCCGAGACCATCGACATGGCAGGCAACCGCATCCCCACCTGGCGCGGAGTGCCGATCTTCCCGTGCAACAAGATTCCGGTGACCGAGGCGCGGACGACCTCGATCATCGCCCTGCGTACCGGCGAGGCGGACCAGGGCGTCATCGGTCTGCGGGCCTCCGGCATCCCGGACGAGGTCGAGCCGAGCCTGTCCGTGCGCTTCATGGGCATCAACGAACAGGCCATCATCAAGTACCTCGTCACGGCCTACTACTCGGCCGCCGTCCTGGTGCCGGACGCGCTCGGCGTCCTGGAGAACGTCGAGATCGGCCGCTGGCAGTGACGCTCCCGGTGCTCCTCTCGTGTCCCCGCCCACCGCTGCGGGCAGGCCCTAGGGGCATGCGCCCGGCGGCAGCGGAAGCGCCACCGTCCGCTCGTCCGCCGAGGCGGCTCCATGGGTGATTCCCTCACGGAGTCCCGGACGGAGCCGACGCTGCCCGCCCCCGGCGGGCAGCCCGGGGCCGAGTCCCGGCCCCCGGCAGAGTCGCCGGAAGGGCGCAGGCCGATCGGGACGCAGCGGGACGGCCGGACCGAACCGGCCGAGGGGCACGAGGCGGTGACGCTCCTGGAGCGGGCCCGCGCGGAGGTCGACCCGGTGCTGCGGTGCGCCCTCGGCACCCTGCCCGTTTCGATGCGCCGGGTCGCGCTCTACCACTTCGGCTGGGAGCAGGCCGACGGCAGCCCCGCCGACGGCGGCTCGGGCAAGGCCATCCGTCCCGCTCTGGTCCTCGCCGCGGCGTCCGCCCTCGGCGGTCCCGAGGCCCGGGCGGCAGCTGCCACGGCGGCCGCGGCGGTGGAGCTGGTCCACAACTTCTCGCTGCTGCACGACGATGTGATGGACCGGGACGCCACCCGCCGCCACCGGGCCACCGCCTGGACCGTGTTCGGTGACGCGGACGCGATCCTCGCCGGTGACGCCCTGCAGGCGCTGGCGCTGAGGCTGCTGGCCGAGGACCCGCGTCCGGTGTCCCGGGCAGCGGCCGCGCGACTCGCGGACTGCGTGATCGAACTGTGCGGGGGCCAGCACGCGGACACGGCCCTGGAGCACTGCGCCCCGGGCGAGGTGACGCTCGACGAGGTGCTCGCCATGGCGGAGGCCAAAACGGGCGCACTGCTCGGCAGCGCCTGCGCGATCGGCGGTCTGTACGCGGGTGCCTCGAACGACGAGGTGGCGGCGCTGGACGCGTTCGGCCGGGAGGCCGGGCTCGCCTTCCAACTCATCGACGACATCATCGGCATATGGGGTGATCCGCGTCGTACCGGCAAGCCCGCCGGCGCGGATCTGGCCGTCCGCAAGAAGTCCCTGCCCGTCGTCGCGGCGTTGGTCTCCGGCACTCCGGAGGCGGCGGAACTGGCCGAACTGTACGCACGGCCCGGCGAGAAGGAGGACCTCGACCACATCGCCACGGCCGTGGAGCGTGCGGGGGGCCGGGACTGGGCACAGATCCAGGCGGCGGACCGGATGGCCCGGGCGATGCAGCAGCTCTCCCGGGCGGTGCCGGACCCGGAGTCGGCGGGCGGACTGCTGGCCCTCGCCGAGTTCGTGACGCGGCGCAGCAGTTGACGGTCGACACCCGTCGGCGGTCACCGTTCGGCGGTCGGGGGACCGGCCGCCGGCAGCACTGACGGCTCTTCGGGCGACCGAAGGGCGCGACCCCGGAGCGCCGGGGCCGTGCGGCTCCTGACCCCGCGCGGTCACCGGCCTCCGGCCGGCGGGTCCCGCACTGCCCCACGGTGTGCGGGGCCCGCCCCTTACGCGTGTCACGTACGCGAGACAGGGCGCGCGTTCGACTGATTTGCGCCAAGCTGGCTCGCGGTTCGTCCGGGTCACCCTCAACGCCCCTACGATCAACGCCGATCGGACGAGCGAAGGGGCGGAGCATGGGTGTGGCGATCCGGACGGCGGACGAAGGGGACAGGGACCTGATCGTCCGTCTGCTCGACGAGGCGTTCCAGGACGACCCCGTGAGCGGCTGGGTCTTCCCCGAGGCGCAGGACCGTCGCGAGCATCACCCCGGGCTCATGGCGGCCTTCACCGACATCGTGTTCGAGGCCGGCCGCATCGACGTCACGGAGGACGGCTCGGCCTGTGCGCTGTGGCTGTCCCTGCCCGCCGGCGATCCCCATCAGGACGACGACGCCGAGGACGAGGGCCCGGCCCAGGTGCGGGAGGCCGTCGACCCCGGCAACGAGCGCATCGAGCTCATCGGCCGGCTCACCGCGGGCATCCACCCCTCGGGGCGGGCCCACGAGTACCTGTGGATGATCGGAGTCGCCCCGGGCCGCCAGGGCGAGGGGCTCGGCACGGCGCTCATCGAGACGGTCCTCGACCGGTGCGACCGCGAGGGGACCGCGGCGTACCTGGAGGCGAGCAGTGCGCGCAGCCGCAAACTGTACGAGCGCCTCGGGTTCGAGCCCTGCGGCCCCGCCTTGCACCTGCCCGACGGCCCGGAGATGTGGCCGATGTGGCGCGAGCCGGCGTCGCACGCGGTCTAGGCAACCCGGCCAGGATCTGCCCACCGACCCGGTGACGTCCGGCCCGCGCCAGCTCTGCGCAGGCCTCGTGTAGGCCCCCGCAGGCCCCGTGCAAGTCCCGCGCACCGACCCGGCGCGGCTGGTGTCCGGGCCCGGCGCCGCGAGCCGGCGGGCACCCGCGTACGGCGGTGGGCGGTGACGCCCGGACCGGCCTACGCTGAGGACATGGGCAGCAGCGACGAGCACGTCTGTCCCACGTGCGGACAGCTAGTGGAAACGGTCGTCCGGCGGCACAAGACGCTGGGCACATGGGTCCCGCGGTGGGTGGCGGGCCCCTGCCACAACCCGGACTGCGGAGCGCGGGAGACCGAGGGCGCCGACAGCGCCCGCACCGCGGCGGAGCAACAGCAGGCCGAGGCTCCCACAGCCACGGCGACGGCGCTGCCGGAGACCGCCGCGCCCGGCGCCGCCCCACCCCGGCCGGTATCGGAGGAAGCCGTCACACGGCGCCCCTGAGCACGGGCGCAGAGGCCGGCCCCGGCCCGTCTCTGGCCCGCCTGGCCGGGCGCGACGCGGAGGGCTAGCGTGTGACCCATGGGCTTACCGGGGGAGCACCGCCGCCGTGCGCGGCGCGCGGCGGTGATCGTGTGGGTGCTGCTCGTGGCCGCGGCGGGTGCGCTGACCCTGTGGATGCGGGATTCGGCGGAGCCCGCAGGGCCGTACGTCTGGGAGGACACCGAACCCGGGGAGACCTACGACCTGCCGCTCTGCCCGACGCCCGACGCGGGTCGGCCCGCTTCCTGCGCGTACGCCGACCCGCGCTGACGTCAGGCCGTCCGCGGGGACCGGGAGCGCACTGCGCCCGTCGCCGGATCGCGGGACGTCAGGCAGTACAGGCCGCCCGCCGGGTCGCGCATCACCGTCCAGCCGGAGAAGCCCGACACGAAGACCGCCCCGAGGGCTTCGTGCCGCGCCCGGGTCGCGGCCGGGTCCGCGCAGGCCAGGTCGAGGTGCGCGGAGACCGGCCGCTCCTCGTCGAGGCGCTGGAGCAGCAGACGGACCGGCAGACCGGACGGCGGCTGGACCACATGGAACTCGGGGAGGGACCCCGGCCGCGCGTCCCAGCCGGCCAGCAGCGCGCTCCAGAAGGCGACTTCGGTGCCGTACAGGGAGGGCGGGACGTCCAGGCACACCTGGTCGAGCCGGCTCCCCTGCACCACGTCCGGCCGTGACGCCTGGCCGCGCCACGGGTCCGCGCAGAACAACTGGCCGCCCGGTGAGCGCAGTACGACGAGCGACCCCAGGTCCGTCACCACGCTCGCGCCGAGCCGCACCGCCGCGGAGGCGAACTGAGCCACGTCGTCCACGCAGAAGTCGAGATGCGCGCCGCCCGGCCCCGACTCCACCGCCTGCGCCTTCACGTACGCGTCGGCATCCTCCGGGAGAAGGGTCACGAACTCCTCGTGCTCGCCGCGCAGTTCGGACAGCCGGGTGTCCGTGACCGCCGTCCAGAAGTCACAGGCGGCTCGGAAGCCGGAGCGGGGGCGGTCGATGAAGGCGTAGGTCCAACGGATCGTCATGGGCGCGATCGTAGAGGGCCCGCCACGGCCACCTGCGTGAACCTTGCGTCTGCTCCGCCTCGCCGGTCCCGCCCCCCGGCCCGGACTTGTTTGCATGCTGCGATGGACCACATCACGTTCCTCGTGGCAGCCGTGATCATCACGGCACTCGTCTTCGACTTCACCAACGGATTCCACGACACGGCGAACGCGATGGCCACCTCCATCGCCACCGGCGCGCTCGCTCCCCGGACGGCGGTCCTGCTCAGCGGTGTCCTCAACGTCGCCGGTGCGTTCCTGTCCACCGAGGTCGCCCGGACCATCTCGGACGGCATCGTGGACGACGGCCTCGTCACCCCCGGCATGATCTTCGCGGGGCTGGTCGGGGCGATCCTGTGGAACCTGCTGACCTGGCTCCTCGGGCTGCCGTCCAGTTCCTCCCACGCCCTCTTCGGCGGGCTGATCGGGGCGGTGTGGGCGGGAGCGGGCAGCCAGGGGGTGCACGTCGGCAAGGTCGTCGAGAAGGTCCTGGTGCCGGCGGTGGCCTCACCGCTGGTGGCCGGGGTCGCGGCGCTGCTGGCCACCGGCCTGGCCTACCGGCTCACCCGCCGGGCCCGCCCGGAGACGGTGGCCAGGGGCTTCCGGGTCGGCCAGGTCGCCTCCGCCTCGCTGGTCTCCCTCGCCCACGGCACGAACGACGCGCAGAAGACCATGGGCGTCATCACCCTCACCCTCGTCTCGGCCGGGGCGCTCGGCGCCGACGCCGGGCCGCCCCTGTGGGTGGTCGCCTCCGCGGGGCTGGCCATGGGGCTGGGCACCTACCTCGGCGGCTGGCGGATCATCCGCACGATGGGCCAGGGCCTGGCGGACATCCGCTCGCCCCAGGGCTTCGCGGCGGAGACCGCCTCCACGGCCGTCATCCTCACCTCCGCCCACCTCGGCTTCGCCCTGTCCACCACGCAGGTCGCGTCGGGCAGCATCCTCGGCGCGGGGCTGGGCCGCCGGGTCGCGGAGGTCCGCTGGGGCGTGGCGGGACGCATGGTGGTCGCCTGGACGATCACTCTGCCCGCGGCCGCGCTGATCGGCGGCCTGGCGGCCGCCGTCGTCGGCTTCGGCGGCGACCTCGGTACGGCCGTCGTGGGGCTCACCGGCGCCGCTCTCGCCGCCGGCATGGTGCTGGTCGCGCGCCGCAGCCCGGTCAACGCCCACAACGTCAACGACGCGCACGAGGTCCCGCTCCGCGGCGACCGGCCGGCGAAGGCCGGCTCCGCCGCGTGAGGCGCACGTCAAGCCGTGCGTGAGGCCGCAGGTCAGGCCGTGTATGAGGCCGCAGGTCAGGGCCGTGCGCGAGGCCGCACGCCAGGCCGTAGGCCAAGCCGCATGTGAGGCCGCAGGTCAGGCCGGGCGCGAGGCCGCAGGTCAGGCCGTGCCCGAGGCCGCACGCCAAGCCTTACGTAAGGCCACACGCCAAGCCGCCCGTGAAGCCCCCCCGTGAAGCCGCACATCAGGCCGTACGCACGGCGAAGGGGCCCGGCCGCCGATCCGGCCGGGCCCCTTCGCCGCAGGTGGCGATCAAGCCTTCTTGGTCTCCCAGAAGATCTTGTCGATCTGGGCGATGTAGTCCAGCGCCTTCTGGCCGGTGGCCGGGTCGGTCGACGCCTTGGCGGCCGAGAGGGCCTTCAGGGTGTCGTTGACCAGCTGGTGCAGCTCCGGGTACTTCTCGAAGTGCGGGGGCTTGAAGTAGTCGCTCCAGAGCACCGAGACGTGGTGCTTGGCAAGCTCCGCGCGCTGCTCCTTGATGACGGTGGCGCGGGCCTGGAAGTGCGGGTCGTCGTTTCCGGCCATCTTCTCCTGGACGGCCTTGACCGACTCCGCCTCGATGCGGGCCTGGGCGGGGTCGTAGACACCGCAGGGAAGGTCGCAGTGCGCGCTGACCTTGACCTTGGGTGCAAACAGGCGGGAAAGCATGGAGCATTCCTTCCTCGTGATCGTCTTCTCACAGGGGACATTACTCCGTGACGGAGGGGTTTTCGCGAGTGCCCCCTTGGGCTTAGGACAAAAGTCCGGGGTGAGACTGAGACTGGTGGAGGAAAGAACCGGGGAGGTGTCGGGTGATGCCGGAGCTGTCGCAGGAGTCCGAGCGGGGAAGGCCGGCCCCGCCCTTCGGGGTCGCCGAGGTCACGGGTCCCTCCATGGTGCCCACGCTGTACCACGGCGACCGGCTCCTGGTGCACTACGGCGCCCGGATCCGGACCGGTGACGTCGTCGTGCTGCGGCACCCCTTCCAGCAGGACCTGCTCGTGGTGAAGCGGGCCGCCGGGCGCCGCGGCGACGGCTGGTGGGTGCTCGGCGACAACGCCCACGCCGGCGGCGACAGTACCGACTACGGCGTGGTGCCTGACGAGCTGGTGCTGGGCCGGGCCCGGTTCCGCTACCGGCCGCTCAGGTCCGGCCGGCGCTCGCCCCGGGCGCTGCTCGGCTGGGTGCTGTCCGCCGCCAGGCCCGTCGTCTCGGGCAGGCCGGGCCTGGCCGTCTCCAGGCGCTTGCGGGCCCGGTAGGCCGCCACGTTGGCCCGGGTCGCGCAGCGGTCCGAGCAGTAGCGCCGGGAGCGGTTGGTGGAGGTGTCCAGGTAGGCGTTGCGGCAGGGGGCGGCCTCGCACAGGCCGAGGCGGTCCACGCCGTACTCGGTGAGGTGGAACGCCAGGCCCATGGCGGCGATCGCCGCGTAGCCGGCCGTCGCGTTGGACGGGTGGTCCGCCAGGTGCATGTGCCACAGGGGGCGCCCGTCGTCGTCGCGGACGTCGTGCCCGGAGATCTGGGGACTGACCGGGAACTCCAGCAGCAGGGAGTTGAGCAGGTCGACGGCGAGCGTCTCGTCGCCGGCGTCGGCCGCCTCGAAGACCGCGCGCAGCCGGGCCCGGATGGAGCGGAACCGCGTCACGTCCGCCTCCGTGGCACGACGGGCCGCGGACCGGCTGGTGCCGAACAGGTCGCGAACGGCCTCCACCGACGTCAGGGCGTCCTTGCCCCGGACCGGCTCCTCGGTGTTGACGAGGCGCACGGCGTAGTCCGAGTAATAGGCCAGTTCCACTTGTAGTCCTCACGCAGGGCTTCATCGTCGGGAGCGTGCACGGGTAAGAGCTGATGGAGCTTCCAGGGTATTACGAGGGAGGGGCTCGACGGCGTCTCGGACACTTGCCGCCGGGCCGGGCCGGGACGTGCGAAGGGGCGGTACGGAGACTCCGTACCGCCCCTTCGCCGTGTCCGGGGTCAGAGCACCTTGGACAGGAAGGACTTCGTCCGCTCGTGCTGCGGGTTGGTCAGCACCTCGCGCGGGTGGCCGGACTCGACCACCACGCCACCGTCCATGAAGACCAGGCTGTCGCCCACCTCGCGGGCGAAGCCCATCTCATGGGTGACGACGACCATCGTCATGCCGGACTCGGCGAGGTCGCGCATGACGTCCAGGACGTCACCCACCAGCTCCGGGTCCAGCGCCGAGGTCGGCTCGTCGAACAGCATCAGCTTCGGGTCCATGGCCAGGGCCCGCGCGATCGCGACGCGCTGCTGCTGGCCGCCGGAGAGCTGGGAGGGGTAGTTGCCCGCCTTGTCGGCCAGGCCCACCCGGTCCAGCAGTTCCAGCGCACGCTGCCGGGCCTGGCCCTTGTTGGCGCCCTTGACCTGGACCGGTGCCTCCATGACGTTCTCCACGGCCGTCATGTGCGGGAACAGGTTGAAGCGCTGGAAGACCATGCCGATGTCCCGGCGCTTCAGCGCGACCTCGCTGTCCTTCAGCTCGTAGAGCTTGTCGCCCTTCTGGCGGTAGCCCACCAGCTCACCGTCGACGTAGAGGCGGCCGGCGTTGATCTTCTCCAGGTGGTTGATGCACCTCAGGAAGGTCGACTTGCCGGAGCCGGAGGGGCCGATGAGGCAGAACACCTCGCCGGACTTCACCTCCAGGTCGATGCCCTTGAGCACCTCGACCGGACCGAAGGACTTGTGGACGCCCTCGGCCTTCACCATGGCGGTCATGCGGTGCCTCCCGTCGTCGACGAGCGGTTGGACAGGGACAGCACGTTGGCCTTGATCTTCTGGAACGGCGTCGCCGGCAGCGACCGGCTCGAACCGCGTGCGTAGTAGCGCTCCAGGTAGTACTGGCCGACGCTGAAGATCGAGGTCAGCAGCAGGTACCAGGCCGCGGCCAGGAAGAGCATCTCGGCGGGTGCGCCGGAGGTCTGGCCGATGTCCTGGGCTGCGCGCAGCAACTCGGGATACTGGACGACCGAGACCAGCGAGGTCGTCTTCAGCATGTTGATGACCTCGTTGCCCGTCGGCGGCACGATCACGCGCATCGCCTGCGGGATGACGATCCGGCGCAGCGTCGTGGAGTGGCTCATGCCGAGCGCGTGGGACGCCTCGGTCTGGCCCTCGTCGACCGAGAGCAGGCCGGCCCGGCAGATCTCCGCCATGTAGGCGGCCTCGTTCAGGCCGAGGCCCAGCAGCGCCGTCAGGAACGGGGTCATGAAGTCCGACCACTCGTCCTTGTAGAACGGCCCGAGGTTGATGTACTCGAAGACCAGGCCCAGGTTGAACCAGACGATCAGCTGGACCAGGACCGGGGTGCCGCGGAAGAACCAGATGTAGAACCACGCGATCGACGAGGTCACCGGGTTCTTCGACAGGCGCATCACGGCGAGCAGTACGCCGCCGACGATGCCGATCGCCATGGACAGCACGGTCAGCAGCAGCGTCTTGCCGACGCCGTCGAGGATGCGGTCGTCGAAGAAGTAGTCCGGGATCGCGCCCCAGTTGATCTTGCCCTGGGAGAACGCGTAGACGATGCCGCCCAGCAGGGCGAGGGCGACGACGGCGGAGACGTACCGGCCGTAGTGCCGGACCGGGATGGCCTTGATGGCCTCCGGTCCGGCCGGGGGCGTGTCGCCCGCCGTCTTCTCGATGTCAACAGTCACGGGTAGTGCCTTTCAGTGCCGCTGCGCTGCGGTCACTTGCCGCCGTTGATGGTGGCCGCGTCGATGGAGCCGTCGGTGACGCCCCACTTCTTCATGATCTTCTCGTACTCGCCGTTCTCGATGATGGCGTCGAGCGCGGCCTTGAGCGCGTCCCGCAGCTGCGTCTGGTTCTTGGCGACCGCGATGCCGTACGGAGCGGCCTCGACCTGCTCGCCGACCAGCTGGAAGTCCTTGCCGCCGCCGGAGGTCTTCACCGCGTACGCGGCGACCGGGAAGTCGGACGAGCCGGCCGCGGCACCGCCCGCGCGCAGACGGGTCTGGGCCTGCTGGTCGTTGTCGAAGGCCTCGATGGCGATCTTCTTGCCGGCCGGGCACCTCTTCGACTCCGCCTTGGCGAGGTCCTCGGAGACCGTGCCGCGCTGGAGCACGATCTTCTTGCCGCACAGGTCCGACCAGGTCTTGATGCCCTGGTCGTCGCCCTTCTTGGTGTAGATCGACACACCGGCGGTGAAGTAGTCGACGAAGTCGACGCCCTCGCCGACCTTCTTGCCGGTGTCGGAGTCGATGCCCTCCTGGCGGTCCTTGGTGTCGGTCATCGCGGACATGGCGATGTCGTACCGCTTGGACCGCAGACCCGTGATCAGCGTGTCGAAGGTGCCGTTCTCGAACTGGAAGTCGACACCGAGCTGCTTGCCCATGGCGGCGGCGACGTCCGGGTCGATGCCGACGACCTTGCCGGAGCTGTCCTTGAACTCGACCGGGGCGTAGGCGATGTCCGAACCGACCTTGATGACGCCCTTGTCGCGGATGGCCTGGGGCAGCTTGCCGGCGAGCGGGGCGGTGGAGGCGGTGTCGCTCTCCGAGCCGCTGTCCTTGGTCTGGTCACCGCATCCGGTGAGCATGAGCGTGCCTGCGACCGCGATCGCACCGACCGCTGCTAGCCGGGAGCGGGCGGCGGTCGTACGACGGGTGGAGCTTGCGGTCATGGTGGGTTCCTCCGGCGGATGGGTGGAGTTGCCGATGGGGCTGCGCGCCGCCGATGGGACCGGCAGCGCATGCACTGCCGACGGTGCCGGCAGAGCCGTGGGTCGACGGGAGCACACGTCTTCGAGTGTCGCGACCTCGTGTGATTACGGCATCTTGCCATTCGGACTGCGCCATTCTGGGGGCCAGCCATGTCAAAATCGGATAACGGGCGATCCCCGAACCGCACCACTCCGGTACATCACGGCCGGACCTTCTGTGGGAATCTTTCGTTCCGGCCGGAAGATCTTCGGTACATCCCAGGATTTCGAGACGGGGTCCATGGGCTTCGCCGCCGCTTGAGTGGTTCTCCCTGGTTTGTCCAGGCCTTGTACCGATATTGGACGAAGAGTCAGGGCACCGTCATGTGACCTTGGCGTTATGGACTCGTCCCAGGTGCCTTCCGTCCGGTAAGAAGGGTCTTCACACCCCTCATCCGGGGCTCAGGGCGCGTGTGCGGCGCGCCCGTCGCGTACGCGCCCGTACGTATCACGTACACAGCACGACCACGGCCGTACGCGGTCCCGCCCACCCCTCACCAGGAGTGGCCACCCTCAAACCGATGAAGATTTAAGGGGTAAAAGAAAGTGGCAGCGGAGATCGTCAATCCTCGCAGCGAGAGCAAGACCGGCGATACGGATCCCGAGGGCGGTGCGGAGCCCCTCGACTCCTTCGATCCGGCGTTCGCGCTGCACCGCGGCGGCAAGATGGCCGTGCAGGCCACGGTGCCGGTCCGCGACAAGGACGACCTGTCCCTGGCGTACACGCCCGGCGTCGCGAAGGTGTGCAGCGCGATCGCGGAGCAGCCGGACCTCGTGCACGACTACACGTGGAAGTCGTCGGTCGTGGCCGTCGTGACGGACGGCACGGCCGTTCTGGGGCTCGGTGACATCGGGCCCGAGGCCTCCCTCCCGGTGATGGAGGGCAAGGCCATCCTGTTCAAGCAGTTCGGCGGTGTGGACGCCGTTCCGATCGCGCTGAACTGCACGGACGTGGACGAGATCGTCGAGACGGTGGTGCGCCTCGCGCCCTCGTTCGGCGGAGTCAACCTGGAGGACATCTCGGCGCCGCGGTGCTTCGAGATCGAGCGGAAGCTGCAGGAGCGGCTGGACATCCCGGTCTTCCACGACGACCAGCACGGCACGGCGGTCGTCACGCTCGCCGCCCTGCGCAACGCCGCCCGGCTCAGCGGGCGGGCGGTGGGCGACCTGCGGGCCGTCATCTCGGGCGCCGGCGCGGCCGGTGTCGCGATCGCGAAGATGCTGGTCGAGGCCGGCATCGGGGACGTCGCGGTGGCCGACCGCAAGGGTGTCGTGTCGGCGGACCGCGAGGACCTCACGCCCGTGAAGCGGGACCTGGCCGGGTTCACGAACAAGGCCGGGCTGACCGGGTCGCTGGAGTCGGCGCTGGCCGGTGCCGACGTGTTCATCGGCGTGTCCGGCGGGACCGTCCCGGAGTCCGCGGTCGCCACGATGGCCGAAGGCGCCTTCGTCTTCGCCATGGCGAACCCGAACCCCGAGGTCCATCCGGAGGTCGCGCACAAGTACGCGGCGGTCGTCGCCACCGGGCGGTCGGACTTCCCGAACCAGATCAACAACGTCCTGGCGTTCCCGGGGATCTTCGCCGGCGCCCTGCAGGTGCGGGCGTCCCGGATCACCGAGGGGATGAAGCTGGCCGCCGCCGAGGCGCTGGCCGCCGTCGTCGGGGACGATCTGGCCGCCGACTACGTCATCCCGTCGCCCTTCGACGAGCGTGTCGCACCCGCCGTGACCGCGGCGGTCGCGGCGGCGGCCCGCGCGGAGGGCGTGGCCCGGCGCTGACAGCGCCGACCGTGCCGTGAGGTGACCCCGTCCGGGTGCGGACGGGGTCATTTCTTTGCCGAGCGGTACGGCCGATCGGGTGGAGCAGGCCGGTCCCGACCGATGCGGTGCCCGTCCTGCGCCGTCCGCCCGTGCGGGTTCCGTGTCCTCGCGGGGTGCGGGCCCTGCCGCGGTGGCTGCGGGCACCTCCCTCGGGCTCCTGGCAAGAGGGTGTGTCTCACAGGGCGGTGTGGTTCCTTCGCCACGGCCGGGAACCTATCGTCAAGGTCATGTTCGCCGTCTACGCCGCCCGAATCGACCGCGACCAGCCGCTCTCCGGCCTGGAGTCGGGGGAGCGTCCCGCCCCCGGGGCCCGTCCCGGCTGGAGCACCGTCAACGTCAAGGCCGCCTCCCTCAACCACCACGACCTCTGGTCCCTGCGCGGGGTCGGCCTCGCCGAGGACAAGCTGCCGATGATCCTCGGCTGCGACGCCGCGGGCGTCGACGAGGACGGCAACGAGGTCGTCCTGCACTCCGTCATCGGCCAGAGCGGACACGGGGTCGGCCCGAAGGAGCCCCGTTCCATCCTCACCGAGCGCTACCAGGGGACGTTCGCCGAGCAGGTCGCGGTGCCGACCTGGAACATCCTGCCGAAGCCGAAGGGGCTGTCCTTCGAGGAGGCCGCCTGCCTGCCCACGGCCTGGCTGACCGCCTACCGGATGCTGTTCACCAACGCGGGTGTCCGGCCGGGCGATTCCGTGCTCGTCCAGGGCGCCGGCGGCGGTGTCGCCACGGCCGCCATCGTGCTGGGCAGGGCCGCCGGCCTGAAGGTGTTCGCCACCAGCCGCGACGAGGCCCGGCGCAAGCGGGCCCTGGAGCTGGGGGCCGTGGAGGCGCTGGAGTCCGGGGCACGGCTGCCCCAGCGGGTCGACGCCGTGATCGAGACCGTGGGGGCCGCCACCTGGTCGCACTCGGTGAAGTCGCTGAAGCCGGGCGGCACGCTCGTCATCTCCGGCGCCACCAGCGGCGACCGGCCCTCGCACGCCGAGCTGACCCGGATCTTCTTCCTGGAGCTCAAGGTCGTCGGCTCCACGATGGGCACCAAGGACGAGCTGGAGGACCTGCTGTCCTTCTGCGACACCACCGGTGTGCGGCCCGTCATCGACGAGGTGCTGCCCCTGGACCGGGCCCGCGAGGGCTTCGAGCGGCTGGCCGCGGGTGAGCAGTTCGGGAAGGTCGTGCTGACCAACCCCTGAGGGGACTCCGCGCGCAGACGCGCTGTTCGACGGCCGGTCCGGAAACGGGCCGGCCGTTTCGCGTGTCAACCGGGGTTGACGAGCACGGGGTGTCAACGTAAGTTGACGTCATGACCGAAGCGACCGATCTGGCCGAGCGGGCCGGTGACCGGGACCCGCGGGTCGGCCTGCGGGCCGTCGCCGCCCTGCGCCGGCTACTGGAACAGCTGGAGGCCGTGCAGGTGCGCAACGCGCGCAACCAGGGCTGGTCCTGGCAGGAGATCGCCACCGAACTCGGTGTGAGCAGGCAGGCCGTGCACAAGAAGTACGGGAGGCATTGATGTTCGAGCGGTTCACCAAGGACGCGCGGGACGTGGTGAAGGGCGCGTTCTCCCATGTGGAGGGCGGACGGAGCGTGGAGCCGGAGCATTTGCTGCTGGCGTTGCTCGACCGGGAGGGCAGCCGCGGGTCGTTCGCTCTCGCGGCGCTGGGCCTCGGGGAGGACCGGGAGCCCGTGCGCGAGGCACTGCGGGAGGCGCGGCGACGGGCCGGGCTCTCCCGCGCCGAGAGTGACGCGCTGGCGGGGCTGGGTATCGACGTGGCCGAGATCGTCGCCCGGGTGGAGGGCGTGCACGGAGCGGGGGCGTTGTCAGGCGACCCGAAGGACCGGCGGTGGTGGTCCGCCGGGCGTCCCTCCTTCGGCCGGGGCGCGAAGGACGTGCTGGAACGCTCCCTGCGGGCCGCGCTGGCACAGCATGACCGGCACATCGGGGACGAGCACATCCTGCTGGCCCTGACCACCCGCCCGGGCGTGCCCGCCGAGGTCCTCGCCGACCACGGGGTGACGTACGCGTCCCTGGTGCGGGTGCTGTACGGGGGTGGCGGCGAGGCCAAGGCCGGCTGAGCGGGGGCCGGTCACCTCCTCGGGGAGCGCAGCAGCGCTCCTATGTGGGCCGCCGCCGTCGACAGGTGGCGGCGGGCGTCGCGGAGCTGGTCCGGCGTCACGCCGTTGTCCCGGGCCGCGTCGCGGATGTCGTCCCGGAAGCGGTCGAGCAGGCGGTCCAGGTCGCGGGCGGGATCGCCGGTGGAGTCCGCCGCGTCCTCATGGGCCCATACGGGTTCGTAGGCCGCCGGGAAGTCCTGCGCCGGTTGCTCGTGCGCCGGCTGCTCGTGCGCCGGCTGGTCGCGCGCCGGGTCCGGGGCGGGTGGGGCGGTCCTGCCCGTGCCGGACCAGTCGAAGCCGAAGTCCTTGCCGTAGTCCTTCCCGAACTCGCCCATCTCCTTGACCAGTTCGCTCAGGCCCTCGCGCAGCCCGGCCGGCCAGTCACCGCGGGCGAAGCGGTCCTGCACCTGCTCCTGGACCCGGCGGGTGATGCGCTGCATCTGCTCCTGGGCCTGGGCCCGCGCCTGCTCCTGGGCCTCCTTCGCCTGGCGGCGGGCCCGCTGGGCGTCCTCGCGGGCCCGGCGGCTCTCGTCCTTGGCCCGCCGGGCCTGCTCCTTCCACTCCTGCCGGGCGCGGCGCATCTCCTCCTTGGCGATGCGCCAGGCCTCCTTGTCGCCGAACGGCGGGACGTCACCGGGGGAGGTGCCGCCCTCCGTGCCGCCCGCGCCGGGGCCCCGGCGCGCCTCCGTGGCCGCCGCGCGCATCTCGCGGCGCAGGTCGCCCGCGGCGCCGCGGACGTCCGCCTGGATCTCGGCGGCCAGTTCCGCGACCGACTCCCGGATCTCCAGCTCCAGATCGGCCAGTTCACCGCTGCGGTCGGCGAGCTCGGCGCGCCCCGCGTCCGTGATCGAGTAGACCTTGCGGCCGCCCTCGGTGGTGTGGGTGACCAGGCCCTCGGCCTCCAGCTTGGCCAGCCGGGGGTAGACGGTGCCCGCCGACGGCGCGTACAGCCCCTGGAAGCGCTCCTCGAGAAGGCGGATCACCTCGTAGCCGTGGCGCGGGGCCTCGTCGAGCAGCTTCAGCAGGTAGAGGCGGAGGCGGCCGTGGGCGAAGACGGGGGGCATGTCAGAGCACCTTCTTGTCGGTCGAGCCGTCGGTCGAGCCGTCGGCCGGGGCGCCGTCGGCGCCGGTGTCCCGGCCGGAGACGGAATTGTCTCCCGAGCCGGCCGGCGTCCCGCCCCGCGGGTCGGCGGGCGGGGTGCCGGGCCGGGCGTCCGCGGGAGCGGTGTCCTCGTCCTCCCGGGCGGGCCGGCGCAGCAGGGCGATGGAGCCGGAGACGGTGGTGGCCCGCAGCCTGCCGGTGCCCGCGCCGAGCCTGCCCGCGATCTTGTGCGCGCCCCACTGGCCGTAGACCCGCAGGCCCTCGAAGGCGTTGGAGATGGCGCCGCTCGCCGTGTTCGCCTCGACCTCCGCGTCCGCGGGGTACGGCAGGCGGATGGCGATCTCGCCCGAGACACTGGTCAGCCGCACGTCCGTCGGGCCGTCCGGGTCGAGGTCGACGATCATGGAGCCGCTGACGGATTCGGCCCGCACGGAGGGCCCGGACCCCTCGACCACGGTGAGATCGCCGGAGACGGAGTTGAACCGGAGCTCGCCCGTCACGTCCTGGGCCTCCAGGCTCCCGGAGACCGTGTCGGCGCGGACCGGGCCGGACAGGCCCACCAGCGTCGTGTCGCCGGTGACGCCCTTGACCACCGACGGGCCGCGGAGGCCGGAGACCACCGCCGCCGCGCCGACCACGCCCACCTCGACGCGGGTGCCGGCCGGGACGGCCAGGGAGACCACCGCACTGCGCTGCCAGCCCTTGCGGTCCAGCCACTTGAGGAAGCCCTTCCAGGGCAGGTCCTCGTACGCCACGGTGAGGGTGCCGTGCTGCTGGGTCACCACCAGGGGCGGCCCCTCGATCTCGGAGACCTCCAGCCGGGCGGAACCCTCGTCGGTGCCCACCACGTTCACCGTGCCGTTGACCACGCGCACGTGGAGATCGCGCACGGGCTCGTCGAAGGTGAGCTTCACCGGTTCCGTGACGGACCACTCGGGCATGGCAGACCTCCCTGACGGGACGCGCCATATCGCGTCCTCTCGCATTCACGATATATCGCGGTAGAGGAAAGTCAAGACACCCGTTGTGTGGACGGAGGGCAGCCATAAGTGCTCACAGGTGGGCAAATCGCCCTACCGTGGGACCATGCCGACGGAAGCCGCCCCTACGGGCTCTGCCTCTGGGGCGCTGCTGCTGTGCCGGGCGGCGCCCTCCGCCGTCGCCGCGGTGGCCCCGCTGCTGCGCGAACCGATGCAGCTGACGCGCGCGGGCGACGGGTGGAGCGTGCTCGTTCCCGAGGGCGGCCCCTGGCGGGACGGCGACGAGCCCGTCGACCGGGTGGTGACCGGCTGGGCCGGTGCCCTGGCCGTCGGTGCGCCGTGGCCCGTGCTCGCGCTGTGGTGGGACGCGGACCACGCGGGCTTCACGCTGGCCACCGGGTTCTGCCGCCCGGTCGGCTTCGTCTGGCTCTCCCGCGGCGTCCCGGTCGGGGAGGACGAGGCGATGCGGACCTTCGCCGCGCGGGTGGGGCTCGACCCCGTCCTGGACGTCCAGGCCCTCGACCGGCTGACCGCACCCGACACGACGGCCGACGCCCGCGCCCGGCTGCGCGGCCTGCTGGCGGTCCTCACGCGCGTGGGCGTCTCGATGCCCCCGGAACTCGTCCCCGGGCTGCCCGCCGACCGCCTCCGCGAAGCCGTCGCGGTCCTGCCGGACAGCCGCCGAGTCGAGTGGCCCGGCCTGCGCGAGGCGGTGGGGGAGCGCGGCGCCGTCACGCACAACCGCCCGGGTGCCTGGATGCCCTGGACGGGCGGCCCCGCGGCGCACGTCCTCGCCCTGGCCCAGATCGCGGCGGGCGTCCCCCTGCTGGTCCGGGGCCTGCGCCGGCCCGGCGGACGCTGGGGCTGGGTCACGGCCGGCGCGCTGCTCCTCGCGCACGGCACCGCGGGGCTGGCCTACCGGGTGACCCACCCGCGCGACTGAGGCCGGACCGGCCGGGCTCCGGAACAGGAGGGGCCCCGGAGTGCCGGAGCCGGCGCGCGGAGGAGTCCGCGCGGGTGCTACTCGTCGTCCTCGTCGTCCAGCCGGGCCAGCCACGTCGCGAGGCGTTCCACCGGGACCTCGAAGTCGGGGTTGAGGTCCACGAACGTGCGCAGCTGCTCGGCCAGCCACTCGAAGGTGACCTCCTCCTCGCCGCGCCGCTTCTCCAGTTCCTCGATGCCACGGTCCGTGAAGTACATGTCGTCAAGGATAGGGGGGTGCGAAACGGCCGGGCCGCACCCCCACCACCGGGGATGCGGCCCGGCCGCGGACGCGCGAGGGCGGTTACGCCTCGAACACCTCACGCACCAGCTGCTCCTGCTCGGCCTGGTGCCGCTTGGCGGAACCGACGGCCGGGGACGAGGAGTGCGGACGCGAGATGCGGCGCAGACGCTCGCCGTGCGGCACCTCGGCGCCGACGGCCAGGTCCAGGTGGTCGATCAGGTTGAGCGCGATGAACGGCCAGGCACCCTGGTTCGCCGGCTCCTCCTGGGCCCACAGGTACTTCTCGGCGTTCGGGTACTTCTTGATCTCCGCCTGGAGCTCGGTACCCGGCAGCGGGTACAGGCGCTCGATGCGGATGATCGCCGTGTCCGTCACACCGCGCTTCTGACGCTCGGCCTCCAGGTCGTAGTAGACCTTGCCGGCGCAGAAGACGACCTTCTTCACGGCGGCCGGGTCGACCGAGGCGTCGCCGATGACCGGCTGGAACTGGCCGGTCGTGAACTCCTCCGCCTTGGCCGCCGCCGCCTTCAGGCGCAGCATCGACTTCGGCGTGAAGACCACCAGCGGCTTGTGGTGCGGGTTGTGCACCTGCCACCGCAGGAGGTGGAAGTAGTTCGACGGCGACGTCGGCATGGCGACCGTCATGTTGTTCTGCGCGCACATCTGGAGGAAGCGCTCGGGGCGGGCCGAGGAGTGGTCCGGGCCCTGGCCCTCGTAGCCGTGCGGCAGCAGCAGCACGACGCCCGAGGTCTGTGCCCACTTCTGCTCGGCCGACGAGATGAACTCGTCCACGACCGTCTGCGCGCCGTTGACGAAGTCGCCGAACTGCGCCTCCCACATCACGAGCGCCTCGGGGCGGGCCAGCGAGTAGCCGTACTCGAAGCCCATCGCCGCGTACTCGGAGAGCAGGGAGTTGTAGACGTTGAGCCGCGCCTGGTCCTCGGAGAGGTACTGCAGCGGCGTGTACTCCTCGCCCGTGCTGCGGTCGATGATGACCGCGTGGCGCTGGCCGAACGTACCGCGCTGCGAGTCCTGGCCGGCCAAGCGGACCGGCACGCCCTCCAGCAGGAGGGAACCGATCGCGAGGGTCTCGCCCATGCCCCAGTCGATGGTGCCGTCTTCGACCATCGACGCCCGGCGCTGCAGCTGCGGCAGCAGACGCGGGTGGACGGTGATGTGGTCGGGGATGTTGACCTGCGACTCGGCGATCCGCTTGACGACCTCCGTGGTCACCGCGGTGTTCACGGCGACCGGGAACTCGGCCTGCGGGTCGGACGTCTCCACCGTGTTCGGCTGCGAGGTGGCCTCGCGGACCTCGGTGAAGACCTTCTCCAGCTGGCCCTGGTAGTCCTGCAGCGCCTGCTCGGCCTCTTCCAGGGTGATGTCGCCGCGACCGATGAGGGACTCGGTGTAGAGCTTGCGCACCGAGCGCTTCTTGTCGATCAGGTCGTACATCAGCGGCTGGGTGAAGGCCGGGTTGTCCGACTCGTTGTGACCGCGGCGGCGGTAGCAGATGAGGTCGATCACCACGTCCTTGTTGAACGCCTGGCGGAACTCGAAGGCGAGCCGCGCGACGCGGACCACGGCCTCCGGGTCGTCGCCGTTCACGTGGAAGATCGGGGCCTCGATCATGCGGGCCACGTCCGTCGCGTACATGGAGGAGCGCGAGGACTCGGGGGCCGCGGTGAAGCCGACCTGGTTGTTGATGACGATGTGGACCGTGCCGCCGGTGCGGTAGCCGCGCAGCTGCGACATGTTCAGGGTCTCGGCCACCACGCCCTGGCCCGCGAAGGCCGCGTCGCCGTGGATCGCCACCGGCAGGACCGTGAAGTCCGTGCCGCCCTTGTTGATGATGTCCTGCTTGGCGCGCGAGACGCCCTCCAGGACCGGGTCCACCGCCTCCAGGTGCGAGGGGTTCGCGACCAGGGAGACCTTGATCTGCTCGCCGTCCAGGCCGGTGAAGGTGCCCTCGGCGCCCAGGTGGTACTTCACGTCGCCGGAGCCGTGCATCGACTTCGGGTCGAGGTTGCCCTCGAACTCGCGGAAGATCTGGGCGTAGGACTTGCCGACGATGTTCGCCAGGACGTTCAGACGGCCGCGGTGGGCCATGCCGACGACGACCTCGTCCAGGCGGGACTCCGCGGCGCTGTCGAGGACCGCGTCCAGCAGCGGGATGACGGACTCGCCGCCCTCCAGGGAGAAGCGCTTCTGGCCGACGTACTTCGTCTGCAGGAACGTCTCGAAGGCCTCGGCCGCGTTCAGCCGGCGCAGGATGCGCAGCTGCTCCTCGCGCTCCGGCTTGGAGTGCGGGCGCTCGACGCGGTCCTGGATCCACTTGCGCTGCTTGGGGTCCTGGATGTGCATGAACTCGATGCCGGTGGTGCGGCAGTACGAGTCGCGCAGGACGCCGAGGATGTCGCGCAGCTTCATCATCGACTTGCCGGCGAAGCCGCCGACGGCGAACTCGCGCTCCAGGTCCCAGAGCGTGAGGCCGTGCTCGGTGATGTCCAGGTCGGGGTGCTTGCGCTGCTGGTACTCCAGCGGGTCGGTGTCGGCCATGACGTGGCCGCGGACCCGGTAGGAGTGGATCAGCTCGAAGACGCGGGCGGCCTTGGTGACGTCGTCGTCGTGGCTGGCGTCGATGTCCTTGAGCCAGCGGACCGGCTCGTAGGGGATGCGCAGCGCCTCGAAGATGTCGTCGTAGAAGCCGTTCTCGCCGAGGAGGAGGTTCGCGACGATCCGCAGGAACTCGCCGGAGGCCGCGCCCTGGATCACCCGGTGGTCGTAGGTCGACGTGAGCGTCATGACCTTCGAGATGCCGAGCTTGTTCAGGGTGTCCTGGGAGGTGCCCTGGAACTCCGCGGGGTAGTCCATGGAGCCGACGCCCATGATCACGGACTGGCCGGGCATCAGGCGCGGCACGGAGTGCACGGTGCCGAGACCGCCCGGGTTGGTCAGGGAGACCGTCACCCCGGTGAAGTCGTCCATGCCCAGCTTGCCGTCACGGGCGCGGCGGACGATGTCCTCGTAGGCCTGCCAGAACTCGAAGAAGTTCAGCGTCTCGGCCTTCTTGATGCCCGCGACCACGAGCTGGCGGTCGCCGTTGGGCTTGACCAGGTCGATCGCGAGGCCGAAGTTGACGTGCTCCGGCTTGACCAGGGTCGGCTTGCCGTCCTTCTCCGCGAAGGAGTAGTTCATCGACGGCATGGCCTTGATGGCCTGCACCATCGCGTAGCCGATCAGGTGCGTGAAGGAGATCTTCCCGCCCCGGGCGCGCTTCAGGTGGTTGTTGATGACGATGCGGTTGTCGAACAGCAGCTTCACCGGGACCGCGCGCACGGACGTGGCCGTGGGCACCTCCAGGGAGGCGTTCATGTTCTTCGCGACCGCGGCGGCCGGGCCGCGCAGCACGACGTGCTCGGGGCCCGAGGGGGCCTCGGCGGCGGGCTCGGCCTTCTTCGCCGGGGCGGCCTGCTTGGCGGCGGCCGGCTTCGCGGGGGCCGGGGCGGCCTTCGCGGGAGCGGCGGCCTGGGCCGGGGCCTGTGCGGCGGGCTTCGGCTGGGCCGGGGCCTGCGCGGGAGCCTGCGCCTGGGCGGGGGCCGGAGCGGCGGCGGGCTTCTGGGCCTGCTCGGCCGCAGGCGCGGGGGCCTGGGCGGGAGCGGCCGGAGCCGCCGGCTGAGCGGTGGTGGTGGTCCCCGCGGCCCCCGCGGCCGCGGTACCCGCCGGAGCCGGGGCGCCAGCGGCGCCCGGCTTGTAGTCGGCGAAGAAGTCCCACCAGGCTCGGTCTACCGAATTCGGGTCCTGGAGGTACTGCTGATAGATCTCGTCGACGAGCCACTCGTTGGCACCGAACGACGCAGCGGGGTTCTTGCCCGCTTGGTCGGTGTCGGTCGAGATGCTCGAGTTACTGGGGGACTGTGGCGACACGGCGGCAACCGCCCTCTTCCGCTTCACAAGATGATGGACAGCGGGAATCAAGGCTACGCCTCCCCGACGGGGAAGGTCAGGCCGGGCCCGTTCAACGTCGTGCAAGTCACATCTTGAAGCGTGTTTCGGGGCTTGAAATGGCGGGAAACAAGCGTGGTTCCGCTTCGGCAGGCAAGGGTGGAGCGGGGCCTGGCGCGCCGATGGCGCGGGCCTGTGCCTGATCACACGTGTCCGTCTGCGAGGACGCTCGTGGATCTTGTGACTCCGGTTCGAACTTTACGTCAACTTGGCGTTGAGGTGACTCCCGGGAGAGTGACAAGAATCCGGCAACCCCGCTCGGATTCGGCCACTCCGATCCGGCCGCCATGCAGATCCACCGCCCAGCGGGCGATCGCCAGCCCCAGTCCCGTGCCCCCGTCGCTGCCCGGCCCCTGCGGGCGCTTGGCGCTGCCGCGGTTGAACCGCTCGAAGACGCGGTGCCACTCCGACTTGGGGATGCCCGGACCCTCGTCCAGGACCTCCAGCTCCAGCGACTCCGGCAGCGCCCCGCGCCGCGCCTTGACCGTCACCCGGCCGTGCGGCGGGCTGTGCTTGACCGCGTTGTCGATGAGGTTGGCGACGACCTGGTGGATGCGCTCGGGGTCCGCGTGGGCGGTCAGCTCCGGCGGATGGACGTCGAGGTGCAGATGGACGTCCGTACGGGTGTGACTGCCCGAGCCGGTGGCGATGCCGGCGCGCACGGAGGCGACCATGTTGGCCTCCTTCAGCACGCCGGACAGGTACGGCCACACCTCGAACCGCCGCTTCTTCAGCGGCACCACGCCGTTGTCCAGGCGGGACAGGTCCAGCAGGGTCTCCACCAGTCGCCCGAGCCGCTCGGTCTGCTTCAGCGCCGTGCGCATGGTCTCCGGATCGGCCTGCGTGACGCCGTCGACGATGTTCTCCAGCACCGCGCGCAGCCCCGCGATGGGCGTGCGCAGCTCGTGCGAGACGTTCGCCACCAGCTCCTTGCGCTGGCTGTCCTGCGCCTCCAGCTCGTCGGCCATGGCGTTGATGGTCACGGCCAGGTCGCCGAGCTCGTCCCGGCGGTTCTCCCGCGTGCGGCGGGTGTAGTCGCCCTGGGAGATGGAGCGGGCCACCGCCGTCATCTCGTCCAGCGGGGCGGTGAGCGAATGGGCCACGAACTGCGTGATGAGCAGGGTGGCGATCATCGAGAAGACCGTGATGAAGCGCAGCTCCGTCTTGGTGTGCACCGCGATCACCGACAGACCCGTCGTGATCAGCACCGAGATGACGACGAGCGCGCCCAGCTTGGTCTTGATCGAGAACGGGCTCACCCTGCCCCAGGGCTCCGGCTCCCGGGGGTTCCTCCGTGCGGCCGGCCCGCGGCTCATGGCGTCGGGGTCTCCAGGGCGTAGCCCACGCCGTGCACCGTGCGGATCCGCTCGGCGCCGATCTTCCGGCGCAGCGCCTTGATGTGGCTGTCGACCGTGCGGGTGCCCGAGGCGTCCGCCCAGTCCCAGACCTCGGCCAGGAGCTGCTCGCGCGAGAGAACCGCGCGCGGGGTGTTCGCCAGGCACACCAGCAGGTCGAACTCGGTGGGCGTGAGGTGGACGTCCTCACTGCGCACCCGGACCCGGCGCTGGGCGTGGTCGATCTCCAGCTCGCCCAGGCGCAGGATGCCGGAGCGCGGGGTGGCCGCCGCGATGGCGGCCCGCTCCACCCGGCGCAGCAGCACGTGCACGCGCGCCGCCAGTTCCCGCATCGAGAACGGCTTGGTCATGTAGTCGTCGGCGCCGACGCCGAGCCCGACCAGCATGTCGGTCTCGTCGTCGCGCGCGGTCAGCATCAGCACCGGCACCGGGCGGGCGGCCTGCACGCGACGGCAGACCTCCAGGCCGTCGAAGCCGGGCAGCATGATGTCGAGGATCAGCAGGTCGGGCTGCCACGCCTCGGCGGTGTCGACCGCGGACGGACCGTCGCCGGCGGTTTGCACGAGGAATCCCTCGGCTCGCAGACGGGTCGCGATGGCATCCACGATCGTGGCGTCGTCCTCGACGACCAGCACCCGGCGCTGTGCGCCCGGTGCAGCCGTCGCGGAACCGTTGTGGGAGGTGTGTGTCTGCTCCATCGCCCGCCCCTGGGGTGTGCTTTCCGGAATCAGTGGGGTGATTCCTTCTGACTGGCTGTGCCTGCGCATGGTTGCGATTGACGCTTGAATGATCGGCGCCAGGGGAGCAGCGTACGGGGCTGCGGCGCGCCATTGCTATCCAGGGCGGACGCCGAGGTGGACGACGTCCGGAACGCCCCGGGCAACGGGGATCTCTTCGGTACGCACCTGTTGGAACCCGGCATTCCGCAAGGTTCCCTCGAATTCCGGAGACGGCTGCGCGGACCAGACGGCGAGCACTCCGCCGGGCCTCAACACCCGGGCGCAGCACGCCAGTCCGGCCTCCCCGTAGAGCGCGTCGTTGTCCTCGGTGACCGTCCAGTCGGGTCCGTTGTCGATGTCGAGGCACAGGGCGTCGTACGTGGCGGATGTCTCACGGAGGTGGGCCACCAGGTCCGCCTCGACGATGTCGGTGCGCGGGTCCGCGAGCGCCTCGGCGGACAGGGCCGCGAGCGGGCCGGAGCGGTGCCACTCCACGATCGCGTGCTCGCGTTCGACCACGGTGATCCGGCCCCAGCGCGGATCGGCCGCCGCGTGTGCGAGGGAGAAGCCGACGCCGAGCCCGCCGATCAGCACGTCGGGGTGGTCCCGGCCGGGCAGGGCGTCCAGCGCCGCGTCGACCAGGCGCCGCTCCGAGCGGCCGTCGGAGGTGTCCATCAGGAAGGTGCCGTTGGCGATGATCTCCAGCCGGTCGCCGTGCCGCCGCAGCACGACCTCGCCGTGCGGCCCCTCGCGCCGGTCCAGAACGTCAGGCCTGTCGTATGAGGTGGGCATCGCATCATCCTGGCAGGTCCGGGACGGCGGGTGCGGGGAATTGTCCGTGGGGTGCCGCCGGCGGGACGAAGAGGGCCCTCGCGGGGCCTGTGCGCGGGGAGCACGCGCGCGTGGGCCGTCGCGGACACTGGGACACACGGGGCGAATGCCGGGCAGGACGGAGGGAGCGCCCGTGGTGGAACGCACCGCGCCGCCCGACGGGACGGCTGCACCGGAATCGGCCGGCCCGCCCGCCGGAGGGGCGACGGCCGCACCGGCACCGGCCGGCCGGCCCGCCGAAGGGGCGCCCGTGCCGCTCGACGGGGTGCCGCGCCAGGGGTGCCCGCGTGAGGCGGCGGGGACCGGCGCACGGCGCACCCCGGAAGCGGGCCCGCGCCGGGCCGCGGCGGGTGGAGTGCGGCCCTGGCGGCTGCTGCCCACGCCCGCCGGGACCCCGTTCACTTTTTGGTACACCGTCGTGCTCTGCGCGACCGGGCTGATCGCCGCGCTCGCGGACCCCGCCGTGGTGCACGCGCTGCTCCAGGGCTCCAGCACCGACGTGGCCCACCTGGTGCGGACGCCGGAGTTGGTGCTGGTCGGCAGCGCGCTATGGATCGCGGGCGGGCCGGCCTCCCCGTTCGCCGTCGGCTTCGTGCTGGTGCTGACCGCGCTGGAGCGGCGGATCGGCGGGCTGCGCACGGCCGGCGTCTTCCTGCTCGGCCATGTCCTGGCCACCCTGGCGACCGAGGTGCCGGTGGGCCTCGCAGTGCTGGCCGGGGACCTCCCGGCATCCTCCCTGCACCGCATGGACTTCGGCGTGAGCTTCGGTGTCGCGGCGGTCTGCGGCGCCCTGGCCGGACTGCTGCCGCCGTGGCTGCGGGTGCTGTCGCCGGCCGCCCTGGGCGCGGTGCTCGTGCGGGACCTGCTCGCCCTCACCGACCCCGTGACCGCGTGGGGGCATCTGATCGCCCTGGTGGTCGGGATCGCGCTCTGGCCGCAGGTGCGCCGGTGGCGCGCGGCCCGGCGGCTTCCTCCGGGTGCCCGGCAGGAGGCTGGTGCCCGGCGGGCGGCGCCTCAGGGCTGAGCGGCGGGCGGCGGGCCGTACCGGGCGCTGGTCAGCGGGGCCACCACCTGCCAGCCCAGGGCCTCGTAGAGAGCGCGCCCCGCGGGTGTGCCCGCCAGGACGCCGGTGCGCGCGCCCTGCCGGTACGCGACCTGCTGCAACGTCCGCACCACCAGGCTGCCGAGTCCCTTGCGGCGGTGTGCGGCCGCCGTCTCGATCCGGTCGGCGACGGCGGTGCCGCCCGTCGGCGTGATCTGGCCGCGCGCCGCGAGGGACCCGTCGGGCGCGGCCACCATCAGCCGCGTCACCCCGTCGCGCGACCAGGTGCGCAGCCGGTAGCCGTCGGGAACCTCCGGGACGTCGTCCTCCGTCAGCGGCAAGGTCATCAGCCAGCCGGTCTCCGGATCGATCCACCAGCCGGGGCCGAGCCAGCCAGAGACCACCGCCGGGTCCCGGAACGCCTTGAGCCACACGCCGTGCCCGGTGACCCCGCCGGCCACCTTGCGGACCGTCGTCTCGTCCAGGGCGTCGCCCGTGGTGCCGAGGACGTGCCGGGTGGCGTGCCCGATCAGGCCCACGTCGATCGTCCAGCCCCACGGCTCGGCCACGGGCGGGGCCGCCCCGCGCGACACGACCCATCCCTCCACCCACGCCTGCACGGTCTCGTCCACGCATCCCCCTGTAACGACCGAAAGCGGTTTACGTCTATTACTCACCGCAGCTTAGGGGCTCTGCGTTCCGGCGCGTGAGAGGTGATCGCTGACAGCGAACAGGGGCCGGGGAACATTCGGCCGCCCCCGAGCATTGAGTCGGCATAGCTCAACTTGACTGCCGAAGGGGAGATCATGGCTGCTGAGTCCACGGCGTTCACACCGCTCACCCTGCCCGTGCTGCCGCTCGACGACGAGGTCGTGCTGCCCGGCATGGTGGTCCCGCTGGACCTGAGCGACTCCGAGGTCCGCGCGGCGGTGGAAGCCGCTCAGGCCGCCGCCCGCACAACACCCGGGAAGCCCCGGGTACTCCTGGTGCCGCGCATCGACGGGACCTACGCGAACACCGGTGTGCTCGGCACCGTCGAACAGGTGGGCCGGCTGGCCGACGGCGATCCGGGCGCGCTGATCCGCGGCCGGGGGCGCGTGAGGATCGGTGCGGGAACCACGGGTCCCGGCGCGGCCCTCTGGGTCGAGGGCACCAGCGTCGACGAGACCGTCCCCGAGCCGCTGCCCGGGCAGGTCGCCGAGCTGGTCAAGGAGTACAAGGCCCTCGCCACCGCCTGGCTGCGCAAGCGCGGTGCCTGGCAGGTCGTCGACCGGGTCCAGGCCATCGACGACGTCTCGGCGCTGGCCGACAACTCCGGCTACTCGCCGTTCCTGACCACCGACCAGAAGGTCGAACTGCTGGAGACCACCGACCCGGTGGCCCGGCTCAAGCTCGCCACCCAGCAGCTGCGCGACCACCTCGCCGAGCAGGACGTGGCCGAGACCATCGCCAAGGACGTCCAGGAGGGCGTCGACAAGCAGCAGCGCGAGTTCCTGCTGCGGCGCCAGCTGGACGCCGTGCGCAAGGAGCTGCGCGAGCTCAACGGCGAGCAGGAGGGCGAGGAGTCCGACGACTACCGCGCCCGCGTGGAGGCCGCCGACCTGCCCGAGAAGGTCCGCGAGGCCGCCCTGAAGGAGGTCGACAAGCTGGAGCGCTCCTCCGACCAGTCGCCCGAGGGCTCCTGGATCCGCACCTGGCTCGACACGGTCCTGGAGATGCCGTGGAACGAGCGCACCGAGGACGCCTACGACATCCAGGGCGCCAAGGCCGTGCTGGACGCCGAGCACTCCGGCCTGGAGGACGTCAAGGAGCGCATCACCGAGTACCTGGCGGTGCGCAAACGGCGCGACGACCGGGGGCTGGGCGTCATCGGCGGACGGCGCGGCGGTGCCGTGCTCGCGCTGGTCGGGCCGCCCGGCGTCGGCAAGACCTCCCTCGGCGAGTCCGTCGCCCACGCGATGGGCCGCAAGTTCGTCCGCGTCGCCCTCGGCGGCGTCCGCGACGAGGCCGAGATCCGCGGCCACCGGCGCACCTACGTCGGTGCCCTGCCCGGCCGTGTCGTGCGGGCCATCAAGGAAGCCGGGTCGATGAACCCGGTCGTGCTCCTCGACGAGATCGACAAGGTCGGCTCGGACTTCCGGGGCGACCCGGCCGCCGCCCTGCTCGAAGTGCTCGACCCGGCGCAGAACCACACCTTCCGGGACCACTACCTGGAGGTCGAACTGGACCTGTCGGACGTGGTCTTCCTCGCCACCGCCAACGTCCTGGAGTCGATCCCGGAGGCCCTGGCCGACCGCATGGAGATCGTCCGCCTCGACGGCTACACCGAGGACGAGAAGGTCGTCATCGCCCGCGACCACCTGCTCCCGCGCCAGCTGGAGCGGGCCGGGCTCGGCGCGGACGAGGTGACCGTCGACGAGAGCGCCCTGCGCAAGCTGGCCGGCGAGTACACCCGCGAGGCGGGCGTGCGCACCCTGGAGCGGTCCGTCGCGCGGCTGCTGCGCAAGATCGCCGCCCAGCACGAACTGGGCGAACGGGAGCTGCCGTTCACCGTCCGCGACGAGGACCTGCGGGACCTGATCGGCCGGCCGCACCACGTGCCCGAGTCCGCCCAGGACCCGGCCGAGCGGCGGACCGCCGTGCCGGGCGTGGCGACCGGGCTCGCAGTGACCGGCGCGGGCGGCGACGTCCTGTACGTCGAGGCGTCCCTGGCCGACCCGGAGACCGGCGCGGCCGGACTGACCCTGACCGGTCAGCTGGGCGACGTGATGAAGGAGTCCGCGCAGATCGCGCTGAGCTTCCTGCGCTCGCACGGAGCCGAGCTCGAACTGCCGGTGGCCGACCTGAAGGACCGGGGCGTGCACATCCACTTCCCGGCGGGCGCGGTCCCCAAGGACGGCCCCAGCGCCGGCATCACGATGACCACGGCCCTGGCGTCCCTGCTGTCCGGCCGGCTGGTCCGCACGGACGTCGCGATGACCGGTGAGGTCTCGCTGACCGGGCGGGTGCTGCCGATCGGCGGTGTGAAGCAGAAGCTGCTCGCCGCGCACCGGGCCGGTGTCACCACGGTGATCATCCCCAAGCGCAACGAACCCGACCTGGACGACGTCCCGGCGGAGGTGCTGGACACGCTCGACGTCCACGCCGTCACCGACGTCCGCCAGGTCCTGGAACTGGCGCTCGCACCCGCCACCAGCGGCGCGGCGCCCGAGGTTCCGGTGGCCGCGTGACGGAGGTCATCGGATGAGGGAAGGCCCGGGTCCCGTGAGGGAGATCCGGGCCTTCACTCCGTGTAGACCCTGTGGACACGGGTGCCGTGAGCTGCGGAATACTTGCCGAGCTGCGGCGACGCCCGCGGCCGGCGGAGAATTCAGGTACCGGGCGACGACCGAGGCAGGGCTCACGTGCACGACGACGGCAACGACGACGACCGCCGGGACGCCGGCCCGGCACGCGGTGTGGACCAGCCGGCGTTCCTCGCGCTGGAGCGCGAGCTGACCGTGCTGCTGCGGCGCGCCCGGGCCAGCCAGGGCGAGATGGCCCGCGAGGTGCACCCCGACCTGGAGTCGTCCGCCTACGGGCTGCTCGTGCGCCTGGACGAGTGCGGCAAGCAGCGGGCCACCGAACTGGCCGGCTACATCGGCGTCGGCAAGGCCACCATGTCCCGGCAGTTGCGCGCCCTGGAGGAGCTCGGCCTCGTCGCCCGCGAGCCCGACCCCGCCGACGGACGGGCCTGGCTGGTCGCCCTCACCCAGGAGGGGCACGACCGGGTCGGCCGCGTCCGCCGGGCCCGCCGCGCCCGCTACGCCGGCCGCCTCGCCGACTGGGACACCCACGAGGTCACCGAACTGGCCCGGCTGCTGCACCAGCTCAACCGCGGCATGGAGAAGTAGCGCAGGAGGGCGGGCCCGGCGCCTACAGCTCGGCGTACACGACCGTCGCGTCGTCGTGCGTCTTGCCCCTGCCCGGGGACGTCCGGGCCGCGCCGGACCGCTCCAGGTCCCGCACGCGGTCCACCAGCGCCTGCGCCCCCTCCTTGCGCACCAGCCGGAAGCAGTCCGTCCAGTCGCCCTGGCCGAACCGCTCCACCCAGCGGCCGGCGCCGTCCGTCAGGGCGGCGAGGGCGCGCACCTCGCCGCGGGGCAGGGTGCCGGTCACCGCCCGCGCCGCGACGGACGGATCGGCCGCGGCGGTGAAGAAGCCGCCCTCCTGGTTGCGCAGGGTCGTGTCCACGAGCGCGGCCGTCGCCAGGGCCGAGCGGGGGAGCAGGGCCAGCCGGTCGTCCAGCACCGGCGTCACCACCCCGTCCGGCGACTCCACCAGCAGCGCCGAGTCCGACAGGACCAGGTACTCCACCGCGGCCGGGTCCCAGCGGGCCACGACCACCGTGGCCTGCGGTGTACGCGGGTGAGAAAGGTCACAGGTTGCCGCGTGTGCGGCGGCGGTACGCGCGATGGCGTGGGACAACGCGTCGGCCAGGGGAACATCCGGGAGTGAAACGGTCAGTTCGGTCAGTGCGCCGCCGAGGCGCGCGGTGAACCAGGGGACGGAATGCAGACAGCCCGTCCCGCTCGTCGGGGGCGTGACCCCGTCCAGCACGACGACCGAACCGCCCTGTCCCGAGGCCGGGAGTCCGACAGCGGCGAAGTCCTCGTTCGGGCGGTCCGCGTCCCCGGGCTCCGAGGCGAGTTCTGTACGCATCGAGCCAGTCTGCACGAGCCCTTCACAAGGCCCGCCGGAGGTCGGCAACGACCGCCGGACGGGCACACCCGAGCAGGTCAGACGCCCTGTTTGGGGGGTAATGCTGGGTATCGGGAAGGCGTGGTGGCGAATATTGCCACCGCCCGTCGCCGTCGTCCAACCGGCCCGCCGCGCAGGGCGACTGCACAGGCCGGTGGAACTTGCCCCTCAACTCCCCTCCGATGTTCACTCCTTCGGGTGGCGGGTCAGGTGATGCGCGTGCGTGGCACACCGGCGCTGGGAGGGTCGGGAAGTGTACCGGGAGTACGCGCCAGTTGACGGAGCGTCACCCGGACCCAAGGGTTCACGAGTCAGGAATGCGAGCACCGGTGCAGAAGACGCGGCCTCGTCGCACAGGCAAGCAGACGGCCCCCCAGCAGAGCGCTGAGCCGACGCCCCCCACCGGCAAGGGCCGCCCCACCCATGTACGCAACCGGCTGATCGTCTCCGTGGCCGTGGTCGCCGCGGCCATCGCCGGTGCCGGCACGCCGGCCGTCCTGGCCGCCTCCGGGCAACTGCACGACACGCAGCAGTTGGTGACGCTCGCCGAGCAGACCCGGGACGCCCTCGTCCTCGCCCACTCCCTGGCCGACGAACGCGACGACGTCACCGCCTACATCGCGGCGGGCCGCCCCGAGTCCAAGGCCCCCTCCGAGCAGCGCAGCGCCCGAGTGGACCGGCAGGTCGAGGAGTTGCGCGCCGACACGGACACGCCGGCGGCCCTGAAGACCGGACTGGACGGCATAGCGGCCGTGCGGCGGGCCGCGCTCACCGGCAAGAGCAGCGCGCTGGAGACCCACCAGGCGTACTCCGCCGCCATCACCGAACTGCACCGCCTCGCCGAGGACCTGGCCCAGCGCACGCCGCCGCGCGCCGGCTCCGGCGGGTACGCCCTGGCCGAACTCGACTCCGCTGTGCAGCAGGCCGCGGCGGCCCGCGGGCTGCTGCTCGCCGCGCTGAGCGTGCCGCGCAGCACCGGGACGGTCATCGACCCCGTCACCGGGCTGCCGACCCGGACCTCCACGTCCTCGGACGCCGACACCCGGCAGCGCGGCCTGCTGAGCGCCGCAGCCCAGCAGGCCCGGCTGCGCTCCGACGCCGCCCTGGCCGACTTCCGGGCCACCGCGCCCAAGGCCGCCCGCACCTCCTTCGACAGCACCGTCACCGGCGCCGAGGTCAACTCCGCCGAGAAGTACCTCGCGGCCCTGACCGACCAGCCGGCCCTGTCGAGCCGTGAACTGGCCACCAGCACCAAGAAGCTGGACACGGCCCTGTCCGCCCGGGTCGACCTGATGCGCGGCGTGGAGTCGGCCCTCTACGACCGGCGCGTCAAGGACCTCGAGGCGCTGCGCGACGAGGACGTCACCGCGCTGGAGATCCGCGTCGCGGTCCTCGGCGCCCTGATGCTGCTCGCCGTCGGCGTCGCCACGGGCATGGCCCGCAGCCTCACCCGGCCGCTGGCCGTGCTGCGCCTGGGCTCCAAGCGCCTCGCCGAGGCCGAGGACCCGGCGGCGGAGGAGCCGGTCCGGTTCACCGGCCGCAACGACGAGTTCGCGCAGGTCGTCCGCTCCGTCAACGCCCTGCACGCGCACGCCGCCGCCCTCACCGAGCGCATCACCACGCTGGAGGCCGACCGCAAGCACCTCGTGGGACAGCGGCAGAAGATGGCCGACGCCCGCGAGCAACTGCGCGGCGAACTCGCCGAGTCCGCCGCCCATCTGGAGCGGCTGCGCACCGCCATCGGCGGCACGTTCGTCAACCTCGCACTGCGCACCCTCGGCCTGGTCGAGCGGCAACTGGGCGTCATCGAGAACCTGGAGGAGCGCGAGCAGGACCCGGACCGCCTGGCCACGCTGTTCAAGCTCGACCACTTCGCGACGGTCATGCGCCGCCACAGCGAGAACCTCCTGGTCCTCGCCGGCACCGAGCACGTCCAGCACACGGCCGGGCCGGTACCGCTCGTGGACGTCGTGCGCGCCGCGGTCAGCGAGATCGAGCGCTACGAGCGGGTCCGCATCGCCGCCCTGCCGCCGCACGCCCACATCGCCGGGTTCGCCGCCGACGACCTCTCCCACCTGCTGGCCGAACTCCTGGAGAACGCCACCTCGTTCTCCCCGCCCGACCTGCCCGTGGAGATCTCCGGCTGGCTCCTGGAGAACGGCGAGGTCATGCTGTCCGTCCAGGACGAGGGCATCGGCATGACCGAGGACCGCATGGAGCGCCTCAACGCCCGGCTGTCCGACTTCGACCCCGAGGCGCCCTACGACCAGGAGGGCGAGGACGGCCTCGGCCTCGGGTTGTACGTCGTGGCCCGCCTCGCCCACCGCCACGGCGTGCGCATGCAGTTGCGCGAGCAGAAGCAGGGCGGTGTCGCGGCGGTCGTCGTCCTGCCGCGCACCCTGCTGGCGGCGGCCACGCCGGGGGCCGTCCCGGCCTCCGGGCCCGTCGGCGGCGCCGCCCACTCCTTCTCCCTGCCCGGCGCGGACGCCGAGGCCAACTCCAACGTCCTGCACGGCCGCACCGAGAGCGGTGACCCGCTGGTGGCCCTGGCGGAGAAGGCCGTACGCCGCACGGAGGCCGGCGAGCGCGCCGCCGCCGCGGAGCACCCCGAACCGGCCGGGACCACCGGAGCGGACCGCGCGGCGGACCCCGCCGGCGCCGAACGGGCGCGGATCCCGGCGCAGATCCCGGCGGAGACCCCGTCCGAGACCACGATGGAGCTGCTGGCCCCCCTGCCGCAGGGCGAGCCGGACGACGTGCAGCACACATCCGCTGCCGCCGCCGGGGACGCCCCGCAGGGGCCGGCCGCGCACGACCACGAAGGCCGCACGGGGGGTGCGGCCGGGAACGAACCCGCCGGGGGCGCAACCGAGGCGGAGGCCGACGCCGCACACGAGCGCGTCACCGACAAGGGCCTCCCCAAGCGCACGCCCAAGATCACCGCACCGGCCACCGCGCCACGCCAGCGCAGCGGCTCCGTCGACGCCGAGGCCCTGCGCCGACGCCTCGGCGGCTTCCGCCAGGGCGCCCAGGCCGGCTACCGGGACGTCAGTGCGGAGATCGCCGAGCAGACGGCCTCGCACAAGAGGCCGGCCGCCACCGGCACGTCTGAACCAGCTGAATCCGAAGAAGCCACGGGGGGCACAGTCGAGGAGGCAAGCAGTTGACCGCTCCCAGTACCTTCGGACTGATCGGACTGAGCAGCGAGGCACGAAACCTGCACTGGCTGCTGACCAACCTCGTCGAGGAGGTCCCCGGCATCCAGTCGGTCGCGGTCGTCTCGTCCGACGGACTGCTCCTGCTGTCCTCGGACGCGGACCGCAACAAGGAGGCCCGGGAAGCCCTGCACACCCGAGGGACCCGGCAGACCGGCCCGCGCGGATCCGCCGCCGACCTGGCGACCATCGTCTCCGGCATCGGCAGCCTCACCGTCGGCGCCGCCAAGCTGATGGACTTCGGCGGGGTCAAGCACACCATGATCGCCATGGACGAGGGCAGCCTGTTCGTCATGTCGATCAGCGACGGCTCGCTGCTCGGCGTGCACGGCTCCGCCGACTGCGACATGAGCGTGGTGGCCTACCACATGGCGCTCTTCGTGGGCCGCGCCGGCCACGTCCTGACGCCCGAACTGCGCAGCGAGCTGCGCGCCTCCCTCGAGGAGACGCAGACGGCGGAGGACGCCCGATGAGCAGGACGCCCAAACAGCAGCTCCCCGTGCGCGGCGGCGACCGCAAACCGGCCCGGGTGCGCCCGTACTCGCTCACCGGCGGCCGCACCCGCTTCGGCCACGTCCTGCTCGTCGAGACCTTCGTGGCGAGCACCGCCGCCCTCGAAGCGGCCGAGGAGCGCAGGGAACTGACCAACGGCCACCTCTCCAGCCGTGTGATGCCGGAGCTGAGGGCCATCGTCGAACTGTGCCGCCGCATGCGTACGGTGGCCGAGATCGCCGCGCTGCTGAAGATGCCGCTCGGCGTGGTCCGCGTGCTCCTCAGCGACCTCGCGGACCAGGGAAAGATCCGTGTGTACGGCACGGGGACCGGCCATGGCACGGGCCGCCCCGACCGCGCTCTGCTGGAAAGGGTGCTGAGTGGACTCCGTCGTCTCTGACGCCGCTCACGGCGTCACCGGTTCCTCTCCGTTCGCGCAGCCCGACGAGGGCATGCACGCCTGGGAGACGGACCGCACCCGGGCCCCGATCGCCACGAAGATCGTGGTGGCGGGCGGCTTCGGCGTGGGCAAGACCACGCTGGTCACCTCCGTCTCGGAGATCACGCCCCTGCAGACCGAGGCGCTGATGACCGAGGCGAGCGAGGCCACCGACGACCTCACCGCCACGCCGGGCAAGACCACCACCACCGTCGCCATGGACTTCGGGCGCATCACGCTCGACGACGACCTGGTGCTGTACCTGTTCGGCACGCCGGGCCAGCAGCGGTTCTGGTTCATGTGGGACGACATCGTGCGCGGAGCGATCGGCGCCGTCGTCCTGGCCGACACCCGGCGGCTGAAGGACTGCTTCCCGGTCCTGGACTACTTCGAGAGCTCCGGACTGCCGTACGTGGTCGCCGTCAACCACTTCGACGGCAGCGAGCTGTTCGAGCCGGAGGACGTGCGGGAGGCCCTGACCATCCCGCGGCACATACCTGTCATGATCATGGATGCGCGTCGCCGGATCTCCGTGATCGAGACCCTCCTGGCCCTGGTGGGCCACGCGCTCGACGAAACCCCCGAGTAGGAGACAGCCCCGCATGCGGAAGATACTCGTCGTCGGAGCCGGTCAGTCCGGCCTCCAGATCGCCCTCGGCCTCCAGTCCCAGGGGTACGAGGTCACCCTGATGTCGAACCGGACGGCGGACGAGATCCGCACCGGCCGGGTCATGTCCACGCAGTGCATGTTCCACACCGCGCTGCAGCACGAGCGTGACCTCCAGCTGAACTTCTGGGAGTCCCAGGCCCCGAAGATCGAAGGGCTCGGCGTCTCGGTCGCCGCCCCCGGCTCCTGGGCCGAGGGCGCGGCCGCCCGGGCCATCGACTGGCTGGGCCGGCTCGACGGGTTCGCGCAGTCCGTCGACCAGCGCGTGAAGATGGCCGGCTGGATGGAGACCTTCGCCCAGCGCGGCGGACAGCTCGTCATCCACGGCGCGGCCGTCGGCGACCTCGACTACTTCTCCCGCACCTACGACCTGGTGCTCGTCGCGGCCGGCAAGGGCGAACTGGTGCAGATGTTCGCCCGCGACGCGGAGCGCTCCCCGTACAGCGAGCCGCAGCGCGCGCTCGCCGTCGCCTACGTCCACGGCCTCGGGCCGCGCCCCGAGCACCCCGGCACCGAAGCGGTCCGCTGCAACCTCGTGCCGGGCGTCGGCGAGCTGTTCGTGATGCCCACCCTGACCACCTCCGGCCGCGCCGACATCCTCTTCTGGGAGGGCATACCCGGCGGTCCGCTCGACGTCTTCGCCGGCGTCAAGGACCCCGCGGAGCACCTCTCCCTGACCCTGGAACTCATGGAGCGGTACGTCCCCTGGGAGTACGCGCGGGCCACCAAGGTCGAACTGACCGACGCCGGCGGCACCCTCGCCGGCCGCTACGCCCCGACCGTCCGCAACCCCGTGGGGCGGCTGCCCGGCGGCGGTCTGGTGCTGGGCGTCGCCGACGTGGTGGTGGCGAACGACCCGATCACGGGCCAGGGCTCCAACTCGGCCTCCAAGTGCGCCGCCGCCTACCTCGCCTCGATCGTCGAGCACGGCGACAGGCCGTTCGACGAGGAGTGGATGCGGGCCACCTTCGACCGCTACTGGAACACCGCGCAGCACGTCACCAAGTGGACCAACGCGATGCTCGCGCCGCCGCCGGAGCACATCCTGAACCTCATCGGCGCCGCCGGCGAGATCCAGCCGGTCGCCGACCGCTTCGCCAACGGCTTCGACAACCCGGCCGACTTCGAGAACTTCTTCTACGACCCGGACAAGGCCCAGGCCTACCTGGTCGAGGCGTCGGGCGCGGGCGCCGCGTAGGACCCGTAGCCCTCGTCCGGCCCGTCCGCGGCCCCCTCGGGGAGCTCCGGAGGCTCGTAACGCCGCAGGGGCTTCCCGTCCGGGTCCGGGCGCACGGCGCCCAGGACCGGGTTGGCCGCGATCGGCGACACCTTCACCTCGGCGCCGGGGCGGGGCGCCTGGACGACCATGCCGTCGCCCAGGTACACCGCCACGTGCGTGGCCTCGGGGAAGTAGACCACCAGGTCACCGGGTCGCAGCCGGTTCAGCGGGACGCGCTCCAGCCGCTTCCACTGCTCCTGGCTGGTCCGGGGCACGGCCCTCCCGGCCGCGGCCCAGGCGCGCGAGGTCAGCCCCGAGCAGTCGTAGGACCTCGGGCCCTCCGCGCCCCACTCGTAGGGCTTGCCCAGCTGCCGCACGGCGTAGCGGACGGCCCGGGCGCCCGCCGCGGTCGGACGGCGCACGGCGGCCTTTTCACCGCTGGCCTTCTCGGCACCGGCCTTCCGGCCGTCGCCCTTACGGCCGTCGTGGTTCTTGCCGTCGTCCTCGCCGTCGGTGGCCGCGTCATCGGCGGTGGGCTCGTCCTCGCCGGGCGCGCCGAGGGCCTCGGAGGCCAGGAACTTCCGCTGCGCCTTCGTGATGCCGTCCGCCTCCAGCTCGGCCAGGGCCGTGAGCTGGTCCCGGCTGAGCGAGGTGAGCATCTCCTCCACCTCCGCGAGGCGTGCGCGGACCTCGTCCCGGGCCTTCTTGCGCCGCTCGGTGAGGACGAGCTGCCGGTCCAGTGCCTTGCGGGACGTGCGGGCCAGCGCACGGGCCGTGCGCTCGGCGCCGGTCAGGCGCCCGACCGTGCCGGCGCGCTCCCGCGCCAGCCGGCCGATCACCTGGCCCTGCTCGATCGCGTGCTGCGGGTCGCGGGCCAGGAGCAGGCGTACGTAGGGGGAGAGGTCGGTGCTGCTCTGGTACTGCTGGCGGGCCAGCCGGCCGGCCGCGCTCCGGCTGTCGTACAGGGAGAGCCGCGCGCGGACGAGGGCGCGCTCCAGCCGGGCCGTCTCGGCGCGCTGTGCCTTCAGCTTCTCGTCGGTGGCGTTGAACGCCTCGGTCGCCTTCTCCGTCTCCCGGTACAGCTTCTGAAGATCCGTCAGCAGCTCGGCGACGGAGACGTCCGCGGCCGGTTCCGGCTTGGGGGCCGCGGTGGCGGGGACGGGCGCGAGGGCCGTGGTCGCCGCCGTCGCCGCGACACAGACCAGACGCACGAACCGTGCTGACATGCCATCACCTCCGGGTGCGGGGGCGGCCCTTCGGCCACCGGACACTCGTGAGGATCAGGTGTGCGCGCGGGGAGCGCGCGGCGGGTGTGCGCGGTTCGGCGCAACGGGGTCACCCGTCGGCGTCGTCCGGCTTGCCCGGCGGCGTGGCGTCTGGCCTGTGCGGCTTCGACCACGGCCAGTTCAGCCGGCGGGGCGGCACGCCCTCCGGGGCGTACTCGTACTTCCAGCGGTTCGTCAGGCCGACCTTGCCCGGGCCGCGCGGCACGCGGCGGTAGACCAGGACCGTGGGCGGGCCGCCCGCGGGGTCCGGGACGGGGATGCGGTACGTCTTGGGCGGGTGGCCGGTGATGCCGAGGAGGACGGGCAGGACCCTGCCGTCCATCGGGCCGCCCTCGAAGGGGGTCTCTTCGCTCTTCACGGGATCAGTGTCAGACATCCTCGGCGAGGGCCCGGACCAGGGCGTCGGTCTGCGGGTCGCGCCGGGCGGTCACCGTCAGCACCGCCACGAACTGCTCGACCAGCCAGTCGCGCAGCTCCCCGGCGGGGGGCTGCTTGCCCTCGTCGAGCCACATCAGCGACGACGCCTCCACCGCGGTGATCCACATGCGGACCGTCATGCGCAGGCTCGGCCCGGGACGGGTGGCGCCCAGGTGGCTGAGGATGTGCTCGGCGGCGGTGCGGCGGACGCCGTCGACGATGGACGAGGTGCGCGAGGTCTCCACGACGCTGCCGCCCTGGAGGAGGGCGCTGAAGCCGGTGTCGTGCTCGTCGACGAAGGTGAGGTAGCGGTCCAGGGCCCGGGACAGCCGGGCGAGCAGGGGGCCCTCGCGGGGCTCGTCGAAGCAGTCCTGGAGCTCGTCGGCGGCGGAGCGCAGCGCGGCCTCGTACAGCTGCTGCTTGCCGCCGGGGAAGTAGCGGTACACCAGCGGCCGCGACACCCCGGCCGCCTCGGCCACGTCGTCCAGCGAGACCTCCTCGGGGGCGCGGTGTGCGAAGAGGCCCAGCGCGGACGAGAGCAGCTGACTCCGCCGCTCCTCGACGCTGAGCCGCCGGTAGGCGGGACTGGAGGCGGCTGGTGTCATGTCCAGCAGCGTAATCGGGGCGGCGCCGGCTGCGTAGCGCGGCTGCGGTGGAGGTGCGTGGCGCCTGACCGTGGGTTCGGGGTCGGGGCCGTGTCGGGGGGTGTCCGTCCTCGGAACGGCGCGATGGGGTGGCGTACCGACTCACTGTCCGTCGACGCGCCAACCAGCTGCGGGCGGACACCCCCCGACACGTCCCCTTGCGTACGACGGCGGGTGCGGGGCCTTGTCCTGGCCGGTGCGGTGGGGGGGCTAGGCCAGCAGGCCCGAGGACTTCCAGAGGCGGCGGCCGACGCCCCGCAACACCCCGATGTCGTCCAGGAAGTCCGTCAGGCGCTTGGAGCCGGTCTGCATGACCTCGCGGCGGTGCCCGCTCGCCCGGACCTGCGCGACGGCCTCCCGCTTGTCGAGCCCCACGTTCGTGTAGACCTCGGGGTTCACGAACGCCACCGAGAACACCCGGGCGAACTCGCCGGAGGTGACGCGGGTGAACTCCCGGGACCACCGGGGGGCCGTCACCATCTGGCGGCGCAGTTCCTCCCGGGCGTAGCGGACGTGGCGGGCCTCCTCCACGACGTGGATGCGCGTGACGCCTCGCACCAGGGTCTGGACGCGCTCGTCGGGGAACGTCAGACGCTGCATCCAGTCGAGGACCTCCTCACCGAGGAGGGTGGCCGTGAAGGAGCCGGGGGTGGTGGAGACGGTCTTGAACAGCCGGCCGAGCTGCTGGTGGGCGCGGCTGACCGGGTACCAGGGCGTGTCGCCGCGGGAGATCAGACGGGCGAACATCTTGGAGTGGCGGCACTCGTCCTCGATCTCGGTGAGCGCGTAGCGCACGTGCGCGCTCGTCGCCGCCTTGTCGTAGATGTGCCGGACCAGCAGCTGCATGAGGATGATCTCGAACCAGATGCCGAGGGAGGCGAGCGCCGCCGCCTCGTGCTGGGAGAGCAGGATGCGCTGCTCCTCGCCCATGCGCTTCCACAGCGGGGTGCCGTAGAGCGAGACCAGCTCCGGCGGCCAGAACCACTTGCCCTCCTCGAAGGGCGCGTCCCAGTCCAGCTCCTCGTCCGGGTCGAAGGAGTGCTTGGCGGAGGAGTCGAGCAGCCGCTGGGCCACCTGCTCCCGGTCCTTCAGCAGGCCGAGTGCGTCGCGCAGGCCGTCGAGCGCGTCGGCTTCCGTCAGGGTCGTCATGGCTGCCCACCTCGTTGTGCACACGTCACCGTCCCCACTTATGAGACTGCCTGTCAGCAAGCTCGTCAATCCCCCGTGCACGAGTTGTCGACCCACGGCCGCCGTGTGCGGGGCCGCGGACAGCCGCCTAATGGGACGTGAGGACCGCCTCCATCACCGCCCGGGCGATCGGGGCCGCGTCGCCGCCCCCGCTGATCTCCCGGCGCTCCGCCTCCGCGTCCTCCACGACCACCGCCACCGCCACCCGCGGCTCCAGGTCCCCCTCGCCCTGCGCCCAGGAGATGAACCAGGCGTACGGCATGCCGGAGTTGCGGCGGCCGTGCTGGGCCGTGCCGGTCTTGCCGCCCACCTCCGCGCCGCGGATCGCGGCCCGGCGGCCGGTGCCCTTGTCCACCACCTCCCGCATCAGCGCTCGCAGCCGCACCGCGGTCGAGGGGTACATCGCCTGACGGGCCGCGCGCGAGCCGGCGGTCGCGAGCGTGCCGCCGCCCGGCCGGGTCGTGCGCTCCACCAGGTACGGCTCGCGCACCTGCCCCCCGTTGGCCACCGCCGCCGCGACCATCGCCATCTGCAGCGGCGTGGCCCGGGTGTTGTACTGGCCGATCGACGACAGTCCGAGCTGCGCCCGGTCCAGCGCGGTGTCGAAGGTGGAGCGGGCCACCGCGAACGGGACGCGCAGCGCCGGGTCGTTGAAGCCGAAGTCCTGCGCCGTGGCCGTCATGTCCGCCACCCCCACCTCCACGCCGAGCTTGGCGAACACCGTGTTGCAGGACAGCGTGAACGCCTTGCGCAGGGACGCGTCCCGGCAGCCCTTGGCGGCGTTCGTCAGCCGGGTGCGTGTGCCGGGGAGCGTGTACGGGTCGGGGGAGTCGGTCGGCGCGTCCAGGTCCCTCACCACACCCGCGTCCAGCGCGGCGGCCGCGGTGACGACCTTGAAGGTGGACCCCGGCGGATACGTCTGCCGTACCGCCCGGTTGAGCATCGGCCGGTCCTCGTCCGCGTTCAGCCGCTTCCAGGCCCGGGTCGTACCGGGTCCGTTGCCGGACAGCGGCTGCGGGTCGTAGGACGGGGCCGACACCAGGGCCAGGATCCGGCCGGTGGCGGGTTCGACCGCCGCGACGGCCCCCTTCAGCCCGGTGAGTCCCTTGAACGCCGCCCGCTGCGCGCCCGGATGGAGGGTCGTGACGACGTCCCCGCCGGTGGGCCGCGCCCGCGTGAACTCGTCCCACAGCGGGAACGGCGCGAGCATCGGGTCAGAGCCGGACAGGACGCCGTCCTGGGCGTCCTCCAGCAGCGTCGTCCCGTACAGCTGGGAGGCGAAGCCGGTGACCGGCGCGTACAACGGCCCGTCCGTGTAGGTCCGTTCGAAACGGAGATGCTCCCGCGTGTCCCGGGAGCCGGTGACGGCCCTGCCGCCGACCAGGATGTCCCCGCGCGGCTGTTCGTAACGGGCGATGTCGGGGCGGCGGTTGGCCGGACTGCGGTCGTACTCCGGGGCCCGCACCAGCTGGACCCGGGCCGCGTTCAGCAGCAGGGCCACCAGCAGCAGCGCGCAGAAGAGGCGGGCGTGCCTGATGTACCGGGTCACCGGGTCTCCTGCCCTTCCTGCTGGCGCCGGGCCGAGTCGCTGACCCGGACCAGCAGCGCCACGATCGCCCAGTTGGTCACCACCGACGAGCCGCCCTGCGCCAGGAACGGCATCGCCATGCCGGTCAGCGGGATCAGCCCGGTCACCCCACCCGCGATCACGAACACCTGCAACGCCACGAGCGAGGCAAGACCGACCGCGAGCAGCCGCCCGAAGGGCTCGCGCAGGGCGAGGCCCGCCCGGAAGCCGCGCTCCACGAGCAGGCCGTACAGCAGGAAGATCGCGGACAGGCCGGCCAGGCCCAGCTCCTCACCGGCCGTGGCCAGGATGAAGTCCGACTTCACCGCGAACCCGATGAGGACGGAGTGGCCGAGACCCAGGCCGGTGCCGAGCAGGCCGCCCTCCGCGAAGGCGAACAGGGACTGGGCGAGCTGGTTCGCCCCCTCGCCCGCCTCGACGGAGGCGAAGGGGTGCAGCCACGTCTCGATCCTGCTGTGCACGTGCGGCTCCAGCCGGCCCACCGCGACCGCGCCCAGCCCCGCCAGCAGCAGCCCCAGGGCGATCCAGCCGGTGCGGCCGGTGGCGACGTAGAGGAGGACCACGAACAGGCCGAAGAACAGCAGCGAGGTCCCGAGGTCACGCTCCAGGACCAGCACGCCGACGCTCACCAGCCAGACGGCCACGATCGGCCCGAGGACCCGCCCGGTGGGGAACTGCAACCTCCACAGGCGGCGGCCGGTGTACGCCAGGGCGCTGCGGTTGGCCGCCAGGTACGCCGCGAAGAACACCGCCAGCAGCACCTTCGCGAACTCGCCCGGCTGGATGGAGAACCCGGCGACCCGGATCCAGATGCGGGCGCCGTTCACCGCCGGGAACAGGATCGGCAGTGTGAGCAGCACCAGCGCGGCCACGACGCAGACGTACGTGTAGCGCTGGAGCACGCGGTGGTCGCGCAGGATCAGCACGACCAGGGTGAACAGTGCCACGCCCAGCGTCGACCACACCAGCTGGGCCGGCGCCGCCCGGTCGCCCGGGGTCTCCAGGTCGAGCCGGTAGATCAGCACCAGGCCGAGCCCGTTGAGCAGCACACCGATCGGCAGCAGCAGGGGGTCGGCGTACGGGGCGCGCAGGCGTACGGCCAGATGGGCCACCAGGGCCAGTACGCCCAGCCCGGCGCCGTAACCGGCCGCGCCGGGCGGCAGGGTGCCGTGCCGGGCGAGGCCCACGGCGCAGTAGCCGTAGACCGACAGCAGGACGGCCAGGACGATGAGGGAGAGTTCGACGCCCCGGCGCCGGGGAGGGCGGCGGACGACGACCGCGGGAGGATCCGCCGTCGCCACGGTAATTCCGGCCTTGCTCATGTCCGGAACCTACCCAAACAGTGCGTCTTGTGAGTCTTTGGGTGAGGGAGTGTCAGCGCTGAGGTGGCAGCAGCGGGCCGTCCCACGGTGGCCGGACCGTTCCGCCCGTCGTACGCGGGGGCGGTGAGGGCTGGGTAGGGGCGCAGGGGCATGGGGGAGGGGTACCTCCATGCGGGGGTGAGGGTGGCGAAGCCGACTGAGCGCCACCCTAGGGGCGCCCCTGGCGGACCGCCCTTCAGGCTGGGCCAGGAGAGGGCCTGGCGTCATGGGCGGACCGCCAATCGCACTGGGCCAGGAGAGATCCCGTGGCTGACACCGCGCCAGGGCGGCACATAGCGGGAGCCTCCATGGTGAGTGGGGCGCGTGGCTGTCCCCTGGCTGGAGCCCGCCCGTGGCAAGGAAACCCCACTGCCGGGCTGTCACCCGGGCTGAAGCCCCCTTTCCCACCCGGTGGCAGGCTGGGCCCGTCGTCGTCCCCCGGCCGAAGCCGGTCCCGGCAGGCGCGGCCAGGTGGCCGTCACCCAGGCTAAGCACTCGCCCGCGGCAGGGAAGGCCCGCCGTCGGCCCCCGGCTGAAGCCGGCCGAGGCAGGCACGGCCCGCGATCGTCACCCCAGCCAAAGCCCCCCGGGGGGTGGCAGGCTGGGCCCGCCGCCACCCCCGGCCGAAGCCGCCCCGGCAGGCACGGCCCGCGGTCGTCACTGTGTCGGGAGCCGCAGTGTCGCCACCGCTCCGCCGTCCGGGGCGTGGCCGAACTCCAGTCGCGCGCCGAGCACCTCGGCCTGCCCGGCCGCGATGGTCAGCCCCAGCCCGTGCCCCCGCGTACCGCCCTCCGTGCGGAAGCGCTGCGGGCCGTGCACCACCAGGTAGTCGGGGAAGCCCTCGCCGTGGTCGCGCACGGTCACCACCGGGCCGTCCACCGTCAGGACCACCGGCCCTGCTCCGTGCTGGTGCGCGTTGGCCACGAGATTGCCCAGCACCCGCTCCAGCCGGCGCCGGTCCGTCTCCACGCACACGTCCCGGACGACGCTGACCTCCGTGCCGCCGCCCGCCGCCCGCACCACCCGTTCGGCCAGCGGCCCCAACTGCTCGGTGTCCAGTTCCAGCCGCTCACGGCCGGTGTCCAGCCGGGAGATCTCCAGCAGGTCCTCGGTGAGCGTGCGCAGCGCCGCCACCCGGTCGCGGACCAGTTCCGTCGGCCGGCCGGGCGGCAGCAGTTCGGCCGCCGCGTGCAGTCCGGTCAGCGGCGTGCGCAACTCGTGCGCGACATCGGCCGTGAACCGCTGCTCGGCGAGCAGTTTGCCCTGGAGCGAGGAGGCCATGGAGTCCAGCGCGGCGGCGACCGCGGCCACCTCGTCCTGCGGACGCGGCGGGCCCCCGGCCCGGGCCCGGGCCCGCGGTTCCGTACGGGGATCGTGCACGCGGGCGTCCAGGTCACCCGCGCTGATCCGCCGGGCCACCTGTGCCGTGGTGTGCAGCCGGCGCGTCACCCGCGTCACCGCGAACGCGCCGACCAGCAGCGTCGCACCGATCGCCAGCGCCGAGGACCACAGGATCGCCCGGTCCAGCCCCGCGATCGTGCGGGCCTGCTGCGAGTAGTCCACCGCCACGGCCAGGGCGCGGCCCCCGTCGGCGGGCCCGGCCGCCCACATCGTCGGCCGCCCGTCCCGGTCGGCGACCATCGTGCCCCGGTCCCCGGACGCCGCCAGGTCCCGCAGCTCGCGCGGCAGTCCGCGCGGATCCAGCCCGGCGTCCCGCCGCAGGGCGTCCCCGGCCTCGTACCGCCGCGTCGCGTCCGTGAGCCGCTGCAACGCCTGGTGGCGGGCCTGACCGACGGTCTGGTTCGTCACCTGCACGTGCACCAGGACGCCGAGCAGCGCGGCCAGCGCGCAGCACATCACCGTGATGAAGGCGGCGGCCTTGACGGCGAGCGCCCCGGACCACCGGGGGAGGCCGGACCTTCGGCGAAGTACCGGCCGCCGCAGGAGTGCGGGCCTTCTCATCCGCTGCTCGCGGCGGACGAACCGGAGGGTGCCCCGGCGGCCGAGGGGGACGACGTGGGGGTGGGTGTGGGGGACGCCCGGTGCGGGGGCTTGCGCGAGCCGGTGCGCAGCATCTCGTCGTGCGTGAGGAGCATGGCCCCCTGGTCCCGGTCCCAGGTCCACTGGAGCCGGTACTCGTACCCGGCCACCTCGGAGGGTGAACGGATCACCAAGGAGCGCCCGGCCAGCTCCACGCCGCTGAGCGCGTCCTCCCAGGCCATCACCTGTTCGACCCGGTGCCCGACCACCGTGTAGACGCGCACGGCCGTGGTCTTGCCGGGCAGGAGCCGGAAGCCCAGCACGAGATCGTCGCGCCCGTCCCCGGTCAGGTCCCGGTAGTACGGGCCGAGGACCGGGCAGTCGCCGTGCCCGGCGCCGTCCGCGCAGTCGGCCATCCGGGCCTTCGTGCCGCGGTAGGGGGCCTTGGCGCCGTCGTAGTCACCGGGGTGCGCGGCGATCTCGGCCCGGACGATGCCGACCGGGTCCACCTTGCGGAGGTCGTCGCCGGGGACCCGCACGCCCTTGACGACCTCGGTGTCGACCTCGCCGATCTCGAAGGCCGGACTGGACGCCGGTGTCATCCCCGGCCACAGCCGGACCGGCCCGGCCGCCGTCGGGGTCGCCCCCGCGCCCTCGAGACCACCGGCGTCCCCGCAGCCCACGGCCCCGGCCAGCAGCAGCACGGCGACGGCCGCCGCACGCGCGGGGCGGCCGGGTCGGCACGCGAAAGGGCCGAGGCGGCTGCGGGTACCGGGGCGGCGGCTGGGGGGCACTGCACTCCTGCGGGGGTGGGTGATCACGCGGCTCGGACGCGACCGCCGGCCGCGTACACCTTATTCGCGGGGACGTCCCATTTGCGCGCGAGGGCGGCCGTGAGCCGCAGGCACGGCGACACGGCGATACGGCGGCACACCGCACGTCGCAAGCCAAGCCCTACGCCGCACGCCGTACAGCCGTGGGCACCCCGCACCCCACACCTCGCACGTGCTTCGCACCCCGCACGCCGTATCGCGCACTCGGCCACCTGTGTGTCCGACGGGGCCGCCCTACTCCGCGCCCTGCTGCTCGGTGAGTTCCTCCAGCAGTCGGGCCGTGGCCAGACCGGCCCGCAGGTAGTCGACGAACAGGTCGTTGTGCAGCGCCCAGGGCGAGCGGCGGTCCCGGATCAGCCGGATGGCCGCCTCGGCCGAACTGCCCCGGCGCATCAGCACGTGCGCGACCACCAGCCCCGAGCGGTTGTAGCCGTGGAAGCAGCGGACCAGGACCCTGCGGCCGTCGTCCAGCGCCTCGCACGCGGCCTCGGCCAGCCGCATCACCCCGGCCAGCTGGGTGCCGTCCAGCGGCCCGTCCGGGATCGGCCAGACCTGGTGCCGCACGCCCGGATCGGGGCCGTGGCCGGGCAGCCGCAGCAGCGTCTGCACCAGGTCGAACTCGTCCCGTACGACGGCGAACTCCCGGTGGCCGGAGCCGCCGGCGTACTCGTGGCCGCCCATCCACAGACCGGGGACCACCTCGCTCCACGCGTTCTGCGGAGCCGGAACATCGGGTTTTCCGCGGGTACGCACCGACGCCTCCCACCTCACCGCCCGGGGGCCCGCCCCGCTGACCAGGCGCGGTGCCTTCCCGCGCCCCGTCGCCGGACGGGCCCAACTCCTTCCCAAGGTAACCGGGTTCTTGCCCCCGCAGCACCCCGCCTGTTCCCATGGTCGGGGGTGATGGTGCATGCGAGGACTGCGCGTCATACCGACCTGGAGGCACGGCCGGCAGCTGCTCTACGTCTGCCTCCCGGACGGCGGCAACGTCGCCTGGTACGACCGTGAGGCCGCCCGGGTCAGCCTGCTCGCCGAGGACCGCGAGGACGAGGTCCTGCGCGTTCTCCAGCCCTTCCTCACCGGCCCCGTGGCGGTCGGCCCGCCCCCGGTGCCGACCCCGGCCGAACTCGCCCGCCTCGCCCTCCACCCGGACGACGACCTCGCCCCCAACCGTCCCGGCGAGGCCCTTGTCGTCGCCCTGGACCGGGACCCCGGGCCGGCCCACCGGCTGCGGCCCGACCCCCGCCGCCGCGCCCTGGCCGCCGAGCAGACGGTGGGCGACGCCCTGGACGCCCTCGACGGGGCGGGCTGGCACGCCCTGCACTCCGTACCACTGCCGGGCGGCGACCGCGTCCACCACCTTCTGATCGGCCCCGGCGGCCTGTACGCCGTGCACACGCTGTACGCCCGCCGGCAGCGCGTCCGGGTCTCCGACCCGCTCGTGGCGCTGGGCCGCCACGACCCCGAACCCCTGCTGCGCCGCGTCCGCTCCGACGCCGCCCGCGCCTCCTACGCCCTGACCGCGGAGGTCCGCCCGGTCCTCGTCCTGGTGGGCCCGGCGGCCGTGTCGGTCCCGGTCCCGCCGCGCGGGCTGCGGGTCCTGGCGGACGGCGACCTGCCGGACCTGTCCCGCCAGGGCGGCGTCCTCAAGCCGGCGGACGTGGAGGCCCTGCACGCCATGGCCCGCGACCGGAACACCTGGGCGCGGGTCTGACGGGTGTGAGGTGACGGCACGGCGCACCGGCCCCGTTGCCGGCCGGGGCGTCTCTACGGCAACGCCCCGGCCCGCTCCGGGTCCAGCAGCGGCGCGAGCAGGTCCCCGAAGTCCTGCACCCGGGGCGGTACGTCCCCTGCCCGGAGGTCCAGCCGCCCGGGCGCCCGGCACTCCTCGACCTCCTCCCAGGTCACCGGCGCCGAGACGGTCGGCTCGGGGCGGGCCCGCAGGGTGTAGGGCGCCGCGGTCGTCTTGCGGGCGGCGTTCTGGCTCCAGTCGACGAACACCTTCCCGGGCCGCAGACTGCGCGTCATCCGGTGCAGGGCCAGGCGCGGCATGGCCTTCTCCGCCTCCACGGCGAGGGCCTTGGCGTACTCCGAGACCTGCTCGGAGGACGCCCCCCGCACCGCCGTGAGCAGGTGCAGCCCCTTCGAGCCGGAGGTCTTCGCGTACGTCTCGAAGCCGTCCCGCGCGAGCCGCTCGCGCAGCCACAGCGCGACCTCACAGCACTGCACCACGGTCGCCGGCGCCCCCGGGTCGAGGTCGAAGACGATCCGGTCGGCCTCGTCCGGCGAGCCGACGAGCCACTGGTGCGTGTGGAACTCGGTCACCAGGTTCGCCGCCCACATCAGGCTCGGCAGGTCCTGCACCAGGACCATCCGCGACGGCCCCTCGACCCGGGGCACCTCGGCGGTGGTGACCCACTCGGGCGTACCCGGCGGCACGTTCTTCGCGAAGAACCGCTGCCCGTCCGGCCCGTCCGGATACCGCAGGAAGGACACCGCCCGGTCGTGCAGGTGGGGCAGCAGGACCTCGGCGACGGTGGCGTAGTAGTGCAGCACCTCGCCCTTGGTGAAACCGGTGGCGGGATACAGCACCTTCTCCAGGTTGCTCAGCGCGAGCCGTCGCCCCTCCACCACTGTCATAGGCGCCATACGATAAGAATCCCACGCAAACCGTGACAAACACTCCCGAGCGTGACCGGAAGGGTGCTGCACGTGAGATCCATCTGGAACGGCGCCATCTCCTTCGGCCTGGTCAGCATTCCGATCAAGCTGGTGAACGCCACCGAGAACCACTCGATCTCGTTCCGCCAGATCCACAGCGAGGACGGCGGCCGCATCCGCTACCGCAAGTTCTGCGAACTGGAGGACCGCGAGGTCACCCAGGGGGAGATCGGCAAGGGGTACGAGGACGCGGACGGCACGATCATCCCGATCACCGAGGAGGACCTCTCCAGCCTGCCGCTGCCGACGGCCAAGACGATCGAGATCGTCGCCTTCGTCCCGGCCGACCGGATCGACCCGCTCCAGATGGACGCCGCGTACTACCTCCAGGCCGGCGGAGCCCCGGCGGCGAAGCCGTACACCCTGCTGCGCGAGGCCCTCAAGCGCAGCAACCGGGTGGCGATCGCCAAGTACGCCCTGCGCGGCCGGGAACGCCTCGGCATGCTCCGGGTCGTCGGCGACGCCATCGCCATGCACGGCCTGCTCTGGCCGGACGAGGTGCGCGCCCCCGAGGGCGTGGCCCCCGACGCCGACGTCACCGTCCGCGACCAGGAGCTGGACCTCGCCGACGCGCTGATGGACACCCTGGGCGAGGTCGACCTGGAGGACCTGCACGACGAGTACCGCGAGGCCGTGGAGGAGGTCATCGCCGCGAAGGTCGCCGGCGAGGCCCCGCCGCAGGCCCCGGAGCCGGCCACCGGGGGCAAGGTCCTGGACCTGATGGCGGCCCTGGAGAACAGTGTCCGCGCCGCCCGCGAGTCCCGCGGAGAGGAGGCCGGCGACCACGCCGAGGTCAAGCCGCTCCCGGCCCGCAAGACGTCCCGCGCGGCGCCCAAGCAGACCGGCGGCAAGAAGTCGACGTCCACCGCGAAGAAGACGGCGGCGAAGAAGACGGCGGCCTCGTCCGCCAAGAAGTCCACCGCGAAGTCGACGCAGAGTGCGAAGAAGACGACGGCCAAGAGCACGGCGAAGAAGACCCCGGCGAAGAAGTCGACCCCGCGCAAGCGCTCGGCCTGAACGGCCGGGGCAGGGGTACCCCGCCGGGAAGAGACCGGGCCCGCGGAGGCCGGCACGGATAGTCCGGGCCTCCGCGTCCGTGAAGACGGGAGAACGCCATGCCGCGGTCAACCGACCACCACACCGGGTCCGGCGCGGCTGCCGAAGGACCGGCAGGGGCCGACGCACTCGACGTCCACTTCATCGGCAACGCGACGGTGCTGCTCTCCTACGGCCCCCTCACCCTGCTCACCGACCCGAACTTCCTGCACAAGGGCCAGTACGCCTACCTGGGCTACGGCCTGCTCAGCCGCCGCGTTACGGAACCGGCCCTGGACGTCCACGAACTCCCGCGCCTGGACGGGATCGTCCTCTCCCACCTGCACGGGGACCACTGGGACCGCCGGGCCCGCCGCCACCTCGATCACACGGTGCCGATCCTGACGACCCCGCACGCGGCCCGCCGCCTCAAGGTCCTGCACCGCTTCGAACGCACCGCGGGGCTGCGCACGTGGAAGTCGCTCACCCTGCAACGCGACGGCGTGCAGGTCACGGTCACCGCCCTCCCGGGCCGCCACGCCGGTCACGCCGCGCTGCGCCGCCTGCTGCCGCCGGTGATGGGCAGCATGCTCGAGTTCGGCCCGGCCGGCGGCCCGCCCCGGCTGCGGCTCTACATTTCCGGCGACACCCTCGTCTACGACGGCCTCGACGAGATCACCCGCCACTTCCCGTCCGCCGACCTGGCCGTGCTCCACCTCGGCGGCACCCGCCTGCCGGGCGGCTTCGTCGTCACGATGGACGGCCCCCAGGGCGCCGAACTCGCCCGCCGCCTGCGCCCCCGCCTGATCCTGCCGGTCCACTACGGCGACTACACGGTGATGCGCTCACCGCTGTCGGAGTTCCTGGCGGAGGCGGAGAAGATCGGCCTCGGCGACAGGATCGTCCACTGCGCCCACGGGGAACGGGCCCGGATCCCGGCGGAGGCCGGGGTGACCCCGGGCGTACGCACAGACTGAGCCCGCACGAGGCCCGGCCCGACGCACCGGGATGCCCGGACGCCGGACTGGAGATCGGGACGCAACTGGACGCAACTGGACGCCCCCTGGCGTAAGTCGCATAAGGCCGACGCCCGCCGCACCATCACCCTCCCACGGTGCGCACGGGCGCCGTCGAGGCTCTGGTCGGGACCGACCGGGCGCCGAACCGATCGCTAGCCGAACCGACCGCTCGCGGGACCGACCACCCATCGAACCGACCGCTCGCCGAGGCGATCAGGCGACCCGCCTCCCCCCTCCCTCTTCCTCCTCGTCGGGCTCGTCGGGAAGATGGACGTCGTCGACGGAGATGTTCACCTCCACGACCTCCAGCCCGGTCATCCGCTCCACCGCGTTGATGACGTTGGTCCGCACGTCGGCGGCCGTGTCGGTGATGGCGGCGCCGTACTCGACGACGACGTCCAGGTCGACGGCGGCCTGACGCTCGCCGACCTCCACCTTCACGCCCTGCGTCACACCGCTGCCCGAGCCGGGCACGCGCTGACGCACGGCACCGAAGGCCCGGGTCATCCCGCCGCCGAGGTTGTGGATCTCGGGAATCTCCCGGGCCGCCATGCCCGCGATCTTCGCCACGACCGTGTCCGCGATCGCGGTGCTCCCACGGGTCTCGGGGGCGCCTTTACCGCCCCGAGACGCGGAACCCGGGCCGGACCCGGTCGCGGCATTGCTGCGCTGAGTGGTCTCCGTCATGACCGTCACCTCGATGGTGGGTGAGGGGGTACGAGCAGCGTCTTTCCTTCCACGGTAGAACAGAGGGACAGAAGGGGCGAAAGTGCAGAAACCCCGGGCGGGCGCGAGAGGCCAGGAGGCAGGGGCCATGACGGATCCGCGAACGGTCCTGTGGCAGGCGCGCAAGGGACCGGTACCGCAGGACTGGCGCGTGTTCACCAAGAAGCGCGGCAAACTCTCCGGCTTCTTCCACGGAACGTCGGACGACCCGGACCCGCTCCTCGTGATCACGACGGGCGGCTCGGTGGAGTACGTCAGCGAGGCCAAGCCCTTGGCGATCGTCCTCTTCGACGACCTGACGGAGGTGAAATTGCGCGTCTCCACGACGGACTCGTCGTCACTGGTCTCCACGTGGCTGGACCTGCGCCACCGCAACGGCAACAAGACACGATGGAGCTCGGTCGGCTTCACGAACCACCTGGACGTGATCCAGGCCTTCCTCGAGTCCTACGGCGCACACAAGGCACTACGGGGGCACGGCTGAGCTTGTCGCGGGGGAGGGGAATGGTGGGCCGGGGACGAGGCCTCAACAGAGACGGCGAGGCGGTAAGTGCCCTCACTGACCAGTCAACGCCTCTGCAAGGAGCCACAACTTGCACCCACTTGAGCCGCACAGGCCTACCCATACGCGAAGACCCCGTCTCAGCTGAAATGCTGATGGCGGGGTCTTTGGGCACCTCATGCAAGGTGCCCCCGGCAGGATTCGAACCTACGCACACGGCTCCGGAGGCCGTTGCTCTATCCCCTGAGCTACGGGGGCGTGTCGGGCGGGAGCTGTTCGCTCGCGGCGACGGGTAGAACACTACCAGCTCCCTCGGGGTGGTCATGAACCACTTTCCGCGCTGCCTGGAGCAAGGCCTGTTCCGCCTCTAGGCGGGGTCAGCGCACGGGCCCGCACGACCGGCACGGCGTGCCGGTCGCCCGTGCGGGGTGGAAGTGGGGAAAACCCGGACGCGATGGCCGGGGGCGACCTACTCTCGAGTTGTGCCAGGCGCGTCGGGCCGGGTGCTTGTTGTCGACGACAACAAGGTCATCCGGCAGTTGATCAGGGTCAACCTCGAGCTGGAGGGGCTGGAGGTCGTGACCGCTGCCGATGGTGCCGAGTGTCTGGATGTCGTTCATCAGGTGCGCCCCGACGTCGTGACCCTCGATGTCGTCATGCCCCGGCTCGACGGGCTCCGCACCGCCGCTCGGCTGCGGGCCGACCCGCGTACCCGTGACGTCCCCCTCGCCATCGTCAGCGCCTGCAGCCACCACGAGATCGAGTCCGGCCTCGAAGTGGGTGTCGACGCCTTTCTGCCCAAGCCCTTCGAGCCCGCAGAACTCGTCCTCCTCGTGCGGCAGTTGGTTGAGCGTGCCCGGGGTGGCGGGCGGCTGCGGGGTGGTGGTTCCGGCGTCGGCAAGGAAGGTGACGCCTCCGCCCATCAGCCGGCGGCGGTCGAGTCGTCCGCCACGGGTGATCGGTCGGCCGTGGCTCATCCGCCCGTCGTCCCGCCCGTCGCCGCGGATCAGTCCATCGGGTCGTAGTCCCTTCTTCTTTCCTCCCCCTCACCACGTGAGGCTGCGCCCTCCGGGCATCCGGACCGCTGTGATGTCCGCCGGCGTCCGGGGCCTCCGCCTCAGGGTGATCTCCGCCCTTCTCCCGTCGCGCCCGCCGCCTCCGTCCACATCCCGGGACCCTCGGTAAACCGGTTCGCTTACCCACCCCCCTCCTCCCCTACGCTTGACCCGTGACCCCCGTCGAGCTCTCGCGCACCGTGCTGCACGCCGTGCGTCGTGCTGTCGACGAGGGGGAGCTGTGCGTGACCGTGCCCGAGCGGGTCGTGGTCGCGCCGCCCGGGCCCGGAGGGTGCGGTGACTACGCCACCCCCGTCGCGCTGCAGCTGGCCCGTGCGGCGGGGGAGTCCCCGCACCGCGTCGCCGGCATCCTGCGTTCGCGTCTGCTCCAGGAGCGTCGGGTCGCCGATGTCGTCGTCACCGGACCGGGGTTCCTCAATCTCCGTCTGCGCGATGACACCTCCGCCGACCTCGTCGCCGAGATCCTGCTGTGCGGGCAGCGGTACGGGCACGTCACCGCACCGAACCCGTCCGGCCGCCTCCTGCTCCGTTGTCCCGCCGAGGTGCGCGCCGTCGTCGTCGCCGACGCCCTCGCCCGCGTGGCCCGCAGCCAGGGGTACGCCGTCCGCGTCGCCTGCGACGGTCCCGTCGACCCGCAGTGGCCCACCGCCCTCGGACTCGACAGCGACAGCGACATCGACAGCGCGACGCACCCCGGCGACGGCACCCTCCCCGCCCTCCGCCCCGCACCCGCCCCCGCCGACCCCCTCCCCCTCGGCCGCGACGCCGCCCGCTGGGCCCTGCTGTACCCGGCCGGGCGCGACCGGCCCCGCGTCACCGGCGAGCACCTCGTGCAGCGGGAGAGCAACCCCCTCTTCCGCGTCCGGTACGCCCACGCCCGCACCCGGGCCCTGCTGCGCAACGCCGCCGACCTGGGCTTCCGCCCCGATCCCGGCCCGGTGGACGCCCCCTCCCTTCTCGCCGGCCTGCGCGACCACCCCCGCGTCCTCGCCGCCACCGTCGCGCACCGCGCTCCCGACCGGCTCGCCCGGCACCTCGTCGCCGTCGCCGACGCCACCCTGCCCGTGCTGCACTCCGTGCTGCCCCTGGGGGAGGAGAAACCCTCGGCCGCCCACCGTGCCCGGCTCGCTCTCGCCGAAGCCGCCGGGACGGTGCTGGCCGGCGGCCTGTCCCTGCTCGGTATCGACGCACCCGCACACCTCTGAGAGCCAAGAAGAGGCACACGAAACCATGAGCCGTTCCGCACACCCCGCCGGGCCCCGTCACGCCGATGTCCTTCCCGAGGGCCACTACTCCGCCCCGCCCGCCGACCTCAACGCGCTCGACCCCAAGGTGTGGGCCGGGACGGTCACGCGCGACGAGGACGGTGTCGTCACCGTCGGCGGGATCCCCGTCACGCGGCTCGCCGAGGAGGTCGGGACCCCGGCGTACGTCCTGGACGAGGCCGACTTCCGCGCCCGTGCGCGGGCCTGGCGCACCGCCTTCGGGACCGGCGCCGACGTGTTCTACGCCGGCAAGGCGTTCCTCTCCCGGGCCGTGGTGCGCTGGCTGCACGAGGAGGGGCTGAACGTGGACGTCTGCTCCGGCGGTGAGCTGGCCACGGCGCTGTCCGCCGGCATGCCCGCCGAGCGCATCGCCTTCCACGGCAACAACAAGTCCGTCGACGAGATCACCCGGGCCGTCGAGGCCGGGGTGGGCCACATCGTGCTCGACTCCTTCCAGGAGATCGTCCGCGTCGCCCACATCGCGCAGGGCCTGGGCACGCGGCAGAAGGTGCTCATCCGCATCACCGTCGGCGTCGAGGCGCACACCCACGAGTTCATCGCCACCGCCCACGAGGACCAGAAGTTCGGCATCCCGCTGGCCGGCGGGCAGGCCGCCGAGGCCGTACGGCGGGCGTTGCAGCTCGACGGCCTGGAGCTGGTCGGCATCCACAGCCACATCGGCTCGCAGATCTTCGACATGTCCGGGTTCGAGGTCGCCGCCCACCGGGTGGTCGGGCTGCTGAAGGACATCCGCGACGAGCACGGCGTCGAGCTGCCCGAGATCGACCTCGGCGGTGGGCTCGGCATCGCGTACACCAGCGGCGACGACCCGCGCGAGCCGCACGAGATCGCCAAGGCGCTCACCGAGATCGTCACGCGCGAGTGCGAGGCCGCCAGGCTGCGCACGCCCCGCATCTCGGTCGAGCCGGGGCGGGCCATCGTCGGGCCGACGGCCTTCACGCTCTACGAGGTCGGCACCATCAAGCCGCTCGACGGGCTGCGCACGTACGTCTCGGTGGACGGCGGCATGTCGGACAACATCCGCACCGCGCTGTACGACGCCGAGTACAGCGTCGCGCTGGTCTCCCGCACCTCCGACGCGGAGCCGATGCTGTCCCGCGTCGTCGGCAAGCACTGCGAGAGCGGGGACATCGTGGTCAAGGACGCGTTCCTGCCGGCCGACCTGGCGCCGGGCGACCTGGTCGCCGTGCCCGCCACGGGCGCCTACTGCCGGTCGATGGCCAGCAACTACAACCACGTGCTGCGCCCGCCGGTCGTCGCCGTGCGCGACGGCGAGGCCCGGGTGATCGTCCGCCGCGAGACGGAGGAGGACCTGCTGCGTCTCGACGTCGGCTGAGCCCGGCGCGCAGGCCCGGGGCGGCGGAAGATCTGCTGTCCGCCGCCCTGTGAAAATGAAATTGATGTCTCACGATCCGGACTCCGGGCAGAAAGTCCCGTCCGGTGAGTGAGACTGGATCCACCGATGACGGTCATGAGGAAACGAGGTCGGATGATGCGTACGCGTCCGCTGAAGGTGGCGCTGCTGGGCTGTGGAGTGGTCGGCTCAGAGGTGGCGCGCATCATGACGACGCACGCCGACGACCTCACGGCCCGCATCGGCGCCCCGGTGGAGCTCGCGGGCGTGGCGGTCCGGCGGCCCGACCGGGTCCGCGAGGGCATCGACCCCGCGCTCATCACCACCGACGCCACCGCCCTGGTCAAACGGGGCGACATCGACGTGGTCGTCGAGGTCATCGGCGGGATCGAGCCCGCCCGGGCGCTCATCACCACCGCCTTCGAGCACGGTGCCTCCGTCGTCTCCGCGAACAAGGCCCTGCTCGCCCAGGACGGGGCGGCCCTGCACGCCGTCGCCGAGCAGCACGGCAAGGACCTCTACTACGAGGCCGCCGTCGCCGGTGCCATCCCGCTGATCCGGCCGCTGCGCGAGTCCCTCGCCGGCGACAAGATCAACCGGGTGATGGGCATCGTCAACGGGACCACCAACTTCATCCTCGACAAGATGGACTCGACGGGCGCCGGGTACCAGGAGGCCCTCGACGAGGCCACCGCCCTGGGGTACGCCGAGGCCGACCCGACCGCCGACGTCGAGGGTTTCGACGCCGCCGCGAAGGCCGCCATCCTCGCGGGCATCGCCTTCCACACGCGTGTGCGCCTCGACGACGTCTACCGCGAGGGCATGACCGAGGTGACGGCGGCCGACTTCGCCTCCGCCAAGGAGATGGGCTGCACCATCAAGCTGCTCGCCATCTGCGAGCGGGCCGGGGACGGCGCGTCCGTCACCGCGCGCGTGCACCCGGCGATGATCCCGCTGAGCCACCCGCTGGCCTCCGTCCGCGGCGCCTACAACGCCGTGTTCGTCGAGTCCGACGCCGCCGGGCAGCTCATGTTCTACGGTCCCGGGGCGGGCGGTTCACCCACGGCCTCGGCCGTGCTCGGCGACCTCGTCGCCGTCTGCCGCAACCGGATCGGCGGCGCGACCGGGCCGGGCGAGTCCGCCTACGCCGCGCTGCCGGTGTCGCCCATGGGCGACGTGGTCACGCGCTACCACATCAGCCTCGACGTGGCCGACAAACCGGGCGTTCTCGCCCAGGTCGCGACCGTCTTCGCCGAGCACGGGGTCTCGATCGATACGGTTCGCCAGTCGGGGAAGGACGGCGAGGCCTCTCTCGTCGTCGTCACGCACCGCGCGTCCGACGCCGCCCTCACCGGCACCGTCGAGGCGTTGCGCAAGCTCGACACCGTGCGTGGTGTCGCCAGCATCATGCGGGTTGAAGGAGAGTAACCAGCAATGACCCACCAGTGGCGCGGAATCATCGAGGAGTACCGGGACCGGCTGCCGGTCTCCGACACCACGCCGGTCGTGACGCTCCGTGAGGGCGGTACGCCGCTCGTGCCCGCGCAGGTGCTCTCCGAGCGCACGGGCTGCGAGGTCCACCTCAAGGTGGAGGGCGCGAACCCGACCGGTTCCTTCAAGGACCGCGGTATGACCATGGCCATCACCCGGGCCAAGGAGGAGGGCGCCCAGGCCGTCATCTGCGCCTCCACGGGCAACACGTCCGCCTCCGCCGCGGCGTACGCCGTGCGGGCCGGGATGGTGTGCGCCGTCCTCGTGCCGACGGGCAAGATCGCGCTCGGCAAGATGGGCCAGGCGCTGGTCCACGGCGCGAAGATCCTCCAGGTCGACGGCAACTTCGACGACTGCCTCACGCTGGCCCGCGGCCTCAGCGACAACTACCCGGTGGCACTGGTCAATTCGGTCAACCCGGTACGGATCGAGGGCCAGAAGACGGCCGCGTTCGAGATCGTGGACATGCTGGGCGACGCGCCCGACCTCCACGTCCTCCCGGTGGGCAACGCGGGCAACATCACGGCCTACTGGAAGGGCTACACGGAGTACGCCGCCGACGGGATCGCCTCCCGCAAGCCCCGGATGTGGGGTTTCCAGGCCTCCGGCAGCGCCCCGATCGTGCGCGGCGAGGTGGTCAAGGACCCCTCGACCATCGCCACCGCCATCCGCATCGGCAACCCGGCCTCGTGGAACTTCGCGCTCGCCGCGCGGGACGAGTCGGGCGGGCTCATCGACGAGGTGACGGACCGTGAGATCCTGCGGGCCTACCGGCTGTTGGCGTCGCAGGAGGGTGTCTTCGTGGAGCCGGCGTCCGCCGCGTCCGTCGCCGGTCTGCTGAAGGCCGCCGAGCAGGGCAAGGTCGACCCGGGCCAGCGGATCGTCTGCACGGTCACCGGCAACGGGCTGAAGGACCCCGACTGGGCCGTCGCCGGCGCCCCGCAGCCGGTCACCGTGCCCGTGGACGCGGCCGCCGCGGCGGAGCGCCTGGGTCTCGCCTGAGGGCGCCCGGACCCGCTGTGACGTGCGCCGACGCTTCGAGCGCCGGTGCCCGTCCGGCACGGTCCGGCGTAAGGCGGCGCCCGCCGGGGAAGGGTTCCGGCGGGGGGTGCACAGGGGGCTTGCGACACGCATCGTGCGCCTGCTGTGCGCCCTATGTCGCCGCAGAACCTTCCTTCGATAGGCTGTACTGAACCCGCCCGCCGCATATGCCTCCGCAGGAGCGCGGTGCCGCGCCGTCTCCGCGGCCGGGCAGCGGCCGGCCCTCCCGGCCGGCGGCGGCCCCCGGGGTTCCCGTACGGCATCGCATGTCCATCGAACGTCATTCGACAATCACGCAGCTCAAGGAGAGTCATCGAGCGATGGCCGGTCCAGCGTTCCGCGCCGCCGCCGTCCGGGTGCGCGTCCCCGCCACCAGCGCCAACCTCGGCCCGGGCTTCGACGCCCTCGGCCTCGCGCTGGGCTTGTACGACGACGTCGTCGTCCGGGTGGCCGACTCCGGGCTGCACATCGACATCGCGGGTGAGGGCAGCGAGACGCTCCCGCGCGACGAGCGGCACCTCCTCGTACGGTCCCTGCGCACCGCCTTCGACCTGCTGGGCGGGCAGCCGCGCGGACTGGAGATCGTCTGCGCCAACCGCATCCCGCACGGCCGGGGCCTCGGCTCCTCCTCCGCCGCCATCTGCGCCGGGATCGTCGCCGCCCGGGCCGTGACCATAGGCGCCGACGCCAAGCTCGACGACACCGCGCTGCTGGAACTGGCCACCGAGATCGAGGGCCACCCCGACAACGTCGCGGCCTGCCTGCTGGGCGGCTTCACCCTGTCCTGGATGGAGGGCGGCGCCGCCCGCGCGATCAGGATGGACCCGGCCGATTCCATCGTTCCGGTGGTTTTCGTGCCCGCCAAGCCGGTGCTGACCGAGACGGCGCGAGGACTGCTCCCGCGCAGCGTTCCGCACGTCGACGCGGCCGCCAACGCCGGCCGGGCCGCCCTGCTCGTCGAGGCCCTCACCCGCCGCCCCGAGCTGCTGCTGCCCGCCACCGAGGACCGGCTGCACCAGGAGTACCGCGCCCCGGCCATGCCCGAGAGCGCGGCGCTGGTGGAGCGGCTGCGCGGCGACGGCGTCCCCGCGGTCATCTCCGGTGCGGGGCCCACGGTCATGGCACTGGCCGACGCGGACACGGCCGACAAGGTCGAGGCCCTGGCCGGCGCCGAATGGGCCGCCAACCGGCTCGGCCTCGACGCGCAGGGGGCGAGCGTGCTGCCGCTGACGGCGTCCGGCGACATCTGACGCCACACGGTTGCCGGATTTCGAGAGGGGGAATGTTTGTTGGATCCGGTAGTGTTAACCTCAAGTCTGCACCCGACCCCACCATGGCGAGGTGCCTCGTGTCCCCGTCCGGGACAGACATTCTTCCGGGAGCCCCCCAAGCCGCACTGTGTGCCGTACGTCGGACCGTACGCCGTACGAGGACACTGAGCGGAACGCAGGGCGCGCTCCGGAACCGGTGCTCCCACGCCGCGTGACACTGACACTGGGTGCCACGACTCAAGGAAGCGCCATCACCAGATTCCTCCGCCGCTTAGGCGGACCACCGCCCCGGCACGGTTCACACCACACGGACCGAAGCCGGACAGCACAACCGGTCGCCGAGCCAGACAGGCCGACGTCCGCTCCAGGGAAGGACCCTTCGTGAGCGACACCACCGATCTGATGGGCGCACGTGTCGAGGAGACCGCTGCCGCGCCCGCCACGGACGCCTCCGCGCCTGCCACCGGTGCCGGCTCCCGGCGGCGCCGCGGTACCGGCCTCGAGGGCATGGTGCTGGCCGAGCTGCAGCAGGTCGCATCCGGCCTCGGCATCAGGGGCACCGCGCGGATGCGCAAGAGCCAGCTGATCGAGGTCATCAAGGAGGCGCAGGCGTCCGGCGGCGCCGCCCCGGCCGCCAAGGCCGACGCGGGCGACGCGGGTGCCGAGACCAAGCCCAAGCGCCGCGCGACCTCCCGCGCCCGTACGGGCGACAACGCCGACGGTGCCGGCAAGGCCGAGAAGAAGGACGCGAAGGAGGCCCCGAAGGCCCCCGCGGACCAGGCCGACAAGGCCGCGGCCCAGCAGCAGATCGAGATCCCGGGACAGCCCGCCGGCGGCGAGGACGCCCCGGCCGAGCGCCGTCGCCGCCGCGCCACCGCCGATGCCGGAGCTCCCGCCTCCGCTTCCGGGACGGTCGCGGCCGAGGCGAAGAACGACGGCAAGGCCGAGACCCCGGCCCCGCAGCAGTCGCAGAACAACAACGACGCCAAGTCCGACGCCGGTGACGGCGGCGAGGGCCGCCGGCGCGACCGCCGCGACCGCGACCGGGACCGCGGCCGGGACCGCGACCGCGGCCGCGGGGGCAAGGGCGACGACCAGCAGGGCGGCGGCCGTCAGGACCGCGGCCAGCAGCAGAACCAGCAGGGCGGCGGCCGTCAGGACCGCGGCCAGCAGCGGGCCGACGAGGACGGGGACGACTTCGAGGGCGGCCGCCGGGGCCGCCGCGGCCGCTACCGCGACCGCCGGGGCCGTCGTGGCCGCGACGACATCGCGACCGAGCCGCAGATCAACGAGGACGACGTCCTGATCCCGGTCGCGGGCATCCTCGACATCCTCGACAACTACGCGTTCATCCGGACCTCCGGCTACCTGCCCGGCCCGAACGACGTGTACGTCTCCCTCGCCCAGGTCCGCAAGAACGGCCTGCGCAAGGGCGACCACATCACCGGCGCGGTCCGCCAGCCCAAGGAGGGCGAGCGCCGCGAGAAGTTCAACGCGCTGGTCCGCCTGGACTCCGTCAACGGCATGGCGCCCGAACACGGCCGCGGCCGCCCGGAGTTCAACAAGCTCACCCCGCTGTACCCGCAGGACCGCCTCCGCCTGGAGACGGACCCGGGCGTGCTCACCACCCGCATCATCGACCTCGTGTCGCCGATCGGCAAGGGCCAGCGCGGTCTGATCGTGGCCCCGCCGAAGACCGGCAAGACCATGATCATGCAGGCGATCGCCAACGCGATCACGCACAACAACCCCGAGTGCCACCTGATGGTCGTCCTCGTCGACGAGCGTCCGGAAGAGGTCACCGACATGCAGCGGTCGGTCAAGGGCGAGGTCATCTCCTCGACCTTCGACCGCCCGGCCGAGGACCACACCACCGTCGCCGAGCTCGCCATCGAGCGCGCCAAGCGCCTGGTGGAGCTGGGTCACGACGTCGTCGTGCTGCTCGACTCGATCACCCGTCTGGGCCGTGCGTACAACCTCGCCGCCCCGGCCTCCGGCCGCATCCTGTCCGGTGGTGTCGACTCGACGGCGCTGTACCCGCCGAAGCGGTTCTTCGGTGCCGCGCGCAACATCGAGGACGGCGGCTCGCTCACCATCCTCGCCACCGCGCTCGTCGACACCGGCTCCCGCATGGACGAGGTGATCTTCGAGGAGTTCAAGGGCACCGGCAACATGGAGCTCAAGCTCGACCGGAAGCTCGCCGACAAGCGCATCTTCCCGGCGGTGGACGTCGACGCGTCCGGCACCCGCAAGGAGGAGATCCTGCTCGGCAACGAGGAGCTCGCGGTCGTCTGGAAGCTGCGCCGGGTGCTGCACGCGCTCGACCAGCAGCAGGCCATCGAGCTGCTCCTCGACAAGATGAAGCAGACGAAGTCGAACGTCGAGTTCCTGATGCAGATCCAGAAGACGACGCCGGCGCCGGGCAACGGCGACTGACGACGGCACTGCGCACAAGGGCCGCTCCCCGCACGGGGGGCGGCCCTTCGTGATGGTTGTGTACACGCTAGGATCACGCTTCCTTCGAACTTGTGATCCCGAGGGGGGACATACGTGGGTACACCCATGTCCGGGGGCGGTCGGCACAGACGCCGGATACGCTTCGCGCTGCCCGTCGCCGCCGCCGGCCTCGCGGCCGCCGTGGCCAGCACGCTGCTGACGACGTCCGCGGGCGCCGCCACCTCGCTGCCGCGGCCGACGGTCGAGCCGGCCGTCAGCTCGCCGTCGCTCGCCGAGCTGCAGAAGCGGGTCGCCGGCGCCATGGCCGGTGACGACGTCGCCGGCCGGACGGGCAAGACCTCGCTCAGTGCGGGCACCGTCGAGGGCCGCATCGACCCGAAGATCATCGGTGGCAACGAGACCACCATCAGCACGGCCCCGTGGATGGCGCAGCTCCACTACTACGACGACCGGGGCACCTCCAGCACCGGCGACGACCTCGGCTTCTTCTGCGGCGGCGCCGTCGTCGCGCCGACGAAGATCCTCACCGCCGCGCACTGCGTCAAGGGCTACGACTGGAAGAACAACGGCGCCGTCATCACCGGCACCTCCCAGCTGCCCGACGGCGACGACATGCACGGCGGCACCGTCACCGGTGTCTGGCGCCAGTGGAACCACCCCTCCTACAGCGCCACGACCATCGACAACGACATCGCGGTGCTGACCCTGCCCGTCGCGGTCAAGGCCACCCCGATCCGCATGACGACGTCCGGCGACACCACGTCGTACAAGGCCGGCACCAGCGCCAAGGTGTACGGCTGGGGCCGCACCAGCTCCACCAGCGACGACATCTCCGACACCCTGAAGACCGCCACGCTGCCCATCCAGTCCGACACGACCTGCTCCGGCGCGTACGGCAGTGACTTCGTCAAGGGGCACATGGTCTGCGCGGGCAAGCCCGCCACCGGCAGCGACAGCGGGACCACCACCGCCTGCAACGGCGACTCCGGCGGCCCCCTGGTCGTGAACAACCGGATCGTCGGTGTCGTGTCCTGGGGCGTGACCGACTGCGTCGCCCGGGGCGCCTACAGCGTCTTCAGCAAGGTCAGCTCCTACGTCGGCGCCGCCTACCCGCGCCTGGACGACACCAACATCAGCGGTGACCACAAGGCCGACCTGTGGGTGCGCAACGCCTCCACCAGGACCGGCTACTCCAAGGACTCCAAGGGCACGTCGTTCGCCGCCCGCGAGTCCTGGGGCGACTGGAACGGCGTCAACGTCGTCCTGCAGACCGACCTCGACCGCGACGGGTACCAGGACCTGGTCTACCGGCGCAGCAGCGACGGCGACGTCTTCTGGACGCACTTCGTCGTCTCCAGCGGTACCTGGACCACCAAGCAGATCTTCGACAACTGGAAGACCCGCACCCGGATCGTCACCCCCGGTGACGTCACCGGCGACTACCTGCCCGACCTGCTCTCGGTGGACTCCGCCGGCGTGCTGTGGATCTACCCGGGCAAGGGCAACGGCACCTTCGCCACCCGCGTGCAGGTCGGCTCCGGCTGGAACCAGTACAACTCCGTGCGCGGCAAGGGCGACTTCACCGGCGACGGCAAGACCGACCTGATCGCCCGCGCCAAGTCCGGCAGCGCCCTGTACCTGTACAAGGGCACCGGCAAGTCCGGCTCGGGCGCCTTCTCGGCCCGGGTCAAGGTGCGCACGTGGGACGGCTACAACGCCTTCGACGCACCCGGTGACGTGACCGGCGACGGCAAGGCCGACTTCCTGGCCCGCACCCCCGGCGGCACGCTCTACCTGTACGCCGGCACCGGCAAGGCGACCAGCGAGATCTTTGCCACAAGGAAGTCCGTCGGCACCGATTTCCAGCAGTACGACATCTTCGGCTGAAAGCCCAGGTGAGCGGGTACGGCCCGCGACGTACGACCACGCACTGTGCCCACCGCCGCACGCGGTGGGCACAGTGCGTCGTGCAACCCTTTCCCGAGTTTCTCCGTCCTCCCGGGCGGAGCGACGATGGTGCGAGGAGGAGGTTCGTCTCCACGCCTGGCGCTGACCGCAGGGGGTAATGGACCGTAGACGAGCTGAGGAGCACATGTCTGCCGAGAGCACACCGGGCCCGGACATACCGGGCGAGACCGGCACCGAGGGAACGCGCAGCCGCGCCAAGGGGCGGCGCCGCAAGCCCCGCACGCGACACAAGGGGCTGGTGATCGCGGCCTGGACGGCGGCGGGCATCGTCGTCCTGGGCGGCACCGGAGTGGGGTACCTGTACTTCAAGCTCAACGGCAACCTCAAGAGCGTCGACATCGACCAGGCCCTCGGCGCCGACCGGCCAGAGAAGGCCGACAACGGCTCCGAGAACATCCTCGTCCTCGGCTCCGACACCCGCGCCGGCGGCAACAAGAAGATCGGCGGCGGCACCGACGACGGCAGCGCCCGCTCCGACACGGCGATGATCGTGCACGTGTACAAGGGCCACCGGAAGGCCAGCGTCGTCTCCGTCCCGCGCGACACCCTCATCGACCGCCCGGCCTGCACCGACACCGAGGGCGGCGAGCACCCCGCCGCGCGCGGCGTGATGTTCAACTCCGCCTACTCCACCGGCGGGGCCGCCTGCGCCGTGAAGACCGTCGAGTCGATCACGGACCTGCGCATGGACCACTACCTGGAGGTCGACTTCGCCGGCTTCCAGAAGCTCGTCGACGACCTCGGCGGGGTCGAGATCACCACCACCGAGGCCATCGACGACCCCGACAGCCACCTGAAGCTCAAGGCCGGCACGCACAGACTCGACGGGGAGCAGGCCCTCGGCCTGGTCCGCACCCGCCACGGCGTCGGCGACGGCTCCGACCTCGGCCGCATCCAGCTCCAGCAGGCGTTCATCAAGGCCCTGGTCCACCAGCTCAAGGACGTCGGCGTCCTCTCCCACCCCAAGAAGCTGCTCGACCTCGCCGAGACCGCGACCAGGACGGTGACGACCGACTCCGACCTCGGCTCGGTCAACCGGCTCGCGTCCTTCGCGAACGGCCTCAAGGGCATCAGCCCCTCCCACCTGCACATGGTCACCATGCCGGTCGCCTACGACCCGGCCGACCCCAACCGCGTGCTGCTGCGGGAGAAGAAGGCCGACGAGATCTGGAAGGCCCTCGCGCACGACAAGCCGATCCCCAGGAGCGCGACGACGGGCAACGCCTCAGGAGAGGCCAAGGGCGTCGTGAGCGCCCCGTAAGGGGCGCGGGGAACCGGGCGAGCAGCCGCAGGCGGCCCGCAGGGAACAAACAACGGCAACCCCCGGTTTTGGGGGATGGCCCCAGTCCTGGCAGACTGGTACGTCGGCCCCGGTTCACGCCCCCGCAGCCCGCGGCGGCGACCCGGCGCCCTCCCGGAACCTAGGAGACACCTTGAAGCGCGACATCCACCCCGCGTACGTCGAGACGCAGGTCAGCTGCACCTGCGGCGCGTCGTTCACCACCCGCAGCACCATCGAGTCCGGCACCATCCGCGCCGATGTCTGCTCCGAGTGCCACCCGTTCTACACGGGCAAGCAGAAGATCCTCGACACCGGTGGCCGCGTGGCCCGCTTCGAGGCCCGCTTCGGCAAGGCCGCCGGCTCCAAGAAGTAGCGAGCCCCGATTCGCCGGTCCGCGGACGCGCCCCCTCACCGGGTGCTCCGGGACCGGCGTTTTTGGTCGCCCGCCCTTCACCCCCGTCCCGCACAGGAGCCCAAGATGTTCGAGGCCGTCGAGGAACTCGTCGCCGAGCACGCCGACCTGGAGAAGAAGCTCGCCGACCCGTCGGTCCACTCCGACCAGGCCAACGCGCGCAAGCTGAACAAGCGTTACGCCGAGCTCACCCCCATCGTCGCCACCTACCGCTCCTGGACGCAGACGGGCGACGACATCGAGACCGCGCGCGAACTGGCCGCCGACGACCCCGACTTCGCGGCCGAGGTGAAGGACCTGGAGCGGCAGCGCGAGGAGCTCACGGAGAAGCTGCGCCTGCTGCTCGTCCCGCGCGACCCCAGCGACGACAAGGACGTCATCCTGGAGATCAAGGCGGGCGCGGGCGGCGACGAGTCGGCCCTGTTCGCCGGCGACCTGCTGCGGATGTACCTGCGCTACGCCGAGCGCGTCGGCTGGAAGACCGAGATCATCGACGCCACCGAGTCCGAGCTCGGCGGGTACAAGGACGTCCAGGTCGCCGTGAAGACCAAGGGCGGCCAGGGCGCCACCGAGCCCGGGCAGGGCGTGTGGGCACGGCTGAAGTACGAGGGCGGTGTGCACCGCGTGCAGCGCGTGCCCGCCACCGAGTCCCAGGGCCGGATCCACACCTCCGCGGCCGGTGTCCTCGTGACGCCCGAGGCCGAGGAGATCGACGTCGAGATCAACCCCAACGATCTGCGCATCGACGTCTACCGCTCCTCCGGCCCCGGCGGGCAGTCCGTCAACACCACCGACTCCGCCGTGCGCATCACGCACCTGCCCACCGGGGTCGTCGCCTCCTGCCAGAACGAGAAGAGCCAGCTGCAGAACAAGGAGCAGGCCCTGCGTATCCTGCGCTCCAGGCTCCTCGCCGCCGCGCAGGAGGAGGCGGAGCGCAACGCCGCCGACGCCCGCCGCAGCCAGGTCCGCACCGTCGACCGCTCCGAGAAGATCCGGACGTACAACTACCCGGAGAACCGCATCTCGGACCACCGCGTCGGCTTCAAGGCGTACAACCTGGACCAGGTCCTGGACGGCGACCTCGACGCGGTGATCCAGGCCTGTGTCGACGCCGACTCGGCGGCGAAGCTGGCGGCCGCGTAAGACGACGTGCGCGCGCGCCCGAGCACGTACGAGCACTACGGAGGACTTGCGTGAACCTGCTGCTCGCGGAGGTGGCCCAGGCCACCCAGCGGCTCGCCGACGCCGGCGTGCCCTCGCCGCGCACCGACGCGGAGGAGCTCGCCGCGTTCGTGCACGGCGTCAAGCGCGGCGAGCTGCACTCCGTCAAGGACTCCGACTTCGACGCCCGGTACTGGGAGGTCATCGCCCGCCGCGAGGCCCGCGAGCCCCTCCAGCACATCACCGGGCGCGCCTACTTCCGCTACCTGGAACTCCAGGTCGGGCCCGGGGTGTTCGTGCCGCGGCCCGAGACGGAGTCGGTGGTCGGCTGGGCCATAGACGCCGTGCGCGCCATGGACGTCGTCGAGCCGTGCATCGTCGACCTGTGCACCGGCTCCGGCGCGATCGCGCTCGCCCTCGCCCAGGAGGTCCCGCGCTCGCGCGTGCACGCCGTCGAGCTGTCCGAGGACGCCCTGCAGTGGACGCGCAAGAACGTCGAGGGGTCCAGGGTCGACCTGCGCCAGGGCAACGCCCTGACGGCCTTCCCGGACCTCGACGGCCAGGTCGACCTGGTCATCTCCAACCCGCCGTACATCCCGCTCACCGAGTGGGAGTACGTCGCCCCCGAGGCGCGCGACTACGACCCCGACATGGCCCTGTTCTCCGGCGAGGACGGCCTGGACCTGATCCGGGGCCTGGAGCGCACCGCGCACCGGCTGCTGCGCCCCGGCGGCGTCGTCGTCGTCGAGCACGCCGACACCCAGGGCGGCCAGGTGCCGTGGATCTTCGCCGAGGACCGCGGCTGGACCGACGCCGCCGACCACCCGGACCTGAACAACCGTCCGCGCTTCGCCACGGCCCGCAAGGCACTGCCGTGAGCCCGGCGCGTTCCCCGCGAACTTCGACCCAGCAGTACGTGTACGAGGAGGCCAGCTGAAGATGGCACGGCGATACGACACCAACGACGCGACCGACCGTGTGACCGGTCTGCGCGAGGCAGCGTCCGCCGTCCGCCGAGGCGAGCTCGTGGTGCTGCCGACGGACACCGTGTACGGCATCGGCGCGGACGCGTTCTCCGCGGAGGCGGTCGCCGACCTGCTGGACGCCAAGGGCCGGGGCCGCAACATGCCCACGCCCGTCCTCATCGGCTCCCCGAACACGCTGCACGGCCTCGTCACGGACTTCTCCGAGCTGGCCTGGGAGCTGGTCGACGCCTTCTGGCCGGGCGCCCTGACGCTCGTCGCCCGGCACCAGCCGTCCCTCCAGTGGGACCTCGGGGACACCCGGGGCACGGTCGCCGTGCGCATGCCCCTGCACCCGGTCGCCATCGAGCTGCTCACCGAGGTCGGCCCCATGGCCGTGTCGTCGGCGAACCTCACGGGCCACCCGGCGCCGGAGGACTGCGACGCCGCGCAGCAGATGCTCGGCGACTCCGTCTCCGTCTACCTCGACGGCGGCCCGACCCCGGGCAACGTGCCGTCGTCCATCGTCGACGTCACCCGCGAGGTCCCGCTGCTGCTGCGGGCCGGCGCCCTCTCGGCGGACGAGCTGCGCAAGGTCGTACCCGACCTCGAGGTGGCGAATTGACGTCCCCCGGAACGGGGCGCGGCATAGGCAACGGGGAAAGCGCGGCGGAGATCACGACGACCTTCGTGGGACTTCCGCGCGACAGCTTCCGCATCCTCCACGTCAGCACCGGCAACGTGTGCCGCTCACCCATCACCGAGCGGCTGACCCGCCACTTCGTGGAGGAGCGACTGGGTGTGCTCGGCGGCGGCCTCATCGTGGAGAGCGCGGGCACCTGGGGTCACGAGGGCGCGCCCATGGAGGCCCACGCGGAGACCGTCCTCGCCGACTTCGGCGCGGACGCCTCCGGCTTCACCGGGCGCGAGCTCCTCGACGAGCACGTGATCCGCGCGGACCTGGTGCTGACCGCCACCCGCGACCACCGCGCCCAGGTCATCTCCATGGGCCACTCGGCGGGCCTGCGCACCTTCACGCTCAAGGAGTTCACCCGCCTGGTGAAGGCCATCGACCCGGTGACCCTGCCCCCGCTGGAGGAGGGCGTGGTCACCCGCGCGCGTGCTCTGGTGCGCGCCGCGGCCGCGCTGCGCGGCTGGCTCCTGGCCCCGGACGCCGAGGCGGACGAGGTCTACGACCCGTACGGGGCGCCGCTGACGTTCTTCCGCTCCATCGGCGACGAGATACACCAGGCGCTCGACCCGGTCGTCACGGCCCTCACCGGCGTTCCCGCACGGACGTAGCGGCCGAGCGCCCCGGGGGCCCCGGGCCTACATTGGACGTACGTCACCCCGGCGCGTGAGCCGAAGGGGCGCGTCGGCCCTGAGAGGCCGAACGCGCGGAGGCCCGGAGGGCTGAGCACGATCGGCCCTCGGGACCGACTCAGGCGCCCCGGAGGCGAACCGCCCAGAAAAGCGACGCCGCCCGGAGCCCACCATGACGGTCACCCCTGCCATCGAGGCCGACGTCCTGCACCGCCAGGACCCGGAGCTCGCCGACCTTTTGCTCGCCGAACGGGAGCGGCAGGCGACCACGCTCCAGCTGATCGCCGCGGAGAACTTCAGCTCACCCGCCGTGCTGGCCGCGCTCGGCTCACCCCTGGCCAACAAGTACGCCGAGGGCTACCCGGGCGCGCGCCACCACGGCGGCTGCGAGATCGTCGACGCCGCCGAACGCCTCGCCGTCGACCGGGCCAGGGCCCTGTTCGGCGCCGATCACGCCAACGTCCAGCCCCACTCGGGCTCTTCGGCCGTCCTGGCCGCCTACGCGGCCCTGCTGCGCCCCGGGGACACCGTCCTGGCGCTGGGCCTGCCGCACGGCGGCCACCTCACGCACGGGTCGCCCGCCAACTTCTCCGGCCGCTGGTTCGACTTCGTCGGCTACGGGCTGGAGGCCGACTCGGGGCTCGTCGACCACGAGCAGGTGCGCGCCCTGGCCCGCGCGCGCCGGCCCAAGGCGATCGTGTGCGGCTCCATCGCCTACCCCCGCCACCTGGACCACGCCTTCTTCCGCGAGGTCGCCGACGAGGTGGGCGCCTACCTCATCGCGGACGCCGCGCACCCGCTGGGGCTGGTGGCCGGGGGAGCGGCCCCGAACCCGGTGCCGTACGCGGACGTCGTGTGCGGCACCACGCACAAGGTGCTGCGCGGCCCGCGCGGCGGGCTGATCCTCTGCCGGGCCGAACTGGCCGAGCGGGTCGACCGGGCCGTGTTCCCCTTCACCCAGGGCGGCGCCCAGATGCACACCGTCGCCGCCAAGGCCGTCGCCTTCGGGGAGGCGGCAACACCGGCGTTCTCCGCGTACGCCCATCAGGTGGTGGCGAACGCGCGCGTTCTCGCGGCGCGGCTGGCCGCCGAGGGCCTGGTGGTCACCACCGGCGGCACGGACACCCACCTCATCACCGCCGACCCGGCCCCGCTCGGCGTCGACGGCCGCACCGCCCGGGGCCGGCTGGCCGCGGCCGGGCTGGTCCTGGACTGCTGCGCGCTGCCGCACGGCGACGCCCGGGGACTGCGTCTGGGCACCGCCGCCGTCACCACCCAGGGCATGGGGGAGACGGAGATGACGCGGATCGCGCAGCTGCTCGCGCGGGTGCTCCGGAACGTGACGGATCCCTCGACGGCTCGTGAAGAAGTGCGGGAGCTGACCGGTGGATTCCCGCCGTACCCCCGCTGAGCGGGGCGGGCGCGCCCGGGTGCGCGGCTGATCGTGCAACCATCGTCGCTACCCGGAAGTCCCCACTCATATGCGCGCATCGCTAGGGTGTGAGGCTGAGATGGCCAGCGAGACCTGTGGGGAAGCCCGTGCGTGAATACCTGCTGACGCTCTGCATCACGGCCGCGGTGACGTATCTGCTCACAGGGCCGGTGCGGAAGTTCGCGATCGTGGCGGGCGCGATGCCGGAGATCCGGGCCCGCGACGTGCACCGGGAACCCACTCCGCGGCTCGGCGGGATCGCGATGTTCTTCGGCCTGTGCGCGGGCCTGCTGGTCGCCGACCACCTCACCAACCTCAACCAGGTCTTCGAGACGTCGAACGAACCGAGAGCCCTGCTGTCCGGAGCGGCGCTGATCTGGCTGATCGGCGTCCTGGACGACAAGTTCGAGATCGACGCCCTCATCAAGCTGGGCGGTCAGATGATCGCCGCGGGCGTGATGGTCGTGCAGGGTCTGACGATCCTGTGGCTGCCGGTCCCGGGCGTCGGCTCGGTCGCGCTCACGCAGTGGCAGGGCACGCTGCTCACCGTCGCGCTGGTCGTCATCACGATCAACGCGGTCAACTTCGTGGACGGCCTCGACGGCCTCGCGGCCGGCATGGTCTGCATCGCGGCCACGGCGTTCTTCCTGTACGCCTACCGCATCTGGTTCTCCTACGGCATCGAGGCCGCCGCCCCGGCCACGCTGTTCTCGGCGATCCTGATGGGCATGTGCCTGGGCTTCCTGCCGCACAACATGCACCCGGCGCGGATCTTCATGGGCGACTCGGGCTCCATGCTGATCGGGCTGGTTCTGGCCGCCGGCGCGATCTCCATCACGGGGCAGGTCGACCCGGACGCGCTGAACCTGTACGCGGGATCCGAGAAGGAGGCCGTGCACCAGACGGTCCCCGTCTACATCCCGCTGCTGCTGCCGCTGACGATCATCGCGGTGCCGGCCGCCGACCTGATCCTGGCGATCGTGCGCCGCACCTGGCGCGGGCAGTCGCCGTTCGCCGCCGACCGGGGCCATCTGCACCACCGGCTGCTGGAGATCGGGCACTCGCACAGCCGCGCGGTGCTGATCATGTACTTCTGGTCGGCGCTGATCGCCTTCGGCGCGCTGGCCTACTCGGTCAACTCGGCGTCCATGTGGATCGTGCTGGGCGTGGTCTTCCTCAGCGCGATCGGGCTGATCCTGCTGCTGCTGCCGCGCTTCACGCCGCGTGCGCCGCGCTGGATGGAGCGGTTCGTGCCGCCGCGCTACCGGCGTCGCGGGGCGGTGTCGGAGGTCGCGCCGGGTGCCTCGTCCCCGGAGCCGCCCACGGACGAACCGGCCCCCACCGACCCGGACCACCGCACCCCGGTGGCCTCTGGGGTGTCGGGCGCCAACGGGGCTACGGCCATCGGCGCCCGTTCCTACCCTCTGGACCCGCCCCGCACCTGACCCGCTCAGTCCTGGAGCGCGGCCGCCACGAACACAGTGGCGGCCGCGCTTTGTGCTGTGCGCTTGAGGCGTCGTGGGGCCGTGGTGTTCAGCGGGACGTCTCCACAATGGCTAAAACGTTTGTTCGAAACCGGAGGGAGGTCATCAAGATCGACCTCAGGATGCGGGCATATCGGTATCTCTTGGCCGACAGTCAGGGATGGGAGGGCTCGGGCCGTTCCTCCTGCAAAGGGAAGCCGGTGCGCGTTTCGGCTTCGTTTCCGCAGCTGCAATCGCTTTCCCGGTCAGTGCTGCGTTGAGACGGTTCGCCTGTGCGTGTTAGAAAACCAGCGTTCGGGGGCGGGCTGGCGTGCACATGACAGATCAGCCCACTGCCCATGACCAATCAGAACAAGGGGGAGTAAGCATGCGAAAGCTTGCAGGCGCCGCTGTCGCAGCCGTTCTGACGGCCGGAACGCTCGGGGTCGGTGCGGCGGAGGTGTCGGCTGCCACGTCCACGGCGCTGCCGACGGGCAAGTTCCACATCAGCACCGTGCCCGCGCAGAAGAAGGAGTCCAGCGAGAAGTTCAAGGCGACGATGACCGGCAAGATCCAGTTCACGCTGACCAAGAAGCAGTACGACCACTCCATCGGTGTGCGTCTCATTACGTGCGGGGGTGACTGGAAGTCCCTGACCGGCTGGGAGGACTTCAAGAAGGAGTACGGCGACTACTACACCTTCGACAAGAAGGTGAAGAAGGGGACCTGCTTCAGGGTCCAGTCAGGCCGCTCCTGGGCCGGCAACATCGACGGCAAGGTCAAGGGACACCTGAAGAAGGCCTGACTCCCGCCCCTCGAGGGTGAGTGAACGGCTGGGGCCGTGCGCGAGTGCACCGCGCACGGCCCCAGCCGCTTTGCCGTCCGGTTCGGCAAGGTAAGAATCTGACGAGAGCATTGCCAAGTCGTGGGGTGGCGATGGGGGTGCAAAGTGCCCCAATACCAGACAAGTGGATGCTGTTCCCGCTCAGACGCGCGTGTTCACTCTCATGTGTGACTGTACGCACACCCTCAGGTAAAGACTGCATCAAATAGTTTGTGATACGGTTCACGAGAACCCCCCGGATAGAGCCGAAGGACCGCAGTGCGACGGTCCACCGGCGTGAGGTCTCCACTCAGCCCGGGACTACGCTCGTCCATGACGACACCCCTGCCCCCTGCGAAAGCGGAGTTGCCGCCATGCCGTCCAATGACGCCCGGAACCTTCTGCAGTGCGCTGTGCCCACAGCCGCTGCCGGCGTGGTCGCGGTCGCTGTCAGCGGCGTGGTGGCCGGAGGCAAGGGAGCCGTCGGAGCGGCCGTCGGTACGGTGCTGGCCATCCTCTTCATGGGAATCGGCCTCTACGTTCTCCAGTGGACGGCGAAAACGCTTCCGCAGCTGTTCCAGGCCATGGGGCTGATGCTCTATGTCGCCCAGTTGCTGCTTCTCCTCATCTTCGTCGCCGTCTTCAGGGACACATCTCTCTTCAACGCCAAGGCGTTCGCCATCGGGCTCGTCGTCGCCACCGTCGTGTGGATGGCCGCACAGGCCCGTGCGCACATGAAGGCCAAGATCTTCTACATCGATCCGGACTCGGAGAAGAGCGACAAGCCCGAGAAGACCGGGTCGTCGTCGTGACGAGTAGGGGCGCGATAAAGGGCAGTCCGAACTCCTGCTATCGTCCGGTGCCAACTGCGGCATCGCGGGCGCGGGCATCTGAGCTGACGCCTGTTCGAACGCGAGGCTCGATGCCCCTCAGCCGCCCTCACATCCGTAACACCAGTCCGGTGCCGATCCGCGGCTGCGCGCCGCGCCGACACAACGAGGTTGCCGTACCCATGCGTCATGCCGAAGGAGCCCGTGGTGAGTGCTGACCAGACCCAGCTCGCCTTTGACTGGAGCTGTCGGATCATGTCCGACGGGTGTGGTTTTCCGGCACCGGGCCTGCACTCGTTCCTCTTCAAGCCGATCGCCACGGTCGGGGGGTACGAGTTCAACAAGGTGATGCTGCTGGCGCTCATCACCACAGTCCTTGTCATCGCCTTCTTCTGGGCGGCCTTCGGCAAGGCCAAGGTGGTGCCGGGCAAGCTGCAGATGGTCGGTGAAGCCGGCTACGACTTCGTCCGCCGCGGCATCGTCTACGAGACCCTCGGCAAGAAGGAGGGCGAGAAGTACGTCCCCCTGATGGTCTCGCTGTTCTTCTTCATCTGGATCATGAATGTCTGGTCCGTGATCCCGCTGGCACAGTTCCCGGTGTCGTCGATCATCGCGTACCCGATCGTGCTGGCCGCCATCGTCTACATCACATGGGTCGGTCTGACCTTCAAGCGGCACGGCTTCGTCGGCTTCTTCAAGAACGTGACCGGCTACGACAAGTCGCTGGGTGCCGTTCTGCCGCTCGTCATGATCATCGAGCTCTTCTCGAACCTGCTGGTCCGCCCCTTCACCCACGCGGTGCGGCTCTTCGCCAACATGTTCGCCGGCCACCTGATGCTGGTCATGTTCACCGTCGCCTCCTGGTACCTGCTGAACAGCTGGATGATCCCGGCGGCAGGCGTCTCGTTCGTCATGACGATCGCCATGATCCTCTTCGAGCTTTTCGTGCAGGCCGTCCAGGCGTACGTCTTCGTGCTGCTGGCCTGCTCGTACATTCAGGGCGCTCTCGCCGAACACCACTGAGCGTCCTCGCCCCCCAGCCCCAGATCGTCCGGTGGCCAACCCCCGCCGGTCCATGAAAGAGAAGGAAGAATCAGCATGGCTGCCACTGAGACCCTCGCCGCTGTCACCGGTTCGCTCGGCTCCATCGGCTACGGCCTCGCCGCCATCGGCCCCGGCATCGGCGTCGGCATCATCTTCGGCAACGGCACCCAGGCCCTGGCCCGTCAGCCCGAGGCCGCCGGCCTGATCCGTGCCAACCAGATCCTGGGCTTCGCCTTCTGTGAGGCGCTCGCCCTCATCGGCATCGTTATGCCGTTCGTGTTCGGTCGCTAAGCCTTAGCCACCTGACACTTTTCGACGAAAGGCACTGATGTGATCGCCAACCTGGTGCAGCTGGCGGCCGAGGAAGAGCAGAACCCGCTCATTCCTCCGGGCCCCGAGCTGCTCGTCGGCACCATCGCCTTCGCCATCGTGTTCTTCTTCTTCTGGAAGAAGCTGCTTCCGAACATCAACAAGGTTCTGGAGGAGCGCCGCGCGGCGATCGAAGGCGGTATCGAAGAGGCCGAGACCATGAAGGTCGAGGCCCAGAGCGTCCTTGAGCAGTACAAGGCACAGCTCGCCGAGGCCCGGCACGAGGCCGCGCGTCTGCGCCAGGAGGCGCAGGAGCAGGGCGCCACGCTCATCGCCGAGATGCGCGCGGAAGGCCAGCGGCAGCGCGAGGAGATCGTCGCCGCCGGTCACGCCCAGATCGAGGCCGACCGCAAGGCCGCCGCGTCCGCGCTGCGCCAGGACGTCGGCAAGCTCGCCACCGACCTGGCCGGCAAGCTCGTCGGCGAGTCCCTCGAGGACCACGCCCGGCAGAGCCGCGTGATCGACCGGTTCCTCGACGACCTCGAGGAGAAGGCCGAGGCCGGGCGATGAATGGAGCGAGCCGCGAGGCCCTGGCAGCCGCACGAGAGCGTCTCGACGCGCTGACGGACTCCACGTCCGCCGACGCGGCGCGGCTCGCCGACGAGCTGGCCGCCGTCACCGCGCTGCTCGACCGCGAGGTGTCGCTGCGTCGGGTCCTGACCGACCCGGCGCAGGCCGGTCAGGCCAAGGCCGAGCTGGCCCAGCGCCTGCTCGGCACGCAGGTCAGCGGCCCCGCCGCCGACCTGGTCGCGGGCATGGTGCGCTCCCGCTGGTCGCGTTCGCGCGACCTGGTGGACGCGCTGGAGGAGCTGGCCGACACGGCCGACCTCACCGCCGCCCAGCAGGCCGGCAAGCTCGACGACGTCGAGGACGAGCTGTTCCGGTTCGGCCGGATCGTCTCCGGCAGCACCGAGCTGCGTGCCGCGCTGACCGACCGCAAGGCCACCACCTCGGCCAAGAGCGGGCTGCTGCGCGGCCTCCTCGGCGGCCGGGCGCAGTCGGCCACCGAGCGTCTGGTGACGCGCCTTGTGACCGCGCCGCGTGGACGTAGCCTGGAGTCGGGACTCGAGTACCTGTCCAAGCTCGCCGCCGAACGCCGGGACCGCATGGTCGCCATCGTGACCTCGGCGGTTCCGCTGAGCGACCTGCAGAAGCAGCGCCTGGGCGCCGCCCTGGCGAAGCTCTACGGCCGCCAGATGCACCTCAACCTGGACGTGGACCCCGAGGTCCTCGGCGGGATCAGGGTGCAGGTCGGCGACGAGGTGATCAACGGCTCCCTCGCGGACCGCATCGAGGACGCCAGCCGCCGGCTCGCCGGCTGAGCAGCAACTCAATAGGCACAACGTACTTACGACGGCCCTGGTTGGGCCGTGCAGAAGAATCCTGGGGGTCGCCCCCAGACCCCCTAAGAAACTTCGGGCCCAACAAGGAGAGCAGGGAACCCAGATGGCGGAGCTCACGATCCGGCCGGAGGAGATCCGGGACGCGCTGGAGAACTTCGTCCAGGCGTACAAGCCGGACGCGGCCTCGCGCGAGGAGGTCGGTACGGTCACCTTTGCCGGCGACGGCATCGCGAAGGTGGAGGGCCTGCCCTCGACCATGGCCAACGAGCTGCTGAAGTTCGAGGACGGCACCCTCGGCCTCGCCCTCAACCTCGAGGAGCGCGAGATCGGTGCCATCGTCCTCGGTGAGTTCAGCGGCATCGAGGAGGGTCAGCCGGTCTCCCGCACCGGTGAGGTTCTCTCCGTCGCGGTGGGCGAGGGCTACCTCGGCCGCGTGGTCGACCCCCTCGGCAACCCGATCGACGGCCTCGGCGAGATCGAGTCCGAAGGCCGCCGCGCCCTCGAGCTGCAGGCCCCCACGGTCATGCAGCGCAAGTCGGTGCACGAGCCGATGGAGACGGGCTACAAGGCCGTCGACGCGATGACCCCCGTCGGCCGCGGTCAGCGTCAGCTGATCATCGGTGACCGCCAGACCGGCAAGACCGCCCTGGCTGTCGACACCATCATCAACCAGCGTGACAACTGGCGTACCGGCGACCCGAACAAGCAGGTCCGCTGCATCTACGTCGCCATCGGCCAGAAGGGCTCCACCATCGCCGGCGTGCGCGGCGCTCTGGAGGAGGCCGGCGCGCTGGAGTACACGACCATCGTCGCCGCCCCGGCGTCCGACCCGGCCGGCTTCAAGTACCTGGCGCCGTACACCGGTTCGGCCATCGGCCAGCACTGGATGTACCAGGGCAAGCACGTCCTGATCATCTTCGACGACCTGTCGAAGCAGGCCGACGCCTACCGCGCCGTGTCGCTGCTGCTGCGCCGCCCGCCGGGCCGTGAGGCCTACCCGGGTGACGTCTTCTACCTGCACTCCCGCCTGCTGGAGCGCTGCGCCAAGCTCTCCGACGAGATGGGCGCGGGTTCGATGACCGGTCTGCCGATCGTCGAGACCAAGGCCAACGACGTCTCGGCGTTCATCCCGACCAACGTCATCTCCATCACCGACGGCCAGTGCTTCCTGGAGTCGGACCTGTTCAACGCCGGTCAGCGCCCCGCGCTGAACGTCGGTATCTCCGTCTCCCGAGTCGGTGGTTCCGCGCAGCACAAGGCGATGAAGCAGGTCTCCGGCCGTCTGCGCGTGGACCTCGCCCAGTTCCGTGAGCTGGAGGCGTTCGCCGCCTTCGGTTCCGACCTGGACGCCGCGTCGAAGGCGCAGCTGGAGCGCGGTCAGCGCATGGTCGAGCTGCTGAAGCAGCCGCAGTACCAGCCGATGGCCACCGAGGACCAGGTCGTCTCCGTCTGGGCCGGCACCACCGGCAAGATGGACGACGTCCCCGTCGCCGACATCCGCCGCTTCGAGTCGGAGCTCCTGGACCACCTGCACCGCAAGGAGCAGGGTCTGATGACCTCCATCCGCGAGGGCGGCAAGATGTCCGACGACACCCTGCAGGCCGTGGCGGACGCCATCGCGGAGTTCAAGAAGCAGTTCGAGACCTCCGACGGCAAGCTGCTCGGCGAGGACGCCCCGGCTGCCGGCAAGTGACGACGGAAGGGACCTGACTCATGGGAGCCCAGCTCCGGGTCTACAAGCGTCGCATCCGATCCGTCTCCGCGACCAAGAAGATCACCAAGGCGATGGAGATGATCGCCGCCTCGCGCGTCGTCAAGGCGCAGCGCAAGGTGGCGGCCTCCACCCCGTACGCGACCGAGCTCACCCGCGCGGTCACGGCGGTCGCCACCGGCTCTAACACCAAGCACCCGCTGACGACGGAGGCCGAGAACCCGACCCGTGCCGCGGTCCTGCTCCTCACGAGCGACCGCGGTCTGGCCGGCGCCTTCAACGCCAACGCCATCAAGGCGGCGGAGAGGCTCACGGCGAAGCTGGAGGCCGAGGGCAAGGAGGTCGTCAACTTCATCGTCGGCCGCCGTGGTGTCGCCCACTACAACTTCCGCGAGCGCAAGATCGCGGAGTCGTTCACGGGCTTCACCGACGACCCCTCGTACACGGACGCCAAGAAGGTCGCGGCCCCGCTGATCGAGGCCATCGAGACGGAGACGGCCGAGGGCGGGGTGGACGAGCTCCACATCGTCTACACCGAGTTCGTGTCGATGATGACGCAGACGGCGATCGAGGCCCGGCTCCTGCCGCTCAGCCTCGACGAGGTGGCGGCGGAGGCCAAGCCCAAGGGCGAGATCCTCCCGCTGTTCGACTTCGAGCCCTCGGCGGAGGACGTCCTGGACGCCCTGCTGCCGCGCTACGTGGAGAGCCGTATCTACAACGCGCTGCTCCAGTCGGCCGCCTCCAAGCACGCCGCCACGCGGCGCGCGATGAAGTCGGCCACCGACAACGCCGGAGAGCTCATCGAGACGCTCACCCGGCTTGCCAACCAGGCCCGCCAGGCCGAAATCACCCAGGAAATCAGCGAGATCGTCGGTGGCGCCAGTGCCCTGGCCGACGCGACCGCGGGGAGTGACTGACAAATGACCACCACTGTTGAGCCGACCGCTCCTGCTGGCGTGGCCACTGGCCGCGTCGCGCGGGTCATCGGCCCGGTCGTCGACGTGGAGTTCCCCGTCGACGCGATGCCGGAGATCTACAACGCCCTGCACGTCGAGGTCGCCGACCCGGCGCTCGAGGGCGCGAAGAAGACGCTGACCCTGGAGGTCGCGCAGCACCTGGGCGACGGCCTGGTCCGCGCGATCTCGATGCAGCCGACCGACGGCCTGGTCCGCCAGGCCCCGGTGACCGACACCGGCGAGGGCATCACCGTCCCCGTCGGCGACTTCACCAAGGGCAAGGTGTTCAACACCCTCGGCGAGGTGCTGAACACCGACGAGGTCCACACGGGCGAGCGCTGGTCCATCCACCGCAAGGCCCCCGCGTTCGACCAGCTCGAGTCGAAGACCGAGATGTTCGAGACGGGCCTGAAGGTCGTCGACCTGCTGACCCCGTACGTCAAGGGCGGCAAGATCGGTCTGTTCGGTGGTGCCGGTGTCGGCAAGACCGTGCTGATCCAGGAAATGATCATGCGTGTCGCCAACCTCCACGAGGGCGTCTCCGTCTTCGCGGGCGTCGGCGAGCGCACCCGTGAGGGCAACGACCTCATCGCGGAGATGGAAGAGTCCGGCGTTCTGGACAAGACCGCCCTGGTCTTCGGCCAGATGGACGAGCCCCCGGGCACCCGTCTGCGCGTGGCCCTGGCCGGCCTGACGATGGCGGAGTACTTCCGTGACGTCCAGAAGCAGGACGTGCTGTTCTTCATCGACAACATCTTCCGCTTCACCCAGGCCGGTTCCGAGGTGTCGACCCTGCTCGGCCGTATGCCCTCCGCGGTGGGCTACCAGCCGAACCTGGCCGACGAGATGGGCACCCTCCAGGAGCGCATCACCTCGACCCGTGGTCACTCGATCACCTCGATGCAGGCGATCTACGTCCCCGCGGACGACCTGACCGACCCGGCCCCGGCCACCACCTTCGCCCACCTCGACGCGACGACGGTTCTGTCCCGTCCGATCTCCGAGAAGGGCATCTACCCGGCCGTGGACCCGCTGGACTCGACGTCCCGCATCCTCGACCCGCGGTACATCTCGGCGGACCACTACAACGCCGCGATGCGCGTGAAGAACATCCTGCAGAAGTACAAGGACCTGCAGGACATCATCGCGATCCTCGGTATCGACGAGCTCGGCGAGGAGGACAAGCTCGTCGTCCACCGTGCCCGTCGCGTGGAGCGCTTCCTGTCCCAGAACACCCACGCCGCCAAGCAGTTCACCGGCGTGGACGGTTCGGACGTGCCGCTGGACGAGTCGATCGCCGCCTTCAACGCGATCTGCGACGGCGAGTACGACCACTTCCCGGAGCAGGCGTTCTTCATGTGCGGTGGTCTCGAGGACCTGAAGAAGAACGCGAAGGAGCTCGGCGTCTCCTGAGCCTCGTGCTCGACGTGAGCCGCGTGCTCACACCGGAGGGGGCGGGGTTCGTCCCGCCCCCTCCGTCACGCCTACTAGACTTGTAACCAACACCCGGCACTCCCGCCGGGTGGTGACCCGAGGAGCCACCTTGGCTGCTGAGCTGCACGTCGCGCTGGTCGCGGCCGACCGTGAGGTCTGGTCCGGCCAGGCCACCCTGGTCGTCGCGCGCACCACGTCCGGCGACATCGGCGTCATGCCCGGTCACCAGCCGCTGCTCGGTGTGCTGGAGTCGGGCCCGGTGACCATCCGCACGAGCGAGGGCGGGACGGTCGTCGCCGCGGTGCACGGCGGATTCATCTCGTTCGCGGACGACAAGCTCTCCCTGCTGGCCGAAGTCGCCGAGCTGTCGGACGAGATCGACGTCCAGCGTGCCGAGCAGGAGCTGGAGCGCGCGAAGGCGGAGGACGACGCGGAGGCCCGGCGCCGCGCGGACGTCCGGCTGCGGGCTGCGACGGCGGCGCGCTGACCCCGCTCGCCGTGTACTTGACGTCACTCAGCCGCGGCTGGGTACCGGAGAGATCCGGACCCGGCCGCGGCTGAGGCGGATGTGGGTGTTTTTACGTTCCGTTACCTAGGAGACGAGGAGGTCGGTGTCGATGGTCCTCGCTCTGACTGTGTGCGGAATCGTGGTGGCCCTCGTGGTGGTGGGCCTGTTCGTCTTCGGTCTGCGCCGCCGGCTGATCCAGCGCTCGGGCGGCACCTTCGACGCCAGCCTGCGCTGGGACGCCCCCGCCGAGGGCGAGAGCAACGGCAAGGGGTGGGCGTACGGAGTGGCCCGGTACAACGGCGACCGCGTCGAGTGGTACCGGGTCTTCTCGTATGCGCCGCGCCCGCGCCGCGTCCTGGAGCGGTCGGCGATCGAGGTGGCCGGCCGCCGGGTCCCGGAGGGCGAGGAGGAACTGGCGCTGCTCTCCGACCACGTGATCCTGGCCTGTCTGCACCGGGGTACGCGCCTGGAACTCGCGATGAGCGAGGACGCGCTGACCGGTTTCCTCGCGTGGCTCGAGGCCGCGCCCCCCGGACAGCGGGTGAACGTGGCGTAGCCGCGGTCCCCCCCCCGAACGGGTGACGCTCCCCCGGAAGGATTCCGGGGGAGCGTCAGTGTCGTCCAGGGTCTATGACCCTTCGAACGTCTCTCTCGTCCGGCCTACTTCAGGCCGCTGTCGATGGCGGCCGCCAGCTCTCCGTTGGCGGTGTCGCCGCTGAACTCCCAGAAGAACGCGCCGCCCAGGCCCTGGCTCTTGGCCCAGCTCATCTTGGAGGCGATGGTCGACGGGGTGTCGTACGACCACCAGTTGCTGCCGCAGTGGGCGTACGCGGTGCCGGCGACGGTGCCGGTGGCGGGGCAGGAGTTCTTGAGGATCTTGTAGTCCTCGATACCCGCCTCGTAGGTGCCGGGTGCGGGGCCGGTGGCGGTGCCGCCGGGGGCGGCCTGGGTGACACCGGTCCAGCCGCGGCCGTAGAAGCCGATGCCGAGCAGGAGCTTGCTCGCCGGGACGCCCTTGGCCTTGAGCTTGGCGATGGCCGCCGCGGAGTTGAAGCCGTCCTTCGGGATGCCGCTGTACGAGGTCAGCGGGGAGTGCGGGGCCGTCGGGCCGGCCTTGTCCCAGGCGCCGAAGTAGTCGTACGTCATCACGTTGTACCAGTCGAGGTACTGGGCGGCGCCGCCGTAGTCGGCCGCGTCGATCTTGCCGCCGGACGAGCCGTCGGCGGTGATGGCCGCGGTGATCAGGTAGTTGGAGCCGAACTCGGTGCGCAGGGCCTGGGAGAGGGTCTTGAACGCCGCCGGACCGGACGTGTCACAGGTCAGGCCGCAGGCGTTCGGGTACTCCCAGTCGATGTCGATGCCGTCGAAGACGTCGGCCCAGCGCGGGTCCTCCACGACGGCCTTGCAGGACTTGGCGAACGCGGCCGCGTTCTGCGCCGCCTGGCCGAAGCCGCCGGAGTAGGTCCAGCCGCCGAAGGAGTACAGCACCTTGATGTGCGGGTACTTGGCCTTCAGCTGGCGCAGCTGGTTGAAGTTGCCGCGCAGCGGCTGGTCCCAGGTGTCGGCGGTGCCGCTGACGGACTGGTCGGCGGTGTAGGCCTTGTCGTAGGCGGCGTAGGTGTCGTCGACGGTGCACTGACCGTTCTTGACGTTGCCGAACGCGTAGTTGATGTGGGTGATCTTCGACGCGGTGCCCGACGTCACGAGGTTCTTGACGTGGTAGTTGCGGCCGTAGACGCCCCACTCGGTGAAGTAGCCGAGCTTGACCTTGTCGCCGGGGGGCGGCTCGGTGGTGCCGCCGGTGGTGCGGACCCGCACGGCGCCGCTGACCGGGCCGGTCTGGTCGGCGGTGTCACGGGCCTGGACCGAGTAGGAGTAGTCCGTGCCCTTGGTCAGGCCGGTGTCCGTGTACGAGGTCGTCGTGACGGTGGCGACCTTGGCGCCGTCGCGCAGGACGTCGTAGTTCTTGACGCCCTTGTCGTCGGTGGCGGCGGACCAGGTCAGCTTCGCCGAGGTGTCGGTGATGCCGGAGGCCGTGGGGGTGCCGGGGGCGCTCGGCGCGCTGTCGCCGGGCTCGCCGGTGCCGCCGCCGTCGCAGCTGCCGCCGTTGAGCTTGCAGTTGGCGGGGGAGCCGGAGCCGGAGCCGTTGAAGCCGAAGGAGACGGAGGCGCCGGGGGCGAGGCTGCCGTTCCAGGCCTTGTTCTTCGCGGTCCAGTGGGTGCCGGAGGAGGTGACGTCGGCGTCCCAGGAGGAGGTGACGGACGTGCCGGAGGGGAAGTCCCACTCGACGGTCCAGGAGCTGATGGAGGTGGTGCCGGTGTTCTTCACCGTCCACTTGCCCTCGAAGCCGGAGCCCCAGTCCTGGGTCTTGGTGTAGGTGGCGGTCGCGGACGTGGCTGCCTGGGCCGGGCTCGCCAGGCCGACGAGGCCGGCGAAGGGGAGCAACAGGGTCGCGAACCCTGCCGCGGCTCTGTGTCTGAAGCGCATGCTGCGCCTCCTCGATGGAGTTGTGGGGGGCGTGACTGAGCCTCACGCCACTCGTGATGCGGTGAGAATAGAAAGGTCTGGACCACCGGTCAATAGGTCTGGACCACCACGACCTGTGCCGATCCGTGCCGGATCAGAGCCCCAACTCCTGCGCGAGCACCGCCGCTTGCACCCGGCTGCGCAGCTCCAGCTTGGCCAGCAGGCGGCTGACGTGCGTCTTCACGGTCGCCTCGGCCATGTCCAGCCGCTCGGCCACCCCCGCGTTCGACAGCCCCTCGCCGAGACAGGACAGCACCTCGCGTTCGCGCCGGGTCAGCCGCTCCAGCACCGCCGGGTCGGCCGCCGGCTCCCGGGCGGGCCTCGCGGCGAACTCCGCGATGAGCCGCCGGGTGACCGCGGGGGCGATCAGGCCCTCCCCGCGCGCGACGGTCCGCACCGCCTCCAGCAGGTCCCCGGCCTCCGTGTGCTTCAGCAGGAAGCCGGAGGCGCCCGCCCGCAGCGCCCCGAAGACGTACTCGTCCAGGTCGAAGGTGGTCAGCACGAGCACGTCCGCGAGCCGGTCCGCGACGATCCGCCGGGTCGCCGTCACCCCGTCCAGACGCGGCATCTGAACGTCCATCAGCACCACGTCCGGCCGCAGCTCCCGGGCCAGCTCCACGGCCTGCTCGCCGTCCGCCGCCTCGCCGGCCACCTCGATGTCGGGGGCGCTGCGCAGGATGAGCACCAGGCCGGCGCGGACGGCGGACTGGTCCTCGGCGACCAGGACGCGGATCATGCGGGTTCTCCTTCGACGACGGGCAGGGCGGCGCGCACGACCCAGACCTTGCCCTCCGGCGAGGTCTCGGGTCCGGCCTCGAACGTGCCGTCCAGCAGCGCGACGCGTTCGCGCATGCCGACCAGGCCCGCGCCCGACCCGGGAGCGCCGGGCACCTCACGGTCTCCGTAGGGGCTGGTGACGGTGACGGCCAGCGACCCGTCCCGCCGGGTCAGGCGGACGGCGACCCGGCCGGGACCGGCGTGCTTGAGGGCGTTGGTCAGGGACTCCTGCACGATGCGGTAGGCGGCGAGCTCGACCGGCGCGGGTACGGCGCCCGGGGCCGCGTCCAGGTGGACGTCGAGGCCGTTGGTGCGGGCCGCCTCGACCAGGGCGTCCAGCCCGTCGAGCGTGGGGGCCGCGGCCGGCTCGGTGCCGCCGCCGGCGTCCCGCAGGATGCCGATCAGACGGCGCATCTCGGCCAGCCCCTCGACGCTGTTCTCGCGGATGACCGTGAGGGCGTCCCGGGAGGTCTTCGCGTCGTCCAGGGAGAGCGCGGCCGTGGAGTGGATGGCGATCGCCGAGAGGTGGTTGGCGACCATGTCGTGCAGTTCGCGGGCCATCCGGGCGCGTTCGGCGGTGACCGCCTGGGTGCGGTCCATCTCGGCGAGCAGCGCGGTCTGCCCGGCGCGCAGCCGGGCCGCGTCGGCGGCCTCGCGGTGGTTGCGCACGATCAGCCCGGTGGAGGCGGGCCCGAAGGCGACCAGGCCCGTCACCACGCCGATCAGCAGCGCCTCGGGCTCGCGCCAGAGCGCGAACGGCACGACGGCTCCGGCCACCGTGAGCAGCCCGGTGATCCGCGGGATCCGGTGCGCCGAGGCGGGCGGCCCGTACAGCACGGCCGCGTACATCAGATCGGTGTACATCAGGATCGTCACCAGGTTGCCCTGGGTGACGGTGTCCAGGACGATCGCGGGCGTGCCGACCAGCAGGGCCGTGCGCGGCGCGGTCCGGCGCAGCAGCTCGCAGCCCGCCATGACGACCAGCGGCAGCAGGACGGGCCAGCGTCCCGGCAGCAGGACGTACGGCTCGGTGTGCGGCCGGACGGACAGGCCGAGACCCCACAGCAGCAGTCCGCCCAGCAGGCTGCCCAGCGCGACGACCGCGTCGAAGCGGCTGGGGCGGGTCGGTCGTGCGGCCATGTCCCCATCCAACACGGCCGCGTGGTGCGGCGCCTGATCCCCGCGGAGGGTCCCCGGCTGCATCTTTCGATGTACCGCGACCTCGTCGGCGGTGACGACGACTCCGGCCGCACCGCCCGGGAGCCTTGAAGGGTGACCGAGAGGAGCGAACCGTGATCGTCGCCTTGATCGCCGCCTGCGAGGTCGGCTTCTGGGTGCTGCTGGCGGCCGGGCTGGCCTTCCGCTACCTGCTGCGGATGCCGCGCACGGGACTGGCGCTGCTGCTGTGCGAACCGCTGCTGGAGGTCGTCCTGCTGGTCGCCACCGCGGTGGACCTGAGGAACGGCGCCGATCCCGACTGGACGCACGGGCTGGCCGCGCTGTACATCGGCTACACCGTGGGGCACGGCCACCGCACGGTGACGTGGCTGGACGGCCACGCGGCCCACCGGCTGGGCGGCGCCCCGAAGCCCGCCGGCCCGCCGCGGTTCGGCCTGGCCCGGGCGCGTCACGAGGGAAAGGTCTGGCTGGGCACGCTCGTGGGCGCCGTCGTCGCGACCGGGCTGCTCCAGCTGGCCATCTGGTACGTCGACGACCCGAGCCGCGTCACCTCGCTGGAGAGCTGGCGCTGGGTGGCGTGGCGCGCCGCGGGCATCCACGGCCTGATCGCGCTGAGCTATCTGATCTGGCCGCGGAAGGCTCCGGCGGGGGAGCCGGAGGCGAGGGTCGAGGACCAGCGAGCGCGTCGCTGAGGCGCCGGGGTGCCCCTACCGCTCCCCGCCCGGGACCCACAGGACGTCGCCGAGCTCCTTGTTCGCCGTCCGCGCGAGGATGAACAGGAGGTCGGAGAGGCGGTTGAGGTACGTGGCGGTCAGGGGGTTCATCACGTCGGCGTGGACCTCCAGGGCGGCCCAGGTGGAGCGCTCCGCCCGGCGCACGACCGTGCAGGCCTGGTGGAGGAGGGCCGCGCCGGGGGTGCCGCCGGGGAGGATGAAGGAGCGGAGCTTCTCCAGCCGCTCGTTGAAGCGGTCGCAGTCCGCCTCCAGCTTGTCGACGTAGAACTGCTCGACCCGCAGGGGAGGGAACTCCGGGTTCTCCACCACCGGCGTCGACAGGTCCGCCCCCACGTCGAACAGGTCGTTCTGCACGCGGGTGAGGACCTCGACGACCTCCTCGTCCAGACCGCCCAGCGCGATCGCCGTGCCGATCACCGCGTTCGCCTCGTTGGCGTCGGCGTACGCGGCGATCCGCAGGTCGGTCTTGGCGACCCGGCTCATGTCACCGAGGGCGGTCGTGCCCGCGTCGCCGGTCCTGGTGTAGATGCGCGTCAGATTGACCATGCGACCAGCCTAGTTACGCACCGGCCGATCGGGACACGTGTGTGCCCACCGTCACCGGGGAGGGGCCCAACTACGCCGTCCGGGGCGCCGCGTGACCCCTGCCGGTGTGATGTCCGTCATGTGAGACGTGACGCGCATTACTTACTGGTCACACAGGACCTCACGACCGCTACTGTCCGCTGGAGAGGCAGACATGAACAGCGCGTCAGGGGAGTCGCACAGTGGCACGGAAGCTCGCCGTCATCGGAGCCGGCCTCATGGGATCCGGCATCGCCCAGGTCTCCGCACAGGCGGGCTGGGAGGTGGTCCTGCGTGACGTCACCGACGAGGCGCTGCGGCGCGGCACCGACGGCATCAAGGCGTCGTACGACAAGTTCGTCGCCAAGGGGAAGCTGGAGGCGCACGACGCCGACGCCGCCCTGGCGCGCATCACCGCCACCACCGACCTGGACGCCGCGGCCGACGCGGACGTCGTCGTCGAGGCCGTGTTCGAGAAGCTCGAGGTCAAGCACGAGATCTTCCGTGCGCTCGACAAGATCGTGAAGGACGAGGCGATCCTCGCCTCCAACACCTCCGCCATCCCGATCACCAAGATCGCGGCCGCGACGGAGCGCCCCGAGCGGGTCGTCGGCACGCACTTCTTCTCGCCGGTGCCGATGATGCAGCTGTGCGAGCTGGTGCGCGGCTACAAGACCAGCGACGAAACCCTCGCCACCGCCCGCGAGTTCGCCGAGTCCGTCGGGAAGACCTGCATCGTCGTCAACCGCGACGTCGCCGGGTTCGTGACGACCCGTCTCATCTGCGCCCTGGTCGTCGAGGCCGCGAAGCTGCAGGAGTCCGGCGTGGCCAGCGCCGAGGACATCGACCTCGCCTGCAAGCTGGGCTTCGGCCACGCCATGGGCCCGCTGGCCACGGCGGACCTGACGGGCGTCGACATCCTGCTGCACGCCACGAACAACATCTACACCGAGTCCCAGGACGAGAAGTTCGCCGCCCCCGAGTCGATGCGCCGGATGGTTGACGCCGGTGACATCGGCCGCAAGAGCGGGCAGGGCTTCTACAAGCACTGAAAACCGCACACGCCCCGGGGGGATCACTCCCCGGGGTGAATTCGGTATCGGTTCGCTTACAAGAAGCAACCTCCGGCTCCTCCACACAGTCAGAGGTTGCATACCCAGAACCAGAACGCGGAGCACGATTCGCACGCACCGGGAGCGCATATGTACATCAGGGGCGACCACGCCGAGCTGGTCGTCGGGGGCCGCCTCGACGTCCGCAGCGCGGCGGACGCCCGTACGGTTCTGCACTCGGCCGTCGACGGCGGAGTCGGTGACCTCGTGCTCGATCTGTCCGCACTGGACTCCTGGGACGCCACCGGACTCGGCGTCATCATGGGCGCCCACCGGCGGGCCGGCCGCTGCGGCCGGCGGCTGGTGCTGCGCGGCGTCCCGCCGCAGATGCAGCGGCTGCTCGTCGCCACCCGCCTGCACCGCATCCTCGCCATCGAGGGCGGCATCGGCGTGGAGACCCTGCCCCGCGTGTGACGCCCGTCCGGGTGTGAACCGGGCGACCGGGGAGACCCGGCCCCACGGCGCCGAGCAGCGCGCCGCGCACAATCCTCACGACACCGTGACGTTACGGACGGAGCGGCACCCCGGACTGTCGGAGATACTGTGCGAAGGTTTAAGGTCTGGCTGCCCGCTGCACTGCACCCTTCGAGCGGGCCCGGACCAGAAGCGACAGCGCGGTGTGCAGCAAGGCCGGGAGGGGCTTCACCGAGCACACACACGCCTCTGGGGGGCATGACCTATGGACCCTGACAACCGGGGACCCGAGGAGTACGGCCACGACGGCGACGGCGAGACGCCGCGTCAGCGCCCTCCCAGGGAATCCCTCACCTCCGACTTCGGGCAGCACGCACCGGCGCTGGCGCGCACCGTGCAGCTGGTCTCCGGCGACTTCCTGCTGACCGTCAACCCCGTCGACGGCAGCGAGATAGAGGTCTGCCCGCCCGCCGAGCGGCCCGCCGCTCCCGTGAGACTCACCGCCGCCGAGAGGGCCGAGGCCGAGCGCGCGTCCCGGCCGCCCGTGCCGCCCGGCCCCGCCCAGCCCGACCTGCCGCTGCTGGCCCGCCAGGACGAGCGCGAGCAGCTGGTCCGCCTGCTGGCCCGCGGCCGCTCCGTCCGGCTCACCGGCCCCGGCGGCTCCGGCCGCACCCGTCTGCTCGACGTCGTCGCCGAGGACTGCTCCGACCTCGCCCCCGACGGGGTCATCCGCCTCAGCGGCTTCGGCCGCACCGCCGGCGACCTGCTGGACGACCTCTTCCGGGCCGTGTACAGCGCCCCCCTGCACCGCCCCGACCGGGACCGGCTGCTCGCCCACGTCCGGGAGATCGGCGCCGTCGTCGTCCTCGACGACCTGGAGTTCGGCGGGGCCGCACTCGACGAGCTGCTGGAGGCGACCCCCGAGTGCGCCTTCCTGTTCGGCGCCACCCCGGACGTGCCGGCCCCCTCCGGCGACTCCGCCGTCGAGGAGGTCACCCTCGGCGGCCTGGACCGTGCCGACGGCCTGGAGCTGCTGGAGCACGCCGTCGGCCGGCCCCTCACCGAGGAGGAGTCCACCTGGGCGGGCGACCTCTGGTTCGAGTCCGAGGGCCTGCCGCTGCGCTTCGCGCAGGCCGGCGCCCTGCTCCGCCAGCGCGACCGGCTGCGCGCCGGCACCAGCGCCGTGGACGAGTTCGGCGTCTTCGAGGACGCGCCCCCTTCCGACTCCTTCGACCCGGACGACGGGGACGACGTACCCCTGCCCTCGCTCGCCGAGGCCGCCGCCCCCGCGCCGCTGCTCGCGGCACGGCTGAGCGCCTCCGCCCGCGCCACCCTGCGCTTCGCCGTCGCCCTCGGCGGCGAGATCCCGCACCAGGCCCACCTGCCCGCCCTGGTCGGCGACACCCACGCCGACGCCGCCCTCGGTGAACTGGCCGCCTGCGGCCTGGTCTCCCCGGTCGGCTCCCGCTACCGGCTCGCCGCGGGCGTGCAGGCGCAGCTGGAGGCCGCCGGGTACGGCGACGAGGCCGAGGCCGCCGCCCGCAGCGCCGCCCAGCACTACTCCTGGTGGGCGGGGCACCCCTCGGTCACGCCCGAGCGGGTGAGCGCCGAGGCCGACGCGCTCCTCGCCGCCCTGGCCGTCCTCGCACCGGCCACCCGGCCGCCGGCCGAGGACGAGCGGAGCGCGGCCGTGCACCTGGCCCGCACCGCCGCCCCCGCCTTCGCCGCCGGGCTGCACTGGAGCGCCTGGGAGCGCACCCTGCGCTCCGGCGCCGAGGCGGCCCGGCTCGCCGGGGACGTCGCCGAGGAGGCCTACTTCCACCACGAGCTCGGCATCCTCGCCCTGTGCGAGGGCGGGCTCGACCGGGCCCGCGCCGAGCTGGAGGCCTCCATCGGCCTGCGCGGCGCCCTGTCCGACAAGCGCGGCACCGTCGCCGGACGCCGGGCCCTCGCCCTGGTCGCCGACCGCTCCGGCACCCCGCTCAGCCTCGGGCCGGCCGTCGCGGACGAGGTGCCCGAGGCCCGGCAGGAGGATCCGGCGCCCCTCGCCGGTGCGGCCCCCGCTGCCCCCGCGGCGTTCCCGACGCTCCAGCCGCCCACCTCCCCGGCGCTCGTCACCCACCACAGCACCCCCGCGCCCTCGCGCAAGGCCCGGGGCGGACTGGGGGGCCTCGCCCGGCGCAACCTCGTGGCCGCCGGTGCCGGTGCCCTGCTCGTCGCCGTCCTCGGCACGGTCGTGACCCTCGGCGCCACCTCCGACAACGACCCCGGCACACCCTCGGACCGGGTGGGCGTCAACCCGTCCGCCAGCCAGGACGCGGGCGACGGCAGCCTGGGCGCCGACCGCCCGGCCGACGGAACCAACGGCGACACCGAACCGGCGGCGAGCCGCCCGACCGACCCGGGCCCCGACGGCACGCTCGGCACCTCGGACGACCCCACGCCGACGGGCGGCCCGAGCGGATCCCCGGACCCGAGCGGTTCCGCTTCCGTGTCCGGCCCGCCGGCCGGTTCCAAGCCGCCCGCGTCGTCGAAGCCGCCGGCCAGTTCCAAGCCGCCCGCGTCGTCGAAGCCGCCGGCCAGTTCCAAGCCGCCCACCTCAAAGCCGCCGACCTCGTCCGAGCCCCCGGCCTCCTCCGAGCCGCCGACGTCCGACCCGCCGCCGTCCTCGCCCTCCACGTCCAACTCCGCGAGCGGCCCCGCCTCCAGTGCTCCCGCGAGCACGATGAGCGCACCGGCGAGCGGCAGCGGCGCGCCGAGCGGCTCCCCGTCGGTGATCTGACACCCCTACACACGGCAGGGCCGGGTCCGTACGCGGACCCGGCCCTGTGTGTGTTCCGTGTTCGTCGCGCGGGTGTGCGCGCGGGAGGTGCGGTCAGAACAGCCGCAGCTTGTCGTCCTCGATGCCGCGCAGCGCGTCGTAGTCGAGGACCTGGCAGCCGATGCCCCGGTCGGTGGCGAGGACGCGGGCCTGGGGCTTGATCTCCTGCGCGGCGAACACGCCGCGCACCGGCGCGAGATGGGGGTCGCGGTTCAGCAGCTCCAGATAGCGCGTCAGCTGCTCGACACCGTCGATCTCACCGCGCCGCTTGATCTCCACGGCGACCGTCCGGCCGTCGGCGTCCCGGCAGAGGATGTCCACCGGCCCGATGGCCGTGGGGTACTCGCGGCGGATCAGCGTGTAGCCCTCGCCCAGTGTCTCGATACGGTCGGCGAGCAGCTCCTGGAGGTGTGCTTCCACGCCGTCCTTGATCAGGCCGGGATCCACGCCCAGTTCGTGCGAGGAGTCGTGGAGGACCTCCTCCATCGTGATGATGAGCTTCTCGCCCGCCTTGTTGACGACGGTCCAGACGCCCTCTTCCTCGCCCGTGCCCTCTTTGAGGGTGCAGGGCGGCGACATCCAGTTCAGGGGCTTGTAGGCCCGGTCGTCGGCGTGGATCGAGACGCTGCCGTCCGCCTTCACCAGGATCAGGCGCGGGGCCGAGGGAAGGTGGGCGGTGAGCCGCCCGGCGTAGTCCACGGAGCAGCGGGCAATGACGAGACGCATGGTCCGCAACGCTACTCGACGGGCACGTGTCCACGCGATTCGCCCTGGAAAACGCGTGTTCGGTAATGGCCGATTGTGTGCACGGTGTGCTCACTGGGAGTGTCTCATCTGCGCATTTTCCTGGTGCCGTTCCGCTCCGGTGCTTACCGTATGAGCGGGAGGTCGCGATTTGTGTACGCAGCGTGTCTGGATCGCGAGCTCCCTCATCCGTCAGGCAACCCCCGCTGGTTGGGGGTGCGAGAGGAGAACTCATGTCGCTCGACGTCTCACCGGCCCTACTCGAACAGGCCGAGCGAGGCGAGGTCGACGAAGCGGAATTCGTCGACTGCGTCCGGACCTCCCTGCCCTATGCGTGGGAGATGATCAGCTCCCTGGTGGCCCAGCTGAAGGTGGACGGCGGTGCGTTCGCCGACAACCAGACGCCTCCGCCGGACGAGCAGGCGCGCGGCCAGCTGCTGCGCGCGCTTGCGAGTGACGCGATACGCGGTGCGCTGCAACGCCACTTCGGTGTGCGGCTGGCCTTCCAGAACTGCCACCGGGTGGCCGTGTTCCCGCTCGACTCCTCGGTCGACGAGAAGCTGACGCGCTTCACCTCGGTCCGCAGTCAGGTGCTCAACCAGTCTCCCGAATTCCGGGACTGCTGACGCAGCGCCGCTCGCTTGCCGCTCCGTACGCGGGAGGTGCACTTTTTGTACCGGAGCGGCAAGTGCCCGGGATCCACCGTGCCCTCAGAGGAGTTGGGGGAGCACCTCTGCCCCCAGCCGCCGTACGTTCTCCTCCGTCGCGGCCAGGTCGCCGGAACCCTCGACGAGGAGGGCGAAGCGGGAGATGCCGGTCCGCTCGCTGGTGGCCGCGAGCCGGTCCGCACACAGCCGCGGGGTGCCCACCGGGTGCAGCCCGCAGAGCAGTTCGGTGTACGCCAGGGGGTCGCGCATCCGGCGCGTGCGCCCGTCGACCGTGACGTGCGCCTCCAGTCCCTGCTTGAGCCAGCCCGGCATCGCCTTCATCAGCGTCTCCGCCGCGTCGGCCCGGCGGTCCGCGATCTGGCAGACGCCGGCCGACACATGGGCCGCGGCGCGCACCTCCTCGGCCGGCCGGCCGCTGTCGCGCGCGTGCCGCCGCCACAGCGCGACCATCTCGGCCTTCTCCTCGTCGCCCACGTGCATGCCGAGCAGCATCGGCAGCCCGCGCTCGGCCGCCAGCCGCACCGACTTCGGCGAGGTGCACGCGACGACCAGCTCGGGACCCGCCACGTCGGTCAGGGCCTCCGACGGCCGGGGCACGACCGGGACCTCGCGGAAGCGGAACCGCTCCCCGTCGGCCGACACGGACGGCTCGCGCAGCCAGCGCGCCAGGATGTCGAGGGACTCCGGGAAGCCCGTCTCGTAGGCCTCCAGGCCGGCCCCGAAGACCTCCAGGTCGATCCACGGGCCGCCCCGGCCGACGCCGAGGGTGAAGCGGCCACCGCTCGTGTGGTGCAGCAGCGCCGCCTGCTCGCCCAGGGCCACGGGGTGGGCGGTGGGCAGGACGCTGACCGCCGTGCCGACCCGGATGCGGCGGGTGCGGCCCAGCAGCAGGGCGGCCAGGGTGACGGCCGACGGGCAGGTGCCGTACGGCACGAAGTGGTGCTCGGCCAGCCAGACCGTGTCGAGCCCGGCCTCCTCGGCCACCTCGGCCGAGCGGACCGCGCGGTGCAGCGCCTCTCCCTCGCCCTGGCCGGGGAACCGGGCCCCCAGCACGAAACTTCCAACGCGCATTGCTTTCCTGCTTCCTTGGCTCCGACGCGGAGCTCCCCCACAGCGCATAACCGTCCGACACGTGCCGAGGACACGGCCGGGCGGAGTATTTTGCGGATTGTCTGCCGAATGAGCGGCTGCGCGGGGGACCGCGAGCGGTTGCGCGGCGGCCCCCGGAGGGCCGCCCGTCGCCTTCGCCGGGCGACTTGTGGCGACCGGCGGCGTACGTCCACCGGCCCCCGTGCCGCGTAGGCTGGACGCGGCCCGTGCTTCCTGTATAGCCCCGAGAGGTGTCCCGTGTCCCCGCGTCGCAACCGAGCCAAGGGCGCCGGATCGTCCGGCCGGACCTCCGAGGACGACGGCGGCCGCTACGGCGGCTGGCAGTCCTCCGAGGACTGGCGGGGCGAGAGCTGGAGCGTGCGGCACGTGGCCGGGGCGAGCGCGCAGGGCAAGTCCTACCGCTGCCCGGGCTGCGACCAGCTGATCCCGGACGGGGTGCCGCACGTGGTGGCCTGGTCCGAGCACGCGGGCGTCGACGACCGCCGGCACTGGCACAAGGCCTGCTGGAACGCGCGGGACCGCCGCACCCCGGGGGTGCGGCGGTCCCGTAACGCGCCGAGGTTCTGAACCGGGCTCAGACGTCCCGCTTCTCCAGCAGCGCGAAGGCGCCGGCGAACGCGACGGCCGTGGCGCCCAGCATGATCCACAGCGGGTCCCAGCCGGACGGGCCGGACGAGCTGAGGGAGTTGGCGTAGAAGACGCTGAGCTGGTTCGGGATCGAGTACTCGAACAGGGCGTCGCGCACGCCCTGGAGCGACTCCGAGTACATGAACAGGGCGATCACCAGCGGGGCGAGCACGGCGCCGATCATGATCGTGATGGCACCGGCCGAGTGGCGGATGATCGAGCCGACGGCCAGCGAGAGCAGGCCCAGCAGGGCGACGTAGGCCGCGATGCCGACGGTGGCCTTGAGCCACTCGCCGCCGGAGGGGCTCCGGGCGCCGTCGCCCTCCAGCAGCGCCACGTGCAGCAAGGCCACCAGGGACGCCGAGACCAGCGTCACCACGAACGCGACCAGGAAGAACACCACGCCCTTGGCCGCCAGGACCCGGCCGCGGCTCGGGCAGGCGACCATGGTGGTGCGGATCATCCCCGTGCCGTACTCCGAGGCGGTGGTCAGCACGCCCAGCGTGATGATGCACATGCTGCCCAGGAGCACCCCGAAGAAGCCCAGCCCGAGCGGGCTCTCGCCGCTCAGGGCCGGGTCGGAGCCGGCCACGATCGCTCCGGTCAGCGTGCCGATGCCGACGACGAGCAGGACGAACACGCCGAGCGTCCACAGCGTGGAGCGCACCGACCGGATCTTCGTCCACTCGGAGGCGATCGCGTGCACCAGGTGCGTGCGGACGACCGGGATCGGCGAGGTGTAGCCGGGCTCCGCTGGGCCGGCGGGGAACGGCGTGCCGGGCGCCGCGTGCCAGGCGGGCTCGGCCTGCGGCATCTGGGGCTGGGGGCTGCTCATCGGGCGTCCTCGGGCTTGGTCAGGTCGGTGGTCGGGGCGGCGGCGGGCGCGGACGGAGCCGCCGGCGCGCTGTCCGCGGGGGCCGGTGCCGCGGCGGCCGCCGGGGCGGGCGCCTGCGGGGCCGGAGGCGCGGTCGGGGCGCCGGCGGAGGGAGCCTGGCCCGCGGAGGACGGCGGGGCCGGGGGCGCGGCGGGCGCACCCGCGGGCGCCTGCGGGGCCGGCGCGGCGAAGCCCTGCGGCGCGGGCTGGGCGTACGGGTTGACCGGGCCCGGGGCGAAGGCGCCCTGGGGAGCGCCGTAGGGGCCGGAGGGGACCGGCGCGCCCGGCTGGGGCGGCGGCGGGGCGTACCAGCCGGGCTGGCCCTGGCCGGGCACCGGCATGGGCGGCTGCGCGCCGGGCGGCAGCGGCTGCTGGAGTCCCTCCTTCTGGTCGGTGGTCGACCGGTAGTCGACGGCGCCCTGCGTCATCCGCATGTACGCCTCCTCCAGGGACGCCTGGTGCGGCGAGAGCTCCCACAGCCGCACGTCGTGCTCGTGCGCGATGTCGCTGATGCGGGGGAGCGGCAGCCCGGTCACCCGCAGCGCGCCGTCCTGCTCCGGCAGCACGTGGCCGCCCGACTCGGTGAGCGCGGCCGACAGCTTCTCGCGCTGCTGCGGCTCGCTGTCGGGCGTGCGCACCCGGGCGAAGTCGGCGGAGTTCGCCGAGATGAAGGCCGTGACGCTCATGTCGGCGAGCAGCTGGCCGCGGCCGATGACGATGAGGTGGTCGGCGGTCAGCGCCATCTCGCTCATCAGGTGCGAGGAGACGAAGACGGTGCGGCCCTCGGCGGCCAGGGCCTTCATCAGGTTGCGCACCCAGAGGATGCCCTCCGGGTCGAGGCCGTTGACCGGCTCGTCGAACAGCAGCACCTGCGGGTCGCCGAGCAGCGCCGCCGCGATGCCGAGCCGCTGCCCCATGCCGAGGGAGAAGCCCTTGGACCGCCGCTTGGCCACGTCCTGGAGACCGACGACCCCCAGCACCTCGTCCACCCGGCGGGCCGGGATGCCCGACAGCTGGGCCAGGGACAGCAGGTGGTTGCGGGCGGAGCGGCCGCCGTGCACGGCCTTGGCGTCCAGCAGCGCGCCGACGTGGCGGGCGGCGTTGGGCAGCCTGCGGTAGGGGAAGCCGCCGATCGTCACGTGCCCGGCCGTCGGATTGTCCAGACCGAGGATCATGCGCATGGTCGTCGACTTGCCGGAGCCGTTCGGCCCGAGGAAGCCGGTCACGGCTCCGGGCCGCACCTGGAAGGAAAGGTTGTACACAGCGGTCTTGTCGCCGTAGCGCTTCGTCAGGCCGACTGCTTCGATCATGCTCCGCACCCATCGCAAGGTTCAGGACAGCGGGGCACACGCCCCCGTAAGGGTTAGGAGGATATCCAGGCGCTGACGGTTCCGCCCAAGAGCAGGTAAAAGAGCGGCGGCCTCCGCACCGCTAGGCGTCCCGCTTCCTCAGCAGCAGGTACCCCCCGGCCAGGGCGGCCAGCACCCACAGCGCCATGATCCCGAGCCCGCCCCACGGACCGTACGGCGTGTCGTCGCCGACCGGCGGGACCACCTGCATGATCTTGCTGCCGGCCTGGTCGGGCAGGAACCGGCCGACCTTCTTCGTCGCCTCGACGTTGCCCAGGATGTTGGAGATCAGGAAGAAGAACGGCATCAGGATGCCCAGCGACAGCATCGGCGAGCGCAGCATCGCGGCGACACCCATGGAGAACATGGCGATCAGCGCCATGTAGAGGCCACCGCCGAACACCGCCCGCAGCACCCCCGGATCGCCGATCTCCGCCCGGTGCCCGCCCAGCATCGCCTGGCCGAGGAAGAACGCGGCGAAGCTGGTGACCAGCCCGACCAGCAGGGCGAGTGCCGTGGCCACCGCGATCTTGCTGAACAGGAAGGAGCCCCGCCGGGGCACCGCCGCCAGCGAGGTGCGGATCATGCCGGTGCTGTACTCGTTCGACACCACCAGCACGCCGAACACGATCATCGCCAGCTGCCCGAGGCTCATCCCCGCGAAGCTGATGAACGTCGGGTCGAACTCCGCCCGGTCCTGCGCGCTCATCGAGTCGAACTCGTTCTTCGACAGGGCCGAGATCAGCATGCCGAGGGCGACCGTCACGACCACCACGAGCGACAGCGTCCACACCGTGGACGCCACCGACCGGATCTTGGTCCACTCCGACCGTACGACCTGTGTCACCGCCATGCTCAGCCCCTCTTCCAGCCGTCGCCCCACTGCTGCTGTTGCTGCTGCGGTGGTGGCGCCCCGGCGCCCGCTGCGCCGTGCGCGTGGTACTCCACCGACTCCGCCGTCAGCCGCATGAACGCCTCCTCCAGGGAGGCCTGTTGCGGGCTCAGCTCGTGCAGGGTGATCCGGTGCTGCGCCGCCAGCTCGCCGATCTGCTCGGCCTTGCCGCCGTCCACCTCCAGCACGCCCTCACCGCTCTCCACGGCCACCAACCCGGCTTCGTGCAGCACATCGAGCAGCCGCTCCCGCTGCGGGCTGCGCACCCGGACGTACGAACGCGAGTTGCGGTCGATGAAGTCGGCCATGGAGGTGTCCGCGAGCAGCCGCCCCTGCCCGATGACGACGAGGTGGTCGGCCGTCAGGGCCATCTCGCTCATCAGGTGGGAGGAGACGAACACGGTCCGGCCCTGTGCGGCGAGCGACTTCATCAGGGTGCGGATCCAGTGGATGCCTTCCGGGTCGAGGCCGTTGACCGGCTCGTCGAACATCAGGATCCGCGGGTCGCCGAGCAGCGCGGCGGCGATGCCGAGCCGCTGGCCCATACCCATGGAGAAGCCCTTGGTCTTCTTCTTCGCGACGCCGGTCAGCCCGACCGTCTGGAGCACCTCGCCGACCCGGGCGCGCGGGATGCCGTTGCTCTGCGCGAGGCACAGCAGGTGGTTGTAGGCGGTGCGCCCGCCGTGCCAGGCCTTGGCCTCCAGCAGGGCGCCGATACAGGTCAGCGGGTCCTTGAGCTGGTCGTACCGCTTGCCGTCGATCCGGACGCCGCCGGCGGTCGGATGGTCCAGGCCCAGGATCATCCGCATGGTGGTGGACTTGCCCGCGCCGTTCGGCCCGAGGAAGCCGGTGACGATGCCCGGTCTCACGGTGAACGACAGGTTGTTGACCGCCACCTTCTCGCCGTAACGCTTGGTCAGCCCCTCCAGCTCCATCATGACCGCCACGCTAGAGCGCGGCAAAGCCCTCTGCCACCCGAGCGGCAGAGGGCTTTGCGGAGGTTCAGCTTCCGTATGCCGGGCTGTTACCGGGACTGCTGGGCCGGGACCCCGCGGGAGATGGGCTCGTCCTCGGCCGGCGTGCCGGCTGCGGCCACCGCGGCGCCGGTGAGCGTCGCGAGCATCTCGCGGACGTTCGTCAGCTGCGCGTTGATGGAGTCGCGACGGTTCGTCAGCGCCGCCAGCTCGCGCTCGGATTCCGAGCGGATGCGGTCGGCCTTGGCGTTGGCGTCGGCCACGATGTCCTCGGCCTGGCGCTGGGCCGTCTCGACGGTCTGGCGGGCGCGGCGCTCGGCGTCCGTGCGGAGCTTCTCGGCCTCCAGGCGCAGCTGCTCCGCCCGGTGCTCGATCTCGGCGAGGCGCTTCTCTGCCTTGGCCTGACGCGACGCCAGGTCCCGCTCGGACTGCTCGCGGCGCTTGGCGAGGTTCGTCTCGAAGTCGGCGGCGGCCTGCGCGGCCTTGGCGCGGGTCTCCTCGAAGAGGGCGTCCGCCTCCTCGCGCTTGGACTGCGCGTCCTTCTGCGCCTCGGAACGCAGCTGGGCGGCGTCGCTCTTGGCCTTCTCGACGATCCGCAGGCCCTCGTCCTCGGCCTTGGCCTTGCGGTCGGCCGAGTACGACTCGGCGTCGTTGCGCACCTGCTGGGCCGCCGACTCGGCGAGCTCGCGGTGCTGCTCGGCCGCGCGCCGGGCCTCCTCGCGCAGGTCCTTCGCCTCTTCCTCGGCGAGGCGGAGGATCTTCTCCACGCGCGCACCGAGACCCGCGTACGACGGCTCGGCGTCGGTGATCTGGGCCTGGGCGTTCTGCGTCTCGAGGTGGAGCTCTTCGATGCGCTTTTCCAGAGCGGTGATGCGGGCGAGAGCGCTGTCACGGTCGGAGACGAGCTTGGAGATACGTTCGTCCACCTGAGCGCGGTCGTACCCACGCCGCACAAGCTCGAAGCCGTAGGGGGAAGTGTCGCTCATGGGGTTCCTGTCGAATGAGACCGGTGAGGTGATAGGTGGAATCCTAGGGGCCGGAACGGTGTGTCATCGAGCGGATGCGCGTTTGAACCGGAAAATGAGACCCCTTTTGAGTGGCTAAGCGGCGGATCGCTTGCCAGAACCCGGTCAAAGCCCCTCGATGCCCCCGGAATCGGCCGTTCCGGCTCGCTCCGGACGCCTAGCCGTCCGAGGACTTGCCACCCGATCGGGGCGCGCCGACCGTCGCGCCCGCCTTCACCCCGCTGTCCTTGGCGCCGGCCGGAGCCTCGAAGGACTCCAGCGCCTCCAGCACGTCCTGGACACGGGAGATCTCGGCGTTGATGTCCTCGCGGCGGCGGACCAGCACCTCCAGCTCGCGCTTGCCCTCCTCGACCGTGCGCTTGGCCTCGCGGACCGCCTCGGCCTTGAGCTCCTCGGCCTCCCGGACCAGCGTCGACTTCTTCTGCTCGGCCTCCTTGAGCAGCCCCTCGGCCTTCTTCACCGCAGCGATGCGCACCTTGCCCGCCTCGGAGTTGGCCTCCGACACGATCTCCTTGGCCTTCGCCTGCGCCTTCGCCAGCTGCTCCTCGGCCGCCTTGACCAGGGCGTCGCAGCGGTCGCCCGCCGTCTTCATCGCCTCGGCCGACTCCCGGCGGGCCCGCTCGTGCAGCTCCTCGATCTCCGTCGTGATGCGGTCGCGCAGCTCCTCGGCGCGCTCCCTTATCTGCGTGGCGTCCCGGCGCGCGCCGACCAGCAGCTCGTCCGCGTCCGTACGGGCCTTCTCCACCAGCGAGTTGCCCTCGACCGTCGCCTCGGACACCAGCCGGTCGGCCTCCGTGCGGGCCGCGCCCACCATCGTGTCGGCCTGTGCCTCGGCCTCGGCGGTGGTCTTGTGCGCCTGCTGCTGCGCCTCGGTGAGCAGCTTGTCCGCCTCGGCCGTGGTCTCCGTGATGAGCTTGTCGACCTGCTCGGCCGCCTCCGAGCGCCGCTTGTTGGCGTCCTTGCGGGCCTCGTCCAGCGTGCGGTCGGCCTCCTCGCGCGCGTCGGCCACGACACGCTCGGCCTCCGCCCGCGCCTGCGACTTGACGCGCTCGGCCTCGGTGCGGATCCGCTCCGCGTGCTGCTGCGCCGAACCGACCGTCTCGGCGGCCTCGGCCCGCAGCCGCTCCGCCTCACCGGTGGCCTCCGCGAGAAGCCGGTCGGCCTCCCCGGCAGCCTCCGCGCCCACCCGCTCGGCCTCGGCGAGCGCCTCGGTGCGCACCCGCTCCGCCTCGGTGACCGTCTCCATGCGCAGCCGGTCGGTCTCCCGGACCGTCTCGGTGGTGAGCCGCTCCGCCTCGCTGCGCGCCTCGGTGATGAGGGTGTCCGCCTGCGTCGCCGCGTCCGAGCGGATGCGGTTGGCGTCCTCGCGGGCGTCGGCCCGGGTGCGCGAGGCGCTCTGCTCCGCCTCGGCGATCGTGTCGGACGCCTCCGTGCGCACCCGCTGGGCGTGCTCGGCGACATCCGCGCGGATCCGCTCCGCCTCGCTGATCGCCTCGGACATCGTCCGCTCGGCGAGCGCCTTGGCGGCCTCGGACTCCTCGTGCGCCTCGCGGCGCAGCCGGCTCGCGTCCTCGCTCGCCCGCTCGCGCTCCGCGTAGGCGTCGGCGCGGACCCGGTCCGCCTCCTCCTCGGCCTCGCGCCGGGTGCGCTCCGCCGCGTGCTCGGCGGCGCTGCGCAGCCCGGTGATCTCCTCCTGGGCCTGCTCGTGCAGCCCCGCGACGGAGTCGCGGACCTGCTGCGCGTGCTGCTCGGCGGCGGACACCATCTCCGTGGCCCGCCGGTCGGCCTCCTCGACCAGCCGGACGGCCTCGGCCTGGGCCTCCTCCACACGCTTGCGCGCCGAGGCCAGCAGCTCCTCGCTCTGCTCGCGGGCCCGCTCGCGCTCCTGGTCTGCCTCCTGCCGGGCGCTGCCGAGGAGTTCCTCGGCCTCGCGGCGGCGGCGGTTGGCCTCCTCCTGGGCGGCGGCCAGCGTCTCGGACGCCTCCGCGGCCAGCCGCTCGGCGGCGGCCTGCGCCTCCGCGCGCATCCGGTCGGCGCTCTCCTGCGCCTCGGACTTCAGCCGCTCGGCCTCCGTCGCGGCCTCCGTGCGCAGCCGTACGGCGACGGCCTCGCCCTCGGCCCGCGCGGCGGACGCGTCCGAAGCGGCCTCGTCCCGCAGCCGCTCGGCCTCCGTCTCGGCCTGCTGCCGCAGCGTGCGGATGCGCTCGGCGGCCTCGGCCCGCAGCCGCTCGTTCTCCTCGGCGGCCTCGCGGCGGATCCGCGCGGCCTCCTCCCGGGCCTCCGACAGCGCCTGCTCGGCCGCCGTCAGCCGCTCCTCGGCCTCCCGCTGCAGCCGCGTCAGCTCCTCGGCGGCCTCCGCGCGGCGGGCCTCGACGGCCCGCTCGGTCTCCTCGTGCAGCTCCAGCGCCGCGCGCTCGGCCTCCGCCTTGAGGGCCTCGGCCTGCTCGACGACCTCCTCGCGGTGCCGTTCGGCCTCCTGCCGGGTGCGCTGGAGGGTCTCCTCCGCCTGCCGGCGCAGCGTCGTCGCCCGCTCGATGGCCTCGGTGCGGACCTTCTCGCTGTCGGCCTGGGCCGTGGTGCGCAGCTCGTCCGCGTCGGCCTTGGCCTTGGCGAGCAGCTCCTCGGCGGACTTCGCCGCCTCCTCGATCTGCGCCACGGCCTCCTTGCGGGCCTCGGCGCGGATCTTCTCGCCCTCCTCGACGGCGTCCGCCCGGAGCTGCTCGGCCTCGCCGCGCAGCCGGCGGGCCTCCTCCTGCAGCTCGACCGTCTTGGCGCGGTACTCCTTGGTGTCGTCCTTCGCCGCGCCCTTGAGCTCCTCGGCGATGTCGTGCGCCTCGGCCCGCAGCCGGTCCGCCTCGGCCTCGGCCTCCTTGCGGATCCGCTCGGCCTCCTCGGCCGCGGCCTTGGTGGTCTTCTTGGCGTCCTCCGACGCCTTGTTGAGGACCTCCTCGGCCGTACGGGCCGCCTTGGACAGCTGGGTCGCCGTCTCCTCGGCGGTGAGCGTGCGCGCCTTCTCGGCGGCCTCCGCGACGATCTTCTCGGCCTCGGCGCGGGCGTCCGCGACGATCTGCTCCGCCTCGGACCTGGTGCTCTCGGCCTCCTTCGTGGCCTCCTCGACCAGCCGGGCGACCTGCTCCTTGGCGGTGCGCGTGCGCGTCTCGTTGGCCGACTCGGCGCTCGCCAGGGCCTTGGCGGCGGCCTCCTTGGCCTCCGTGACGAGCTTCTCCGACTCGGACTGCGCCTTGCGCAGCGCCTCCTCGGCCTCGGCCATCCGCTGCTCGGCGGCCTTGGTGAGCTCCTGGGCCTCGCGGCGCGCGGACTCCGACTCCGAGACGGTGGAGGTGCGCAGCTGCTCGGCGTGGTCGGTGGCCTCCTGGGCCTGCGTGGAGGCCGCGTTCAGCAGCCGCTCGGCGTCCGTGCGGGCCCGCCGCAGGATCTGCTCGGCCTCCGCCCGGGCCTCCTCGGCCGCGCTGGTCAGCCGCTGCCGGGCCTCGGTGGCCAGCCGCTCGGCCTCCGCGCGGGCGGCGGCCAGGGACTGCTCGGCCTCCGCGCGGGACTCCTCCAGCAGCCGGCGGGCCTGCTGCTCGGTGCGGGCGCGCAGCTGCTCGGCCCACGCCACGTTCTCGTTGACGTGCGACTCGACCGTCTGGCGGCGCTCGGCCAGCTCCTGGTCCAGCTGCTGGCGGCGGGTGACCGCCTCCTGGTGCAGCTCCGCCTGGAGGCGGGCCGCCTGCTCGGCGTGCTCCTGCAGGATCCGCTGGGTCTGGGCCCGGGCCTCGCTCAGTTCCCGCTCGGCGTCCGTGCGGATCTGGTCGGCCTGCATCTGCGCGTTGCGCAGCAACTGCTCGGCCTGCCAGCCGATGTCGCCCCCGTCGAAGGAGGGCCGGGTCATGATGGTGCGCCGCGCCTCGTGCAGCTTGGCGCGCAGTACCTCGACCTGGTAGCCGAGGTCCTCGGCGTGCTGGATCGCCTTTTCCCGCTCGGTCTTCAGCCGCTTCATCTCGGCTTCGAACCGAGAGAGGTGGTCGACGTCAGCCGCCGGCTCTCGCTCCTGGCTCTCGTAGCCCCGCACTGCGCGGTCCCATCCGTCCCCTGGTCGAAACTCTTTCCGTACGAGCTCCGTCCATCCGCCGAACGGGGCCCCCGGGGAATGGTGTCAGATCATCGGCGGAGCAGAGGCTGCTGCCCCGACGCTCGTCCCCCGAAACCCGGACCCCGGTGGTCCTGCCGTCGCACGGCGGGACCGCGGTCACCCTGGCTGAGCGGCGACCGCACCCAACCCTACCGGCCCCTATGTACGAGGGTCAGTGCTCAGGTGACTCAACGGGCGCCGAAGTGACCAGTTCTGTCAGTACGCCATGACAGTCCTTGGGGTGCAGGAAGGTGATCCGTGACCCCATGGAGCCGCGCCGGGGCTCTTCGTACAGCACGCGCACGCCCTTGTCCTTGATGTCGGCGGCGTCCGCGTCGACGTCCGCGGTGCCGAAGGCGATGTGGTGGACGCCCTCGCCGTTCTTCGCGAGCCACTTCGCGACGGTGGAGTCCTCCCGGGTCGGCTCCAGGAGCTGGAGGTAGGTGGCACCCCCGTCGGACGTCTCGTTGATCTTGAGCATGGCCTCGCGCACGCCCTGCTCCTCGTTGACCTCGGAGTGGAAGACCTCGAAGCCGTAGGTGGCACGGTAGAACTCGACGGTCTTGTCCAGGTCGAAACAGGCGATCCCGATGTGGTCGATTCGCGTCAGCATGAGTTCAGTGCAGCGCCCCGGAGGTGGTTACGCAACGTGCGCGCGATCACACCGACGGCCCGATGACGGCACGGAGTGCCACTCAGTACATTCGAAGTAAACCCTCGTTCACTCCTCGGCTGTGCAGCCGGTAAGGGGATCGCAGCTCATGTCTTCTGCAACGACCAGCTCGGTGATCGTCTCGGGTGCGCGTACGCCCATGGGACGGCTGCTGGGCTCCCTGAAGTCCTTCTCCGGAGCCGACCTCGGCGGCTTCGCGATCAAGGCCGCCCTCGACCGTGCGGGGATCGGCGGCGACCAGGTGCAGTACGTGATCATGGGCCAGGTGCTCCAGGCCGGCGCGGGGCAGATCCCGGCCCGCCAGGCCGCGGTCAAGGCCGGCATCCCGATGAACGTGCCGGCGCTGACCATCAACAAGGTCTGCCTGTCCGGCCTCGACGCCATCGCGCTCGCCGACCAGCTCATCCGCGCGGGTGAGTTCGACGTGATCGTCGCCGGCGGCCAGGAGTCCATGACCAACGCCCCGCACCTGCTGCCCAAGTCCCGCGAGGGGTACAAGTACGGCGCCATCCAGATGCTGGACTCCATGGCGCACGACGGGCTGACCGACTCCTTCGACGGCGTCGCCATGGGCGAGTCCACCGAGAAGCACAACACCCGCCTCGGCATCGGCCGGGCCGAGCAGGACGAGATCGCCGCGCTGTCGCACCAGCGGGCCGCCGCCGCGCAGAAGAACGGTCTGTTCGAGGCCGAGATCACGCCCGTCGAGATCCCGCAGCGCAAGGGCGACCCGGTGCTGTTCAGCAAGGACGAGGGCATCCGCGGCGACACGACCGCGGAGTCGCTCGGCAAGCTGCGTCCCGCCTTCGCCAAGGACGGCACGATCACGGCCGGTTCCGCCTCGCAGATCTCCGACGGCGCCGCCGCCGTCGTCGTGATGAGCAAGGCCAAGGCGCAGGAGCTCGGCCTGGAGTGGATCGCCGAGATCGGGGCGCACGGCAACGTGGCCGGGCCGGACAACTCGCTGCAGTCGCAGCCGTCCAACGCGATCCTGCACGCGCTGAAGAAGGAAGGGCTGGAGGTCTCCGACCTCGACCTCGTCGAGATCAACGAGGCGTTCGCGGCGGTGGCCGTGCAGTCCATGAAGGACCTCGGAGTGTCCACCGAAAAGGTGAATGTCAACGGCGGTGCCATTGCCCTGGGTCACCCGATCGGGATGTCCGGTGCGCGGCTCGTGCTGCATCTCGCGCTGGAGCTGAAGCGGCGGGGCGGCGGGGTGGGCGCGGCCGCGCTGTGCGGTGGCGGGGGCCAGGGCGACGCGCTGATCGTGCGCGTGCCCAAGGCCTGAGTGTCGGTACGTCCCTGATCTGAACGGAGCTGTGATGCAGGACGTCTCCACGTTGGTGGCCCAGGCCAGGGAAGGTCGGCCCCGGGCCGTGGCCCGGCTGATCTCCCTGGTGGAGGGGGCGTCCCCGCAGCTGCGGGAGGTCATGGAGGCGCTGGCGCCCCTGACCGGCGGCGCGTACGTGGTCGGCCTGACCGGGTCGCCGGGTGTCGGCAAGTCGACGTCGACCTCGGCGCTGGTCAGCGCCTACCGCAAGCAGGGCAGGCGGGTCGGCGTGCTCGCCGTCGACCCGTCCTCCCCGTTCTCGGGGGGTGCGCTGCTCGGCGACCGTGTGCGCATGTCGGATCACGCGTCCGACCCGGGCGTGTACATCCGCTCGATGGCCACGCGCGGGCATCTCGGCGGGCTGGCGTGGGCCGCGCCCCAGGCGATCCGGGTCCTGGACGCCGCCGGGTGCGACGTGATCCTCGTCGAGACGGTGGGGGTCGGGCAGTCGGAGGTGGAGATCGCCTCGCAGGCGGACACCTCGGTGGTGCTGCTGGCGCCCGGCATGGGCGACGGCATCCAGGCGGCCAAGGCCGGGATCCTGGAGATCGGCGACGTGTACGTCGTGAACAAGGCGGACCGGGACGGCGCGGACGCCACGGCCCGCGAGCTGAACCACATGCTGGGGCTGGGGGAGTCGCGGGGGCCGGGGGACTGGCGTCCGCCGATCGTGAAGACGGTCGCCGCGCGGGGTGAGGGCGTGGACGAGGTCGTCGAGGCGCTGGAGAAGCACCGGGCCTGGATGGAGGAGCGGGGGGTCCTCGCGGAGCGGCGGACGGCCCGGGCCTCGCGCGAGGTCGAGACGATCGCGGTGACGGCCCTGCGCGAGCGGATCGGGGACCTGCACGGGGACCGGCGCCTGGGGGCCCTGGCGGAGCGGATCGTGGCGGGCGAGCTGGATCCCTACCGGGCGGCCGACGAGTTGGTGGCGGGGCTGACGGAGGGCTGAGCCCGAGCGCCTGCGGCGGCTGATCCGGGGGGTGCGTGGCGCCTGGCCGGCATGCGCGGCGCCTGGCCGGGGGTGCGTGGCGCCTGACCGTGGGTGGGGGGTCGGGGCCGTGCCGGGGGGTGTCCGTCCTCGGAACGGCGCGATGGGGTGTCACGCCGACTCACTGTCCGTCGACGCGCCAACCAGCTGCGGGCGGACACCCCCCGGCACGGCCCCTTCCGTGGCACGCCGGGTGCGGGTGCGCTGCGAGGCGCGTCGCCGCCCCGGCGCGACCGTGGGCGCCGGGGCGGTTGCGGTGCTGGGTGACGGGTCAGTCCTGGTCGTCGTCGGTGTCCGAGCGGTCCGCGGTGACCTTCGCCGTGTCGAGGCCGATCTTCCAGTCCTGCTCGGCGCCGTCCTGCTTGCGGGTCTCGGCCTCCCAGGCCTGGCCCTTGCCGTCGTCGTCGAGGTCGACGGACGTCACCACGCCCTTGCCGGCCGCGGCCTTCGCCGCCTCCTCGGCGGTCACGGCGGAGCCCTTCAGCGCGGCCCGCACCTGCGCCGTGTCGTCCTCGTCGTCCTTCTGCGCGCCGAGGACCTTGCCGCTGGACGGGTCGACGCTCACGCTGCGCCAGGTGTCGTCGCCGGCCAGCACGTCGACCTGCCACACCGTCTTGCCGGAGTCGTCCTCGTCGTCGAGTTCGGCGGAGACGGCCGTGCCCGAGGTGTGCTTCAGCGCGGAGGCGATGGCCTCGGCCGCCGTGACGTCCGCGTCGGCGACCTGCTCGGCGTCGTCCCGGTCGTCGCGGCCGTCGTCGTCCGAGACCCGGGTGTTCGCCGCCTGGCGCGCCGGGCCGTCGTCGTCTCCCGTGGTCGCGAGGGCCGTGGCCGTACCGCCTCCGATCAGAGCGGCGGCGGTCACGGCGGCGATCACGATGTTGCGCTTCATGCGGGTTCCTCCCGAGTCGTTTCGTTTTCGATGTCTTCGACTCTGGCCGACGGAGGCTGAGAGGAACCTGAAGCCCCCTGAAGGGATCTTCAGCTTGGCTTTGCCACTCTGGACGCATGCGCCTGTTGATCGTGGAGGACGAGAAGCGGCTGGCCCTGTCGCTCGCCAGAGGCCTGACGGCCGAGGGGTACGCCGTGGACGTCGTCCACGACGGACTGGAGGGGCTGCACCGGGCCTCGGAGGGCGTCCACGACCTGGTGATCCTGGACATCATGCTGCCAGGGCTCAACGGCTACCGGGTCTGCGCCGCCCTGCGCGCCGCCGGCCACGACGTGCCGATCCTGATGCTGACCGCCAAGGACGGCGAGTACGACGAAGCCGAGGGCCTCGACACCGGCGCGGACGACTACCTCACCAAGCCGTTCTCCTACGTCGTGCTGGTCGCCCGCGTGAAGGCGCTGCTGCGCCGGCGCGGGCAGGGCGGCGGGGCGTCGCCCGTGCACGTGCACGGGGATCTGAAGGTCGACACGGCAGCCCGCCGGGTCTTTCTCGGTGACGCCGAGATCGCCCTGACGGCCAAGGAGTTCTCCGTGCTGGAGCAGCTCGTGCTGCGCCCCGGCGAGGTCGTGTCCAAGTCGGAGATCCTGGAGCACGTCTGGGACTTCGCCTACGACGGCGACCCGAACATCGTCGAGGTGTACGTCAGCACGCTGCGGCGCAAGCTGCGCCCGGGGCTGATCCGGACCGTGCGCGGGGCCGGGTACCGGCTGGAGACGGCGCCGTGAGCCGGCTGTTCGGGTCCGTCCGGGCGCGGGCCACGCTGGGAGCCACGCTCGTCGTCGCGGTCGCCCTGGTCGCGGCCGGGGCCGCCGTGCTGCTGTCCCTGCGGTCCAACCTGATCGGCGAGGCCGGAACGCAGGCCGAGCGCTCCGCCCGCGCGGTCGCCTCGGAACTGGCCGCCGGCACGCCCTACGACAAGCTGTCCGGGCTGGACGGCGACGACGGGCCGGTGCAGGTGCTCGACGAGGACGGACGGCTGGTCGCGGCCAGCGAGGACCTGGAGCGGATCAGCGGCACCGACAGCACCCGGGTGGAGCCGCAGCCGGCCGCGTCGCCGGACGGGGACGACGAGGACGACTCCGGCGAGAGCCTCGCACCGGGCGAGATCTCCGGGGAGAGCGTCTTCAGCAACGGCTCCGCGACGATCGACGGGGACACCGAGGACTACCGGTTCGCCGCCGTCGAGGTGGAGACCCGGGACCGCGGCCACCTCGAGGTCTACGCGGGCTGGCCGCTGGCCGCCGAGCACGGGGCGGTGCGCACCGCCCTGACCGTGATGCTGATCGGCTTCCCGCTGCTGCTGGCCGTCGTCGCGGGCGTGACCTGGCTGGTGACCCGGCGGGCCCTGCGGCCCGTCGAGGGCATCCGGCGCGAGATGGCCGCGATCACCCGGTCCGAGGACCTCGCGCGCCGGGTGCCCGAGCCGGACACGCACGACGAGATCGCCCGGCTCGCCAGCACCACCAACGAGACGCTCGCGGCGCTGGAGACGTCCGTGGAGCGGCAGCGCCGGTTCGTCGCGGACGCCTCCCACGAGCTGCGCAGCCCGATCGCCTCCCTGCGCACGCAGTTGGAGGTGGCCGCCGCGCACCCCGAGCTGCTGGACCTCGACGGGGCCGTGGAGGACACCGTGCGCCTGCAGAGGCTGGCCGCCGACCTGCTGCTGCTCGCCCGGCTCGACGCGGGGGAGCGGCCCGGGGAGGCGACGGTCGACCTGGCCGCCCTGGCCCGCGAGGAGGCCGCCGGGCGCACCGGCGTGAGCGTGCGGGCGGAGGCCGTGGAGGTGGCCGGGTCGCGGGGGCAGCTGGGGCGGGTGCTCGCCAATCTGCTGGACAACGCCCAGCGGCACGCGCGCTCGGCCGTGACGGTCAGCGTGCGGCGCGAGGGCGACCGGGCCGTGGTCGGGGTGGCCGACGACGGCGACGGGGTGCCCGAGGGGGACCGGGAGCGGATCTTCGAACGGTTCGTCCGGCTCGACGCGGCCCGCAGCCGGGACGACGGAGGCGCCGGACTGGGGCTGGCCATCGCCCGGGACGTCGCCGTCCGGCACGGCGGCACGCTCACCGCCGGGCGGGGACCCGCAGGCGGAGCCCTGTTCGAACTCCGCCTGCCGCTCCGCTAGCGGGTCAGGGGCGCCCGCGCTGGCCGCGCAGGTGCTCGGCGATGGGCTTGAGTGCCTTGTCGAGCTCCGTGAGGGTCTCCGGGGACAGCAGGTCGATGAAGTGCCTGCGCACGGACGCCACGTGGTGCGGCGCGACCTTCTGCATCGTCGCCATGCCGTGGTCGGTGAGGACCGCGTAGAGCCCCCGGCGGTCCGACTCGCAGTTCTCCCGCCTGACCAGGTGCGCGTTCTCCATGCGCGTGATCTGGTGCGACAGGCGGCTTTTGGACTGCATCGTGGCGGAGGCGAGGTCGCTCATCCGCATCCGCAGGTCGTCGGACTCGGAGAGGTTCACGAGGATCTCGTAGTCGTTCATCGTCAGGCCGAACGGCTGCAGGTCCTTCTCGAGCTGGTACGTCAACAGCCTGTTGACCTCCAGGTGGGTGCGCCAAGCGCACTGCTCCGCATCGGTCAGCCAGCGGGTGGCCGTCTCGGTCTCCATGAATGAAGTCTACCTAAAATGTTGAAAGGCGAACTAGTGAGGGGTGGCGTGTGGCAGCGCACACCTGGCGAACAACCGTGCGCAGGCGTTCGATGTCACACTCCGCAGACTACCGCTCACAGCCCGAAGCGACGCTGGAGGTCCCCCAGCTGTCCGGGAAGGCGCGGTACGCCCGACTGCCCCGGCTGCGGGCCGTGCGCCCCCGCGCCGGGCACCCCCGCCTGGTGCGGGACCGCCCCCGTCGCCTGCTCCGCCATCAACGTCTCGGACGACTGCAACAGCACCGTGCCGGCGCCCACGAACTCGAACTGGTGCTCCTCGCCGGAGGCGCCCCCGAGGCCCGTCAGTGCACGTAGACCGCCCATCACGCCCGTCATGTAGCCGTGGTCGTAGTGGTGGCAGGGCGAGGGGCAGTCGGCCCAGCCGACCAGCGCCTGGGGGTCGACCCGGATCGGGGGCTCCATGAACACCACCGGGCCGTTGGACGCGGCCACGAACTTCCCCGTCCCGATGAGCGTCAGAAAACCCGGCACGATTGATTGCTTCAGCGACAGACTTGGCTGAAAAGCAAGCAGGTTGCCCGAGCGAATGGTCAGGTTGCCGTCCTCGAGGTCGTACGAATTGACGTCGAAGGCCCGGTCGGCCAGGAGCATCTTGCCCGACCCCTCGGCCACCACCCAGTCGCTCGCGTGCAGTGGCGAATGGAACGAGGTGCGCACGAGACGGTCCAGCCGGCCGTGCCCGACGCCGTTGAAGTCCATCGAGCCGTAGTAGGCGATCATCTTCCCCTTCTGCAGAAACCACTGGCTCCCCTTGAGCTCCACGCAGAAGGTGTACGGATTGACGTTGTCGTCGCAGGGCAGGGTCGCCGGGTCGAAGACCGCGGGGCCGGCGCCCGGGGATGCGTAGGTGCTCACAGCTTCTCCTCCGACGCCTGGACGTACACCGCACCGCTGCCGCTCAGCTCCAGCTGGAACGCCTCGCCGGAGCCGCGGCCCACCATGTCCCGCCAGCCCAGGGCGGTGGACAGCTTGTTGCGGACCTCGCCGTGGTGGGCGACGTAGGCCTGCGGGTCGACGTGCACCGGGTGCTGCGGGGTGATCGGGATCTCGATGACGCCGCCGTGGGCCATGACCGCGACGGACCCGTGCCCCTTCAGCGTCGTCGTGAACAGCCCCTGGCCGCTGACCTGGCCGCGCACCATGCCCATCACGCCCCCCTGCGCACCGAGGAACATCGTGCCCTGCTGGAGCGTGCCCTCGAAGGCCAGCAGGCGGTCCGCCTCGACGTAGAGGGTGTCGCCGGTGAGGCGGATCACCTGGACGTGGTGCCCGCCGTGCCCGAACAGGACCGTGCCGCTGCCCTCGACGGACATCAGGGGGGTGTCCTCGTTCGCGACGCGGCGGCCGATCATCGACATGATCCCGCCCTGGCCGCCCGCCATGTTGGGCGTGAAGGACACCTCGCCCTTGTACGCGAGCATCGCGCCGCGCTGGCTGAACAGCCGCTGCCCGGGCGCGACCGTCGCCTCGACCATCTTCCCGTTGATCTCCCGGAAGCCCATCTCACACGTCTCCCGCGATCGTGTTCCGCTCGCTCGGCTGCACGTACACCAGCCCGTCCCCCTCGAACCGCATCTGGAACGCCTCGCCGCCGCCCTCCCCGAGCAGCGTGCGGAACGTCACACCGGACTGGAAGGACTGCCGCAGGTTCCCCTGGTGCGCCACGTAGGCGCCCGGGTCCACGGTCAGCGGGTACTGCGGGCTGACCCGGAGCACCACCGCCGGTCCGTCCGACATGATCGCCGCCTGGCCGTGCCCCTCGAGGGTCGTGGTGAACAGCCCGTTCCCCTGGGAGGCGCCGCGCAGGCCGGTGAACTCGGTCCCCGTGCGCAGCCCGCCGTCGGTGGCGAGCAGATTGCTCGACTCCACGTAGAGCTTGTCGCCCTGCACACGGACCAGGTTGATCTCGGAGGCCCGGTCCGCGAACCAGCAGGTCCCCCGGCCCTTCACCTCCATCAACGTCATCTGCTCGCCGGTCAGGCGCCGGGTCACCATGCCCCGTATGCCCTCGCCGCCGCCGCTGAGTTTCTTGAAGGCCATCTCGCCGTCGTACGCGACCATCGAGCCGTTCTTCGCCTTCACGGCGTCTCCGGTCATGTCGACGGCGAGCACCTTGCTGCTCTGAAGTCGGAACATCGCCACGTACGCGAAGGTATCCGCAGGCCGGGCCCCGCGGACAGGCCCCATGGGTGGAGAACGTCCCTGAGTGCACCCCTAGGGACCGGGCGGCCGGGGCGGTTTGCCACAATGGGCGCGACGCTTGTGCGTGCGTTCACAAACCGATCCCTGCCACCGAAGGTGACCCGTGGACCTCAAGACCGCCACCGCCCTCCGCCGCCTCCGCCTGGTCTCGGCCCCCGAGGCGATCTCGTTCCTGCTCCTGCTGGTCTGCTCGGTGCTGAAGCGGACCACGGACTTCAACGCCGTGCCGGTGATGGGGGCGGTGCACGGTGCGCTGTTCGTCCTCTACGTCGTCTTCTGGGCCGACGCCTGGAACCGGGCCAAGTGGCCGCTGGGGACCGCCGCGCTGTACTTCGTCCTCTCGGTGCTCCCGGCCGGCGGCTTCTTCGCCGAGCGCCGGCTGCGGCGTGAGGCCGAGGACGCGGTCATCGCCTCGCGCGTGCGCAAGGAAGGCGTGGTGAACGCGTGATCGTCGCCTTCTCCGTGACGCCGCTGGGCGTGGGCGAGGACGTGGGGGAGTACGTCGCCGACGCGGTGCGGGTGGTGCGGGAGTCCGGGCTGCCGAACTCCACGGACGCGATGTTTACGTCCGTGGAGGGGGAGTGGGACGAGGTCATGGACGTCGTCCGGCGTGCCGTCGCCGCGGTCGAGCGGCGGGCGCCGCGCGTCTCCCTCGTGCTGAAGGCGGACATCCGCCCCGGTGTGACGGACGGACTGACGTCCAAGGTGGAGACGGTGGAGCGGCACCTCGCGCGGTAGCGCCCGCGCCCACCCGCCGCCGGGGTGCCCGCGGCGGCGGGTGGACCGAAGGGCGAGACGGAGCTGACCACCATGTGACCGGCCGGTAAGGTCTGGTCCGTGCCGAAGCCGCTCAGTCTCTCCTTCGATCCGATCGCGCGCGCCGACGAACGCTGGAAGCAGCGCTGGGGGAACGTGCCGTCCATGGCCGCGATCACCTCGATCATGCGCGCCCAGCAGATCCTGCTCGCCGAGGTCGACGCGGTGGTCAGGCCGTACGGGCTGACCTTCGCCCGCTACGAGGCCCTGGTGCTGCTCACCTTCTCCAAGTCGGGCGAGCTGCCGATGTCCAAGATCGGCGAGCGGCTGATGGTGCACCCCACGTCCGTGACCAACACCGTCGACCGGCTGGTCCGGTCCGGCCTGGTCGCCAAGCGGCCCAACCCCAACGACGGCCGCGGCACCCTGGCCAGCATCACCGCCAAGGGCCGCGAGGTGGTCGAGTCGGCCACGCGGGACCTGATGGCGATGGACTTCGGGCTCGGCGCGTACGACGCGGAGGAGTGCGCCGAGATCTTCGCGATGCTGCGCCCGCTGCGCGTCGCGGCCGGCGACTTCGAGGAGCAGTGACCCGGGGCAAGATCTCCCGGAACGGGTCGTTACGCTCGACGGCATGAAGAAGAGCGTGCTGACCCGCTACCGGGTCATGGCCTACGTCACCGGTGTGCTGCTCGTCGCGCTGACCCTCGGAATGATCGGCAAGTACGTCCTGGATCTGGGCGGCGCGGCCGACTTCACCCAGGTGGTCAGCATCGCGCACGGCTGGCTGTACGTCGTGTACCTGATCTTCGCCTTCGATCTGGGTTCCAAGGCGAAGTGGCCGGTCAAGAAGCAGCTGTGGGTGCTGCTGGCCGGCACGATCCCCACGGCCGCGTTCTTCGTCGAGCGCCGGATCAGCCGTGAGCTGGACGGCAGGCTCGCCGAGGACGTGCCCGCGCCGGCCAAGGCGTAGCAGGACACCCGGGACCGCCGCCGTACGCGCGCGTACGGCGGCCGGCCTCACCCGTTCGCCAGGTCACTGCCGTCAGCCATCGACATTTACTAGGACGTCCAAGTAAATTCGAGGGTATGGACGCTGACGCCATCGAGGAGGGCCGCCGCCGCTGGCAGGCCCGGTACGACGCCGCACGCAAGCGCGAGGCCGACTTCACCACGCTCTCCGGGGACCCCGTGGAGCCGGTGTACGGGCCCCGGCCCGGGGACCGGTACGACGGGTTCGAGCGGATCGGCTGGCCCGGGGAGTACCCCTTCACCCGCGGTCTGTACGCGACGGGCTACCGGGGCCGCACCTGGACCATCCGGCAGTTCGCCGGGTTCGGCAACGCCGAGCAGACCAACGAGCGCTACAAGATGATCCTCCGCAACGGCGGGGGCGGGCTCTCGGTCGCCTTCGACATGCCGACCCTCATGGGCCGCGACTCCGACGACCCGCGCTCGCTGGGCGAGGTCGGGCACTGCGGCGTGGCGATCGACTCGGCGGCCGACATGGAGGTCCTGTTCAAGGACATCCCGCTGGGCGACGTCACCACGTCCATGACCATCAGCGGCCCGGCCGTGCCCGTCTTCTGCATGTACCTGGTCGCCGCCGAGCGGCAGGGCGTCGACCCGTCCGTCCTCAACGGCACGCTCCAGACGGACATCTTCAAGGAGTACATCGCCCAGAAGGAGTGGCTCTTCCAGCCCGAGCCCCACCTGCGGCTCATCGGCGACCTCATGGAGTACTGCGCGGGCGGGATCCCGGCGTACAAGCCGCTGTCCGTCTCCGGCTACCACATCCGCGAGGCCGGGGCCACGGCCGCCCAGGAGCTGGCCTACACCCTCGCGGACGGCTTCGGCTACGTGGAGCTGGGCCTCTCGCGCGGCCTGGACGTCGACGTGTTCGCGCCCGGCCTGTCCTTCTTCTTCGACGCACACGTCGACTTCTTCGAGGAGATCGCCAAGTTCCGCGCGGCCCGCCGCATCTGGGCCCGCTGGATGCGGGACGTGTACGGCGCGCAGTCGGAGAAGGCCCAGTGGCTGCGCTTCCACACGCAGACCGCGGGTGTCTCCCTCACCGCCCAGCAGCCGTACAACAACGTCGTCCGCACGGCCGTCGAGGCCCTGGCCGCGGTGCTCGGCGGGACGAACTCGCTGCACACCAACGCGCTCGACGAGACCCTGGCCCTGCCCAGCGAGCAGGCCGCGGAGATCGCGCTGCGCACGCAGCAGGTGCTGATGGAGGAGACCGGCGTCGCCAACGTGGCCGACCCGCTGGGCGGTTCCTGGTACATCGAGCAGCTCACCGACCGCATCGAGGCCGACGCCGAGAAGATCTTCGACCAGATCAAGGAGCGCGGTCTGCGGGCCCACCCCGACGGGCAGCACCCCATCGGCCCGATCACGTCCGGCATCCTGCGCGGCATCGAGGACGGCTGGTTCACCGGCGAGATCGCCGAGTCGGCGTTCCGCTACCAGCAGGCGCTGGAGAAGGGCGACAAGAGGGTCGTCGGCGTCAACTGCCATGACGGCTCGGTGACCGGGGACCTGGAGATCCTGCGCGTCAGCCACGAGGTGGAGCGCGAGCAGGTGCGCGTGCTGGCCGGCCGGAAGACGGCGCGGGACGACGCGGCGGTGCGCACCGCCCTGGACGCCATGCTGGCCGCCGCCCGCAGCGGCGCCAACATGATCGAGCCGATGCTGGACGCCGTCCGCGCGGAGGCCACCCTCGGCGAGATCTGCGGGGTGCTTCGCGACGAGTGGGGCGTGTACACGGAGCCGGCCGGCTTCTGACGGGCTACGACCCCAGCCCCTGCAACAGCACCCTGGTGAAGCCGCGGACCCACTCCTCGTCGGCGGGTTCCGCGCTCACCAGGGTGCGGTGCACCACCGCGCCCGCCACCATGTCGAAGATCAGGTCCACCGTGCGCGCCGCCGACTCCGGGTCGTCCTCGGCCGGGAGTTCGCCGCGCGCCTGGGCCCGGGCGCGGCCCTCCACGACCAGCCGCTTCTGCCGGTCCACCACGGAGGCGCGGATGCGCTCGCGCAGCGCCTCGTCGCGGGTGGCCTCCGCCACCACCGCCATCAGCCCGCTGCGCGCCTCCGGAAGGGCCAGGATCGCGGCGAACTGCAGCACCACGCCCTCGATGTCCGCGGCCAGCGAGCCGCAGTCGGGCAGCTCCAGCGCGTCGAACAGTTCGGCCACGGCGTCGACGACCAGTTCGTTCTTGCCCGCCCAGCGGCGGTAGAGCGTCGTCTTCGCAACCCCCGCACGCGTCGCCACGTCCCCCAGGGTGAGCTTGGACCAGCCCAGGTCCACCAGCGCCGCACGGGTCGCGGCCAGGATCGCGGCGTCCGCCGCGGCGCTGCGCGGGCGCCCGGAACGGCCGGACGGGCTGCGACTGTGCATGTCCTGACCATAAACCGACGGTTCCCGCACGGCCCCGTGAGGGAGATCACCGGGGGACGGTGTCCCGAAGGCCGTCTCTGGCATTACGCTACGACTCGTAGCGAAAGCCCGTGCCGGACGTACACGGGCCTCGACACGCACGGCGTGGGGTGGGGACCCGGCGCCGAAGGGCACCGACCGGCCCGGCTTCCACACCGCGTTTTCACACGCGCGCGCACTACGGGGGAGGATAGGCGCATGCAGCCACGGAACATGTCCATGAGCGGAGTCGTCGACCTCGCCGCGGTGAAGGCGGCCCAGGAGGCCAAGGCGAAGGCGGAGCAGGCGCGGGCCCAGGCGGCCCGCGAGGGCGGCACGGGGGCCATCTCCCCGGCCGACCTGGTCATCGACGTCGACGAAGCGGGCTTCGAGAACGACGTCCTGCAGCGCTCCGCCGAGGTGCCGGTCGTCATCGACTTCTGGGCCGAGTGGTGTCAGCCCTGCAAGCAGCTGAGCCCCGTCCTGGAGCGGCTGGCCGTCGAGTACAACGGCCGCTTCCTGCTCGCCAAGATCGACGTCGACGCCAACCAGATGCTGATGCAGCAGTTCGGTGTCCAGGGGATCCCCGCGGTGTTCGCGGTGGTCGCCGGGCAGGCGCTGCCGCTCTTCCAGGGTGCCGCGGGCGAGGCGCAGATCCGGCAGACCCTGGACCAGCTGGTGCAGGTCGCCGAGCAGCGCTTCGGCCTGACCGGCCTCGTCGTCGACCCGGAGGCCGAGCCGGGCGGCGCCCCGGCCGCCCCCGAGCGGCCGGCCGGTCCGCACGACGGGCTCCTGGAGGCCGCCGTGCAGGCACTGGACTCGGGCGACCTGGGCGGGGCGATCCAGGCGTACCGCAACGTGCTGAACGAGGACCCGGCCAACGAGGAGGCCAAACTGGGCCTCGCACAGGCCGAGTTGCTCCAGCGGGTGCAGGGCGCCGACCCGCAGCGCGTGCGCCGGGACGCGGCCGAGAAGCCGTCCGACGTACAGGCGCAGATCGCCGCCGCCGACCTGGACCTGGTGGGCGGTCACGTCGAGGACGCGTTCGGCCGGCTCATCGAGACCGTGGCGCGCACGGCGGGCGACGACCGGGACGCCGTACGCGTGCGGCTGCTGGAGCTGTTCGAGGTCGTCGGTCCCGAGGACCCGCGGGTGATCGCGGCGCGCCGGGCCCTGGCGCGCGCTCTGTTCTGACCAGTCGCTAAACGCCCGGGCCTGTGGTGCCCGGGTGAAAAGTCTGCTGTGGAGTCCTCACTGCGGCCGCGCTTTGCCAAATCTTGGCAATCGCGGTCGCTGTTACTACCAGTAAGACCGGGGCGTTGATCTGTCGGATTCTGTCCAGCGATCAACAGCTTTGTACCGCCGTCCGGCGCAACCCTGTGTCGCCGTCCGAGACCGTTGGGTCGTTGTTCGGTTATCCCGCCGTTACTAGTGAGTAACGAACCCCCTTGTGCGGGCGGCGAGAATGCACCACGATCGGCCACGCTCGGTCCATTCCCGTACCCCGGCAGCCGGTTGGGTCGCGGGACGATCTGGGTCCCCACCGAGCAGAGCCGGCGGCAGTGGCGCCGGCTCTTGGACAGGGGGGTCTTCGCCCACAGGGTGAAGCCTGTCCAGCAGGGTTGTGCGTGATGCGTGTCAGGCGCGACCAGTGGTTGTCGCTCGGGGGTGATCGCCGGTGATTCGGGCGCAGTTGCGCCGCCGAGTGCAGGCGCTCTCCTTCCCGAGGACGTAGCACTTCTCCCATCCCTGCCCGGCTGAGCCGCAGTTCGCGGCGGGCCAGGACAGGAGATGTACGTCCGAGAAGGAGGAAATATGGAGTCCCAGGTGCGTGGCGGGACCAGATGGAAGCGGTTCGCTGTGGTCATGGTGCCCAGCGTCGCCGCCGCGGCATGTGTGGGTGTCGGACTCGCTCAGGGGGCGCTCGCCGCGTCGTTCAGCGTCTCCGGCCAGCAGTTCAAGGTGTCGGCCGGTCACCTGCACGGTGACGGTTTCGCCCAGTACGGCGGAATCGACACCGTCTACAAGACGACCGAGGGCAAGGAGAAGGTGCCGGTCCCGGTCGCCATCTCCTCGTTCGACACGGCGACCATCAAGAAGATGTGTCAGTCGGTCGCGACGCCGATCCCGCTCATCGGCAAGACGGTGTACCTCCGTCTCGAGGCGGGCAACGACAAGCCGGTCACCGCCGAGAACCTCTACATCGACGTCGCCCAGCTCGACGCCGACGCGAAGTTCAAGAACATCGACATCGGCGTCGCCGTCAAGGACAAGACCCGCGGCCCCGACGTCAAGCAGGGCGAGAACGTCCTGCCGGGCGGCTTCGCCCAGCAGGCCGAGTCGGCCGACCTTACAAAGGTCGAGCAGACGGCGTGGGCGACCTCCGCGGGGACGTTCACGCTGAACGGCCTGTCGATGAAGCTCGGCATGAACAAGGAGATGGAGTGCTTCTGACGGTCTCCGGCCGACAGACACCCCCAGGGCCGAAGCGCCCCTGAAGGGCGGGGAAGCCCTCGCTTCCCCGCCCCGCCGCCCGGCCCGGCCGTACGCCGGGCGCCTCCACAGACTCACCATTTCCGGCTACTGAACGCCTACGGCCGAGCCGGTACGTACCTCCACCGGACCGAGGGAGCTGTTTTCCATGAGTGCCGAGACTCCGGTCCAGAGCGCCGGGACCTTCACCCGGCTGCGTCGGCGATTCCGTGACTGGCGGGGCAACCGGCCGTTCTGGGCGGGGCTGTTCACCATCCTCGGCGGCGTGCCGATCGCCTACTTCCCCTACGCCACCCTGAAGCTGGGAACCATGTCGCTCACCATGGCGACCACCGCGGGTGCCGGCTCCCTCATCATCGGCGTCCTGCTCGTCACGCTGGGCCTGACGATGTGGTTCCAGCAGGCGACGCGCATCTTCGCCGGTGTGGCGGCGATCATCCTGGCCCTGGTGTCGCTGGTGGTCTCCAACATCGGCGGTTTCATCATCGGCTTCCTGCTCGCCATGCTCGGCGGCGCACTGGCGATGGCCTGGGCGCCGGGCCGGCCGGAGGACACCGGGCGCGGCAAGGGGCCGGCGGACGAGGGTCCCGCGGACAAGGCCGCCTGGGAGCCCGCCCCCGCCGGCGAGCCCGGGGAGCCGGGGCACCCGCACCCCGCGCCGGGGACCGGTGACGGCGAGGCGGCCGGCGACGTGCGGCCCGAGGCGCACCACGGGGGGCACCGTGTCGGCTGACGCCCGCGACCAGTTCCCCGGGACGCAGGACCGGCCGAGAACGGGTCCCCGTCACGCGGCCCCCAGGAAGCCGCTGTTCACCAGGTTCCAGATGCCGGCCGGCAAGGCGATAGCCATGGCGGCGATGCCCACCGCCGTCCTCATGGGCATGGGCTTCACCCCGACGCTGGCCCTCGCCGACGACCACCCGACGGCGTCCAACAGCCTCAAGGCCGACGAGTACAAGGACTGCGTCGAGGCGCTCGGCAAGGACGACAAGGACAAGGCCGACGCCTCGCCCTCCCCCTCGCCCTCGGCGAGCGGCAGTGAAAACGACGGCGGCAAGGACACCCCTGCGGCCGAGCCGACTCCCTCGGCGTCGGCGGGCGGTTCGGGCACGGACGCGGACAAGAGCCCGTCGGGTTCCTCCGGTTCGTCAGGTTCGTCGGATTCAGGTTCCGACGACCCGGGCGACAACGCCGAACCGAAGCCCGCCCCTTCCGCCTCCGGGGACGCCTCGGACGAGAAGGAGGACGAGGCGGCGCCCAGCCCCTCGGAGTCCAGGAGCGGCGGCCTCCTCGAGGGCATCGGCGACGCGATCGGCGGCATCCTCACGGGCGGCAAGTCCACCGAGAGCCCGAGCCCCACGCCGTCGGCGTCCAGCTCGTCCCCGTCCGCGGAGACGGGCACGCCGGAGAAGACCGAGAAGCCCTCGGGCACGGACACGTCCGACGCCGCCGGCAGTGCCGGGAAGACCGCCGGCAAGGCCACCGACGCCGTGAAGGACACCGTCGAGGACACCGCGAAGGACACCACCGACGCGGCGTCGAAGGCGGCCGAGGACGCCGAGGACAAGGCCGAGGAGGCAGCGGACGAGGCCACCGCTTCCCCCAGCCCCTCCGCGAGCCCGTCGGTCGACCCCGAGGACTGCCCGGCCGCCACCGATGCCGAGGGAGGCGTCGACAACCAGATCCTGGTGCCCGACGAACCGTGGTACCTGGAAGCCAGCTCCCTGACGCTCAAGGGCGCCGACTACCAGGGCATCGTCGAGGTCAGGACGGCCAGCGGGACCACCAAGAAGGTGCTGAAGTACGTCATCAGCAACGGCACCGACATCGGGGACCTGCACCAGCTGGTCAAGGACAAGCAGTCCGGGAAGACGCACCACGTCCAGGCCGCGAAGGGATCGACCTCCACGATCGACGACGGCAAGACGGTGATGTACACGGAGAGCATCTCCGGCAACCTGCTCGGACTGATCCCGGTCACCTTCGACCCGGAGCACCCGCCGCCCCTGAACATCCCGCTGATCTACTTCACCAAGGTGAAGGTCACCCAGGCCGCCCAGTTCGGCGGCACGCTGACCGTGCCGGGGCTGCGCCAGTACGTCACGGACTGACGCCGCCTGCGAGGTCTTCCAGGGAGCCGCAACGAGCTGTGCCCCGCCGGACGAATCCGGCGGGGCACAGCTCGTTGCGCGATGCGTCAGTCGTCCTCTTCCCCGTCCTCGTCGTCGACGAAGCGCGGCAGGACGTCGGTGTCCAGGCCGTGTCGGCCGAAGAGGTCGACCAGGGCCGCGGTCATGGCCGGGAGGCCGCCGCTGCGCACGACCACGAGGTCGGGGATCCGCAGACACGGGTCCCCGCCGGTCGAGGAACGCTCGTCCAGCACCTCGGCGATCTTCCGTGCCGTCATGAGTGTCGCGGTCCACCCTGTCCCGTCACCGGTGGTGATGACGGCGTCCACGTCCTCGACAGTGCGTGCGTCGTCGTCCAGGGCCAGTACATAGGTGATGGAGAAGTCGGCCGTCTCCACCGTCACCAGGGGCTCATGAGCCATAGATCTTCAGCAACTCCTTGATGACGTTCGGCTCGTTCGGCTTGTCGGACTTGCCGATGATCTCGAAGCCGCCGTCGACCTCGCGGAAGAACAGCCGCGCGCCGGCGTCGCCCCGAAGGTACCGGATGCCGTGCGACAGCGCCTTGGAACCCTTGCCCGGCTGGTCGTTGCCGCCCATCAGCTTGTTGATGAGCTGGTTCATCTCACGCTGCACGGCCTGGTTCTTCGTGGATTTCTCCGCAAGCTTCGCCAGCCGGCTGTTCTTGCCGAGCGCCGAGGTCACGCAGACCTTCGGGTTCCCCGCGGAGGCGGCAGTGGCGACCCTGCTCGCGTTCGCTGCCGCCTGGTGGGACGGGGCCTGCCGCGCTGCGGCTCCCTCGGCGAGCGGGACGAGGCACGCCACGGCGCTCTGCCCCTTCTTGACCCGGTCGACGACCGTACGCAACCGGTCGAGGGTGTCCTTGGCCTTGTCGAGGCGCTCCCAGAAGCTGTGGATCCCGTTGCCGACCCGGTAGATCGCCTTGCCGACCGCCGGGATCTTGGTGACGGCCGCGCCCACGAGGATCACGTTCACCAGTGTCCACAGGCAGCCCTCGACGTCGCGCTTGGTGAAGCACTTCTTGGCGTCGGTGTAGCCGAGTTCGTCGAGGATGATCTGGCCGCCGTTGGCGACCACCCAGTCCATGACGTCCATGGCCAGGAGCTGCTTGGCCTCGCGGAAATCGTCGACGCAGGTCTGGCCGCACTGGGCCCGGAGCAGGGCCTCCTCGTCCTGGGTCAGGTCCGGCCCCGTCGCCGGCTTGGGACCCTCCAGGGCCGCCTTGCGCTCTTCCTCCAGGTCCTCCAGGAACTCCTTCTCGGCGCGGTCCGCCGCCGCGTCGGCCGCCTTCGCGTCCTCGTCGGCGTTGGCCGCGGACTTCTCCGCGGTGTCGGCGTCCTTCTCGGACCGGGTGGCCGCCGAGTCCGCGGCGCCGGCGTCGCGCGTGGCAGCGTCGGCGGAGGCGCGGGCGTTGACGGCGCTCTTCTCGGCCTCGGTGGCCTCGTCGTTCGCCGCGGCCGCCTCGGTCGACGCCTCGCGGGCCGCGAAGTCCGCGTAGAACCAGTCCGTGCCCGCCTGGGCCACGTACTCGCCGGTCTTGGTGTCGGCCTTCTTGGCGGCCTCGGCGGCCTTGGCCGCTTCCGCGGCCGAAGCCCGGGCGGCGGAGGCGGAGGTGAGCGCGGCCGCCGCGTCGGCCGCGGCTGCCGCTGCCGCCTGGGCGGCGAGCTTGGCGTCACCGGACGCCTTGTCGGCCAGTGCCTTGGCATCGGCGGCCGCCTTGGCCGCGTCCTTGGCCTTGGCCGCTGCCGCGGCGGCCTGCCGCTCGGCGATCGGCTTCGAGGTCTGTCCGACGAGCACCGCGAACGCGGCCGCGGTGTCGGTCTCCTTGTAGGGAGTCCCGACGGTGATGGCCTCGTTGGCGGGCTTGATGACCTCGGCGGCCGAGTCGCGGGCTGCCGAAGCCGCCAGGCCGGCCGCGTAGGCGTGCCCGGCGGTCACGGCCGCCCAAGAGCTGGTCCTGGCCGCCTCGGTGCGGGCCGCTTCGGCCTCCTTGCCCGCCTTCAGGGAGGCGGCTTGGGCCTTCTTGGCCTCCTGCTCCGCCTTGGCGGCGTTCGCCGACGCGGCATCGGAGGCGTCGATGGCCTCGGCGGCTGCGGCATGCGCGGTGGCGCCCGCGGCCACAGCCGTCTGGTAGGCCGACCAGGCCTTGTCCGCGGCCGCGTTCGAGCGCTGGGCCGCGGCCTCGGACCGGGTGGCGGCGGCGCGTGCCTTCTGTGCCGCGGTGCTCGCCTCGCCGGCGGCGGTGTTCGCCCGGGTGGCCGCGCCGGCCGCGTCGTCGGCGGCGGCGCGGGCGACGGTGGCCGCCTCACGGGTCTCGGCCGCGGCACCGGTACCGACGGCCGCGGCGGCGGCCGACTCCAGGGCGGCGGCTCGTGCGGCGGTGGCCTTCTTGTTGCGCTCCGCCTCCTCGGCCTTCTCCCGCGCCGCGGCGGCCTTGCCCTCGGCCTCGAGCGCCACGCCGAGTTGCTCGTCGGCCGTCTTGGCGGCACTCTCCGCCTTGGTGCGGGCGCTTCCGGCCGTCTCGCGTTCCTCGGCCGCGCGCTTCTCGGCCGCCTGTGCCTTGCCGCGTTCACCGGCCGCGGTACGGCGTTCCTTCGCCGCGACGGCCTTCTCCTGCTCGGCCTTGGTGCGCTGCTCCTTGGCGGTCTGCGCCGCCTCGCGGGCGGTCTCCTGTGCCGCCTCGGCCGTGGCCTGGGCGTTCTTCGCCTTCGTGGCGTTGGCCGCGGCCTCCTTGGCCAGCGCGTCCGCGGACACCCGGGCCGCCTTGGCCTGGGCGGCCGCCTCCTGCGCGGCGATCCGGCGGAACTCGGTGTTGATGGCGTGCGCCTGGGTCTTGGACAGCGCGAACAGCGCCTTGCTGTCGGCCACCGTCGCCTTGGCCGCGTTCACCGCGGTCTGCGTGGCCTTCGCCGCGGCCTGGGCGGCCGCGTACGAGGCCTTGGCGACCTGCACCGACTGCTGCGCGTACAGCAGACCCCGGCCGCGCGGCGTCTTGGCGGCGTCGGCGAGGGCGTAGGCGTCGTTCTGGGCCGTGCCCGCCTGCTCGGAGGCCGTCTTGGCCGACGCCACCGCCTTGTTGGCGAGCGTCAGCTGGTCGGCGGCGCGCTTCTGGGCGTTGGCGAGATCCGTCTTCGCCTGGGTGAAGACCGCCGCCTTGGGCCGGTGGATGTTGTCCTTGGGCTGGCCCGCCCAGTACTTCTGCCACAGGAGGATCTGCTCGGCGAGCCACGCCTGCCCGATGGACTCGATCATCGCCTCGGTGGCCTTGCGGGCCTCGGCCGAGGCGGTCGCCTCGGCGGCCATGATGGTCGTCCGGGGTTTGGCCTGGGCGGCGTACTCCTGCTCCCACTCCTGATGGGCGGTCAGCACCACCGGGGTGAGGATCCGGCGGGCGTCGACGGGGTTGAAGCTGTCGCAACCGCCCCAGGCGACCTTGAGGGCCTCGACCTCCAGGCGGTACTCGGCGGAGCCCTCCTCCAGCGGCTTGTTGACGAAGCCGCCGTGGCGCAGGAAGGAGGCGACGTCGCTGGCGGTGGTGGTGTTGTAGGGGCCGCGGACGTCGGTGTCCCCGAGCATGGTGCCGACCGCGAAGTCGTTCCAGTCGTCCTGGCCCTTGATCTCCTCGGCGATCTTCTTCGCCTGGTCGACCGAGGCCTTGGTGGGCACGCTGCGGCCGTCCTGCCCGAGCCTGCCGTAGAGGTCGCGCTGCGGACCCAGGGTGAAGGCGACGATCCCCTTGTCGAACTCCGGAGCGTGGTACTCGGTGCCCGAGTCCCAGCCCGTCTGCGCGTAGATCTTGTTGGCCGTCTCCCAGCGGTCCTTGCGCTTGCGGGACTGGTCCAGGTAGTCGATGACGGCGTCGTTGTCCTTGGAGCGGGCGTCACCGATCGTGCCCAGGCCCAGTTGGTGGCCTTCCAGGGCGGCGGCGAGATCGGTGTCGGTGCCGTTCAGGGCCTTGGCGGCCGCGGTCTTGAGGGCGGGGCCGCCGATGTGCAGTGCCGTGCCGGCCACGCACCGGTCCGTACGGGCGCGCATCCCGAGACTGATCCGGACACTGCCGGCGTCCGGGTCATCGGCCGGGGGGTCGTCGGCGCGGGCCGGTGTCGCGTACACCAGTCCGGTGAGTACGGCGGTGGCGGCCACCAGAGCGGTGCCGGACAACCCCCGCGAGCGCAGGGCTCTTCGCATGTCGTCGCCTGTCTGCTGTCGGATGATGAGGCCAGGAAGAGAGCAGGCGGACATGGCTGCGCGGCAGCTGGTGTGAAGAGCCGACGGATGTGGTCCGTCGGGTGAGACATGTGCGCTGGTCAGGCGCGTTCCCCCTGTGCCCTCTCCCCGGGAGCGGCACAAGATTTTCACATCTGATCGAATATGGATAGATGATGATCAGCCATGAACGCCAGCGAGGGCGCCCCCCGTACGCGGGGGGGCGCCCTCGGTCGTCCGGGCGGGTGGGGCGGGGGTCAGCTCGTGGCGTCGCCCAGGTGGTGGACGCGGACCATGTTGGTGGTGCCGGGGACGCCGGGGGGCGAACCGGCGGTGATCACCACGATGTCACCGGTGTTGAAGCGGTTGAGCTTGACCAGCTCCTGCTCGACCAGTTCGACCATCTCGTCGGTGCTGTTCACGAACGGCACGACGTACGGCTCGACGCCCCAGCTGAGCGCCATCTGGTTGCGGGTGCCCTCGTCGGTGGTGAAGGCGATGATCGGCTGCTGGGCGCGGTAGCGGGACAGCCGGCGGGCGGTGTCGCCGGACTGCGTGAAGGCCACCAGGCCGCGGCCGCCGAGGAAGTCGGCGATCTCGCAGGCGGCACGGGCCACCGAACCGCCCTGCGTGCGGGGCTTCTTGCCCGGAACCAGCGGCTGCAGGCCCTTGGACATCAGCTCCTGCTCGGCCGCGGTGACGATCTTCGACATCGTCTTGACGGTCTCGATCGGGTACGCGCCCACGCTCGACTCGGCGGACAGCATGACCGCGTCGGCGCCGTCCAGGATCGCGTTGGCCACGTCGGAGGCCTCGGCGCGGGTCGGACGGGAGTTGGTGATCATCGACTCCATCATCTGGGTCGCCACGATCACCGGCTTGGCGTTGCGGCGGCACAGCTCGATGAGCCGCTTCTGCACCATGGGGACCTTCTCGAGCGGGTACTCGACGGCGAGGTCGCCACGGGCGACCATCACACCGTCGAACGCCATCACGACGTCCTCCATGTTCTGCACCGCCTGCGGCTTCTCCACCTTGGCGACGACCGGGACGCGGCGGCCCTCCTCGTCCATCACGCGGTGCACGTCCTGGACGTCCTTGGCGTCCCGGACGAACGACAGCGCGACCAGGTCGCAGCCCATGCGGAGGGCGAAGCGCAGGTCCTCGATGTCCTTCTCCGACAGGGCGGGCACGTTGACGGCCGCACCGGGCAGGTTGATGCCCTTGTGGTCGGAGATGACGCCGCCCTCGATGACGATCGTCTTCACCCGGGGGCCCTCGACCTCGGTGACCTTCAGCTCGACGTTGCCGTCGTTGATGAGAACCTGGTCACCCTTGTTCACGTCGCCGGGCAGGCCCTTGTAGGTCGTCCCGCAGATCGTCTTGTCGCCGGGGACGTCCTCGGTGGTGATGGTGAACTCGTCACCGCGGACCAGCTCCACGGGACCCTCGGCGAAGGTCTCCAGCCGGATCTTCGGGCCCTGGAGGTCGGCGAGGACACCGATGGCCCGGCCGGTCTCCTTGGCGGCGGCCCGGACCCGGTCGTATCGGCCCTGGTGCTCGGCGTGCGAGCCGTGGCTGAAGTTGAAGCGGGCCACGTTCATGCCGGCTTCGATCAACGCGACAAGCTGCTCGTGGGAGTCGACCGCGGGGCCGAGAGTACAGACGATTTTCGAACGGCGCATGGGGGCGATCCTATCGGTTTGTTTCCCAGCGGAATATTCCGTCTGGCGGAAAATACAAAAGGGCGGGTTGCCGCTCAGGTGTGATTCCCCGAACCAATTACCAGCGCGTAGGTCTGCGTGGCGATCTCCATTTCCTCGTCGGTGGGGACCACGGCCACCGCCACCCGGGCACCGTCGGGCGAGATCAGCCGCGCCTCGTCCGAGCGCACCCCGTTGCGTCCGGGGTCCACGGCGAGACCCAGCTCCTCCAGACCCGCCACGGCGGCCGCGCGCACGGGCGCCGCGTTCTCGCCGACACCGGCGGTGAAGGCGACCGCGTCCACCCGCCCGAGAACGGCGTAATAGGCGCCGATGTACTTCTTCAGCCGGTGAATGTAGATGTCGAACGCCAGCTCCGCCTGCTCGTCGCCCGCGTCGACACGACTGCGGATCTCCCGCATGTCGTTGTCACCGCACAGCCCGATCAGCCCGCTCCTCTTGTTGAGAAGAGTGTCGATCTCGTCGGCGGACATTCCGCCGACGCGCATCAAATGGAAGATGACGGCCGGGTCCATGTCTCCCGAGCGCGTACCCATCACGAGCCCCTCCAAAGGCGTCAGCCCCATGGAGGTGTCGACGCACCTGCCGCCCCGCACGGCCGAGGCCGACGCCCCGTTGCCCAGGTGCAGCACGATCACGTTCGTCTCGGACGGGTCCTTGCCCAGCAGGGAGGCGGTGGCCCGGGAGACGTAGGCGTGCGAGGTGCCGTGGAAGCCGTAGCGGCGGATGCGGTGCTCGTCGGCGGTCTTCACGTCGATCGCGTAGCGGGCGGCCGACTCCGGCATCGTGGTGTGGAACGCGGTGTCGAAGACGGCGACCTGCGGCAGATCCGGCCGCAGCGCCTGCGCCGTGCGGATGCCGGTGAGGTTGGCCGGGTTGTGCAGCGGCGCCACCGGGATGAGCCGCTCGATCTCGGCGAGCACGGCGTCGTCGATCACGGTGGGCTCGGTGAAGGACTTGCCCCCGTGCACCACCCGGTGCCCGATGGCGGCCAGTTCGGGGGAGTCCAGCCCCAGGCCGTCCTTGGCGAGCTCCTCCGCCACGGCCTTCAGGGCGGCGTCGTGGTCGGCGATCGCGCCGCCGCGCTCCCGGCTCTCGCCGCCCGCCGGCGTGTGCTTCAGCCGGGAGGACCGCTCGCCGATGCGCTCGACCAGGCCCATCGCCAGGCGGCTGCTGTCGCGCATGTCGAGCAGCTGGTACTTCACCGACGAGGAGCCGGAGTTGAGGACGAGGACACGGGTGGGGCTCACTGGACGGTCGCCTTCTCGCTCGGGGACGGGGCGGGGGACTGGGCCTGGATCGCCGTGATGGCGACGGTGTTGACGATGTCCTGCACCAGGGCGCCCCGGGACAGGTCGTTGACCGGCTTGCGCAGGCCCTGGAGCACCGGCCCGACGGCGATCGCGCCCGCCGAGCGCTGCACGGCCTTGTAGGTGTTGTTGCCGGTGTTCAGGTCGGGGAAGATCAGCACGCTCGCCTGCCCGGCGACCTCCGAGCCGGGCAGCTTGGTCGCCGCGACGGACGGCTCCACGGCGGCGTCGTACTGGATCGGGCCCTCGATCCGCAGGTCGGGCCGGCGGGCGCGCACCAGCTCGGTGGCCTCACGGACCTTGTCGACGTCGGCCCCCGAGCCGGAGGTGCCGGTGGAGTACGACAGCATCGCGATGCGGGGCTCCACGCCGAACTGCTCGGCCGTGGTGGCCGACTGGATGGCGATGTCGGCCAGCTGCTCGGCGTCGGGATCCGGGTTGACGGCGCAGTCCCCGTAGACGAGGACCTTGTCGGCCAGGCACATGAAGAACACCGACGAGACGATGTCCGCGTCCGGCTTGGTCTTGATGATCTCGAAGGCCGGGCGGATCGTCGCGGCGGTGGAGTGCACCGAGCCCGACACCATGCCGTCGGCGAGACCCTCCTGGACCATCAGCGTGCCGAAGTAGTTCACGTCCGAGACGACGTCGTAAGCCAGCTCCACGGTCACGCCCCGGTGGGCGCGCAGGGCCGCGTACTTCTCGGCGAAGGAGTCCCGCAGCTCGGAGGTGGCCGGGTCGATCAGCCGGGACTCGCCGAGGTCCACACCGAGGTCGGCGGCCTTCTTGCGGATCCGGTCGACCGGGCCCAGCAGCGTCAGGTCGCACACCCCGCGGCGCAGCAGCACCTCCGCGGCGTGCAGCACCCGCTCCTCGGTGCCCTCGGGGAGCACCACCCGGCGCAGGTCGGTGCGGGCCTGCTCCAGCAGCTTGTGCTCGAACATCATCGGCGTGACGCGGTCGCTGCTCGGCGCGGAGACGCGGTGGGCCAGTCCGGCGGTGTCGGCGTACCGCTCGAACAGGCCGAGGGCGCGCTCGGCCTTGCGCGGGGTGGCCGCGTTGAGCTTGCCCTCCAGGGAGAACAGCTGCTCGGCGGTGGGGAAGCTGGTGCCGGCCACCGACAGCACGGGGGTGCCGGGGGCGAGGCGGTCGGCCAGGGTCAGGATGTCCCGGCCGGGCACCTCGTCCAGGGTGAGCAGCACGCCGGCGATCGGCGGTGTCCCGGCGCTGTGGGCGGCCAGCGCGCCGACCACCAGGTCCGCCCGGTCGCCCGGGGTGACGACCAGGCAGCCCGGCGTCAGGGCGGTCAGGAAGTTCGGCAGCATCGCACCGCCGAAGACGAAGCCGAGCACGTCCCGGGCGAGGCCGGAGTCGTCGCCGAGCACCACCCGGGCGCCGAGGGCGTGGCTGATCTGCGAGACGGTCGGGGCGGACAGCGCGGGCTCGTCGGGCAGGACGTAACAGGGCGCGGGGAGCCGGGAGTCCAGCTGGGCGGCGATCGCGTCCCGGTCCTCGCGCGCCACCCGGTTGGTGACCATCGCCAGGACGTCGCAGCCGAGGGTGTCGTAGGCGCGGTAGGCGTTGCGCGTCTCGGCGAGCACCGACTCCACGCTCTGCCCGCGCCCGCCGACGACGGGGATCACGGAGGCGCCGAACTCGTTGGCCAGCCGGGCGTTGAGCGACAGTTCGTCGGGCAGCTGCGTGTCGGCGTAGTCGGTGCCCAGGACCAGGACCACGTCGTAGTCGCGGGCGACCAGGTGGAAGCGGTCGACCAGCGTGGAGACGAGCTCGTCCGTGCCGGCCTCGGCCTGGAGGGCCGACGCCTCGTGGTAGTCCATGCCGTAGACGGTCGCCGGGTCCTGGGTGAGGCGGTAGCGGGCGCGCAGCAGCTCGAAGAGGCGGTCGGGCCCGTCGTGCACCAGGGGCCGGAAGACGCCGACCCGGTCGACCTGCCGGGTGAGGAGTTCCATGACCCCCAGTTCGACGACCTGGCGGCCGTCGCCGCGGTCGATGCCGGTCACGTACACGCTGCGGGTCACGCGCGCTCTCCGTTTCGTTCCGAAGGGGGGTGCGTCCAGATGGGGGTGCGTCCAAGGGTGGCGCCCCTGCCTCACGGCTGTCCCGCCAGAGGCACAAAAATCGCCCACCGAGGTGAGCAGAACCCTCTTGACAATACCTCTGCCGCTAGATAAGGCGCCCGTCAGAGAGGGGTTCCACAGCGGGGTGCGGGGCGTGAAACAATCGGCAGTGCTCACCGGTGTCTACAGCGAGCAGGAGACAGAGCACGATGCGTATCGGAGTTCTCACCGCAGGCGGCGACTGCCCCGGACTGAACGCCGTGATCCGGTCGGTCGTGCACCGGGCGGTCGACAACTACGGCGACGAGGTCATCGGCTTCGAGGACGGGTACGCGGGGCTGCTCGACGGGCGCTACCGCACCCTCGACCTCGAGTCCGTCAGCGGCATCCTGGCCCGCGGCGGCACCATCCTCGGCTCGTCCCGGCTGGAGCGCGACCGGCTGCGCGAGGCCTGCGAGAACGCCTCCGACATGATCCACCAGTTCGGGATCGACGCGCTCATCCCGATCGGCGGCGAGGGCACGCTCACGGCGGCCCGCATGCTGTCCGACGCGGGCCTGCCCGTCGTGGGCGTGCCGAAGACGATCGACAACGACATCTCCTCCACCGACCGCACCTTCGGCTTCGACACCGCGGTCGGTGTCGCCACCGAGGCGATGGACCGCCTGAAGACCACCGCGGAGTCCCACCAGCGGGTGATGGTGGTCGAGGTCATGGGCCGCCACGCCGGCTGGATCGCCCTGGAGTCCGGCATGGCCGCCGGTGCGCACGGGATCTGCCTGCCGGAGCGCCCGTTCGACCCGGCGGACCTCGTGAAGATGGTCGAGGAGCGCTTCTCCCGCGGCAAGAAGTTCGCCGTGGTCTGCGTGGCCGAGGGCGCCCACCCGGTCGACGGCTCCATGGACTACGGCAAGGGCGCCATAGACAAGTTCGGCCACGAGCGCTTCCAGGGCATCGGCACCGCCCTCGCCCACGAGTTGGAGCGGCGCCTGGGCAAGGAGGCCAAGCCGGTCATCCTGGGCCACGTCCAGCGCGGCGGTGTGCCGACCGCCTACGACCGGGTGCTCGCCACGCGGTTCGGCTGGCACGCGGTGGAGGCCGCGCACCAGGGCCGCTTCGGCCGGATGACGGCACTGCGCGGGACGGACATCGTGATGGTGCCGCTCGCGGAGGCCGTGACCGAGCTGAAGACCGTGCCGAAGGACCGCATGGACGAGGCCGAGTCGGTCTTCTAGGACCTCCCGGTCCGGGCGGGGCGCCGGGGGCCGGCGTCAGGCGCCCTCCCGGCCGTCGTCCTCCTGGAGCTTCGTCCAGAAGTGCTCGACGATCCGGTCCAGGAACTCCTGGCCGGCGCCGCCCGCGTCACCGCGGCCACCGCCCCAGCTGAGGGTGGCGGCCATGTGCCCCTGGTAGTCCTCGTGCAGGCCCTGAAGGGTCCTCTCCAGGGACCGCCGGGTCAGCGGCACCACGCGGGCCACCGGGCGCACGTACGCCTGCCAGCGGGTGGTGGCCGCGCTGCGCAGCAGTTCGCCGAGCTTGCGCTCGCGCCCCGTGACGGCGACGAAGTCGGGCAGGTCGAGACCGAGCACCTCGGCCAGGGCCGTCGCCTGGCGCTCGGTCCCGCGCCAGTGGTCGGTCTCCTCCATCCGCAAGTAGGCGTGCACGTCGTGCCCGACGGCGCGGGCCACGTCCTCGGGCGCGAGGCAGCGCGCGATGCGGTGTTCGCGCAGCGTGCGCGGCCTGCCGATGAGTTCGGCGGGCGAGCACCACAGCACGCCCGCGAGAGCGGTGAGTTCGGAGCCGTTGGGGGCGGTCAGTCCGCGCTCCCAGTCGACGACGTGCTCGGGGGTGACGTGGGCGTGCCCGTAGGAGACCCGCATGCCGTAGGCGACATGCTCGGGGGCCATGCCGAGGGCCGCCCGCAGGCGGCGGGCCGCGGAGGCGTCGAAGGGCGGGGGAGCGGTCGCGGGAGGGGGATCGCCCGGACGGGGTGTTGGTCGGCGCACGGGCCACAAGCTAGGGGCGCCCGACGCCGCCGACTACGGTCTGTTCGGCCAGGATCACGGATTGTAGGAACGTACGGCTACCCGCCGGTTCGGGTGGAGCGGGGGAGCGCCTGTCGGGCGGACGGGTGTGCGGCCGGGGCCGGCGCGTGAGCCGGTGCGCGCGGGCGCGCGAGGTCTCAGGGCGCGAGAACGGCAAGCTCAGCGGGCATATGCGTCAATCGCGCGCCATGCCCGCCTCCGCGCGGCTCGCGGCGCCGGGGCGGGCGGCGGCGGGAGCGAGGTCGTCCGTGCGGACGGCAGTCGAAGGCGGGTGCGCCGCCGTCAACCCCTCGCGCACGGACGGAAGGCGGCACTCCGCGGCGCGATCCGTACGCTGCCCGCCCCCTGCCGCCCCCTCCCCACGTCGCGTGGTCCGGTCAGGCCGATGCGTGTGCGGGGGTCAGGCCGCCGGCTGAGGGGCCGTCACTGGCCGGTGACCCAGCGGTACTGCAGTTCCGGCCGCCCCACCGTGCCGTACTGCGGGCGGCGGGCCGCGCGGCCGGCGTCGACCAGGTGCTCCAGGTAACGGCGGGCGGTGATGCGGGAGATGCCCACGCTCTCGGCGACGCCGGCGGCCGTCAGACCCTCGGCGCTGTCGCGCAGGGCGAGGGTCACCCGCTCCAGGGTCGGTGCGCTCAGGCCCTTGGGCAGGGCGGCCGGGCCGGGCGCGCGCAGGGCCGCGAGTGCCCGGTCCACCTCGTCCTGCCCGCTCGCCTCGCCGACGGCCGCGTGGAACTCGGCGTAGCGCACCAACCGGTCGCGCAGGGTGGCGAAGGTGAACGGCTTCAGGACGTACTGCACCACCCCGAGCGAGACGCCCTCACGGACGACGGCCAGGTCACGGGCCGACGTCACCGCTATCACGTCGGCCTGGTGCCCGGCCGCCCGCAGGGAACGGGCCAATTGCAGTCCGTGCACGTCCGGCAGGTGCAGATCGAGCAGGAGCAGGTCGACCGGGGTGCGCTCCAGGATCCGGCGGGCCTCCGCGCCCGTGTGGGCCTTGCCCACGGCGACGAACCCGGGCACACGGCCGACGTAGAGGACGTGGGCGTCGGCGGCGACCGGGTCGTCCTCCACCACCAGGACGCGGATGGCGTGCTCGCCGCCGGTCATGCGTCGTCTCCCGCGCCCGTGCCGGCGGTGGCCGCGGCGGTCACGCCCCGGTCGGTCCCCGGCTCCCGCAGCGGCAGCCGCACCTCGAACTCGGCCCCGCCCCCGTCGGCCTCCGCCACGGTCAGCGAGCCGCCGTGCCTCCGGGCCGTCTGCCGGACCAGCGCCAGTCCCAGGCCCCGGCCGCCCGGGCCCGCCGGCTTGGTCGAGAAGCCGCGCTCGAAGACCGCCTCGGCATGGGCGGGGTCGACGCCCGGACCCGTGTCCGAGACCCGCAGCACCAGTTCCGGTCCGGCCGTGGGACGCCGGGTGCGGGCCGTGACCGTGACCCGGGCGCGCACGGTGCCCTGGGCCGCGTCCACCGCGTTGTCGATCAGGTTGCCCAGGATGGTGACCAGGTCCCGGGCGGGCAGGGTCTCGGGCAGCAGGCCGTCGTCCAGGCTGCTGTCCGGTGACACCACCAGCTCCACGCCCCGCTCGTTCGCCTGGGCCGTCTTGCCGAGCAGCAGTGCCGCCAGCACCGGCTCGCTCACCGCCGCCACGACCTGGTCGGTCAGGGCCTGCGCCAGCTCCAGCTCGGCCGTGGCGAACTCCACCGCCTCCTGCGCCCGGCCCAGCTCGATCAGGGAGACGACCGTGTGCAGCCGGTTCGCCGCCTCGTGCGCCTGGGAGCGCAGCGCCTGGGTGAAGCCCCGCTCGGAGTCCAGCTCGCCCGTCAGCGACTGGAGTTCCGTCACGTCGCGCAGGGTGGCGACGGTGCCGCGCCGCTCCCCGCCCGACACCGGCGAGGTGTTGACCACCAGCACCCGGGACGCCGTCAGGTGCACCTCGTCCACCCGCGGTTCCGACGCCAGCAACGCGCCCGTGAGCGGGGCGGGCAGCCCCAGCTCCGCCACCGACCTGCCCACCACGTCCCCCGCCACGCCGAGCAACTCGCGCCCTCCGTCGTTGATCAGCGCCACACGGTACTGCCCGTCCAGCATCAGCAGCCCCTCACGCACCGCGTGCAGGGCGGCCTGATGGTAGTCGTGCATCCGGCTCAGCTCGGTCGCGTTCATCCCGTGGGTGTGGCGGCGCAGCCGGGCGTTGACGACGTACGTGCCGACCGCGCCCAGCAGCAGCGCGCCGGCCGCGACGCCGAGCAGGGCCGTCAGCTGCTCCTGCACCCGCTGGGTGATCTGCTCGACCCGGATGCCCGCGCTGACCAGTCCGACCACCCGGTCGCCGTCCCGGATCGGGGTGACCGCGCGGACCGACGGGCCGAGCGTGCCGGTGTAGGTCTCGGTGAAGGTCCGGCCCCGCAGGGCCCGCTCGGTGTGCCCCTGGAAGGTCTGGCCGATCTGCCGGGGATCGGGGTGGGTCCAGCGGATGCCCCGCGGATCCATGATCGTGACGAAGTCGACCTCGGTGTCCCGCATGACCTTCAGCGCGTACGGCTGCAGCTCGGCGGTCGGATCGGCGGTGCGGGCCGCCGCGAGCACGGAGGGGGAGTCCGCGACGGACCGGGCCACCGCCCTGGCCTGGCGTGCCGCCGCCTCCTCGGCCTGGCTGCGGTCGCTGACATAGGTGAACAGCGCATATCCGGCCACGACGACCGCTATCAGCACGGCCTGCATGGCGAAGAGCTGCCCCGCCAGGCTGCGGGGGCGGGGGACGGTGAGGCGCATGCCGTCAGTCTGCACCGTGGCCGATTGTGAACTAAATGAACGGAAGGGTGACCGCGCTCACAGCGCACGACATAGTCACGGCATTCCCCACAACGCACCTCCGGGAGCCTCGACCTGCTTCCCGGAGTTCCCCGGACGTGAGCCGCACGCCGGTGATGCCGACGACGTCGTCAAGGAGGGCCGCCGTGACCAGCGCAGCCGATACGGCACCTGCCGCACCCCGAGCCAGGCGGGACCGCACGCACTACCTGTACATCGCGGTGATCATCGCGGTCGCCGCCGGTATCGCGGTGGGCCTGGCCGCACCCGACTTCGCGCAGGAGCTCAAGCCGATCGGCACCGGGTTCGTGGCCCTGATCAAGATGATGATCTCGCCGATCATCTTCTGCACGATCGTGCTGGGCATCGGCTCGGTCCGCAAGGCCGCCAAGGTCGGTGCCGTCGGCGGTATCGCCCTCGGCTACTTCATGGTCATGTCGCTGGTCGCACTGGCCATCGGCCTGGTCGTGGGCAACATCCTGGAGCCGGGCACCGGCCTCGCGGTGACCGACGCGGTCAAGGACGCCGGCCACGCCCAGATCGACTCCGAGGCCAAGGACACCACCGAGTTCCTGCTCGGGATCATCCCGACCACCATCGTGTCGGCCTTCACCAGCGAGTCGGTGCTCCAGACCCTGCTGATCGCCCTGCTCGCGGGCTTCGCCCTCCAGGGCATGGGCGCGGCCGGGCAGCCGATCCTGCGCGGCATCGAGCACATCCAGCGGCTCGTCTTCCGCATCCTGGCCATGGTGATGTGGGCGGCCCCCGTCGGCGCGTTCGGCGCGATCGCCGCCGTCACCGGCTCGGCGGGCGTGGAGGCGCTCAAGAGCCTGGCCGTGCTGATGCTCGGCTTCTACGTGACCTGCTTCCTGTTCGTCTTCCTGGTGCTGGGCACCCTGTTGCGCGTGGTGTCGGGGCTGAACGTCTTCTCGCTGTTCAAGTACCTGGGCCGCGAGTTCCTGCTGATCCTGTCCACGTCCTCCTCCGAGTCCGCGCTGCCGCGCCTCATCGCCAAGATGGAGCACCTGGGCGTCAGCAAGCCGGTGGTCGGCATCACCGTCCCGACCGGCTACTCCTTCAACCTCGACGGCACCATGATCTACATGACCATGGCGTCGCTGTTCATCGCCGACGCCATGGGCACCCCGATGTCCGTCGGCGAGCAGATCCCGCTGCTGCTGTTCCTGCTGGTCGCCTCCAAGGGCGCCGCCGGTGTCACCGGCGCCGGCCTCGCGACCCTGGCCGGCGGGCTCCAGTCGCACAAGCCGGCCCTGGTGGACGGCATCGGCCTCATCGTCGGCATCGACCGCTTCATGAGCGAGGCCCGCGCCCTGACGAACTTCGCGGGCAACGCGGTCGCCACCGTGCTGATCGGCACCTGGACCAAGGAGATCGACCGGGCCCGCGTCGACCAGGTGCTGGCCGGCCGGCTGCCGTTCGACGAGAAGACGCTGCTGGACGACGGACACGGCGGGCAGGAGGCCCGGCCCGCGGACGACCCGGCCGGGGACGTTCCCGGGCAGGGCGGTGAGAAGGAGCTGGCGAAGGCCTGAGGGCCGCTTCGCCCCGCGGACGCCGGGCGGCCCGGGCGACGACCCCCCTCGTCGCCCGGCCGCCCGGTCTCACTGCGCGCGGTTCAGTCGTTCAGTCTCGCCACCAGCGCGGTGGCGTCGGAGGCGGGCACGCCCGCCGCGGTCAGGATGGTGACCGCGGCGCAGCGGCCCGCCTCCCGCGCGTCCACCAGCCCGTCGTTCACCGCCTCCATCAGCGCCACCAGCATCTGCTCGTGCACGTACGCCAGGGCCGGCGGGGGCAGCGGTGAACTGAAGACGCCCTGCCCGGCCCCGCGCCGCAGCACCTCGGTGGCCGCCTCCCGGACGGGGGCGAGGCGCTCCCGGATGCCCTGCATGGTGACCGTGCGCTGGGCGAGGGCGATCAGCAGCCGGTAGCGGTCGGCCAGCTCCCAGACCGCCAGCACCGAGCGGGCCACGGCCTCCGCCGGGTCCTGCACCCCCTCCCGGCCCGCCGCGTGGGCGGCCGACAGCGCCAGCACCGCCTCGTCGACGAGCGTGCTGATCAGCGCCTCGCGGTTGGGGAAGTGCCCGTACACCGTCCGCCGGACGACGCCGGCGGCGCGGGCGATCTGGTCCATGGACGCGTCGGGGTCGCGCAGCAGCTCGGCCAGGGCGACGTCGAGGATGCGGCGCCGGTTGGCGTCGGCGCGGCTGGAGTGGCCGGGGGCGCGGCCGGGGTGACCGGTGGGCATGCCAGCCATTCTGCCCGCCCCGCCCGGGGGGACGCCTCTGTTGTTTGCACAGTTCTGTGCAACAGGCGTATATTGCACATGACTGAGCAATTGCACAGTGCTGTGCAATCACCGTCGCGCACACCGGAGGAAGGCGACCCCTGCCATGCGACTCGTCGTGACCGAACCGGCCGACAGGACGGACCAGCCCTACGCACGCCGCTGGTGGGCGCTGCTGGTGCTGTGCCTGAGCCTGCTGATCATCGTGATGGCGAACACGGCCCTGACCGTCGCCGCGCCCGACATGACCGCCGACCTCGGCCTGACCAGCGCCGACCTGCAGTGGGTGATCGACGGGTACACCGTCCCCTACGCGGCGCTGATGCTGCTGCTCGGCGCGATCGGCGACAAGTACAGCCGCCGGGGCGCGCTCGTCGCGGGGCTGGCGGTGTTCGGCGGCGGCTCCGTCCTCGGCTTCCTCGCCGACAGCGCCGCGACCGTGATCGCCGCCCGGGCCGTGATGGGCGCGGGCGCGGCGATGATCATGCCGGCCACGCTCTCCCTGCTCGCCGCGACCTTCCCGCGGGCGGAGCGTGCCAAGGCCATCACCCTGTGGACCGCCACCGCCGGACTCGCCATCGCGGCCGGGCCCCTGGTCGCCGGGGCCCTGCTCCAGGGGCACGGCTGGTCGTCGACGTTCCTCATCAACGTGCCCGTCGCGGCCCTCGCCATGGTCGGCGCGTTCGTCCTCGTCCCGCCGTCCCGGGCCGGGCACCGCGACCGGATCGACTACGGCGGCGGACTGCTGTCGGTGGTGTGGATCGCCGCGCTCGTCTACATGATCATCGAGGGTCCGCACTTCGGCTGGGGCGTCGAGGCCGTCACGGCCGCCGTCGTCGCCGGCGCCGGCCTGGTGGCCTTCGTGCTGTGGGAGTTGCGTCACCCGCGCCCCATCCTCGACGTCCGCCGCTTCACGGACCGCGGCTTCGCCGGGTCCAACCTCGCCGTCGCGCTGTTCTTCCTGGCCGTCTTCGGCGCGTTCTACTACCTGACCCAGCACCTGCAGTTCGTGCTCGGCTACGACGCCCTGGACACCGGGCTGCGCATGCTGCCGCTGGCCGGTGCGGTCTTCGCCGGTTCCGCGCTGACCGGGTACCTCACCCCCCGGGTCGGCATGAAGTGGACCGTCACGGCCGGTATGGCCGGGGGCACGGCGGCCCTGGCCCTGCTGACCCGGGTCGACTCCACGTCGTCCTACGGCGACTTCGTCGCACCCCTGATCGTCCTCGGCCTCGCGATCGGGCTGGCGCTCTCGCCCTGCACCGACGCGATCATGGGGGCGTTCCCGGAGCCGGAGCTGGGCGTCGGCGGCGCCGTCAACGACACCTCGCTGGAGCTGGGCGGCTCCCTCGGCATCGCCGTCCTGGGCTCGCTGCTGGCGACCTCCTACTCCGGCCACCTGTCCGACGCCACGTTTGGCAGCAAGCTGCCCGCCTCCGCCCTGGACACCGCCCAGGACTCGGTCGGCGCCGGGTACGCCGTCGCCCGGGGCATCGGCGACCGGGCACGTCAGCTGGCCGAGCAGGCGGCCCACACCGGCGACCCCCAGCAGGCGGAGCGGCTGCGCGCCCAGGCCGGGCAACTCGGCGACGGAGCACGGCAGATGACCGACGCGGTGGGTGCGGCCTTCTCCGACGCCGTCGCGCACACCAGCCTCGTCGGGGCCGTGATCCTGGGCGCGGGCACCCTGCTGGTGGCCCTGCTGCTCCCCGGCCGGGGCAAGCCGGCGGCCGAGTCCGCCGAGGAGAGGGAGCCGGAGACCGCCGGGGCCCGCTAGCGGGCGTCCCGCCGTTGCCTTGACGCCGGGGGCAAGGATTACGTTCGGCGGTATGCGAATCGGCGAGCTGGCCGCGCGGGCCGGGACCACGACGCGGACGCTGCGGTACTACGAGTCGCGGGGCCTGCTGCCCGCGCGGCGCACCGGGAACGGCTACCGCACCTACGACGAGAGCGATCTGCGGCTGCTGCGGCAGATCCGGACGCTGCAGGACTTCGGGTTCGACCTGGAGGAGACGCGGCCGTTCGTGGAGTGCCTGCGCGCCGGGCACCCCGAGGGGGACTCCTGCCCGGCGTCCCTCGCGGTCTACCGGCGCAAGCTGGACGAACTCGACGCGCTGATCGGCCAGCTGAGCACCGTGCGCGAGACGGTGGCACGGCAGCTGGCCCGCGCCGAGCTGGCCGCCGAGGCGGAGGTTCCGGGCGGTCCGGAACCCGTGTGCGAGCTGGGAGGGAACCCGTGACGAGCAGGGTGAGCGACGGCGTGACCGAGGTGACGGACGCCGATTTCGAGTCCGAGGTGATCGGCGCGGCGCTGCCGGTGCTGGTGGAGTTCACGGCCGACTGGTGCCCGCCCTGCCGGCAGATGGGGCCGGTGCTGAAGGCCCTCGCCGCGGAGGAGGGCGAGCGGCTGAAAGTCGTGCAGCTGGACGTGGACGCCAACCCGGTCACGACGCAGGCCTACAAAGTGCTCTCGATGCCGACCTTCCTGGTGTTCCGCGACGGCGAGCCCGTGAAGGCGATGGTGGGGGCACGGGCCAAGCGGCGGCTGCTCCAGGAACTGGACGAGGTGCTGTAGCCGAGGCGGGCGACCCGCCCGGAAACGGGAAATCCCCCGAGCAATTGCGCTCGGGGGATTTCCTTGCGTATATTTGTCTGTTCGTGACTTCAAGTCCATTGCAGTCACAGTGAAGTTCAGTGAGCACAGTATATCCGGGCGGGAGCGGAATTGTCAAACACCGAGTTTCCGGACGATGAATTGCGACAGGAACAGGAATTCATCGACGGGTTGTACGCGCGCGTGGACGCACTGCGCGGCGACACCGAGACCTCCGTCACGGACGCCCTCGCGCAGGGCAACACGCCCATGCAGGCCCGGCTCGAACGGGACATCCTCGTCGCCGAACGCTCCGGGCTGCTCGCCGCGCTGAACGCGGTGGACGGCTCCCTGTGCTTCGGCCGGATCGACCTCACCTCGGGCGTCAGCCACCACATCGGCCGCATCGGCCTGCGCACCGCCGACAGCGAGCGCACCCCCGTCCTGATCGACTGGCGCGCCGAGGTCGCCCGTCCCTTCTACCTGGCCACCGGGCACACCCCGATGGGACTCAGGCGCCGGCGGCACATCGCCACCGAGGGCCGCCGCGTCACCCACCTGCACGACGAGATCCTCGACCTCGGCGACGAGACGCGCACCGGTCACGAGGACCCCACCGGCGACGCGGTCCTGCTCGCCGCGCTGGACTCCGCCCGTACCGGCCGCATGGGCGACATCGTGCGGACCATTCAGGCCGACCAGGACCGCATCATCCGCGCCCCGCACCGCGGTGTCCTCGTCGTGGAGGGCGGGCCGGGCACCGGCAAGACGGCCGTCGCCCTGCACCGTGCCGCCTACCTGCTGTACGAGCACCGGGAGCTGCTCGCCAAGCGGGCCGTGCTGATCGTCGGGCCCAACCCGGCCTTCCTCGGCTACATCGGCGAGGTGCTGCCCTCGCTGGGCGAGACCGGCGTGCTCCTCGCGACCGTCGGCGAGCTGTACCCGGGCGTGCGGGCGACCGCCGTCGACACCCCCGCTGCGGCCGCCGTGAAGGGGCGGGCCGAGATGGCGGACGTGCTCGCCGAGGCCGTCCGCAGCCGGCAGGCGCTGCCCGACCCCGTCATCACCGTCGAGCACGAGCGCGAGGTCCTCATGCTCGACGACGGTCTGGTCAACGTCGCCCGCGAGCGCACCCGTGCCGTGCGGCTGCCGCACAACACGGCCCGCGAGCACTTCGAGGGCCACATCCTCAACGCGCTCACCGACCTGTACGCCGAGCGGATCGGCACCGATCCCTTCGACGGGTCCAGCCTGCTCGACCCCAGCGACATCACGCAGATCCGCGACGACCTCGCCGAGAACCCCGAGGTGTGGGCGGCCGTCGACCGGTTGTGGCCGGTGCTCACCCCCGAGCGGCTCGTCGCGGACCTCCTCGCCGCGCCCGAGGAGTTCCTGTCCGCCGAGGACGCCGACGCCGTGCGGCGGCCCGTGACCCGGCACTGGACGGTCGCGGACGTGCCGCTGCTGGACGAGGCCGCCGAACTGCTCGGCGAGGACGACCGGATCGCCCGGGACCGCGCCGCGCGCGAGCGGGAGCGGCAGATCGCCTACGCGCAGGGCGTGCTGGACGTGTCGTACGCCTCCCGGACCTACGAGTTCGAGGACAAGGAGGAGGACGACCCCGAGAGCTCCGAGGTGCTGTCCGCGCACGACATCATCGACGCCGAGCGGTTCGCCGAGCGGCACGAGGAGGACGACCACCGCAGTGCCGCCGAGCGCGCGGCGGCCGACCGCACCTGGGCGTTCGGGCACATCATCGTCGACGAGGCGCAGGAGCTGTCGCCCATGGCGTGGCGGCTGCTGATGCGGCGCAGCCCGACCCGTTCCATGACCCTGGTCGGCGACCCCGCCCAGACGGCGGAGGCGGCCGGGGTCGGCTCCTGGTCCGACATCCTGGCCCCGTACGTGGAGGACCGCTGGGAGCACACCCGGCTGGGCGTCAACTACCGCACCCCCGCGGAGATCATGGACGTCGCGGCGGCCGTGGTGCGGGCCGAGAACCCGCGGTTCGAGCCGCCCGGCTCGGTCCGCTCCACGGGCGTGCGTCCCTGGGCCCGCCTCACCGACGACCTGCCCGGCGCCGTCGCCAAGGCGGTCGGGGAACTCACCCCCGCCGAGGGGCGGCTCGCGGTGATCGCCCCGCGCGCCCTGCACCGGGGCATCGCGACCCGGCTGGACGGCGTGACGGCGGGCGCCGAACCGGACCTCACGCAGACGGTCGTCCTGCTCGACCCGCGGCAGGCCAAGGGCCTGGAGTTCGACTCCGTGCTCGTCGTCGAACCCGGCCGCTACGGCACCAGCGACCTGTACGTGGCGCTGACCCGGGCCACCCAGCGCCTCGGCGTCGTGCACACCGGCCCCCTGCCCGAGGCGCTCGCCGACGCCCTGGCGTGACACACCGCAGCCGTGCCCGGCCGTTCCCCGGCCGGGTACGGCACGTCACCGCGGTGGTACCCGGCCGCTCAGGCCGGCCGCAGCCACACCGTCGCCAGCGGGGGCAGGGTCAGGCGGATGCTGGCCGGGCGGCCGTGCCAGGGCTGGGGCTCCGGCTTGACCGGGTCCGGGGCCGTCACGTCGCTGCCGCCGTAGCGGGCCGCGTCGGTGTTGAGGACCTCGTGCCAGGCGGGGATCTCCTCGGGGACGCCGAGCCGGTAGTCGTGGCGGATGACCGGCGCGAAGTTGGAGACCGCCAGCAGCGGGTTGCCCTCCGGGTCCAGCCGCAGGAACGCCACCACGTTGTCGTCGGCGGCGTCCCCGACGATCCACTCGAAGCCCGCCGGGTCGGTGTCCAGCCGCCACAGCGCCGGGGTGGCGCGGTAGACCGCGTTGAGGTCGCGGACCAGATCCCGCACGCCCCGGTGGTCCGCCTCCGCCCCGTAACCCGGGTCGAGCAGCCACCAGTCCGGGCCGTGCACCTCGGACCACTCCGCGCCCTGCGCGAACTCCTGGCCCATGAACAGCAGTTGCTTGCCCGGGTGGGCCCACATGAAGCCGAGGTAGGAGCGCACCCCGGCCCGCTGCTGCCACCAGTCGCCCGGCATCTTCGACACCAGGGAACCCTTGCCGTGCACGACCTCGTCGTGCGAGATCGGCAGCACGTAGTTCTCGCTGTAGGCGTACACCATGGAGAAGGTCATCTCCCCGTGGTGGTACTTGCGGTACACCGGCTCGTGGCTCATGTACTGCAACGAGTCGTGCATCCAGCCCATGTTCCACTTCAGCCCGAAGCCGAGCCCGCCGAAGCCGCTCGGGCCCTTGTGGTGGGTGGCCCGTGTGACGCCGTCCCACGCGGTGGACTCCTCCGCGACCGTCACCACGCCGGGCACCCTGCGGTACACCGTCGCGTTCATCTCCTGGAGGAACGCCACCGCGTCCAGGTTCTCCCGGCCCCCGTGCTCGTTCGGCGTCCACTGGCCCGGCTCGCGGGAGTAGTCGAGGTAGAGCATCGAGGCGACCGCGTCCACGCGCAGCCCGTCGATGTGGAACTCCTCGCACCAGTACACCGCGTTGGCCACGAGGAAGTTGCGGACCTCGTTGCGCCCGAAGTCGAACTCCAGCGTCCCCCAGTCGGGGTGCGCGGCCCGCAGCGGGTCCTCGTGCTCGTACAGCGGGCGCCCGTCGAACTCGGCCAGCGCCCAGGCGTCCCGCGGGAAGTGGGCCGGCACCCAGTCCATGAGGACGCCGATGCCCGCCTGGTGCAGCTTGTCGACCAGGTACCGGAAGTCGTCCGGCGTGCCCAGCCGGGCCGTCGGCGCGTAGAAGCCGGTGACCTGGTACCCCCAGGACCCGCCGAAGGGGTGCTCGGCGACCGGCATCAGCTCCACGTGCGTGAAACCGAGGTCCTTCACGTACGCGGGCAGCTGCTCGGCGAGCTGACGGTACGTCAGCCCCGGTCGCCAGGAGGGCAGGTGCACCTCGTACACCGAGAACGGCGCCTCGTGCGCCGGGGCCTGCGCGCGGCGCTCCAGCCACTCGGCGTCGCCCCACTCGTAGTGCGAGGAGGTGATGACCGACGACGTGGCGGGGGGCACCTCGGTGCGGCGGGCCATCGGGTCGGCGCGCAGCGTCCTCGACCCGTCGGGCCGGGTGATGTCGAACTTGTACAGCTCGCCCTCGCCGACGTCCGGCAGGAACAGCTCCCACACCCCGGACGAACCCAGCGACCGCATGACGTGCCCGGTGCCGTCCCAGAAGTTGAACGTGCCGGCCACGCGCACACCGCGGGCGTTCGGCGCCCACACCGCGAAGCGGGTGCCGGTCACGCCCTGGTGCGTCGTCGGGTGGGCGCCCAGCGCCGTCCACAGCTCCTCGTGCCGGCCCTCACCGATCAGGTGCAGGTCGAGATCACCGAGCGTGGGCAGGAAGCGGTAGGCGTCCTCCGTCTCCAGCAGCGTCCCCTCGTAGCGCACCAGCAGCCGGTACTCCGGGACCTCCGTCAGCGGCAGCAGCCCCGAGAAGAACCCCTCGCCGTCGTCGTGCAGCTCCGCCCGCACCTCACCGGCGAGCACCGTCACCGCCAGGGCGTACGGACGGAACGCCCGGAAGGCGATGCCGCCGGGCACGGGGTGTGCGCCGAGCACGGAGTGCGGGTCGTGGTGCGTGCCGTCGAGCAGCCGCGCGCGGTCCTGGGGGTCGACGGCGGGGGAGACGGCGACCTCCATCTCCGGAGGAACCACCTGGGCGGTGGCCTCCTGTGCCGCAGCCCCGACGGCCGGAGCCTTCCCGGCCGGTGGCTTTCCGGCCGGGGCCTTCTTGGTTGCCTTCCTCGGCGCCGTCGCCTTCTTCTCGGCGGTCTTCCTCGCGGGGGCCCGCTTGGCGGGGGCCTTCGTGGCGGGGGCCTCGGCGGTGGCCGCCGGCGCGGCCGCGGCCTTCACCGCAGCGGCTTCGGTGGCCGCCGCCTTCTTCGTCACGGCCTTCTTCGTCACGGCCTTCTTGGCGGCGGCCTTCTTGACGGCGGCCTTCTCCGCCGGGGCCTTCTCGGCCGTGGTCTTCCGGGCGGTGGCCTTCTTCGCGGCGGACTTCACCGCGGCCGTCCCGGCGGCCGTCGCCTTCTTCGCCGTGGTCTTCTTGGCGGTGGTCTTCTTCGCCGCGGTCGTCCTCGCCGCCGTGGCCGGTTCGGCAGCCGTCGCCGCCCCGGCCTCCGCCGGCTGCGCCGCCGGCGTCCTGGTCGCGGCGACCTTCCTGGCCGTGGACTTCACCGCGGCCGCCTTCTTCGTGACGGCCTTCTTGGCGGCCGCCGCCTTCTCGGGGGCCGCCTTCGCGGCAGTGGCCGTCTTCTTGGCCGCCGCCTTCTTCGCGGCCGCCGTCTTCTTCGCCGCTGCCTGCTTCGGCACCGCCGTCTTCTTCGCGGCGCTCTTTCGCTGCGCGGCCGTGGGCTGCTCGGGGATCTTCTCCCCGGCCGTCCCCTTGGGACGCGGACCGCTGGACTCAGGACGGGGGGTCACGGGCGGAGCCTCCAGGACGAGGGGGTGGGTCAGGTCAGGTGGCCGGACGAGGCCAGCCGCTCTATGGCGGCCAGCGGGACCGGCAGCCAGTCGGGGCGGTGCCGGGCCTCGTACACCACCTCGTAGATCGCCTTGTCCGTCTCGAAGGCGCGCAGCAGCACCGGGTCGGTGCGCGGGTCGCTGCCGGAGGCGTCGGCGTAGCCGGAGCAGAAGGCGGCCCGGCACGTCTCGGCCCAGTCCGGCTGGGCCGGGTCCACCGAGCGCGCCGCGTAGTCGAAGGAACGCAGCATGCCGGCCACGTCCCGCACCGCCGGCTGCGGCATGCGCCGCTCGGACAGCGGACGGGCCGGTTCGCCCTCGAAGTCGATCAGCCACCACTCACCCGACGGCGAGCGCAGGCACTGCCCCAGGTGGAGATCGCCGTGCACGCGCTGCGCGGTCCAGGTGCGGCCCTCCGAGGCCAGGTCGGCGAGCGCCGTGAACGCCGAGCGCAACCCGCCGGCGTAGGGGCGCAGCGCGGGCACCGCCTGGACGGCCGTGTCCAGGCGCTCGATCATGCCGTCGACCATCAGCCGCAGCTGCATGTGGCCGAGCGTCACCGTGGGCAGTGCGCGGGCCAGCGCGGTGTGCACCTCGGCGGTGGCCCGCCCCAGGGCCCGTGCCTCGGCGGCGAAGTCCTCGCCCTTCGCCAGTTCGCGCAGCGCCAGCTCCCAGCCGTCGGAGGCACCTTGCAGGAACGGCTGCAAGACGCCCAGCACGTACGGCTGCCCGGCGAGGTCCGCCGGGCCGCCCATGGCGACCGGGTCGGACGCGGGGTCGACGTCTGCGACCATCCAGGCCGTCGGCGCGGGCACCCGGGGGCAGCCCTCGCGGGCCAGCGCCAGCGGCAGCTCCAGATCGGGGTTGATCCCCGGCACGATCCGGCGCAACAGCTTCAGGATGAACGTATCTCCGTAGACGACCGACGAGTTGGACTGCTCGGCGGTCACCACGCGCGGTACCAGCCCCGAGCGGATGTCCTGCTGCGGGTCCCGGTCGAAACGGAGCCCGCCGATGCGCGCCCGGGTGCGCAGGGCCTCCAGGAGCAGTTCGGCGGGCCTGGTGTCGTGCAGGGCGTCGTAGACCGTGCGGCCGGCCAGCGGCCCCGTCGACACGTGTCCGATGAGCGCGGGCGCCAGCCGAGGCGGCAGCGCCTCGCGCACGCCTATCAGCAGCTGGTAGCAGTCACCGGGGTGGTCCGGCGCCCCGTGGGACGGCACGAGCGGCTGGTGGGCGCGCACGAGCAGGTGATACAGACCGAGCTTCGCCGTGCCCGGGAGCAGCTCGGTGGCCCCGACCAGCGTGAACCCGGTGACCGGCCGTCCTTTGCCCGCGAACCAGCGCTGCCGCGGCAGCCATTCCCGCAGCAGTGGCTCCAGGGATGCGAGAAGGCCGGGCGGGGTGGCGACGGTGCGTGTGACGGCTTCCGACATGGCCTCGCGTCCTTTCACCCATTCTTGATGCGCCCCCTGATGCCTGCAACCGGCCCGGACGGCGCTCCTCCGGCATACGCGGGTGGGCGGGGTGTTACTAGTGCGTGCCCCGGGCGGGGCGGAGGAAACGCCCCGCCACGGGGGTTTGCGGCCCGCCGCGCGGATCAGGCCTCAGCAGGCCTGTCGTTCGGCTTTCACACGGCGTCCTTGCGGAGCCGGAACCAGTAGAAACCGTGCCCGCCGAGGGTCAGCAGGTACGGCAGTTCACCGATCGCGGGGAAGCGGACCCCGCCGAACAGCTCCACCGGGTGCCGGCCCTCGAAGGCGCTCAGATCCAGCTCCGTGGGCTGCGCGAAACGCGAGAAGTTGTTCACGCACAGCACCAGGTCGTCCTCGTACTCCCGCAGGAACGCCAGCACGGCGGGGTTGGACGAGGGCAGCTCGGTGTAGGAGCCGAGGCCGAACGCGGGGTTCTGCTTGCGGATCTCGATCATGCGCCGGGTCCAGTGCAGCAGCGACGACGGCGAGGCCATGGACGCCTCGACGTTGGTCACCTGGTAGCCGTAGACCGGGTCCATGATCGTGGGCAGGAACAGCCGCCCGGGATCGGACGAGGAGAAACCCGCGTTGCGGTCGGGCGTCCACTGCATCGGGGTGCGCACCGCGTCGCGGTCGCCGAGCCAGATGTTGTCGCCCATGCCGATCTCGTCGCCGTAGTACAGGATCGGCGAGCCGGGCAGCGACAGCAGCAGGGCGGTGAACAGCTCGATCTGGTTGCGGTCGTTGTCCAGCAGCGGTGCGAGCCTGCGGCGGATGCCGATGTTGGCCCGCATGCGCGGGTCCTTGGCGTACTCGGCCCACATGTAGTCGCGCTCTTCGTCGGTCACCATCTCGAGCGTCAGCTCGTCGTGGTTGCGCAGGAAGATGCCCCACTGGCAGCGCTCGGGGATGGCCGGGGTCTTGGCCAGGATCTCGGAGACCGGGTAGCGGGACTCGCGCCGCACGGCCATGAAGATGCGGGGCATGACCGGGAAGTGGAAGGCCATGTGGCACTCGTCGCCGCCGGCGGCGTAGTCGCCGAAGTAGTCGACGACGTCCTCGGGCCACTGGTTGGCCTCCGCCAGCAGCACGGTGTCCGGGTACTGGGCGTCGATCTCCTTGCGCACCCGCTTGAGGAAGGCGTGGGTCGCCGGGAGGTTCTCGCAGTTGGTCCCCTCCTCCTGGTACAGGTACGGCACCGCGTCGAGCCGGAACCCGTCGATGCCCAGGTCCAGCCAGAACTTCAGCGCGGAGATCATCTCCTCCTGCACGGCCGGGTTCTCGTAGTTGAGGTCCGGCTGGTGCGAGAAGAAGCGGTGCCAGTAGTACTGCTTGCGGACCGGGTCGTAGGTCCAGTTGGAGGCCTCGGTGTCGACGAAGATGATCCGCGCGTCCTGGAACTGCTTGTCGTCGTCGGCCCACACGTAGTAGTCGCCGTAGGGGCCGTCGGGGTCCTTCCTGGACTCCTGGAACCACGGGTGCTGGTCGCTGGTGTGGTTCATGACGAAGTCGATGATCACGCGCATGCCGCGCTGGTGGGCGGCGTCGACGAACTCCACGAAGTCGGCGAGGTCGCCGAACTCGGGGAGCACGGCGGTGTAGTCGCTGACGTCGTAGCCGCCGTCACGCAGGGGCGACTTGAAGAACGGCGGCAGCCACAGGCAGTCGACGCCGAGCCACTGGAGGTAGTCCAGCTTGGCGGTCAGGCCCTTGAGGTCGCCGACGCCGTCGCCGTTGCTGTCCTGGAACGAGCGGACCAGCACCTCGTAGAAGACGGCGCGCTTGAACCAGTCGGGGTCGCGGTCCCTGGCCGGGGTGTCCTCGAAGGTGTCCGGCACGGGTTCGTTGACGATCATATTGTGGGTGACCCTCCGATCTGCGGGGTGGACGGTCGCAGCACCGAGAAGACGTGCGCGGGACGCCGGCCCGGCTCGAGGCGCACATAGTTGGACCTGCCCCAGTGATAGGTCTCGCCGGTGAGCTCGTCGCGCACCGGCACCGACTCGTGCCAGTCCAGGCCGAGTTGCGGCATGTCCAACGAGACCGTGGCCTCCTGGGTGTGGTGGGGGTCGAGGTTCACGACCACCAGAACCGTGTTCGAACCCTGCCGCTTCGAGTACACGATCACCGCGTCCTGGTCCGCGTGGTGGAAGTGCAGGTCGCGCAGCTGCCGCAGGGCCGGGTTCTCCCTGCGGACGGTGTTGAGGCGGGTGATCAGCGGGGCGATGCTGCGTCCCTCGCGTTCGGCCGCCTCCCAGTCGCGGGGCCGCAGCTGGTACTTCTCCG